>CAVVFZ010000022.1:0-67357 GCA_963747555.1 uncultured delta proteobacterium
CCCATGGCACGATCACCTCGAAGGGGGAGTCCTTTCCGTGCAGGTAGCGGGGGCTCTCGTATTTGGCCGAAGGATCGAAGGCCGGGTTTTCCACAAACCCGTGGTCGGCAAAAAGGATCAAGAGAGTCCTTGAAGGAAGCCGTTTGAGCCGGTGGAGCCATTCGATCTCCAGGTAGCTGACCACATTGGCGAACAGGTGGGAGAGGGGGCCCTTCTCACTGTGGATCTTTTCATCGATGCCTGTCAGCTTCCATAGCTCGGACTCCTTCAGGCCCTCACCATTCGTGTCCGCCCATGCCTTTTCAAATCGGGAGAGTTGGGGTGCGGTAGTCGTGGGAGAATGGGCCCATAACGCTCCTTCCCGCACCACGCGAAAGAGATGGGGCTTTTTCCCGAAAAAGTTCCCTTTAATGATCTCCCACAGATCCCAGCGCATGCCGTCCATGAGCAAATATCGCAATTGATCGAAATCGGGCGTCTGGCGTTTTTTTGAGAGGATCCGGGGAATATCTTCGATCATCAACGGTCCGTGCCCTTCTTCTTTTTCCCACAAGGGGCGGGCCTTGCCGTAAAAGATTCTGAAATCCGACACGATTTTGTCGATCTTTATTCCCGTATCCATTTCCTGCTGTTTCAGAAAAAGGGGAAAAGGGATGCCGGTTTTTTGAAGCCTTTCCCGCAGGTCCTCCATGAGACCCGGCAGCGGGGAAAGCTTTTTTGTGAAGAGCGACTCCCACCGGGAAAACTTCTCCGCAGGGAGGTCTTCCGGTGGGTCCAGGCCGATTCCTTTTTCAAGAAACCGGAGGTATGTCTCGAGAGCCTGAACCATCTCCCTTCTCCCTTCTTCAAAACGGGCATGGCCCTTGCCCGTTGCGTCGTCTTCCAGCAGCAGATCGTGAAGATCCTTTTTTGCCGGTCTTCCACCCAGAATACGCTCAAAGGCTTCTTTTAAGACGGGGAAAAAGACGGACTCTTTTTTGAAAATTTCCGCGGGGGACGTATCGGGAAGGGAAGACCAGAGCGTCTGCATAAAGTCAACGTCCTCTTCAACGAGACATATCACCGATGTAAAAAGCTCCGGTTCCCGTTCTTTCAACGCCTGTCCCGATTCCAGCAGGAGACGGGACATCCGGTCCGTGTCATCCCGCAAGTCATTTTCATGAAAAAATCGTCGGGAGATCTCTTGGAAGGGGATCCCGTATTGATGTGCCCAGAGGGCGGCGCCCATGGCCCGGACCATTTGATCGTATCCCATACGTCTATAGGGAGAAGCAAGAGCCGCAAAGGAGGCCTCCAGAAATTCCCGAAACCGTTCCCTGGTTCCATCGCCCGGGCGCTCCTCTCCCTTTCCCACAAAATGAAAAAAGGTGTCTTCCGAGACATCTTCCTGCTCCAGCCAGGCCCCGATAATCTTCCGTGTCTGGGAAAGGGTATATTTTCGATGGACAAGGCTTTGGTAGAGCCGGTCCACGTTCCGTTCCACCACCAGTACCTTTCCGTGGAACGCCTCATTGATGTGAAAAACGACCCTGGGAATGAGCGCCTTGTCAAGTCGGTCCAGGAAATCTTCATCCGCTGAAGAGATCGCCAGGAAACGGCGGACCGCTTCCGCCTCGGATTCCTTCTCGACCAGGTCCAGCCCCTCCAGGTAAGGAATGATCTTCTCCTGTATGGCGGGCGCCTTCAAGGCGGCCATGGTCTCGGTGATGCCTTTATCGATTTCCCTTTCCAGTTCATTGATGGGTCGCAGGGAGATGGTCTCCCCCAACTGAAATCCGCAGGAACAACGGGGCTGGGCCGGCAGAATCTCCATGGGAGAGCGGGTACAACGGTATTCCAGGATGGCGGAGAGATCCCGTTCAATGGATCTGCGATTGTGCTCCACCGATACCATTTCCAGCTGGTCCAGGCGCTTGAGGAGCTGATACCGTTTTCTCTCAAGCAGTTTCTCGTAGTAAAGGAAACGCGCTTTCCCCCGTTCCCTTGCGTGGGCCTCCACATATTCTCGGCAATAGGCATTCTGAAGGTCCTGAAACCGGCCGAAGAGATCGGTCAGTACCTCTTGGATGGCGGGAAAAGAAGATTTCTCATCAAAAAAGTCCAGGATTCCCTGGCGTTTTCTGCGTAACGAGGACCATTCCCCGGCCTGTTCCGGGCCCGGTTCCCGTATCATGTGTTCGCCCGCCGGATCGGTCCCCGCATAGGGTTCGGTCAACGGCTCCTGGATTCTCTGATCCTTTACATACTGGTAGACGAAGAGGATGCGTTCCGTCTGGTCCAGGAATCTTGGCAGCATCTCCACGGTCTTTTGCTTGTTTCCAAGAAGAGGATCCCCCAGTCCGGCCCGGATGAACCGGCCCAGGCCTTCCCGCGAGGAGAGGCTGACCTTTACCTCTTCCCATTGAGCGATCAGGTCGTCCATATCCCTAAGGATGGTCTCCCAGGGCGCATTCTTGAAGGCATCAAACCCCGCGGCCCATCGAATCCTGGATTTCAGACCCTCCAGTTCCTCCAGAGTGGGAGCTTTGCGGGCCTTGACGTCATTCCACAATTCCTCCTGAAGGGCCAATGTAACGGGCATGTTTTTAAAAGGTCCGGCAATGAGAGGATGGGTGGAAATGCCCTTTTGCAGCTCCTCACCCAGCACTTCTCCCTTTCCGAGAGAGGTGACCCCCCTGATGCCGGTGCTGGTCAGCTCATCCGGACCTTTGCGAAACATCCCCTTGTAGGCAACCAGGTTTCCCGAAAAAAGCATGGCAAGAACCAGGATTTCAAAGTGGGGCATGAGGAGGCCGTATTCCCCTTTGCGAAAGATCCAATACATCTCCTCCAGGGGGACCGTTTCCCGATCCTCCATCTTGTTGAGGAATGCACGAACCAGTTCGTTCTGTCTGGGATTTACATGCAGTTCATATTTCTTGCCGCTTTTTTTCACCAGTCCCATCGGCTTCAAAAGCCCTTCCAGGACGTCCCGAAGGCCTCTTTTGGAGGGATCATCGACCTCCATGCGCCCGTTAGACAGAAAGGTTCCCAGCATCTCCTTTAAAATGCCCGGGAGCAGGGGACTCATATAGGGTTGAATGCGTGCGTGGCCTGGGAAACGCCTCTGAAGCAAGGGGGGGATAAATTCCGTGAGAAACTTTTCCTGGGTCAGGTATCCCAGGCGGGAAAGCTCCACGATATTCTCGTCCCAGAGCAGCACGCCGTGAAAGTAGAGCCTGTTGAAAACTTCCACGAGCTTTTCCTTCCGTCCCTGGATAAAGGAATCGAGAAAGCTCTCGGTCTGTTTTTCCTTCTCCGAGGCCTCCGGATGCTGTTTCTCGCGCATCAAAAGGGCCGCCAGAACCTCCTTCAGAACACTGGACTCGTCATCAAATCCGGTCGGCACCCAGAAAAGGAAAATACCCGGATGGTTCTCCCGAATGGTTGGAAGCAACGTCTCCTTCACATGGGCGAATTGTTCCTCGCGGCGATGGGGGGTTCCTACCAAGACAAAAAAATCCTCCTCGTTGCGTGCCCAGCGTTCGGCAAGATCCCCGATCTCCGATTTGGATATTTCATCCAGCCTGCGCAGTTGAAGGGTTCCTTCCCTGCGGGTATGCTGCCACTGCATATGCAGACGTTGCATGCCCGTTTCAAACCAACCGGCCAGCGGGAGATAGGGGCTCTCCACCAGGGGCGCCAGGTGCGTGAAGAGCCTTCGGTCCTCAGGGAAAAACTGGGAGGCCATGTGCCTGATCCTGCGTCTCAGAATCCCGGAAATGTCCGCTTTCAAATCAAGGAAGTAATGGCTTTCCAGGGGATCCGCGTGGGGCTCTACCCTTACATAGGACCCCTCTTTAGCCAGTTTGTCCAGGATGTCTTGCAAAAACTGGTAGTTGATTTCCGTGTCCAGCGAGGTAATGGGGAACAGGATCATCTCCGCCATTCGCCGTGGCGTATGTCTGAACCGCGTGGGGCTCAGGGTAAAAAGGATCAGCAGTTTGATGGCGCTAAGTGCTGTTTTTTGCTGGTCGGTGTCCTTGAAAATGTGGGGGATTTCCTCCCTGTACCCCTCAAAAACCCTTTCCACATAAATCTGGGTCTCGGCCCGCTCCCTGATTCTATCTACAAAATGATCAAAGATGATCTCCGGCGTAAGAAGCTCCCGTACGGGACGATCAAGCCTGGAAGGAATTTGTCTCTCCGGGTCTCCCTTGAGCCGGAAATGAATGAAGTCCACCACGCCCCGGTGTTCCGAAAAAAGGGCCTTCAGGCGATCCAGCAGCCCGGAGGTTGTCGGATGGACAGGGTAGAGACGCACAAAGCGTTCCCGGGTAACCGGGAAGGAGGGAAAATAGGCCTTGAGTTCGTCGAACAGGGCTTCAATCTTTGTGTCGGCGCCCTCCCTGTGCCGGATCAGACGCTCCGAAACCAGTTCTTCGATATGGGCCTGGCCAAGAGAAAGACGGACGCGGTAACGGTCCTTGATCTTATTGAAAGTATCCTGATGAATCTCTCCGGTTTCCTCAATCCATTCCTGAAGTGAGGCGATCACCCAGAACGGAAAGGCTCCGGCTTCCTCTCCCAGATACTGCAGAAAACGGATATCCTCGTTGTAGGCCCTTGCATCCGCTTTCGATCGCAGGAATTCGGAAAGTTCATCTATGAGGAAGACCATCCCGTTGTAGCCCTGCTCTTTAAGAATTCCCTGGATCTCCGAGAAAAAGGCATGCCGCCCCTCTTCCTGATCCGGCAGGATGAGGCCGTTTTCCTTAAAGGCGTTCAAAATGCCCCGCAGGATGATGTCCTCCAGGAACTCCGAGGCCCTGTACTGAACCAGGGAGACTTCCACGGTTAAAAAGCGTAGATTTTTAAATTTTCTCTCAAAATCAACGAGTTCCATGGACTGGGAGGTCAGCGCCTCCCAGGACTCCGGGAAACGCAACAGGAGACTGAGCATGCCCAGAAAATGGGATTTTCCCGACCCGAAATGGCCCTTCAGAAAAATGCCGCGACCCTCGCCCCCGGTCAGACTTTCCAGAATGGCCGTCAGGTTGTCCCGGACTTCCCGGGTGAGAACAAAGGTCTCCAGGATCATGCGGGACAGTCGTGGATCGTTCAGGTCTTCCAGTTGAATGACGGTCTTGATTTCCGGAATCTCCACCAGATCGCCGATTCGCTCCGCTTTTTCCTCCTTCAATCCCATGGCACACCCCTAAGTTTTGTCTTGTTCTTTTTCCAGCCGTTTTTTCATCCCCTGCAGGGTCCCCATGAGCTTTACGTTCTCCGGGTGTTCCTTTAGAATTCCCTCCAGGAGATCTATGAAATCCTTCGTACGTCCGGTGGATGTGTAGATTTTTTTCAATGCCCCTTTTATATAGAAATCATAAGGGTCTTTTTGGAAGGCCCGGCTCAGAAACTCGGCAGCTTTAGAATATTCGCCAAGACCGTAATGGCAATATCCTTCCTGCCTTGCAAAATAGGTGTTTTCAGGATCAAGTTCCCCCGCTCTGTGAAATTCCGCGGCCGCTTCCTTCAGTCTCCCCGCATCTTTCAGTTTCTGTCCAAGGAGGCCATGCATCTGGGCATCATCCTTCTGGGAGGGGAGACGAACCACCTTTTCCAACTCCTGGAGGGTGTCCTCTTCGAGACGGTCCTCGCCCCTCAGTCGCACGATCTCCTTGTGTACGAAACTGTCTCCGGGGTCAAGCCTTTGCAATTCCTCATAAATGGCCAGGGCCTCTTTGACGCGTTTCATCCGGTTCAACACAAGCGCCTTTTCTTTCAGAAAATATCGGTTGTCTCTTCGTTGCAGCAATACGGAATCAAGGGTTGCCAGGGCTTCTTCATATCGCTCCAGTTTGCGAAGGGTGCGGGCTATCCGGAGCGTAATATAGGGCCTTTCGTCCTTTAGGGCGGCCTGCCGGTAATACTGAAGCGCTTCCTCCAATTTTTCCTGCCGAGAGAAAAACTCTCCCAGAACATAGAGCGCTTCCGGATACTGGGGATCTTCCGCAAGAATCGATTCCGCCAGTGCCCTGGCCTCGATGAGCCTCTCCTGCATCAGGTAGACCTGGGCAAGACTCGCCCTCAAGGGCGGACTTTCCGGTTGCTCTTCCAGGGCCTCTTTCAGCTCATCCTCGGCCTCGCGGAACTGCCCTCTTTTTCTGAATTCGATGGCCTTTTCCCGTTTAATGCGCGAAAAGCGACTGAGTTCCATTGTATCTAATTAAAATCCCGTTATAGCGGATTGCAGAAAGGATCGCTCAAGTTGGGAAAACCTGCAGACTGCTCACGGATGCAATGCGGTCAAAATCCTTATCATTGTGAAGCAAAGGAATGCCGTGCTCTATGGCCGTTTGCGCGATCAGGCAATCGGCTGTTTTTCTTATGGTAATGCCCCGTTTTCGACATAGACGATAAAGTTGGGCGGCACTGATATATAATTCCGCGGTAGTTAAATTCAGAATCGGCAAATGAAGCAGATGCATTCTCGCTGTTTCAAATTCCCCGTCACGCTTGAAACCTTGCAGAGTTTCCGCCAGAATATAGTTGGAAATACAAACCTCCTCCTCTGCCTCCAAGAGCTTCCTGAGGAAGACCCGAGGGGTGCTTGAAACGCCGTTGAAAAAATCGATCCAAACAGATGTATCAACCAATATCTTCAAAACGGTTCTCCCTCATTTCTTCCAGATTTCCTTCCCAGTGAAGCTTTCCCTCAAGACCTAAAATAGCCTTTCTTTTTTTTCGATCCACAAGTTCTCTTAAGGCATAATTCACCAGTTCCCGTTTGGTTTTCAACCCGGTGTACGCCATGCCTTCTTCAAGCAATTTGTCTTCAATGACGACATTTGTGCGCATCGTTAAGCCTCCTTTGTACACTCAGTTACAGCATTATTGTGTGTATGTCAAGAGGCTGAATCCGGGCGCAGCAACAAGGGGAGGCGCAGGTTCTTATTCCGAACCCGTTTCCAAATCAGACCTTTCGTGGACGTGCGGGTATCCCGCGGCAGGGTGTCTGTGCAGGTGGGCATGGAGTGTGCTTGCGTCTCCGTCAAAAACAATCCGGCCGGCTTTCATGCTGTAGATTTTTCTGGTGGTTCTGGCCAGGAAATCATACTCGTGGGAGACGATGACGGTGCTGATGTCCAGATGGTTCAGGAGTGCCTCGATCCTGGATCGGGCGTCTTCGTCCAGGCCGGTGGTAGGTTCGTCCAGGAGGAGCGCATCCGGTTGCATCACCAGTACGGTTGCGAGAGAAACCAGTTTTTTTTCCCCTCCGGAGAGTTTGTGGGTGATTCGATCTTCAAATCCTTGCAGATTTAATTGCGCCAGGGTTTCCATGGCCATCTCCCGGGCTTCCTTTGGACTTGCCCCAAGGTTGAGGGGCCCGAAGGCTACGTCTTCGAGAACGGTGGGGGAGAAGAGCTGATCGTCCGCGTTCTGGAAAAGAAATCCGATCCGGCGTCGAACCTCCATAAAGTCTTTCTTCGTTACCACCGGTTTTCCCTCAAGCCGGATGACGCCGGACGAGGGCTTGACAAGACCCATGATGATATGCATCAAGGTGGTTTTGCCGCTCCCGTTGTAGCCGATCAGACCCAGCTTTTCCCCTTCGGGAAGCGCAAATGTCAGGTGATCCAGTACCGGTTTGCCGGTCTCATAGGAAAAACAGATATCTTCAAGCTCTATGATGTTTCTTAGTTGATCCATTCAAGGCCTCCGAGGGCCAGCAATAGGACTGTCATGGAGAACAGCCAGATCCAGTCAAGCCTGGAGAAGGAAGACTCCTGCAGGGAATGAAATTTTCCGGAAAACCCACGGCAGATCATGGCCATGTGAACCCGTTCAGCCCGTTCCGATGCCCGCACGAAAAGCATGCCTACGAGATAGGCCATGGTCTTGTAGGTATGAACGGTTGTGGATGGTTGAAACCCGCGCACCGTGGCTGATCTGATCAGTCGATGGTATTCCTCCTCCATGACAAAGATATACCGGTAGTTGAGCAGCAGGAGATAGACGATCTTATCCGGCACGCCCATCCGACCCAGAGCCGCGCCCAGGGTTGCCACGGAACTGGTGGCGATGAGGGCAATGAACGTGAGGAGGATGGCATTGGATTTCAGGGTAATGCGGGCTGCCACGAGGATTCCTTCCCGCGAGAAGGCGAGGGGGCCTAAAGAAAAAAGAGGTTCTCCGGGATAGGTGACAGGCACCACGATCCAGAAAAAGAGGACGAAGCCGTTCACCAGGGCGATCCGTTTGAGCACTTCCTTGACGGACAGCCGGGATATCCCCACCAGTAGAAAAGAAAAGGCGCAGGCAGTTAGAAGAGCGGGAAACCGGTTCGAAAGGGCGACTAGGAAGGCAAAGGCGGTTGCCGCGACAATCCTTGACCGTGGATCGAGACGGTGGATAGGGGAGTTTCCCGCGGCAAATGTTTCCTGCAACATGGGCGACTACCCTTTTTCCCCGGAGTGGAGTTCAGCGGTTTTCCGGCGATAGTGTAAGAAGGCCGCAAGTCCCATTAAACCGAGGATATAGCCTATGCCGCCCAGGATATCGGAGATCGTGGGACCCTTATCCCGGCTTTCCGCGAGCATTTTCAGAATGGGATTGAGCTTCCTGTCCAGGGATTGTTCCACGACACCTCGGATTTCATCCAGATCGGCGGGCGATTCTTCAATCCGGGGTTCGGACGCTTCCTGTGACGTTTTTGGTGAACCGGTTGATTCCGGCTCGGGGGGCACAAGCTCGCTCGTGGGGATGGTCCATTCACCGCGATGGCCCATGCCCGCCTGAATCACGATTTTCATGCCGGTCTTTTTCGGGATTTTGAAAGAAAATTCCCCGTCGGCATTGGTTTTTCCTGAAAGAAGCTGCTTTCCATCCAGGTCATAGACGACGATTTCGCCGCCTTTCACCCGTTTCCCTCCGCTGAATTTGCTTTCCGTGTGAACCGTATCGCCTTCCACCCATGCGAAGATGTTCACTCGATGGGCCGATGCGGCGACGGGCCACAGAAGGCAAAAAATAGTCAAAATCACGACCCCAGATAGGGCGCGATTCCATTGTAGACGGTTAATGAAATAAAATTTGTTCATATTTTCTTTCCGTTCCGATCGATTGTTCACTTATTTCCGCAGCATGCCCGGCTGCACCTTTCTGAGAAACGCCACGCAAAAGGCTGTAATGAGGCCTTCAATAATCATTACCGGAACATGTGCGGCTACAACAAGATAGGACACCTTTAAAAAATTTTCTTCCGTGAAAATCAGCGCCACGCCAACCAGGATTCCTCCGAGAAAAACCGAAAGGGCGCCGCACGCAAAGGCGGCCGGCAGAGCGATTCCAGACCGTTTGCGGACCAATCCGCCAAAAAGGTAGTAGCAGAGCACGGCAGGCAACGCCATGATCATGGTATTGACGCCAAGGGTGGTAATCCCTCCGAATTGGAAGAATACCGCCTGGAGAACCAGGGCCACAAGAATAACCGGGAAAGCCCCCCACCCGAGAATGAGACCCACAATACCGTTCAAGATCAGATGAACGCTGGATGGACCTACGGGCACGTGAATCAGGGAGGCCACGAAGAAGGCGGCCGAAAGGATCGCCGCGCGTGGGATACGGTCGTAATCCAGTTTTTTCAGCCCAACGGCCGTGCCGCCGGCAGCCAGCACAACCCCTGAAAACAGGACAGGGCCGGATAGAATTCCTTCGGAGATATGCATAATGCCACCCTATATAAAACAAAACCGGCGGATAAACAATAAAAGTCCACGCGCCGAAATTTTCCTCTTGTTTTCACAGCGAACCGGACCGGAACGAGCCCATATAAAAAAAGCCACAAAGGTTTTCCATTCAAAACGGTTCACCTTCGTGGCTTCCTATTTTTTGGTTTTTGAAATGTTATCCTAAACGGCGGAGGCTTCTTGCCCCCTCTCAGGCTTCTTGCCTTGCAAACGCATATTAGGATGGGGCCGATGTTTTGTCAATCCCAAAAATTTCGAGCTGCTGAATGCTTCCCTGTCCAAATTCAGCCATCGCCTCGGCGGCAATGGTCAACCCTTCCTTCAGATAGAGATCGTCGATTTCGGGAATTCCATATGCATAAAAAAGGACATTCTTTGTTGTTTCGTCCACCCTTGTTTTTTCATCAGCCCCCTGGCAGAGCACGCAGACAATCTCCTTATCGTCGCGTAACACGATTTCCCCAGCTTTCGTCCGCATTTCTCTGCCGCCCATTCCGCGGCAGATCTCGTTTTCCTTTGCCAGATCGAGCGTCAGCCCGCCTTCAAACCGATCAAAATCAGTAACCGCGACCAGAATGCCCGCGCACATTTCCGCCATAAAATGGGCATCCACCATGAGGTTGTATCGGGGAAACCCGCTGTTCACCGTCCGTTTGAGGTGGCCGGGGAGGGGGCATTCAAATCCGAATTCCCGAAAAAAGGTCTCATACCTTCCGATCCGTTCGGTAATCCGGCCAAGGGTTTCCCTTTTTCGCATCTTGCGAAGAAGTTTCCTTTTGTGCTGATCAAATCCCGGCGGGTTTTCCGGGTTTGCACACCCCGTTATCAATGCAAGCCCGAAACCCACCTCGGGATAGCGTTCCCGGTATTCCGGTGATTTTGAAAACCTGACGGTAACGCCCATGACTTCCTCCTTTTTCCCATTTCGAAATGGTCACGAAAATCTGCTCTCAACAAAAGATTCAATGGCTTCACGGTATCCCGGCGCCAGACTGGAACTGCTGTGATCGGCCCCTTTTGCAATGAAGATTTCCGCTTTTGCGGAAGGAAAGGCGTCTCTGAGCCTGTAGGCATTTTCAACGGGAAAGTTCTGGTCCTTTTCCCCGTGAATAATCAGAACATCCGCTTCAATTTCGGGCGCGAGACGAACGGGGCTTATACTGTCCATCTTAAATCGATAGAGAACATCCATTAAAAATACCACCGTATAAGCGAAAAATAAACCGAAAACGCGATTGTAGGCGCAATAGAGGTTGCGCAGGGCGCCTTTTGACCGGGCATAGCAACCCTCCAGGAAAAGGAGCTTGATCCGATCACGATTCCTGTGGGCGGCAAGAATGGCCCCCGCGGCCCCAATGGAATGGCCATAAAGAACAACCGGCTCGTTGATCCATTGAAGCACGGCTTCAATATCTTCGGCAAAGCGGAATGCATTCATGAAGGCCTTCGGGGAGGAGTTCCCGTGGTCCCGTGCGCTGTGAATGACCGTGGTAAAACCCAGGTTTCCAAAAAGCCGGGCCCGCGGAACCATACGGTCACGGTTTCTTCCCCACCCGTGGGCCAGCACCACGATGCCCCTGGATTTTCCGCCGGGTTCAATACGCCAGACTTCGATTTCCCCATGGTCGGCAGTGGCAATTCGCGTATCCGTCACGCGTCCCCACTTCGGAAACTCCCGGACAGGCCTTCGAGGGATTCTGTGCAGTAAATAGGTGAGATACACGGATGCCAGAAGATAGGCGGCGGCAACACCGCAACACCAGTAAAAAATCGTCATTTCGTTTTATCCGGATACTGCCAAACAGGTGAATGGTTGAGCCGGACCATTTCCGGCTTTATGGACGACAAGGAGGTAAACCTTGACAAGGAACACGGCGGTTGATAGATTAACGGCACATGGATGCAACATTTATAACCAGCGCTTTCAAGGAAGACCAGTATCCTCCGCCGGATAAGCCCGAAATTGCATTCGCGGGCAGATCCAACGTGGGAAAATCTTCCCTGATAAACGTTCTGCTCAACAGGAAAAACCTGGCCCGCACAAGTTCCACACCCGGAAGGACACAGTCCATCAATTACTTCTGCCTTGACCAGTCGCTCTATTTTGTTGATCTCCCCGGATACGGTTTTGCACGCGTCCCCGTGAAAGTCAAGGAATCGTGGCAGGGTATGGTGGAAACCTATCTGAAAACACGGGGATCTTCGACGCTAAAGGCCGTAGTGTTGATTCTGGATATACGGAGAGAACTCTCGACGGGCGACCTGGATTTGCTTCGATGGCTGCACTATTATGCGATCGTTCCCATACCCGTACTGACCAAAGCAGACAAGCTTTCCCGCCAGAAGGCCAGCACAAGTGCGGCCCAGATCGGCAAAAAGCTCTCCGATTTCTCTCGGGAGATCCCTATCTTGTTTTCCGCAAAAACAAGGCAGGGCAGGGAAAGTCTCTGGAAAAAGATCAGAGAGCTTACCGCAACCGGTTCCCCAACAGCTAATGGTTAATGGCTATTCGGGACGGCCCATCCTACCAGCGATCCGGATGACCGAAATCCGACTCCCAGTGCGGTGGCTGTCTGTTGTAGTCTTTTGCACTCCATTTGCTCTTATCGCACGAACAAAGTCCCACAACCGTGAACATGAGCAGAAAAATAAGCCTTCTTTTTAAAAAGGCGGCAAAGCTTTTCATTTCTTCCTCCACTATTCTTCAATCGACTTACGTGCTTCTTCTTTTGAGTCAAAAAGGCCCAGAAAATTTCTGAACCCCAGCATTTCAAAAAGGGCGGTGACTTGCGGAGAGGAGCAACAGATGTTCAGCCGGCCTCCTTTTTCTTTGAGTTTTCTGTCTGTAAAAAGCAAAACGCCACAACCCGTGCTGTCGATAAATCGAATGTGGCTCATGTCAAAAATCAGGTTGGCGTTTGTTTCCACAATGGGCAGAAGGGCTTTTTTCAGCTTCTCCGCGCTTGCGGCCTCTATGGTTTCTCCAAGAAACGTCACAACGGAAACCAAAGGAAATTTTTGAATTTCCAAATCCATAGATCATCCTCTTTTCCAGGTCTCATGAAACGCTCTTGGCATGGAGAAAACCATCAATCCGTCGTTCTGTTCTTGGTAATGCAGATAATATTTGTTCCCTTCTCATCAAAGTTATACTGTATGCTGTCCGTGCAACATTCCATAATATAAAGGCCGTACCCGTTTTCCTCTCTCCCGTTCAACACGGGGGGAGGAACAGAAGCCATTTCAAAGGAGAGGCCCCAGTGATTCAAACGGAATATGATTTTGTCCGCGAGGCAAAGGCCCTCAATAACAATGCGCTTCCCATATTGATTCTGATAAGCATGTTTGATAATGTTTACCGTGGCTTCATGAACTGCAAGCTCGATACTTTGGATCTCCTCTTCCCTCACGCGCCAATGGGGATTGCAGAGGCAGAAATTGCGAACAAACTCCCTCGCCTGTTTAACTTGAGACAGATCACTTTGTATTTCAAGCTGCCTGGAGTAAGGGGGGCCCATAGCCATGTCGGATAGTCTGCAAAAGCCGGCATGCCGGCAAAAAGTTCTATCGGTTTTCGAACGAATCGAATACTGCATACCACAATCAAACATACGGATGCCAGTAAAAATGCCGGACAAACGAAATTCTGTGTGAGAAAATTCCATGATCCAGATTACCCCCGAAATAGTCCTCGACGACAAGGAAGTCTCTCTCCATTTTGTTCATGCCTCCGGACCGGGAGGGCAGAACGTGAACAAGGTTTCAACAGCCGTCCAGCTCCGGTTCGATGTCCTGCATTCTCCTTCCCTTTCTGAAACCTTGAAAACGCGGATGATCCGTTTGGCGGGGGGACGGGTAACCAGTAAAGGGGTCCTGATCATAAACGCCAGGAGATTTAGAACCCAGGAACAAAATCGGAGAGATGCCTTTGAAAGATTGGCTGAATGGATTCGGAAGGCGAGCGAAATACCCAAAAAAAGGCACAGGACAGCGCCCACAAAGGCCTCGGACATCAGACGATTAGAGGGCAAAAGCATCAGAAGTTTCAAGAAACGTCTGAGAGGACGTGTGTCCAGTAAGGAGGAAAACGGGTAATTTTATCGCAATGGTAACTTTTTCCCCCGAATTTATTTAAGTTAATTAAATCGGCATGTTAATGTGAATACGTCTCTATCGTGAGGCAAAATGCCCCATTTTTCGCTGTCCATTCTAACGGCATTTCCTTTTGTAAAGCGACGAATCGATTTTTCTTTCCCATCAAGTCCCTTTTTCCTGTTTTCCCGGTAAATCACGCTTTCTATACTAAAACAGTAGGTTATGTCTTTCTTCCGTGCCGATGGCCAAAGGGCTTGAAGAATTGAAAGGCCTTTTTTTTAAGTGGTTAGGAAGATCGGCACGTTTGTTGCTCTACGAAGGCGCATTAATCATCCTTTGATCGGAAATGAGCATTTTGGCCTTGAGCACGGATAAAACCATTCTGATAGCCGAGCCGGAAGGAGAACTTGCCGGAGACTTGGCGCCCTTTTTTTCGAAGGAACCGTTCCAGACCATCCGGACCTCTAATTTGAAAGAGACTCTTCTGGCCATTCAAAACCAGAGGGTGGATGCTTTGGTCTTGGATTCGGATCTGCTGAGTGAAGACTGCGGTTTTGTATCCATTATCAAAGGCATGGAAAAAAATCTTCCGATCATCATATGTTCGGATAAAAATACCCCTGAATTCGAGAGCAAGATACGCCACCAGGGGATATTTTTCTATCACATAAAGTCATTTGGAGTTCAGGACCTGGAGATGGCCATCGTCAATGCCGTAAATAAATCTCTCAAGTAACCCGGAGGGTTGTCAAAATGCCATTGGAAGAAAAAGTGAAGAATCGTGAATTTATTGTCCTTGGAGAGTTCGAGCCTCCCAAAGGGGTTGATTTCTCTCAATTTCTCAGCAATGCCGGTAAGGTGAGGGGAAGGATCGACGCCCTGGTTGTCCCGGAAATGGCCAATGCCGTGGTAAAAGCAAGCTCTCTCGGGGGGTGTGCGTATTTAAGAATACACGGGTTTGAAACCGTTTTTCAAGTTTGTTGCCGCGATCGTAACCGTCTGGCGCTCCAGGCGGACATCCTTGCCGCATCCGCCCTCGGAATATCCAATATCATGGTGCTGCCTGGCGAGGATATTCGATACGGAGACAACCCGCAGGCAAGAGATGTGTATGACATTGACCAGATGCAGCTTCTGGAAACGCTGGAAAAATTCCAGAGCGGCAAGGACATGGCCGGTGTGGAGCTGAGGGGGACGCCCCGGTTCCTGGTCGGATCGCTCCTGAATGCAGGCGCTATCGGAGGCGCCTTGGACATAGAAATCAACAATCTGAACAAGATGGTCGAAAAGGGAGTTCGCTTTGTTATTACTTCGCCGGTTTTTGATCTTCACCGATTCAAACAGGTCGTCAAAAGGGTCGACACAACTCGGGTTGCCCTGATTCCGACCGTTCTGCTCCTGAAATCGGTTGGGATGGCGAGGTATATCGACCGCAACATAAAGAACATATCCATCCCGTCGGAAATCATCGCCAACATCCAGAAGGCTCCGGACAGGGTCAGGGAATGCATCAGGGTTACGGCCGATCTTATAAACGGGATAAAGGAAATGGGGTTGGCAGGGGTTATGATTTCCACCGTGGGATGGGAAGACAGGCTTCCCCGGGTCCTTGATGAAGCCCGGCTATAAGGCATTCGGAAGGTTTCAAAACGAAAAAACGGTGTACACAAAAGGGAACTTTATTTCGAAAGGAAAATTGCAACCTGTAATCTTATAGGGAAGGAATACAGACAGATGTCAGAAAATACGGAAAAAAGGACTTCAGGGTCGGTGATGGTCTTAGGAGGGGGCATCTCCGGGATGCAATCGGCTCTGGATCTGGCAAATTCAGGCTTCTATGTCTATCTCGTGGAAAGATCATCAGCCATTGGCGGTTTAATGTCTCAGTTGGACAAGACATTTCCCACCAATGACTGCGCCATGTGAGTGATCTCGCCAAAACTGGTCGAGGTCGGCCGGCATCTCAACATAGAGCTTTTGACCACAACGGAACTCCTTGAACTCGAAGGAGAAGAGGGCAACTTCAAGGCCCGAGTCCTGCAAAAACCGAGATATATAGATCTTGCCAAGTGCACGAGCTGCGGGGAATGCGCCAAGGCGTGTCCTATCGAGGTGGACAATGAGTACGATGAGCACCTCTCCAAGAGGAGAGCTGCTTTTAAAAGATATCCACAAGCCATGCCCGGCGCCTTTGCCATCAGCAAGAGAGGAACCGCGCCGTGCAAAGCCACCTGTCCCGCCCATGTGAGCGTCCAGGGTTTCGTGGCGCTCATCAGAGAAGGCAAATATAGGGAAGGATTGGAACTTTTTAAGGAAGTTCACCCTTTTCCCGCCATCTGCGGTCGTGTGTGTCATCATCCCTGTGAAGGGATTTGCACAAGAGGAGATTTGGATGAGCCCATAGGAATCCAATATCTCCACCGGTTCATGGCGGATCTGGATCTGGCCGGGGAGAACCCGTTCGTTCCGGAAATTGAGGAGGAACGGAAAGAGAAGGTAGCGGTTATCGGGGCAGGGCCGGCAGGTTTGGCGTCCGCCTATTTTCTGAGAAAGAAAGGCTATCAGGTAACCGTATTTGAAAAACTGCCCGTGGCGGGCGGTATGATGGCCGTGGGAATTCCGGCCTACAGACTGCCGAGAGATATTCTGGCTTCCGAAATCAAAATCATCCAGGATATGGGCGTGGAAATCAAGACGGGCGTGACGTTCGGCGAGGATATCACCCTAAAGAGCCTGAAAGAGGATGGTTACGATTCGGTTTTCCTGGGAACCGGGCTGCACCTGAGCCGCGGGTTGAACATCCCTGGAGAGGACCTTCCAGGTGTTCTCAAGGGAGTGGATTTTCTGAGGGATTCAGCGCTTAAAAAGGTCGTAAAGGTTGGAAGAAAGGTTGTGGTGATAGGGGGCGGCAACGTGGCGGTTGACGTGGCCCTTACCGCCAGACGGCAGGGAGCGGAAGATGTGACTCTCGTATGTCTTGAAAAACGAGACGAAATGCCTGCCTGGGACTACGAGATTGAAGAGGCCCTGGAGGAAGGGGTGAAGATCGTAAACAGCCTGGGGCCTGCCCGATTTCTCGATAAAGAGGGTGCTTTTTCAGGGGTGGAATTCAAGGAGTGCACCGCCGTCTTTGATGGTTCCGGAGCATTCAACCCCCAATATGACGAATCGAAGCTGACCGTTATCGAAGGGGACACGGTGATTGTGGCCATCGGACAGGCCGCGGATCTGTCCTTTGCCGAGGGGCAGGGCATCGCCACGACACGCAGGGGAGGGCTGGAAGCAGATCCCCTTACCCTTGCTACACCGCTGGAGGGCGTCTTTGCTGGCGGCGATGTGTTCTATGGCCCCCGGTCCGTGGTGGAAGCTGTGGAATGCGGAAAGGAAGCCGCCGAAAGTATCGATCGCTTTCTGAATGGCAGAGACTTGAAAGAAGGCCGGGAGAAGGTATGGGAATACGAAAAACCGGAAATAAGCACGGATGTACTCACTGCAAGGACTGCCATGAGGCAGATTTCTTTGGATGACCGGAAAGGGAATTTCAAGGAGATCGCGCTGGGATACAGCGAACAGGAGTCCCTGAGCGAGGCGGAACGCTGTCTTAAATGCGGAATCTGTTCCGAGTGTTACCAGTGCGTGAAGGCCTGTCTTGCAGGCGCCGTCGAGCATGACCAGCAGCCTGTTGAACGGGATCTCACCGTGGGTTCCGTCATTCTCTGTCCCGGAACAAATCCCTTTGATCCGGCGCCTTTCGAGACCCTGTATCACTACCGGAGCCATCCCAATGTCATGACCAGTCTGGAGTTCGAACGCATCCTGAGCGCTTCCGGCCCCACCATGGGACATCTGGTAAGACAGTCGGATGGAAAAGAACCCAAGAAGATCGCCTGGCTCCAGTGCGTGGGATCGAGGGACAACAATCGTTGCGGAAACGGGTATTGTTCGTACATGTGCTGTATGTATGCCGTGAAAGAGGCGGTCATAGCCAAAGACCACTGCAAAGCGGGTCTGGATGCGGCCATCTTTTATATGGACATGCGAACTTTCGGAAAGGACTACGAGAAATATTACAATCGCGCCAAGGACGAACACGGGGTCCGATTTGTACGGTCGAGAATCCATACCATAGAACCGATTCCCGGCACGGATGATCTGCAACTGAGCTATTCGGATGAAAACGGAGACATCCACGAAGAGGCATTCAATATCGTGGTGCTTTCCGTCGGCCTCCAGATCAGCAAGGAGACCGTGGACCTGGCCGGGAAGTTGGGGGTGGAATTGGATCGGTACAATTTCGCATCCACCCATCCTTTCGCTCCCGTAAACACATCCAGACCCGGCGTCTATGCCTGCGGGGTGTTTCAGGGCCCCAAGGATATCCCCAGCTCGGTAACCGAAGCGAGCGCTGCGGCGGCGGCTTCAGCCATAGCCCTCACGGAGGGGAGAGGAACCGATTCAAAGATCCTTGAGATTCCTGCAGAACTGGATCTCTTCGGAGTGGAACCGAGGATCGGCGTATTCGTCTGCAACTGCGGCATTAATATCGGAGGCGTCGTTGATGTCCCGGCGGTAACTGAATATGTGAAAACACTGCCTTTTGTGACTTTTTCCGATCAAAATCTGTTTACCTGTTCTCAGGACACGCAGGAAAAAATCAAGGAGGCGATCAAAGAGCACCAGTTGAACCGGGTGGTCGTTGCATCCTGTTCTCCGCGTACCCATGAACCGATGTTCCAGGAAACTCTGCAGGCCTGCGGGTTGAACAAATACCTCTTCGAAATGGCCAATATCCGGGACCAGAATTCGTGGGTCCATGGTAGTGAACCGGAGGCCGCAACAAACAAGGCAAAGGACCTCGTTCGCATGGCGGTGGCAAGAGCAGGCCTTTTGAAGCCGCTGGTGGAGAAAAAGATCATCGTCAACAAGAGGGCGCTGGTCATTGGTGGTGGCGTTGCGGGCATGAATGCGGCTCTGAACCTCGCCGACCAGGGTTTTGAAGTGGTCATTGTGGAAAAAGAAGGCCAGCTTGGCGGATATTCCAGGGAACTGACCGTCACGATTGAAGGAGCGGACATCCAGAAATACCTGTCGGAACTCATTGAAAAGGTTACGTCCCATGAAAAAATTCAGGTATTGACCGAATCCCTCATTGTGGGCTTTGAAGGTTTCAAGGGGAATTTCACCACGGAGATCATGGTCGGCCCCGGGATGTATGAAAGACGGATAGACCACGGGGTGATCATCCTGGCGACCGGGGCGAAAGAATATACTCCCAAGGAATACGCCTATGGAGAAGATCCAAGAATCATGACCCAGGTCTCCATGGGGAAACGGCTTGAAGTGAAGGGCGCAGCCGATCTCAACCGGGTGGTGATGATCCAGTGTGTGGGATCCCGTAATGAAGAGAACCCGAACTGCTCTCGAATCTGCTGCCAGAATGCCGTAAAGAATGCCATTCATATCAAGGAGCTTAATCCCGAGGCAGACGTTTTCGTCCTGTATAGGGATATCCGAACGTATGGCCTTCTCGAAGATTACTACACCAAGGCAAGGTCCATGGGGGTCATCTTCTCCCGTTTCTCTTTGGATCATCCTCCCCTTGTGGAACCTTCCGAGGAAGGCGTCATGGTGACGTTTAAAGATCATGTGCTCCAGAGGGACGTCAGGGTCAGCGCGGATCGTGTGGTACTGAGTGCCGGCATGGTGGCGGAAGACACGTCTGAATTGGCCTCTATCCTCAAACTGCCCAGAAATGCCGAAGGATTTTTTATTGAAGCCCATGTGAAACTCAGGCCTGTCGATCTAGCTAACGATGGCATCTTCCTGTGCGGGACGGCACACAGCCCCAAATTGATTACGGAGACCATTGCCCAGGCTCTTGCCGCGGCTTCCCGCGCTTCCACATTCCTTTCCCAGACGGAAATCACCCTGTCGGCGGTAACCGCCAGGGTGGATCAGGACCGTTGCGCTTCGTGTCTGATCTGTGTGCGGGCCTGTCCATACGGGGTTCCGAGGATCAATGAGGAAGGGGTCAGTGAAATTGATGAGGCCATGTGTCATGGATGCGGCATCTGTGCCGCTGAGTGCCCGGCCAAGGCCATTCAACTCAACTGGTATGAAGACGACCAGGTGATGAGCAAGGTGGACGCCTTGCTGGAGGGGGTGCTGTAATGGAAAAGTTCGATCCGGTTATTGTTACATTTTGCTGTAATTTCTGAGGATATACCGCTGCGGACCTGGCAGGTTCCATGCGATTGAATTATCCCGATTCCATAAGAATTGTCAGAATGCCGTGCACTGGAAAGGTAGATGTTCTGCACATGCTGAGGGCCTTTGAAAAAGGGGCTGACGGCGTCTACCTCGTAGGGTGTATGGAAGGCGACTGCCGATTCAATAACGGCAATCTGCGTGCCCGAAAGAGGGTGGAACAGGCCCGCCATATCTTGAATGCCGTGGGCGTGGAAGGGGAGAGAGTAGAGATGTTCAACCTTTCCTCCGGTGAAGGCCCCCGTTTTGCGGAAATAGCTACTGAGATGACTCAGAGGATTATCGCGTTAGGCCCCAATCCACTGAAAGAGGGGAAAAAGAAAATAGCGGCGTAACTGTCTTTATTTTATCAGGAGGTTCAACAAATGATTGTCGCTGACAAAAAGCCTATGGAGGAAATCATAGAGCAGGTAAAGGATTATCGGAAGATCCTCATTGCCGGTTGCAACGAGTGCGTAACCGTATGTGAAGCAGGAGGGAAAAAGGAGGTAGGTATTCTGGCTTCCGCCCTGAGAATGTATTTTATGAATCAGGGAATCAAGGCCGATATCGATGAGATTACGCTGGAGAGACAATGTGACCATGAATATCTGGAAGAGATCAGGAATGATATCGATAAATATGATGCGGTATTATCCCTGGCCTGTGGCGTGGGAGTCCAGTTCATGGCGGAAAAATATCTTTCCAAGCCCGTATACCCGGGGGTCAACACATGTTTTATGGGCGTTACCGAGGAGCGGGGGGTCTGGAGTGAACGCTGCCAGGGTTGTGGTCAATGCATCCTTGGAGAAACCGCTGGGATCTGTCCGGTTTCCCGGTGTGCCAAGCGGGTCATGAACGGCCCTTGTGGCGGATCATCGAAAGGGGCATGCGAGATCAACAAGGAACTGGATTGTGCATGGCAGCTGATTGTCGATCGTCTGAAAGAGCTGGGCAGACTCGATGATTATGAGACGTTGATGCCCATCAAGGACTGGTCAACGGAACGTGCGGGAGGGCCGCGAAAAGTAGTCAGGGAGGACGTGAGGCAATGAGCGATAAAATAGAGACGAAAACCCCAAGCAAACTGGAAAAGGTTCTGGCATCGGGAAACTTTGCCGTGACCTCTGAGTGCGGGCCGCCCAGGGGGAGTGATCCCGAGGCGATCAGGAAGAAAGCGAATTTAATCAAGGATTATGTGGACGCCATCAATATCACCGACAATCAAACTTCGGTCACGAGGTTGTCCAGCCTTGCTTCCTGCATTCATCTCAAGCTGATGGGACTTGAACCGATCCTGCAGATGGTGGTGAGAGACAGAAATAGGATTGCCCTTCAGAGCGATATCCTGGGCGCCGCGTCTTTTGACATCCACAATCTACTCTGTCTTTCCGGCGACCATCAACAGTTTGGAGACAATGCGCAGGGACAGAACGTCTTTGATCTGGATTCCATGCAATTGATCCAGACGGTACGGCACATGAGGGATGACGGCAAATTTCTTGGAGGGGACGACATTATCAGACCACCTCGGCTCTTTGTGGGCGCCGCCGCAAACCCCTTTGCCGATCCCTTTGAGATCCGCGTTCCGAGGCTGGCCAAAAAGATCGCCGCCGGCGCGGAATTTATCCAGACTCAGTGTATCTACAATCTGGAAAAATTTGAACTATGGATGAAAATGGCGCGGGACAGGGGGCTTCATGAAAAGGTGTACATCATGGGAGGGGTCACCCCTTTTAAATCGGCCGGCATGGCGAAATACATGAAAAACCGTGTCCCCGGGATGGATGTGCCCGATGAAGTGGTGAATCGGATGGCAGGTGTTCCCAAGGAAAAACAGGCCCAGGAAGGAATCGACATCTGTGTGGAAACCATCCAGCGCCTCAAAGAGTGCGAAGGTGTCAGGGGTTTTCATATCATGGCAATTGAATGGGAAGAAAAAGTTCCTGAAATCGTTGAAAGATCGGGTCTTTATCCACGCCCGTCGCATTCTTGATTGACGATCTGTTCAGAGATGTGTTAAGGGAGAGAAACTTTTTGTCACGGCCAAAAACAGATGTGAAGGAGATATGGCATGGAAAAAAAATATATTCTTGTGGTGGATGATGATCCCGATCTGGTGGAAACCGTAGCCATGATGTTAGAGAGCAAAGGTTGTGAAGTAGGGCGTGCCTATGACGGTGTGGAAGGGGAGGAATCGATCCGGGAGCGGCAGCCGGACCTGGTGATCCTGGATGTCATGATGCCCAGAAAAGATGGGTATGTTCTCTGCGCCGAACTGAAAGCAGATGAAAAAACAAGGGACATCCCGGTGGTGCTCCTTACCGCTGTCGGGGAGGCCGTTCCCACCACGAGCTACACGCACGCCGACGGCATGTCCACGGAGGCGGATGATTATATAGCAAAACCGATCGATACAGAGGGGTTATGGAAGGTGGTAACTGCTCTGGCTTAAGAGATTTTCGCGTCTGTGCGAGCGTTGTTGCCCTCTAAGGTCTGACTCTGACTGCGATAACCATCTGAAACCACCGATCCGCCGGCTAACGTATGAATCGTTCCGGCGGTTTTGTGTTTGATGACGTTTCTAAGCCCACAGGTTAAAAAAAATCAGGATTCCGATGGTACTCCCCGAAAGACTTGGTGGATTTAAAATCTTAAAGGATATCCGCTGGACGTCTGTCGTATCCTCCATTGGCGGGGAAGGTTTTGCAGGGGATGTATGCAGCCGGTTTTCAGACGAGAAAATTAACCTTTCCCTCCTTACCTGTGGCGGTGCCGATGTTTCCCCTTCCGTAAGGTTTGCTGTGGAGTCGCCCTGTGCTGAAAAGGTCCTTCAAATCATAAAGACCTGGTTTCCGGATACCGTTCCCCAACAGAAAGATGCCCAAGTCCTCTCCGTTTTTCCCCACCGGAACAACCCTGAAATAGTGGGCGCCATACTTCGGATACTGGTTCAGAAAGAAATCTCCCCGCTGGCACTACTGAATTCTCCCTCCGCCATATCCATCGTTCTTGACAAAGAACACCTGGACAGAACCGCCGCGGCGCTGTTCGAACCATTTCGTTTCAGCGCTTACCAGACGCCGGCCGATTGGAAACTTGCCCAGCAAGGCAAGGAGCAGCTTTACAAGGAAGTCATTGCTTCCTACCAGGAAAAAAAACCCAAGGTATACGCACTGGAATGGTATGGGGATCAGGTCCTTGTCCAGGCAAGACTTCCTTTCATGGACTTGGCGGTCGTTGCGGAGGTCTTTTGCGAAAAGGCTCCGCTCAAGATGTTTCTTACATTCTTCGCGCTGAATCCCATCTATGAGACGGGCTTTTACGACCTCTTGTTCTGTCTGCCCATTTCCGCCGTTCAATGCACGGAATATCTCCACAGGCGACTCTCGGGAAAAACGGAGCTGATCCTGTCGCCTGCGGCCTTCTTTTCCATGAACGGTCCCCACTTCGGCGACCGTTACGGTATCGCAAAGAACCTGTATGTCGCGCTCATCCAATCCGGAGTTAAAGTCCTCGGTCTGAACTGCTCCATCGCCTCCATTTCAGGTATTGTGCCCGCGGAACAGATCTTGCCCGCAATCCAGGCCATCGAAGCCCGCTTTGATGTTCCTTCCGTCATTCGTAGAGACTGATGCAAGATGAACATGCCCCCGGATCTAAAATTTCTTGACACTGCATCGGGTGCAAGGTATACGATTTTTTCCACGGATAAACAAATTCCTTAAAAAATAGGCAATTCTATGGTAAAAGCGGTCGGAAAATGGCTCAAAATCTATGAAGATGAGGCCTCCCTCTTTTTCTGGACGGTGCTCCTGTTTTTCATCATCCGAACCGCAAGCATCCTTTTTAATAACTTCGCTGAAACCGCCTTCCTCAAGAGATACGGCGTTCAATACCTGCCTGTTGTCAATGTCATCAACTCGATCTCCACCTTTTTTATTATGGCCTTCCTTACGGGGATCATGGCCAAAGTGGCCGGAAGCCGCATGCTCAGCCGCCTGTTCATGTTCTGCGGCATATCCGTGGCCTGCCTGCGACTTGTGATCCCCCTGGGGTATGACCTTATTTATCCCCTGCTGTGGATACTCAAGGCCCAGTATGAGGTGCTCCTTGCGTTGGTGTTCTGGAATATGGCAAACGACCTCTTCAATACCAGGCAGTCCAAACGCTTGTTCCCTCTCATCACCGCCGGGGGTGTTCTGGGCGGGATCATCGGCAGTTTCGCCACTCCCTCGCTGGCCAAATTAATTTCCATGGACAACCTGCTTTTTGCGTATCTGATTACGACAATGATAGGCGCCTTCATGGTGAATAGAATGGGGGTAAAATTTCCGAGTCTCCTGGTATCGGATAAAAAGGACAAAAAGGCCAAAAAAGTCGGTAAGCTGACATCCATGGTGGATGAATTCAAGAAAATCGGCCCTCTCATGAAGGAATCCACCCTGGTAAAGGTCCTGATCCTGCTGACGCTTCTTCCCAATATTGTTATCCCGATCATCAACTATCAATTCGCCTATGCCGTCAACGAGACCTATGCCACACAGGGCGGGATGCTGACCTTTTTCGGCTATTTCCGGGGATGTATGAACATCATCAGCCTGGTGATCCTGTTGTTTGTGGGCAGGGTCTACGGCCGCTGGGGACTCCCCGTCGTCCTCATGTTTCACCCCATGAACTATATGCTGGCCTTTCTGGCTTACCTGCTCAAGTTTGATATCGTCTCCGCCATGTATGCCAGGGTGTCCACAACGGTGCTGAGAACCACCATGAATAACCCCGCAAGAGCGGTGTTGATGGGGCTCTTTCCCATATCTTACAGGGCCGTCATTCGACCTTTTTTGAGGGGAACGGTGGTCAGGATAGGGGTCCTTATCGGTTCCGGAATTATCATGTTGTCAGAAGGGCTTTTCACCCCCCGGTATCTGTCCATAGCGGCCATGGTTTTCGTAGGGGGCTGGATTGCCACCACCTTTTATCTCAAGAAATCTTACCCAAGGATTCTGCTCGATCTAATCTCAAGAAACATCCTGGACCTCAAATCGCTGGAAGACAAAGATGTAAGCAGTGTTTTTGCGGACAAGAAGATTCAGTCGCAGCTGTTGGAATCCTTTCTCTCCTCGCAGGGGAATGATTGCCTGTGGAATGCCCGCCTGCTCAAGGCCCAGGGCATCGAGAATTTTGATGCCCACATCCTGAAGGTCCTCAAGCAGAACGATGACAAAACCAGGATGGAACTCCTCTCCATGCTCTCTTCGGAAGTCGGCAAGGAAGCGATTCCTGTTTTCAGGGAATTGGCCGACCCCGAAAAACCCCGGCTTACGCTGGCCCTGGTTCTGGCTGCGAACAGGATGGATCCGAGGGTTTCAAACGATTTCTGCAGGGAAATTTTTGAGGCTTCCACGGATTCTGAAATTCGGGCTTATGCGCTGGTTGGACTATACCGGTACGCTCCGCAGGCCCATAAAAAAATGATTGACTCCTGGCTCATCGCAGCAGATCCGGATGAGAGAAAAGCCGGCGTCATTGCAGCGGGCGAATCCCGTGAAATCTCCTATATACCCCGGTTGAAGGAGATGCTCGAAAAGGAGGAGAACGCACCCATTTTTTCCTACGTTCTTACGGCACTTCACCGTATCGGGACGGAGGACCTGAATAAGCTTGTCCAGGCATTCCTGGTTTCAAAGGACCTGAAGGTACGCCTTGCCGCTCTGGATGCCTTTGAAATCAACAGCGACGTCGATATCAGGACTGTTATCGGGCTGATGGATGATTCGTCCGAAGAAGTCTTTCTTTTGGCAAAGGCAAAGATTCAGGGCGCGGAATACCAGAATCCACAGGTCCTTGTGGAGTCTTTGAATATCCCGCGGCGAAAGATTCGAGACGGCATTTTTGAGCTCCTCGAAACGCTCAACATCAAAGATCTGGATATTTTCCGGTTCGCACGCTCACAGGTTGAACTCTGTTATCACCATGTCGCTGAAATCGATGCCCTGACGCGGCTTCCGGAAACCAGGGAAAGAGCCCTCCTGATCGATCACTTGGAAAATAAGAAGCAGATTCAACTGGAAAACATCCTGCGGGTTCTGGCCACCGAGGACCGATCCGGAGAAATGAGGCTCATTTGGCGTGGCCTTTTTTCATCGGATGCCAGGAGAAGATCAAACAGTCTGGAAGCTCTGGACGGTTCCTTGAATGCTTCTCTTTCCAAAATTCTTATCCCGCTGTTTGAAGGCATCCCTCTATCCGAACTTTTAAAAGCAGGGAAGAAACATTTTAAACTTGCCACCTTCGATGGCGACAGGAAGGCCCTCTATTCCCATTTTCTTGAAAAAGATGACTGGGTTACTGTAGTACTGACCCTGTACCTTATTGAAAAGCAGGGCGCGGAGGGAATGGATCTCAAATTTCTCGAGCCCTTTGAAGAGTCCAAAAATAAATTTGTAAGCCAGATGGCCACACGCGCCATACATGCCAAACCCCTTGGAACGGTTGAATTGGAGGAAGAAGTGGAAGAGCAAATCAGCATTCCAGACAAAATCCTGCGCCTGAAAGGAATTAATATTTTCGAAGGCCTTTCCGTCAGTGAGTTGGCTGCGGTGGCATCCGTAACGGAGGAGATAGATCAACCTGCAGGAGAGACGGTCATCAAGGAAGGAGAATCCGGCGAAAGCATGTATCTGATCATTTCGGGCGAAGTTTCCGTGATCAAAGAGGCAGGAGAAGCGGGGAAAGAGGAAATTGAGTTGGCACGCATAAGTGCCGGAGACTATTTTGGGGAGATGGCCCTTTTTGAGGATGCGGTGCGATCAGCCACCATTCGGACCGCCGAAGAATCCCGATTCCTGATTCTTCATAAACAGGAGTTTACTGAAATCGTCAGAGAGTATCCGCAGATTGCTCTTCACATATGCAAGGCCTTGAGTGAAAGATTGCGCAGCCTTCACGCTAAGGTCCAGGGCCTGGATAAGTAGTGTCTGATGGAAACGCGCGATTCAGGCGCGATTTCGGAAGTGGAAAAGACAAACGTTCACGATTGCCTTTTCAAAGTTTTTCTCATGATCTATGGGAGGATCCTGTAATTCTTCTCTATCTTCTGATTTTTTAGCCGTGAACCGGTAACTGTCAACCATGGATAGCCGCCTATAAACTCTCCTTTCCGCCATGCTGATCCGGCCTGCCCGTCCCGCTTTTTTCAGAACAGAGGGATTTCAGCGCTTCACGCTACCATTGAGCGATTCCGGCCATTTCGGTTCTGTACGTTCCAATGCAATCCCCGGGTTGGGTATTTTTTGTGTCCGATCACGAAGGAGGTTATTTTATGAAAAAATTGGATCTTTTTCTGGACAGGGTGGAGCGTTTTGAAGATGCAGGGAAATGCCTCATTACCATACATCTGTCGCGTCCTTATGACGAGGATCTTGAACTTTGGTACGAAATTCCTTTAGACCAATGGGATTTTGTCTCTCTTGATAAAATGGATTCTTTCGTGATAGCCGCTCTTCTTAAAGCCATGGAAGATCGGGCTTCGCTCAGGGTCCACGGCCCGGTTTCTTCCTCCCTTCTGGACAATCTTGAAGAATATCAGCTCATTTTCAGCACCTGGTTCCCCGATAAATACAGCCGGATAGAGATAACCACGGAGAAGGAAATAGAGAGAAAAAAAGCCAGTGAATCTCTCATCCTGAGTTTTTCCGGGGGAGTTGATGGCGCCTTCAGCGCATTAAACCATATATTGAGGAGAGGGCCCATCAAAAGAAAGCGTCATGATATCGGCGCGATCCTCTATATTGAGGGGTTTGATGTAAACATTGATTACGACCGGCAGTTAAGAAGCGTGGTGGCGAGAAATCGTCGCCTCTTTGAAGGAGAGTATGATCTTTCCTATCTCAACGTGAGAACCAATCTCAAATATCTTCTTTCCATCAAGAGATTCTGGATATCCCACGCATGCGTCATTGCATCCGCGGCATCCCTTTTCAGCAAGTCATGGGGAGGATGTCTGGTAGGCAGCAGCCATTCTTACAGGCATCTGAGTCCCTGGGGCAGCCATCCGTTAACGGATCGCCTGCTATCCAGCAGAAGTTTTGAGATCCATCACGATATGGTTTTTACCAGAATAGAGAAACTGCAGGCCCTGGCGGTTTGGCCCGAAGCCCTCGAAAACCTGAAAGTATGCTGGGAAGGACAATACAAATTCGACACTTCTCCCGACACCAACTGCTGTGTCTGTGACAAATGTGTTCGCACCATGCTGGCCTTCAGCGCCCTTGGCCAGGAAATCCCTCCCAGTTTTCCTGAACCGTTGACTCCGGAAAAAGTCAAAAATCTAAAGTACAAGCCCTTTGACTGGTCAAGGCTCATGTTTCTTAAAGAAGTGATGGAAACCGCTGAAAAAAACGGGAGACAATCGGACCCTGTTTTCAAGGCCTTACAAGAAATCATCGAGGAACATTCATGAAAATCCAATATATATATCCCCCGCTTTTTAAACCGTTTTTCCCCATGGCAACCAGGATTATCACCGAAAATTTAGTGCGGAACAAGAGGCTGGAGACCACGTTCAGCGATATGCCGGTAAAGGCTTTTTCTTCCAACATCGACCAGGAGTTGTATGACGGAATTCTTACAAAGGCCGCTCACAAATTTTCTCCGAATGTCATGCGGTTTTTGCGACAGAAATATATGGTGAACAATATCTTCTACGTATTCATGGCACAGGGATATTTTGACGAATTTATCCTGATTGACACCGATGATGAATATTATGTGTTCACCTGTCTAAATTTCTGCGACCTTCTCATTGTGAAGCATCTGTTGGAACAGAAGCGGAGGGTTGTTCTGGGGGGACCGCTCATCAATATAGGCCTGTCTTCCACCTTCATTCGCAATTTTCTGCGGACCATGGGTGTTTCCCCTTTGCTGTTATCGAAAAACCTGATCATTCTGTCCGGCAACATCGACCTGACCACGGACCTTCACCGGATTATCAGGGACTGGAAAGATGCCGCCATCACAGAAAATGATTATGGTACGGTTTTTGATTGCCGACATGATTTTCTGAAAGATTTTTATCCCGATACCGCATCTATCCCCGTTCATATGGGATTCAGCAATCACTGCTGGTACGGGAAGTGTAAGTTCTGTACATACCGGGAACTGCCCCGCATGAATTTCCTTGCCGATCGCGAGTCAACCCAGATTTCCGATTCCATCCACGATCTCATGAAAAGGTTTGGTTCCGATCATATACGGTTTATCGATTCCTATTTCAGGAGCGGTTCCCGGCGGGTGACGGAGATTCTTGAACAAATAAAGGATTATCACACGACGGTGTACACCGGAATCTCCATGCTGAAAGACAGAAAATATATCACCTTCTTAAATCGCTATATAAACTGCCTTCTCATAGGCCTTGAAACCACCTCCGATTTTTCCCTGAAGCAGGTGGATAAGGGATATACCCTCCAAGACATTGAAACGGCCGTGGAGACCATGATCAAATACATGGACAGGAGCATCTTCCTGGAGATATCCCTTATTCTCGATCTGCCTTGTCAAGATGCGGAAGATGTGAAAGCCAACTATGCGAGGATAGCGGAAATCAAGGAGAGATTGACCAGCGAGGGGTTCAGGGTTGCTTTCCACATGAATATCCTGAGCACCTTCCCGAACCTGGAACTGCTTTACACCGGGGACAAGTTGCTTGAAGCCTCCCGGGACCCGTCCCTGATGAGGCGTTCCACGGGGAAGAACTATATCATCAACATCCTGAGGGAATGCGGAATGGACAAACCCCTGCAGCTCCCGAGACAAGCCATCCTTCGAGATGAACAGAACGAGCACAACCTTGCTTACGGATATATCAGCTCGGATATCCCCATCATCAGGCGGGACACCCATGGCGCCATCCTTCCTTCCGATCTGGAGCTGATGGACGAAGAGGTCATGAAGTCGATACTGACGAGGAAAAGCGGGAGAGGGTAGGGGGTCGCTGTCCCTATCAACTATGGGCTTTCTATACTTTTAATCAATTCATTTGCAATATTAGAACTTTCAAGGCGCATGATGCTTTCTTGCGCATTGCCGTAGCTAAGGAGGTTTATGCTGCCGTACCACACGGTTTTTTGATCTATGATTGCGAATTTTTGATGAATACGGGGTTTAAGAATAACGCTTAATTTGTGGCCTTTCAGAACCTCCAATGCCTGCTGCAAGGCAATTCGGTCTTTGTCTTTAAATCCCTCCGGCGGTCTTGTCACGACAATTGTCCGGATGCCCTTGTCGAGAGCAACTCTCAATGGTTGTATCATCTGTATGGTTCGCCTTTTTCTCAGGAAGGGGCTTACGATTACAATTTCTTTCTTGGCACCGGCCAGATCGTTGGAGAAAACAGGCAAAAAGCTATCCTTGTCAAAAATAATATCCAATGATGCTGAGAGCATATCCTCGCATTTTGCTTTGTATCCCATGGAGGCATATCCAGTCAGCCTTTTCTGATACATCCTTTCCAGCATCCTCACATGGATATCCACATAATCATATATCTGCACTTCTTTTTTATCTGTAAACAGTCGATGAAGTCTTCCTGCATATTGTTGAAGTGTGCCCTTCCATGATATGGGCATGGCCAAAAAGAGCGTATCAAGACGAGGTTCGTCAAAACCCTCCCCGATAAAGGATCCAGTTGCCACTAATATTAGATTTTTGTCTGCCGGGGTGTCCGTGATGCGATCAAAAACCTCTCTTGTCTTCTTTGATCCCATGCCACCCATCAGTGTTACCACATCCGGTACTTCTTCTTTTAATCTCTCCGCAAGCAATTCTACATGGGCGGTTCTTAATGTGAGAATAAGGCAATTTCTACCTCGTTTATAGTTGTCTATGACGTCTTCGACAATTTGCTGATTCCGGGCTTCGTTATGAACAGCTTCAGCGTATATTTCCTGGATGGAAAGCTCCTTTTCATAGCCATTCAAAGGGATTCTAAAGGATGTGAACCGGGGAATGACAGAATGATCGAAAGGTCTTTTCTCTGCCTGTTTTTTGGCATTATCGCGATACCGTATTGGGCCACAATGCATAAAAAGTATTGGATGATGCCCATCCTTTCGTGTCGGTGTGGCTGTCAGACCATAAATATACCTTGCGTTGGTCGTTTTCAGAATACTTTCATAGCTGAAAGCGGAAGCATGATGACATTCATCAGCGATGATCATCCCATAGTCTTTAACACAATCTTTCACCTCGCCCTTCCGGCTCAGGGATTGCATAACGGCAATATCTATAATGCCACGCAGGCTGCTTTTCCCTGCACCAAGGTGGCCGATGGCACTGATATTTTTCTTTCGCCCTCTTCTATTTTCTGTTGTAACAGCCGGTTTTAGCGGGGTTTCATGGATAATCAGAAACTGAGACAGCCTTTCCTGCCACTGTTTGAGCAAGCTGATCCTGTCCACCAATATCAGCGTATTGACCTTTCTTTCGGCGATCAGGTTGATGGCCACAACGGTCTTTCCGAAAGCGGTTGTTCCCGAAAGTATCCCAGTATCATGATGCAATAGCTGTTCGAGGGCAAAGGGTTGTTCATCTCTTAAATAACCGTTGAACTTCACATCTATTCTTTTCCCGCAGTGGGTCTTATCGATAAGATAAACCTCTGCGCCATACTGCTCTAATTCAGCAGTCAGATCCATTTCACATCCTCGTGGCAAACACAGATACTCCTTTGTTTCTTCTGCGCACGAGATGATCGGTGATTGGCCATAGGTTGACAACCGCATGGCTTGCTGCCTGTAAAACATCGGGTTTTTGAAAGAAGCAAGTCTTTTCAATCGGTTCAATGCTCTTTGGGAAATATCGCTCTTTGGGATGAAGAGCATATTGGCCTTCACGATTTCGATCTGCTTCGGGAAATCGGACACCTGAAGCTTGACTGTTTGCTTTTCCCATGGCTTTGGCGGGTCCTCTTCGTCAATTTTCAAAAACCCCAGTTCCTGACCATTACAGAGTTTCTGTATTAGGTTTTCAATGCGATCTTCAGATATCTTTTGAATCGATGATAGAAATGACCATTGATCATTATAGGACTCAAACCTTTCATCTACAAATTCGCTATGGTTCTTTTGCCTTGCATATTTCTGGAGCGGCAGAGCGATCAGGTTGCCAAAACCTCCCTTGGGTATTGTGTCTTGACTGGGAAACAATCTGTCATATGATTTGAAATGTATTTCGTGTCTCTTATTCATAGAAAAAGTCAAAATGGCGGCGCCAAACTTTCTGGCTATTCCAGCCGGCAAGGGGTTTTTGAAAAAGAACCACAGGTGCCCGCCTTTACCCGATTGTGATCGTTCTACTGCCACGGGAATATCAAACTCGGTGCAAACCTCTCTCACTGTTGAGACATCGTCTTCCCAGCCAGCCTCATCGAAATCCATTGCCAAAAAATGGCAGGTTTCATCCGAAAGCATTGGATAAATTCCGACAACGACACTCCCTCTCAAATGGCTTTCTATGACATGTCCATCCAACGGGGCATATAGCTGGTTGGTACATTTGGAACAAGGGGCATTTGGTTTGCCGCACAATCCATCCTTCCACAGATTCAGGCACACGGGAGAATATCCTAATGTCGCTTTCTTTTTGTTCTGCCATTTCTTTGCATATACGTCAGTACGACCTTTGAAAAGGGACATGAAAAGTCTAATCTTTGAGATCGAATCCGATCCATTGTGTACTCTGGAAAACGAGGTGTTCCTGTTTGGCTCATCGTCGAGGCTATTCTCTTCTTCGTTCGGTCCTGCAAACCGGTATCCAGCAGAACTGCATATCGTTATCCCAAGTTGCGATTTCAATCTATTGTTTTCTTGGATCAAACGGCTGTTTTCATCCAACAGAAGATTGTATTTTTCGAGCAACTCCTTGTAATCCATACATTGCCCCAAGCACTTCCTTCCCCGTCTCCAGGCTTTTGTGGGAACTGCGCAGCTATTTTACCTAAGACCATAAGAGACTGAAAGGGACCGCCCACAAGTTATTGCCAAAAGAGGCCGGAAATTCCCCCGTATAGAGAATGATGCCGATAAACGCGCCGTTTCTTGCCAGATTCTTCTGGAACCATTGCATATGATTGAAATCCTTTTTCTCAACAGCAGATCCAGCCTTGACCTCAATGCCTAACAATACACCATCTTCCCTTTCTATTAAGAAATCGATTTCACGCTTTTCACGGTCGCGGTAATGAAAGAGTTCGTAGCGGCCATCCCCGGAGTCAACTTGTGCCATGATTTCATTAAAGGCAAAGGTTTCTATCAATTTACCGGAACGGTCTGAATCCAAACGTACTTGTTCCATTTTCCAGCCGAGCAGCGATGTCATAAGGCCACTGTCTACCATAAAGAGTCTGTTTTGTTTACCTACACGGGCATAGTCTGTCTTCGTCCAGGGGTATACGCGCTCCACCATATACAGGGTTTCCAATGCGTTGATATAGCTTTCGATTGTAGGGCGCCGAATGGACAGGCCTGAGCCGATGGCGGACAGGTCCAAGAATTTTCCCGACCATGCTGCGAGTGTGTGCACCAGCTCTCGCATGGCATTTTTGCGATGAATTCTGGTGATTTCATTCAGGTCTCGCTCCAGGATGGCATTCACAAAGTCTATGTGCCACCGTCTTCGACCACGATCCTGAAGCAACATCGGCTCTGGAAAGCCTCCTCTAAAGGCGAATTCCAGGACGGCATCGCGGTCGTAGTAGGTGTGGCCGCGTGAGAACGTCTGTTTAAAGGCAGATTCGATAAATCCGGAAGCGGTTCTTTCGATTTCTCCCTGGACAAGTGGGCGCAGGCGGATTTTTGCAATTCGTCCGGCTAACGACTCCCGAACTGTTGGCAGAGATTGAATGTTGGTGGACCCCGTCAATAGATACTGTCCCGGAGTGGTGTTTTCATCAACAGCTTTCTTAATTGCCGAAAGCAGGGCCGGGACCCGCTGAACTTCATCAATGATCAATGTTTTGGCTCTGCGTTTGATGAATCCCTGGGGGTCGTTGCTGGCTGCTTCTCTGAGCGTATCATCGTCAAGGGTCCTGTATTCTGCGCTATGAGATTCCAGCTGACGAGCCAGCGTGGTTTTACCGCATTGCCGTGGACCGCACAGTAGTAGTATTCGCCTTTCTCTCATAAGTTGTTCAATTGTCGCTTTTTGCCATCTTGGGTAAAGTTCTATCATCTTGTGTCTTATTCCCGCGATATTATCATTATTTATATCGCGATTTTTATATTTTATATGTCGCTATTATGCAAGTATTATTTTCGCGTTTTGTCATATCTATCACGCGTTGCCATCTCCGGAAATTGTTGGCCTGCAGATTCCTGTCGTAATTCTTCACGTATTGTTCCAGGGAGCCGGCGATTTCTCCTATTTTTAAGTCGGTTCCTCGTCGTGTTACTGGTTCGCATATGGCTGCAGATTTATTGGCGGATTCGTTTGGATGGGAGCGATATGTGCTCCCTCACAAGAGCGAGGCCAAAAAAAAGACCTTCAGGGATTCCCCCGAAGGTCTTAACACTCGGTTGCTTCCTGCTATTTTGCCTTTTCCATCCCCATATCGAAGGCCTTCAGATTCGATTCCAGGAAGGCCTTTTTCGTGGAGGTGGACAAGACTTTCTTCATTTCATCCGCCCCGATGGGGATCGTGCCCGACCCGATCAGCGCCCCCAACATGACCATATTCAGGGACAACGGGTTCCCCACTTCCTCCGCGATGGCATTGCCGTCCAGGGCGATCACCCTCTTGGCTTTCTCCCGGATCAGTTTCAAACTGACTTCCACGGGGGGATAAACACCCTGACCCACCGACACGGTGAACGGGGGCAGGGGGTGCGTATTGGTGATGACCACCGTGTCCTTATTGCACTTTCCCAACGCCCGCAAGGTTTCCAGGGGTTCAAACCCGATAAGGACATCCGCCTCGGCACTGGAGACGATAGGACTTGTTATGTCTCCCAATAGCACGGCCGATTCCACAATGCCGCCCCTCTGTGCCATGCCGTGAATCTCACTGACAACGGCGGGTATGTTCATGGAAAGGGCGGCCTCCCCAAGCAGCCGTGAAGCAAGAAGGTTCCCCTGGCCACCCACGCCGATAAATACCAATCTTTTCGTTTTCATAGACGCCTCCCTTTCTTAGTCTTTCAGCGGAACGATTGCGTTTTCAGGACATACCTGCGCGCATACGGAGCAGCCGATACACAGGTTCTTGTCTATTTCCACCTGATCGCCGTTCAGATACATGGCAGGGCAGGCCAAAAGGTTAAGGCAGTCCCGATGATTCTTGCACTTGTTCTGGTTAACGGTAAATCCCTTGCTCTTCTTAAACTGGCCCGTGGCCTTCGCGAAAAGCGGGCAGAGCTCCTGTGAGATGATGACCGAAAGTCCGTCATAGTCCATGGTCGCCTGTACCGCTTCAATGGTCTTTTTCAGCTTGAACGGTTTTACCACGTGAATGTCTTTCACGCCCAGTGCCCTGACAACGGCTTCGATCGATATGCGGTTTCGGGGGATGCCCATGACGCTGGTATCCACGCCCGGATGGATCTGGTGCCCCGTCATGGCGGTGGTTCCGTTATCCAGGATCACGAGGGTGAATTTGTGATTGTTGTGCACCGCATCCACCAGTCCGGTGATACCGGAGTGAAAAAAGGTGGAGTCTCCGATAAAAGAGACTACTTTCTGGTTCGTTGCCTGCGAAAAGCCGCAGCCGGAACTCACCGATGACCCCATGCAGATGACGAAATCGGCCATGGAGATGGGCGGAAGAAGCCCCAGGGTATAACATCCGATATCCGTGGGATAAATGGTTTCTTTTCCGTAGACCTGTTTCACTGCATAATACGTTGCGCGATGGGGGCACCCCGCACACAGGTTGGGCGGCCTTGCCGGAAGATCCGGAATCCCGGAAAGGTTTACCTGTTCCGGCGCCGTATAGGCTATTCCCATGAACTCGGCGATAGCCTTGCGTACCATGGCTGGATCATATTCATACAGCCTTGAAAAGTCCCCTGTCCCTTTCCCTTTAATCTCTATGGCCACGCCTTTTTCCTGGGCCAGGGCGCGCAATTCCTTTTCATTGATCGGCTCCAGTTCTTCCACCACCAGGACCTTGTCCACCTGCTCGAAAAATGTCAGAAAAAGATTCTCGGGCATGGGCCATGAAAAGGCCAGTTTCAGCATGCTGACCTGGTCTCCGATTCCCAGATCCAGCACGGCATCTTTCACGTAGTTAAAGCTTGCTCCGTTGGCTACGATTCCCCATTTTCCTTTCCCCACGATCTCGTTGAAGGGCCGCGTTTCCGCCATTTCCCGGGCCTTATCAAATTTTCCCAACAGCTCCTTGTGAAGGTTTCGGGATACGGCAGGTACGGTTACAAAATGGAAGGGATTCTTCTGGAAGGTCGCTTTGGTTTTGCGGGGTTTCAGTTCCCCAAGCTCCACGGCCCCTCGCACATGGGCAAGTCTTGTCGTGGTTCGTATGATCACCGGCAGTTTCAACTCTTCGGAAAGGTCGAAAGCCATGGCGGTCATATCTTTCATTTCCTGGGTATTGGTGGGTTCCAGCATAGGCAGGCCCGAGAGGCGTGCGTAATACCGGTTATCCTGTTCGTTCTGGCTGGAAAACAGAGAGGGATCATCCGCATTGATGATCACCATGCCCCCGTTGATCCCCACGTAAGCGAGGGTCATCAGCGGGTCCGCGGCCACATTCAGCCCCACGTGCTTCATGGTCACAATGGTTCTTACACCCGATACGGCCGCTCCGGCAGCCACTTCCATGGCCACCTTTTCATTGGTGGAATACTCAAAATAAAGGTCGGTCTCCTGGCTGATCTTGAAGAAATTCTCCGGGATCTCAGAGGAGGGCGTGCCCGGATAACATGTGGCAAAGGATACTCCCGCCTCCAGGGCGCCTCGGGCAATGGCTTCATTACCCAGCAGGAGCATCATTTCTCCCGGTTTGTCTTTAAGAAGCTTGTGCATTTTTTTGCCTCCCGATAAAGTCAGTGTTAAGGTTAAAATCAGATCTTGAAACTTTCGGCCATCCCGCCATACTTCTTTCGCAATTTCGGCTTTTCAATCTTTCCGGTTGGATTTCGAGGAACATCGTCAAAAATGATTTGGCGAGGCCTCTTATATCTCGGCAGGCCCTCGCAAAACGCGATCACTTCTTCCCTGCTCATATCCGATCCGGGCTTTACTTTGATGATCGCCGTCACAATCTCCCCCAATCGGTCATCCTGGAGGCCGATTACCGCTACATCCTGTATCTTTTTGTTTTCCATCAGGAAATCCTCAATCTCCACAGGAAAGATATTCTCGCCGCCTGTGATGATAACATCCTTTTTCCGGTCCACCAACCAGATGAAACCGTCTTCATCCACACGGGCCATATCGCCCGTAAGCAGCCACCCATTTATGAGGGTCGCTGCCGTTGCTTCGGGATTCTTGTAGTACTCGGACATGACGCACGGACCCTTTACCATGAGCTCGCCGGGTTCCCCTTTCGGCACATCTTTATGGTTAAAGTCCACGATCCTGTATTCCCAGTCGAATCCCGGAACCCCTATGGCCCCTACCTTGTGGATGTTTTCTATCCCGAGGTGAACGCATCCGGGACCCGTCGTCTCGCTCAACCCGTAATTGGTGTCGTAATCGTGCGTGGGAAAGACTTTCTTCCAGTTTCTAATCAGGCTTGGCGGCACGGGTTGGGCTCCGATGTGCATGAGGCGCCATTGTTCCAGCTTATAATCCTTCAGGGCCACATCGCCGTTTTCCAGGGCAATGAGGATATCCTGGGCCCAGGGGACCAAGAGCCAGACGATGGTGGCCTGTTCTTCGGAAACGGCTTCCAGTATCCACGAAGGTTTGATGCCTTTGAGAATCACCCCTTTGCCGCCGACAATAAAACTCCCGAACCAATGCATTTTTGCCCCTGTGTGATAAAGTGGGGGAATGCACAGGAAGGTGTCTTCGTGCGTTTGACCGTGGTGCTTGTTCTCGATGATGCAGGAGGCCTCCAGGTTTCTGTGGGTGAGCAGGATCGGTTTCGGTGTCCCCGTGGTTCCGGAGGTGAAATAGAGGGCTGCCTCATCCAGGAGGGAAATCGGGACATTCGGATCTTCTGCCGCTCCTGCCTGTAGAAAGGAGTCAAAAGACTCGGCGTATTCCGGCTTTAGATTGTCCGGTCCGACAAAGATGAAATCGTCAATGGTGGTTAAATCGTCCCTGATCTGGTCAATCCGATCAATAAACTCGGGTCCGAAAATCATGACCTTGGCCTCGGCTATTTCCGCACAGTATCGGATGTCGTTTGCCAGAAATCTGAAATTCAGCGGGACCGCCCAGGCGCCTGTTTTCAAGATTCCGAAATAAGCAGGAAGCCATTCGAGACAATTCATCATGAGATGAATGACCTTGTCCCCTTTTCGAACCCCTTTCCCAATCAGGGCATTGGCAATCCTGTTGGCCATCTGGTCAAACTCTTGCCAACTGATGGCTGTCCGCTTTGCATTTGCCGGATCCCTCTCTATCAGGGAGGTTTCATTTCCATACATCCTTGCATTTCGAGCCAGAATCTCAGTAATAATCATGCCATCCCTCCTATGAAGCTACATTTTAGCTATAAAGTGACTTTAAATAAGCAAGCTACCCCCTGTCAAGGAAAAAGCGATACAACCGGCATGCGCAAAATGGAATCGAAGAAAGAGATGGTGGTTTTAGAACAAGTCTTCCTATCATCAGGTTTTTCTGGAACGGCTGAGCAAAATTCCTGGGGAAGATTGGCCGGAAGCGAAGAGATTGAAAACGGATGGGGGGTGACAGGCATGGGGGGCAGGGAGAAAACTCTTCATAGGTGCAGCGCCTTCCCGTTTTTCAGCGGGATGAGATCAAGACAGAACTTTTGAAATATCTGCCTGATTTTCATGACCCGTTGCGGGAGTATAACAATCATCAACCATCAACCGGAAATCAAAGCTTTTCTGCCCTTTTACAGAAGTGCCTTTGCCATAGGCAGGAAAGGAGAATTCGTATATTCAGAGACAAAGGCCTTCAGGGTTTCTTTTGCCTTTTCATCCTGCTTATTCAGCCTGTACACACGGGCCAGATTATACATGGCCGTCTCTCTGAAGGGGGTGTCGGGCGATGCTACCAGAGGACTGAGAAGGCTGATCGATTTTTCAAGCTCTCCCTTGGCCTCAAAGCTTGCCGCAAGGGCCAGATCGTTGAGAACACTGTATTCTTTGTCTCCCTTGACCTTGTCGCCAAATTTTTCATAGGAAGCGATGGCATCTGCATACTGCTTCTGACTGAATTTCAGATGGCCTAACTGTGGGTAGGCGAGTAGAGCGGCCTTTGAAGAACCATAGTCATCAATGACTTTCTGGAAAAGTTTTTCCGCCTGGATCTTTTCTTCGTTGGAAAGTTCCGGTTTTTCATTCTTTGCCAGGATGTCGTATGCGGCATTATAGGCCTCAAGCCCGCTTTTGTTGACATGGGTGAAATATGCGAAAGAGACCAGATAGATCACGGCAATCACGGCGATTCCTATCCCTATGAATGTAAACTGGCGCACATGGTCGTTGAAGAAACCCAAGGCCGCTTGAAGAAAGCGTTTGAAATTCATCCGGACCTTTTAACAATTCTTTTCTGGAAATTTTTTTCTTGGCCACGTAAAACCCTCCCTGTTTGTTTGCTTCAGATAACAGATGCCCCCATTTCAGTCAAGTCAAAAGAAGAACCGTAAAAAGAAAGCTTGTTTTTCCCTCCTGAAAAATGATAATTCGCACCTAATCAGATCAGCCTCAATCTTTCAGTCTTGAGCCTTGAGGTTTTGCCATTGAGCTTTCAGCTTTGAGTTTTTAGCTTTAAGCTTCGAACTCTTCCGGTTTATCCGGGTCAGGAGTTTCCGTTGCACGTGGACGCCTTTCTGGAATTCTTGAATTCCCTGCCGAATTCGCTCATCTACATCTTGCTGGGAATAAGCGCGTTTGTGGAAAATGTCTTTCCCCCTATTCCCGGCGATACCATTACGGCATTCGGCGCTTTCCTGGTGGGAACGCAAAGGCTGAGTTTTTTTGGGGTTTACATTTCCACAACCATTGGAAGCCTGTTCGGTTTCATGACGCTTTTCTGGATAGGCAGAATTCTTGGAAGAAAATTCTTCATTGAAAGGGATTACCGATTCTTCAAAGCGGCGGATATCCTGAAGGCTGAAGAATGGTTTCGTAAATACGGCTATTTTCTTGTCTTGCTCAACCGATTCTTCCCGGGGATTCGATCCGTTATCTCCCTTGCGGGAGGGATTTCCGAACTCAAACTGGTTCCAACCACTCTTTTTGCCCTGATTAGCGCCGGCGTATGGAACCTGTTATGGATACTGGCCGGTTATTTCCTGGGGACGAACTGGGAGACCGCGAAAGAAAAATTTTCCGTCCTGGTGTTCCGGTACAATATGGGCGCCTTCCTGATCATGGCTGTTATTGCAGGCGTCATTTTCCTATTGGTTTTCAGAAAGAGACGTCGAAAAAGAAATCCGTGATTCCGAATCCTTAAACCTCTTTTTTCGTTTCCTCTCCTGATCCACTCCAGGAATGGTCCGTGACCATCGGCAATAGGCAGGCTCAGGATGCAGGGCAGTTCATAACTGTGCATGGCCTTGACCTTTTCGATCAGCTCGGGGACCAGGACTTTTTTGGTCTTCGCAATGAGCACCGCTTCCGGCTCCTCCTGTATCCCGCCGCCCCACCAGTAAATGGACTGGATATTACTGAAAATATTTATGGATGCCGCCAGCCTTTCCTCGACCAGTTTCCTCCCTATATTTCGGGCCTCTTCGGCGCTTCCGGTTGTAATATAGATGAGCGTTGTTTCTTTGTTCATCGCTTTTTCCCTCTCGTGTGAAACTGTTTTTCAACAGCATGGGACAAAATATTTGAAATATTCCCGCGACTGTGCTATGGGGTTTCCTGTCGTTCTTGTAACATTTTTCTCAAGCTGAGTGTTAGGCCAATTTCTTGAAGGGAGATTTAAACAGGGTCAAACCTTGAAGTGGGAAGCGATGGTCTCTTCGCATCTCAATGGATGACCTCCATGCGACTATTAATCAGAGAGGAGAACGAAAATGACAATGGTAGATCAAACCTGTTCGGCATTTATTGAAGTACTGGCATCAAAAGCACCTGTTCCGGGAGGAGGCGGCGCGGCTGCCATGGGAGGCGCCATAGGCATGGCTCTTTCCAATATGGTGGGAAACCTCACTGTGGGAAAAAAGAAATATGCTGATGTGGAAGGTGAAGTAAAAGAACTCATTGCCAAAGGGGAAGATATTATCCTCAAGCTTAAGAAGCTGGTAGACAAGGACGCGGAAGTATTTGAACCGCTCTCAAAAGCCTATGGGCTTCCGAAAAACACGCCCGAAGAAATTAAGTTTAAGGAAGAAACCATGGAAAGCTGCTGCAAAACAGCCTGCGGGGTTCCCATGGAAATCATGCGGGCGGCCTTTGAAGGGATCAAGATTCATGCCAGAATGGGCGAGATCGGAACCATGATCGCTATCTCCGATGTGGGATGCGGCGTGGTGTTTTTGAAAAGTGCGCTTGATTTCAGGAAGTCTGAACGTGATCATCAATCTCAATGCTATCAAGGATCAGGCATTCTGCTCCGCCACTCGCAAGGAAATGGACGAACTGCTCAAAACCGGATCCAAGATGGCGGATGACACTCTGAATCTTGTACTATCAAAATTGACGAAATAAGGAGACTTACCGATGGCTGAACTGCTGAAAGGAAAACCCGTGGCCGATGCCATGAAGGCGGAATTGATAAAGAAAGTTGAAGGTCTGAAGGCAAAAGGTCATTTCACCGAAGCTCGGCATCATTCGAGTGGGCCAACGTCCGGACGACCTGTTTTACGAAGGGGGCGCAAAGAAGACCTGCGCCGCCCTCGGCATGGATTCCGAAGTTTTCGAATATCCGGAGAACATAGAGCAGGCGGCTTTTGAAGAAGCCGTTACGAAAGTGGGACAAATGAAAGATGTTCATGGCATCTTGATGTTTTCCCCTTTGCCCAAGCACCTGAATGAGAAAAAAATCAGGACCTTGATTCCGGTGGAAAAGGACGTGGATTGTTTGACCACCGGTGGCGCCGCGAAAATCTTTACCGATGATCCGACCGGTTTCCCGCCTTGCACGCCTACGGCCTGCATGGATATGCTTCATCATTACGATATCCCCATCAAAGGCAAAAAATGCGTAGTGGTGGGCCGGTCCCTGGTGGTTGGAAAACCCCTGGCCATGCTGCTGTTAAGGGAGCATGGAACCGTAACAATCTGCCATTCCAGAACCGAGAATCTGCCGGAAGTTTGCCAGAACGCGGAGATTCTTATCGCGGCTGTAGGAAGGGCCAAGATGATCAAAGGCAATTTCGTGCGCCAGGGGCAGATCGTAATCGATGTGGGAATCAATCCTGATCCCGACAATCCCGGCAAATACTGCGGCGATGTGGACTTTGCCGAGGTGGAACCCATAGTTCAGAAGATTTCACCGGTTCCGGCAGGGGTGGGTTCGGTTACCACCTGGGTTCTCTGCAAACAGACCATCATGGCCTGCGAAATGCAGAATGGTTTATAGAATAATACCGTAAGCGTCATACCCATATTAGAGGACAAAAAAAAGCGGGATCAGGCTGCAAAATCTGATCCCGCTCTTTTTTGATACCGTCAGGCAACCTTCAGGTTCTTTGCGCGGACGAAAATTTTCCCGTAATAATGGAAACGTAAAGGACAATAATGACGATTTCCAAACCGAGAACGACCAGCCAAGAACCAAACCAATCCCATACCAGTCCCCCCAACACAAACCCGGGAACCATGGTCGTTATTCCTATCCCAATTTTTCTAAAAAGGTCCATGTAAAACCTCCAAAAGTTAGGTTCTCACCTCTGAAACGAGACAAACTGGCGTAAGGGTGAGGCATTTCAAGCGGAATTTCGAAGGATAGTATAGAAAAAAAACTTTCCGGTCAACCATTTTGGGAACCACAACAAAAAAATATTTGCCTTGATTTTTAACAGCAGAATATCTATATTGCAAATTCTTTCCAAATTCAAAATCGGGGCGTGGCGCAGTCTGGTAGCGCACCTGCTTTGGGAGCAGGGTGTCGGAGGTTCAAATCCTCTCGCCCCGACCAGTAATTTCAAGTACTTACGTTGATGCCGGAAGCCCTGAATCCGGCATTTTTTTTGATTTGCGACCTATTTGCGACCTTACAGGGGTTTCAAGGGTTTTCGTAATGGCTGGCGAGCTGCTTTTGAAGGGCTAACATCCTTCCATTTGTCAGGTGGGAATACCTGTCGGTCATTGAAATATCCTTATGCCCGATCATCTCTTTCGCATCCTTGATCCCCGCTCCTGATATGATCAAATTCGAGCAGAATGTATGCCGGAGATCATGAAAATGGAGCCCTTTTATTCCTGCCAATCCCAACGCACTTTTCCATGCGTTGTCGAACCGTTTTAATGGTGAACCGTCAAGGTGGCAAAAGACCAGATCAGTTTTGATATTCCTGATCTTTTTTCTGTGTCTCATGAAATTAAGATGATCTTCCCATTCAAGAAGGGCGTTTTTTGTACGAGGCATGAGATATTCCGTCCGTTTCCTGCCTGTTTTTGTCCGGAATAATTCAATTAATCCAATATCCTGGAAACCAAACTTGATTTTGGACCATTCCAGAGAAAGAATCTCCTGCTTTGCCGCGCCGTGTTCAGCTCCAAGAAGGATGACAGCAGGCAAATAGAATCTTGAACGGAGGTTTTGTGTCGCGTTTAGAATATTTTCGAGCTCGGCAGGCAAAATGAATGTGTCCCGGACATGCGCTTTCTCAGAGAGCAAAGGGACATCTCTCGAAGGATTGTTGATCACAGCTCTGATTTCGGTACCGTGCGCGAAAACATCCCGGATCCTTAAAAGGTGTTTGTTTGCGCAGACATTGCTGAATTCCCGGACTTTTCCATTCCGGTATTCCTCGATATCTTCTCTCGTTATCTGACACAGCAGGTTGTCGCCTTCATGCGACGTCTCAATTAATTCCATTTGTTCTTCTTGTAGATCAATCATCTTAGCCTCCTTCAAAAAAACCCTGCCGCTTTATAAAGGCCAAGCAGGAAGCGGACATAAAGAGATTTGTTTTGGATTTGCCCGAGGGCCCTGACAAATAGTAGTTCCGCCACCGTCGGCGGAACTATTTTTCTGCGTCCGTCCGCGTGAGTCTGCGGCAAAAAATGGAAGGGAGGTAAACAGCCATGGAACAGGAATTGAAGCGTGCTGGTGATGAAGAGCCCTGAGGAGATGAGGAGAAATCCTGGCCCGGTCGGAAACCGAGGTTTTATCCTGAAACCTTGTCGTTTCTATCTTGACAATATTTCCGGCTCCGATTGAAAGAAGATTGGACTATCCTGAACGATTCAAGCAGGCATTTCACAGTGGAGGTGCAAAGGACGCAAAGTCTACACCCGTCCGAAGGATGGTGTGCCTTTTCAATCCGGCCTAAAACAAAGCCCAGCCATGTCCTTCCTCGACACAACCGGACCCGTGGCCAAAGACCAATGGGTCTATCGTCAAAGATCCGACGCCCCTGATCTTCTGCACTATGTGACGGCCCGCCCGCCTCGCCTGAAGGCGAAGCCGATGTCGGGCAGGCCAGGGGGATCGAAGGAACAGGACTCTTCAAAGACGATACAGACCGACACTCTTTTCTGGAAAGGCTTGCCTGCATCCTGGATGAGACCCAGACCCAATGCTACGCCTGGGCCTTGATGGGGGACGCGCGGATTCTTGGCAGCGGCGATTTTGCCTGCCCCGTGAAATGCGGAGCCTATTTCTCTGGGGTAAATGAGGCTCTGAGGCAAGCGGGCGAAGACTGGGAAAAGGTCAAAAAAAAGAAAATGCCATTAGAACAGTTGATAAAAGCGGTCGCGTTCCATCTTGATCTGAAAGAAGCGTCGCTGATTTCCGCCAGCCGGAAAAGACAAGTGAGTGAGGCGAGAGGCATAATCTGTCATTTGGCCGTCAACGATTTGGGATATAGCACTTCCGAAGTTAGTCGTGCTTTGTCTATCAATCGGGAAAATGCAGGTCGTTGTTCAGTGCGGGGCAAAAAAGCCATTAACAAATATTCAGATTTGAGAGATATTGCCAAATAAAGCAGCGAAAGCACCAACGTCCCCCATGGCGCAAAGCAAAGTGAACCACGAAGTTAATCCGGGGAAAGTCAAGCGAAAAAGTGCTTCCTTTCAGTCGATTTTTTGGCCTGTTCTTTGAAAATTTGGTAAAGCCTACACTTGTGGCAAAATACTTGCTATAATATCAGCTAATGGAACGGGGGTAGTGATCCCGGACTTAGTGCTGGTTACACTATGGGGCCTCTCTCGTTCCATCCTCTTTTTCTTCTGTCGCCTGGTAATCGGAGCATTTCGATCGTAATCCTGAAAACGTCGGCTGCTGTCTTTAGCGGGTTTGTCGCTTTTTATCTGAATGCTTTTTTGTCTGTTTCTTATATCGATTTCGGGGCTGAACGGAGTGTTATTCTTGAGCATACCGTAAAGAATGCGAAGAATTTTATGCATGCAAATTCCGATAACGGCCATGTTGTGCTTCCCCTGTTTCTGATATTTTTCGTAGATCTTTTTGATGAGGGGATTATGTCGAATGGCTGACAAGGTGACCATGAAGAGGATTTGCCGAGGCTCCTTGCGTCCCTGCTTACTCATTTTAAAACCACCAACGCCATCGCCGCTGGTTTTATAGACCGGGTGTACCCCAAAAAACGAAGCCAGTTTTTTGACGTTGGCGAAACGTTTGATGGTCTGAATTTCGATGAGCAATCCAATGGCCGATGTATCGCCGATACCGGGAAAAGTTTTGAGGAGTTCAATCTCTGATAGTGGGCAATCATCGATCATGAGCTTCATTTGCTCTGCAATGGTTTTCTTCAAATGAAGAATTTGTCGGGCTGTGGCCACGATGAGCTGTTCAGTTGTAGGATCTGTGGCCGAAGCAACAGAGTGTTTGGCATCGGCTATCAGCTTTTGAGCCCGCATTTTAGACACATAGGGGGTGTTAGCCACAGTTTTGGCACGAGCATTTCCCAACCTGGCTGCAGAGGGGTACCGGATCAAAAGGGTTAACACCCAGGCCGGGATTCCATCCTGGCAGTAGCTTAACAATTCCGGATTAGCCGTATAAAGGAGAGCATTGAGCTGGTTTAAAAACTGGGTACTTTGCTTGGTAAGCGTTTTGATGAAGCCCCATTGCTTCCTGAGACCGGCTAATTGATCCTCTTGTTGATAAACGACTTTCTCGGGGTGTGCGATCAAATATTCTGCGATGTTTCGTGCGCTGATCTTATCGGTTGTGTTTTTCTTTAAATCCGCTTTGCTGTTGTGCATGACACCCAGAGGATTTAACCGGGCGGTTTGGATATTCAAAGAGCCCTGGAACTCGATCAATGAATGGTACCAATTGTTCTCGTATCCGCCGGTACTTTCCATTCCCACATATAAGGTGGATTCTGGATGTTCACCCAAGAAACGGCCCAGCGCCATATAAAGAGATCGGTGTCCTTCAAAAGTGTCATCGAGTTGAAACCCTTGAGTAACCGGATGTTTTGTGGAATCAAGGATCATGAAATCCGCATAGCCTTTGCTGACATCGATGCCCATATAAAATTGTTTCATCTTCAAGCCTCCTTGTTCGGTATATTAAATGCCAGGAATCATCAGTCTTGTAGTTATACGGTGTCTGGCACCAAGTTAATCCCCGATTTAAACCTGGCGGAAGGAAGAAACTTCGTGACGGGCTCGGAGCCCAAGACACAATCCTTCTCTTCCACCAAATTTAATGGCTTTACCGAATGAAAGAAAGCTCAGTGATAAATTTGACTTTTCGGTGTGGGGGGGGCACCCCCCCCCACACCCCTCCATTTTTTTATTCAACTTGTTCTTTACTTTTAATATACAAGTCACGATGACCACAAGGGTTTTCAGAATATAATAAGGTATTTTTCTTGGTGTACTTTGTGCCTTAGTGGTTTGATTTCAGTGATAATGCAGTTAGATAGCAACGTCCCCCAAGGCCTAGACCCTCACATTGCCAAAACTATCAGGTTTATACTGATATTGATAAATTTTCATCCCGTCCTAAGAGATCCTTGACATTCGTTTCCGCTAGGTTTAAAACCCTAATCAACAAAAACGAACAGGCATTTCCTTGCACCGCCAGACTAATAGTTTTCATGCCATTTTCAAAGATATTCCTGTGTCATATCATGAACTTATACCTTGAAACCAAATGTAATCCAAGGGGCGGAGCCATATAACCACATCCCCCAAGGCGTTTCCTTTTCCTGATAGGTCAACCCCTATCAGGAAAAAACCAAAAAACCCTTCGCGTTCTTCGCGCCGTAGTTTATCCCGTTGTGTATTTAACGGGGCGGTTCAGTAATAAAGTCAGAAGGTAACGTCCCCCATTACAAAGGCAAAAACAGCGGAATCCTCGTAATCCGTGCCAAAAAACTCAGGTGGAATGCGATAAACGCGGTAATCGGAAAAATGAGAGAAACGCATGAAAGCATAGGATGTCCCCATGTCTTCATTAGATGGCTTTTTCGGCCCCTTTTTCTTAAAACCCGCTTTTTGAACCCAAAAAGAGCATTCTAAGGCCTAAAAACAGCCCTTTCTTGAGATGTTATGCAATCATTTCAGCCATTTGCTGAGGTCCGACCCCAAGAGGATAAACTGCAAATGTGTAGGGCGTCCCCAAGAACCTGAATTTTAGCGCATCAACAAAAAAAGTGTAATCTGCGTAATCCGCCTGCCCCGTTGAATCGGGTCCCCTTTCAGGGTGTTCAACCGGGGTGCTAAAATAAGAGAAAAATGGAATAATGCCAATGTGCGCCACCACATTAAATAATTGACGGATCGGAAATGAATGTTTAAACTATGTCTAAACATCAAGCAGTTGTTGTGAGGAGGTTGCCATGACCGAAGCCGTCTTGGATATCAAGCAGTGGGGAAACAATTTGGGTGTTCGTTTGCCTGCAGCGGTGGCTCGCGCAGCGCATTTACATGTCGATCAACGTGTGCGCATTTCAGTGGAAGACAGAAGCATCGTGATCCGGCCTGTAGAAGATGCTGAACTGACCCTCGACCAACGTCTGGCTCGCTTTGACCCGGCCCGGCATGGAGGCGAAGTAATGCAGGGTAAGCCTGTTGGGGCTGAGCTGTGGTAACGACAAGCAAAAAAGCTGAGGGCAGCCGCTCTTGGGTGCCGGCTCGGCAGGATATCATCTGGATCGATTGCAATCCCCAAGCGGGACAGGAAATGCGCAATGTACACCCATTCCTGGTGCTTTCCCCGCGCAATTTCAATAACACGACCTCCCTGGTCATCGGCCTGCCCATGACTACAGCGGAATACAATGCAGACAACCCATTTGCCGTTGCCATCGGGCAGGCCAAAGGTCGAAACCAGGCAGGAAAAACCAGTTATGTACTCTGCCACCAGCCAAAATCATTCGACTGGCGTGTGCGCGGTGCGAAGGCTCATCCTCTCAAGAGGCTGCCGAATGGGCCTTTCGTTGATGCGTGCAGACGTCTGAATCAAATCGTCCAGTTGGGGTAGGTTCAATAAAGTCAGAAGGTAACAGCGTCCCCCATTGCGCTACATATTCAACAACTGAAAGACCGTCCGGTTGTCAGTATCCAGGTTCTTAATGAGTTTTCAAGTGTTTTGATTAGGCATAATATTTCCAATCATATCATCCGGGAGGCGATTCAAGCGATTATTGAAGATTCGATTGTCATTCCACTTGATATCGCCCTCGTTTGGCAGACCTGGATGATCAAAGACAAATACATTTTTTCATATTGGGATAGTATGATCACCGCTGCTGCTTTAAAAAGCGGATGCAATATTCTCTATTCGGAAGATTTGCAGCACGAACAACTAATGGAAGACCAACTCAAGATTATAAACCCATTCCATGTGCCTCATCCCTGAATTGCGCAATTGATAAATCCTTCCGATACAGATAGCCAGAACCAAGAGCTCAGCACCAAGCACCCAGAACCAAGCACCGAGAGCCCAGAGCCCAGAACTGTTAAATCCCATGGCAAAAAACAGTTTGTCATGCTAATCAACAACGTCTCCCCAGGACCCACTGGGGATCAGCCGTGTGGGAGTGTTGCTCTCATTAGAGAAAGCAAAGGAAACCCGGCCGAAATACGGGTTCGAGCTAACGCCTCCCAACTTTACAGATTCAATATGTTGAAAAATAACTTAACAGACTTACCAACGTGCCCCATTCCACATAAAAACGCATGAATGCATGGGCGTCCCCCTCCCCACTCCATTAGTACGCACTATAGAAATTGATTGACAACGATAGGGGGATCTGGAATGTTCTAAAATAATGTAGTTTAGGCGGCAACATCCCCATAGCCCAATACGTTTACCTGGAGATAACACATGCAAGATTTACTTAATCGTATTACCTTTAATCAAGATGTTCTATCTGGGAAGCCTCTCATTCGCGGGTTGCGTATATCTGTTGAGATGATATTGGAACTATTGGCAAAAGGATCTACAGAGGAAGAAATTCTTGAAGATTACCCTCAGCTTGAATCAGCTGATTTGCGTGCTGCACTGCTCTATGCCCATCATATGGTAGCCACAGAAGAAGTTTTCGATCGCATTGCTGCTCGATAGAGGTTTTTTGTGGATTTCTTATTGGATGTTAACGCGAGCGGAGCGATAGCTTGTTGGTTGATTGCTCGAGGGCATAATGTCGCGGAAGTGGGCCAAACCAATCCAAGAATGCGCGATGATGAAATACTGAACTGGGCTGTGATCGAAAATAGAATTATTGTTACAACAGACAACGATTTTGAGGAAATGATTTGGCGCCAGGGGAAGTACCATTGTGGTGTTTTACGGTTGGAAAACCTACCACGATCTGAGAGATTAGCTCTTCTGGATGAAGTTTTGGATCGCCATGCTGAAGATTTGGAGACTGGGGCGATTGTGATTGCGCTGAGAGCAAAATTTCGTATTCGAAAACGTAGTTAAATAGCGCCATTGCTTCCGCGAAAAAGAAGATTGGGTTTATGGCAAAGGAGAAGCAGGCGGAATACGGGAAGGGCGGTAAGCGGAAAAATGAGAGAAACGCATGAATGCATGGGCGTCCCCCTCCCCACACTTTTTTACCAGCGTCCCGCTTCCCCTCATAAAAATGCCAACGATAAGGAAAATTAGCGGACCATATCGGTTTTTCTTTTACAGCTTTGACTGTAATGAACCCCAGCATGTGCATGTGCAGCGAGAGAGATTTACCTGTAAATTTTGGATGGCTCCGATTATGCTTTGTAAAAATAATGGATTTTCTCCAAGAGAACTGAATCAGATTTTGAAAGAAATACGAACAAATATTGAACAAATAAAGGAGGCTTGGGATGAACATTGCGGTTAGAGAAATAGAGCCGAGGGTTTTAGACGTCCGGGTTTCCGAAGATGAGATCAGTGCAATTCTTGTTGATGGACGCAGGATCAGCGTGCCTCTTGCATGGTCTTGGCGTCTCTCCGAGGCTACACCGGAACAGCGTCAGAACTTTCAGGTGATTGGAGAGGGGGAAGGGATTCACTGGCCCGATGTTGATGAAGATATCAGTGTTGAAGGAATGTTGGGTGGTGTACCGGCAAGAAAGCCAAATAAAAAGGTTGGTGATACTGCATAGTGTGCAAGCCTATACCAAACTGCCAGCGTCCCCCATTGTATACATGAGCCATCATCCCCATATCGAGTTACTGAATTACAAATGGACGTCCCCCAAGGCCCCATTGAGAAATCGGCAAAGAATTTGTCCCCATTTGTGCATGAACCTAGTGCCAAATAAAGTCAGAAGGTAACAACGTCCCCCATTACAAATGGGCCGGTGCAGATCGATGCCGGTTATCGCGTAGATATGCTGGTGGATTCCTCTGTGATAATAGAAAACAAAACAGTGGAACGGTTGCTGCCTATCCATGAAGCCCAGCTTCTGACCTATCTAAAGATGAAGAAGTTGAAACTTGGCTATCTACTGAACTGGCATGTGGCGTTGATGCGGCAAGGTATCAAAAGAATGGTCAATGATTATTGGCCAAAAGCAAAGTGAACCACGAAGTTATACCTTGTAACCAAATGTAATCCAAGGGGCGGAGCCATATAACCACATCCCCCAAGGCGTTTCCTTTTCCTGATAGGTCAACCCCTATCAGGAAAAAACCAAAAAACCCTTCGCGTTCTTCGCGCCGTAGTTTATCCCGTTGTGTATTTAACGGGGCGGTTCAGTAATAAAGTCAGAAGGTAACGTCCCCCATTGCAAATATTATGATCGTCCATCCCCCATGAGCCATCATCCCCATATCGAGTTCCTGAATTACAAATGGACGTCCCACAGATCCCCACTTGACTTCTATGGAGACCTGAAAGATATTGCCCAGTAAAGTAACAAAAGTACCAACGTTCCCCATTAACAATGGGTTGATCGACTTAGTGGGGGGCCGGTAAAGCGTGGAATTTAGGGCGCTTCGGCCTGTTAAATTGGCTCAAAAAAGGGAGGTAAGTAATGGAATCGGTTTTAATTGAGAAAGAAGCCATGAAACTGCCGCTGGTTGAAAGAGCTTTGCTTGTTGACCGTCTTTTGCAGACTTTGGATGCTGAAAAGGATTTATCAATAAAAGCTTGGACAGAAGTGACAGAGAAACGATTGGAGAAATTCCGTGCAGGGGAAATGAAGGCGTTTGATGGTCAAGCCGTTATCGAATCCCTTAGAAAAGAATTACGATGACCAAATTCCGTATTCTTTCAATAGCTGCCCAGGATTTGGCAAAGGCAATGGAGTATTATGAGACCAAGAGTGCGGGATTGGGCGGTGACTTTCTTGATGAATACGAAAGGACCATTTCAAGGATTTGCAGATTTCCAGAGGCTTGGGCGTCTGTCAGCCCAAACCAGCGAAGATGTCTCATGCGTCGTTTTCCTTATGCCGTATTTTATTCCAGGACGGGTGAAGGAATTATTGTAACAGGTGTTGCTGATCTTCGCATGGATCCTGAAAAGATCCGAAAAGTGCTCCTGAGATAGGGGATTCGTTACGCTTTTAATGGATGACCCCTTCTTGTGGCGCCACTGGACGGACGCGGCTTCGAAAGCCAGGAAAAGGGTTTCGGATTTAGAGTCCATCGCAGGACAGGGCCTGCACTGGTAAACCGAGCCATGATGTGATTTTGGGTATCAAATGAAAATCATTGGCATAACAAAAAAAGAAGATCTGCTTGATATCGTTTGTGATATCTGTGGGAAGTCTACCAAAACGGAATTCGGTGATTACGAGTACGCTGAGCTTTCAGCGAGGTGGGGATATTCATCGTCAAAGGACGAAGAATACCACGAAGTATGCCTATGTGAAAAATGTTATGATCAGGTTGCTTCATACATCGAATCCCTGGGGGGCAAGATCGCCATAAGAAACTATTAAGTCCATATCAAGCAAAAAGCCGTATGTAACTGACGTTCCTCTTTTCACCTTGTTCTTGATGCCCCGCGCCAACCGACATTTTATCCCCGGCTATATTTGGCATATCACCCATCGATGCCATAAGAAAGAGTTTCTTCTAAAATTCGACAAGGATAAAAGTCGCTGGTTATGGTGGCTATTTGAGGCGAAGAAGCGCTATGGGACGTGTATCTTGGATTACATGGTTACATCGAATCACATCCATCTCTTGCTGTACGACATAGTTGAATGAAGTTTTGGATCGCCATGCTAAAGATTTGGAGGCTGGAGCGATTGTGATTGCACTAAGAGCAAAATTTCGTATTCGAAAACGCAGTTGAATAAGATGTTCCGCTTCCCGCATCGCCTGAAGTGAAAAATCACAAAATATTATCCAATGAAACAAATTGCGCACCCTGATCCGGCCCCCCTCGCGAAGCGATTGTGTATTTTGAATTTCGTCCGGAAATTGAAAATGAAAACAAAAAATCTTTACCCCGTTAAACCTTTGCGGCTTTTGTTTAACTGGGGCTGAAAATCCTGCCTGTCCCGTTAAATTTCGGAGAACAGCGCAGCATATTTAACTGGGATAAATCCTGTCTGAAAAAGAGTTATGGAATTGTGGAACAACGTCCCCCATTAGTGCAAGAAAAAAAACCGTGTCATCTGTGGAATCCGCCTGCCCCGTTGAACCGGGTCCCCTTTCAGGGTGTTCAACCGGGGTGCCAAATAAAACCAATAAGTTACCTTTATTACCAACGTCCCCCATTACGTCCTGGAAGCTGAAAGCTGAAAGGTGAAACACTGTGAAATTGTACCTTGACATGTGTGTTTACGGGCTTGGTTCTAACTCCACCCACTATAAAAAAGAACCGCAGAATATCGAACAAGGAGTATCGAAGTGCAGTTGGCTGTTTCCCTTTATTAATGGAAATTCCATCGAGCCCTGAATTGAACCACAAAGCCACAAAGGACACAAAGAAACATGCATTAATTCTTTAGCCCTTGTGTTCCTTGTGACTTCGTGGTTCCTTTTTGGTGGGCCAAGTTAGAGCCAAGCCCGTGTTTACAATCGGCCGTTTGACGACCAGGGTGACCTGAGAATTAAGCTGGAAACAGTGGCATGTCAGATGATTTTTGACAAGATACAAAGAGGGGCAATCGATTTAGTCTGGTTATTTGTGCTTGAGTTCGAAAATGAGCTGAATCCTTTTATGGAAAGGAAGAATGAGATTACTCTGCTTTCCCGTCTGGCACGGCACATTATAGAACCCAGCCAACGCATTTTAGCCAAGGCCGAGGAAATGGAGAAGTTCCATATTAAGGGAAATGATGCTGTTCATCTCGCTTGCGCACTGGAGGCCAGCTGTGCTTATTTTGTGACGTGCGATGACAGATTAACCCGGCGATCAGCATCATTGGATTTCAGCATGGTTGTTTGTGATCCTCTCGAATATATACGAAAGGAGGAAACAAAATGACAAAAGCAAACATATCTGATATAGAATTAAGGAAAAGGGCTCTGGTATTGCTAAACGAAACCTTGGGTGCCGCAAATACGATTCGCTTTCTAAGTATGTACAATACGGGAAAGCAGGATTACTTGCAAATAAGAGATGAGTTATTCAAAGATAAGACTGCAAAACAGGTCTTTGAGGAAGCCGAGAAATTCTGGCAGAGCCGAGAGTCTTGAGAGTTCAGCTTTGAGCTTCTGTGCTTCAAGTCATAATATTCAGATTTGAGAGATATCGCCAAATAAAGCAGCAAAAGCACCAACGTCCACTATTAACTAGTGGCAACGTCCCCCATTAAATGCAGAGGGTATATCATGCTTATAGAATATATCGACAAGGCCATGAGCAAGGCCGTTTATGACAAGCTTGAAGATGGATCCTTTTGCGGAAAGATCCCTAAATGTCCTGGGGTGATAGCTTTTGGAGCAACGCTTTATCAATGTGAGCAAGAACTCAAATCGAGTCTTGAAGGCTGGCTCATTGTGAAGATTCGATATGGGGATAAATTGCCGGTTATAGGCAGAATTAATCTGAACGAAAAGATGCCTGCTTTTCAGGGTGAGACTGCTGTGGCCCATGCCTAAATGGAAGCCGTGTAAACGAAGAGACTTTATAAAAAAGCTGAAAATGATAGGTTTTGCCCCTCCTCAACCTGGTGGTAGCCATTTCTATATGCGTTATGGAACCTATACCTTCACACTGCCAAGCAATCAGGAATACTCCGTACCGCAGGTCAAGACGCTTTTGAAAGAAATCGAACAGGGAATAAAAAGAGAAATCTCTTTAGATGAGTGGGAGCGTCTGTGAACAAGCCTGCAGTAGTTCTCCTAAAGAACCGCACTTAAGTAGCAACGTTATTCAAAGATAAGACTGCAAAACAGGTCTTTGAGGAAGCCGCGAAATTCTGGCAGAGCCGAGAGTCTTGAGAGTTCAGCTTTGAGCTTCTGTGCTTCAAGTCATAATATTCAGATTTGAGAGATATCGCCAAATAAAGCAGCAAAAGCACCAACGTCCCCCATGGCGCAAAGCAAAGTGAACCACGAAGTCACGATGACCACAAGGGTTTTCAGAATATAATAAGGTATTTTTCTTTGTGTACTTTGTGCCTTAGTGGTTTGATTTCAGTGATAATGCAGTTAGATAGCAACGTCCCCCATTCCATACATTTCGTACCCACAATGAGGAGAATTCTGAGCATGGAAGTTTCAATAACCCCCCAAATGGACCAATGGATATCTGAGAAGGTGAACTCAGGGCTATACCGCTGCTCTGACGAAGTTATTCTTGAGGGCCTGAGGTTGTTGATGCGGCAGGAGCAACAAAGACTTGCAATGACGGAAGATTTACGGCAAGAGATCCTTGTTGGCCTAAGACAGTTAGATGCGGGTAAATCTGCCGTTTTTGACTCAAGTCTATCGGATAAAATAAAAGAAGGCGGCAGGAACAGGCTTGGGGCATGAACAGGCTTGAGTTGGTCCTTGCTGAACAGGCGATTGATGATTTGATGGATATATGGCTCTATATTGCCACGGATTCAATTCGAAATGCAGACCACTTCATAGACTTTCTCTATGAGAAATGTTCCGACCTTTGTGAGACGCCTAACATTGGGAGAAAACGTCCAGAGCTGCTGCCCGATATTCGCAGTCTGCCTGTGAAGCGTTACATTGTTTTCTACAGAGTAACCGACAAAGCTGTAGAAATCGCGAGAGTTGTCAGCGGATATAGAGACATTGCTTCACTGTTCTAAGGGCTAATCCCAATTACCCAGCCCCCCGCACCTAGAACCCAATGCCAAGTAAAGAAACTTACTTTTTTACCAGCGTCCCCAAAACCACTTTCAGTGGCGGAATCTTTAGACGGCTTTTTCGGCCCCTTTTTCTTAAAACCCGCTTTTTGACCCCAAAAAGAGCATTCTAAGGCCTAAACGCTCATGACAAAGGGAATATTTTGTCACCCCCGAGCATGAAAATGAATTGATGCTTACCATATTCATGTGCATGAATGAGCGGGGGCTGTGAAGATCGAGTTACTTTATGGTGGCTAATAAGACCCCGATGCCTAAACTGATCTCTTGATTTTCGGCACGTACCCCCGATTGTTTCATATATGTGTCACGTATCACGTATATTGAACGAATGGTAAAAAGACCTATTTCCGCTGAGTTTCGGATCTATGGATTCCCCGAAAGTCCTCCCCGCTCATTGTGCAAATACCATGATTGAGGGGAGGATGAAAGGATGTTGGAGCCTATTGTAAATCGTGTTGCTGGCCTTGATGTTCATAAAATGGTCATCCTGGCCACGATTCTCATAACACAGGAAGACGGAGAAACACGAAAGGAAACAAAGGAATTCGGTACTTTCCGAAAACATCGCCGCCAGTTGGCACGATGGCTGGATCGTTCTGGAATTGAACTGGTGATAATGGAAAGCACCGGAATCTACTGGAAGAGTATTTTTGAGACCCTTGAGAACGCGGCCATTAAAACCTACGTGGTGAACGCCCGCTTTGTGAAGAATGTACCCGGACGTAAGACGGACGTTATGGACAGTGAGTGGTTAGCGACACTTGGGCGAGCCGGCCTGCTGAAGCCGAGTTTCATTCCGCCAAAGGATCTTCGCGAATTGCGACTGATCGGGCGTCATAGGATGAAAGTTCATGGCATGCTGGCCGGCGAAAAAAACAGGCTGCATAAAATTCTTGATGATGCAGGTATACGGTTGGGCGGTGTTGTCAGTGATATCAACGGCGTTTCCGCCAGAAGTATGATTGCAGGCCTGATTGAAGACAGGCCCATTGAAGAACTTGTTAAAAATGCGCGTGGCCGTTTGAAATCGAAAGAAAAAGAGCTTTATGATTCTCTTTCAGAACCAATCAGCGAACGACACAGGTTTTTGCTCCGGAAAGTGCATGATCATATTCGGATACTGGAAGAAGAGATTCGGGAAATAGATGCTTATCTGTTTGAAGCGATGACCCCGTACCAAAAAGAATGGGGCATTCTGCAAACCCTTCCCGGTGTGGATAAATTTAGTGCCGCTATGCTGATCCTTGAAATTGGAACGGACATGGGGGAATTTGGCAATGCCGGGCAATTGGCCTCATGGGCCGGCATGTGTCCTGGTAACAATGAAAGCGCCGGCAAACGAAAAAGCGGGCGTGCCAGAAAAGGCAATCGGAGTGTCCGCCGGGTATTATGTGAGGTGGCCAACTCTGCTCGAAGAACAAATAGCCAATTCAAGGGCAAATATCAAAGTCTTGTGATACGTCGGGGGCACAAGCGCACGATCATTGCTCTTGGTCATAAAATGCTTCGGGTGGTTTATTCCATGCTCAAAAACAAGCAACCCTATCGAGATCCGGGCATCGATTACGAGGCATTGACTGTTGAACGTAATGCTCCGAGATGGCTCAGAGCCTTGAAACAGTATGGGTATTTGGCTGCAGAGGCTTAAACGGCGTTAGTTGACAGAATAAGTGCTACAGCGGTTGTCGTTTTCGGCAACAAGGGATAAGTATGCCCTTAAATAGCTACAGATTTTCATGGTAAAAACAGCCCTTTTTTGAGATGTTATGCAATCAGTTCAGTCATTTGATGAGGTCCGACCCCAAGAGGCAATATCAGACTCACGAAAGTGCCAAACACATAAGTGGCTCGTTTCCATCTCCATACCTGAATAGTTTTCAAACACGGATGACGTGGATGACACGGATTTACAGGACTTTAAGACGACGCCTTTGCCCCTTCGAGGTTCAAGAAAAATAAGTAAATAACTAAAGAGCGTCCCGCTGTACTTAATAAGGTATTTTTCTTTGTGTTCCTTGTGCCTTAGTGGTTTGATCTCAGTGATAATGCAGTTAGCTGGCAACTTCCCCCATTACAAACATTGCAGTTTATCTCCCCACGAAATAGGAGGATAAAAAAATGGGAAAAACAAGTATTGAGATTCCTTCCGAAATGCAGGTTGAGATAGAAAAATACAAGGACAGATTGAGTGAACTGCTTCTGCTGGGATTGACACAGATGAAGATTCAGGAGTCCTTGTACTTGTACAAACAAGGCCTTGCGTCTTTTGGCCGAGCTGCGGAATTGGCAGGCTTGCCTTTGGAGGAGATGATGCGTCAGGCCCGTGCGTATGGCATCGAGCCACGCTGGTCGGAAACAATGGTGGAAGAAGAGCTGGCATGATCGTTGTTACAAATTCGGGCCCAATTATGGCCCTGGCGAAGTTAGGTCTTCTGGAATTACTGGGACGGCTTTACGGAAAAGTATACATGCCTGTCGCTGTTTATGACGAAGTTGTTTTGCGAGGGGAGGCTGGTGGATTTTCCGATTCACTTCAGGTCAAGTTGGCGATTCAGCGAAAACAATTGATTGTGAAAGAGGTGGAGAGTCCAAGAAATGAAGTTACAACGTTGCCCTTGCATGAAGGTGAAAAGGAGGTGCTTAGTCTGGCCTTTCAAAACAATGCTGATCTGGTGCTTTTAGATGACATGTTAGCCCGGTCTGAAGCGCAAACACTCGGGTTTTCAGTAAAAGGGACTTTGGGCGTTATTGCAAAAGGTTATCGTATGGAAATGCTGAACCTCGATGAAGTTAAAATAATATTTGACAGTATTGCAGATAGAAATGACATCTGGATTGCGGAAGAATTGTGTAGGCGTGTATTTGAACGTTTAATGAATCCCAGCTGAATTAGTTCTATCTTTTAACACACCGATAAATATTTAGATTTGAGAGACATTGCCAAATAAAGCAGCAAAAGCACCAACGTCCTCCATTACATTTAAAAAGAATGGTCAATGATTATTGGCCAAAAGCAAAGTGAACCACGAAGTCACGATGACCACAAGGGTTTTCAGAATATAATAAGGTATTTTTCTTGGTGTTCTTTGTGCCTTAGTGGTTTGATTTCAGTGATAATGCAGTTAGATAGCAACGTCCCTCATTCTTTCCCCATATCGAGTTACTGAATTACAAATGGACGTCCCCCAAGGCCCCGCATGGGTGTTCAGAAAGCCGCTATGAGAGGTTCGGAGGTTACAACTCAGTAAGCCGGTCTTCGAGAATTAAGTTGACAAAGCATGCCCCGTGAAACCTGAAATTGTTTAACTGGGGTTGCCAACGTCCCCCATTCCGCCGGGAAAATGCAGGCCGTTGTTCAGTGCGGGGCAAAAAAGCCATTGACAAATATTTAGATTTAAAAAATATTGCCCCATAAAGCAGCAAAAGCACCAACGTCCCCCATTATTTTACAGACTTAGATCTAAGGCATTATGAAAAAGGGCAAAACATAGGGGTAATGAAATGAGTGTAATAAGGGAAATTAGAGAAGTTGTTAATGGGTCGATTTCTATCGATATGCCTGCAAGCCTGCTTCATCGGAAGGTAGAGGTGATTGTTATTCCTTTGGATGAAATCTCCAGTGATGAAGATTTTAATGGGGGGGATACCTGGCCTTACGGATTTTTTGAGAAAACGGCCGGTTGCATGGCTGATGATCCTATTCGAAGGCCAGATCAAGGGGAGTACGAACAGCGGGAGCTTCTTGCATGAGATACCTTCTCGACACGAATGTGTGTATTTCGTATTTGAATAACCCTCAGTCGCCCGTTCGTTTTCATATCGAGCGCTCGGAACCAAGCTCCATATTTGTATGTTCTGTCGTGAAGGCCGAGCTTTATTTCGGCGTAATGAATAGTCAGTGGCCAGAGAAGAATCTGGAAAAGCTGGAAGTTTTTCTGAAGCCGCTTGGCTCTTTTTCGTTTGATGACTTAGCAGCTAAACATTATGGGGAAATACGAGCGAAGTTATCAAGAGCGGGCAAAGTGATAGGACCTCACGATCTTCAAATCGCCGCTATTGGGCTCTGCCGGGAGGCGATTCTTGTAACGCATAATACACGAGAGTTCTCGCGTGTTGAAGGACTGGTTATTGAAGACTGGGAATTGGAAAAACGCAGTTGAGTAGCAATGTCCCCCATTACGTGTTTGGATTTGGAAGAAGGTCATAAACTGCAAATGTGTGGGGCGTCCCCAAGAACCCCACAATGATTATTGGCCAAAAGCAAAGTGAACCACGAAGTCACGATGACCACAAGGGTTTTCAGAATATAATAAGGTATTTTTCTTGGTGTTCCTTGTGCCTTAGTGGTTTGATTTCATTGATAATGCAGTTAGATAGCAACGTCCCCCATTCCACGTAACCACAAAGGCACGAGGGAAACGAAGGAAGAGATAGATGGGTTTTAGCTCTGTGGAAAATTGCAAAGAGCCCTACGGTTAAAACAAATAATGTCTTTGTGCTCCTTGTGCCTTGGTGGTTCAGCTTATTATGGATATTGAAGCGATTGGGAGGGATATTGTTCAGTGTGCTGAAGCCCAGCTTCTGACCTATCTAAAGATGAAGAAGTTGAAACTTGGCTATCTCCTGAACTGGCATGTGGCGTTGATGCGGCAAGGTATCAAAAGAATGGTCAATGATTATTGGCCAAAAGCAAAGTGAACCACGAAGTCACGATGACCACAAGGGTTTTCAGGATATAAGGTATTTTTCTTTGTGTACTTTGTGCCTTGTGGTTTGATTTCAGTGATAATGCAGTTAGATAGCAACGTCCCCCATTCTTTCCCCATATCGAGTTACTGAATTACAAATGGACGTCCCCCAAGGCCCCACACAAGTTATTGAATTTTTAAAGAGCGTCCCGCTGTACTCTACCTCGATCCCCCATTATTACTCACACGTCCCCCATTACTCACAGAAAAGCAAGGAGGTGAGTTATGAAAGCCAAGAAAGCAGATAGGATAAAGATCAAAGTGGGTAACATATGGGAGAGTCCGACACTTCATGTTCTTTTAACAGAAGAAGATGATGTGATTGTGGCCCGCTGCCTTGATTTTACAGTTTCTTCGCATGGAGAGGATGAGAAGAAAGCTTTAGAGGCATTGGGTGAATCAATCAAAGAGTATGTCTTGACTGCCGTCGAAGACGATGCGATTGAAAGTATTCTTGACCCTGCTCATGGGAAATACTGGAGAATGTACAATGAATTGGAAGCAAAACAGGTTAAAAAGGGTCTAAAAAAGTCTCTAAGAAAAGTCTTCGAATCTGGATCCACTGCCGATCAGGCTGACTTATCGACAGAAATTCATTATGCCTAAACCCTTGGAGTTGAGGAACGTAATCAAAAGGCTCAGAAAATATGGCATAGTCTATGTTGCCGGTAAAGGCAGGCACCCCAAATTCTATGACCCTGAAACACGTCGTAACTATCCTGTTAAATCCCATGGCAAGAAAACGGTTATCCTACCTTATGCGCTTGAGGACATGATAAAAAAGTTCGACTTGCCTGCCGACGTTTTTGATTGATACTCCATGCCCCGCCAACCAAGATTAGATGCTCCCGGCCTCCTCCAACACGTCATGGCCCGGGGAATAGAACGTCGAAAGATCTTCCTCGACGACAAGGACCGCGAGTCTTTCCTGGAAAGGTTCGCCAACATCCTCGAAGAAACCCAAACGCAATGCTACGCCTGGGCCTTGATTCCGAATCATTTTCACCTTCTCTTACGAACAGGCCCTACGCCACTCAGCAAAGTCATGCGCCGCTTAATGACCGGATACGCCGTTACCTTCAACAAGAGACACAACCGTTCAGGTCATCTCTTCCAGAACCGGTACAAATCCGTTGTGTGTGAGGAAGACGCCTACCTCCTGGAGCTGATTCGTTACATTCACCTGAACCCACTAAGAGCTGGCTTGGTAAAGGATCTCCAAGAACTGGACAAATACCCTTGGACCGGCCACAGCGCCATCTTGGGTCGCCGCAAAAACCCCCTGCTTCCAGTCATCAAAGATGCGAAGTCAAACATCAAGAATCAAGAACCACCCAAACAAATTGGAAACCTAAATAGCGACAAAGAAGCCACCCCCTCCGAAGGATTGTTCGCAGCAGAAAATCAGGTGCCTGATCTTCTGCTGCAACAACAAAAAACACCAAATCCGTGTAATCCGCGCAATCCGTGCCAAGAGATCCCTTAGCCGAGAAGACCATCGAAGATATTCTTCTCCATTTCGGCGAAACCAAAAGAGTCGCTATAAAGAGGTATCGAGAATTCGTGGAGAAAGGGATCAAGCAGGGCACCCGCGAAGATCTCCAAGGTGGCGGTTTGGTCAGGAGCGCCGGTGGAGAGATGGCAGGCCTTCTCGGGCGTTCGAAAGAAGAACGAGAGAAGGGAGATGCCAGAATTCTGGGGAGCGGGGATTTCGTGAATGAGGCACTGAGGAAAGCGGGCGAAGATTGGGAAAAGGTCAAAAAGAAGAAAATGCCATTAGAACAGTTGATAAAAGCGGTCGCGTTCCATCTTGATCTGAAAGAAGCGTCGCTAATTTCCGCCAGCCGGAAAAGGCAAGTGAGTGAGGCGAGAGGCATAATCTGTTGTTTGGCCGTCAACGATTTAGGTTACAGCGCAGCGGAAGTTGCTCATGCTTTGGATTTGAGACGGGTGAGCGCTGGTCAGTGCGTAAGAAGGGGAGAAACACTCCTTGACAAGAATTTTGATTTGCGGGATAAACTAACTAAACTACCATCGTCCCCCATTGCTCCTATTTCTACGTGAGGATGCCATGCAAAAAACTATGAAGCTAATTCAGAATATAGAAAAGATATTTGAGTGCGGTTTGCAAGATGAGTATTTATCCCGTGCAATTCGAAAGGTCGTTGAGCATACAAAAGAGAGGACTTCAACGGATGTTGAAGTATTGAGAAACGATCTGTCGCAGTTTGAAGTCAAGTATGGCATTCCGTCCGACGAATTTTTTAATCGATTTGAAAAGGGCGAACTTGGAGATGACGGTGATTATTTTGAGTGGTCCGCTATTTTCCAAATGTATAAGAGAGCTACAGAACGCCTCAAGATGCTGGAAGGAGTATCCTGATTGCCCATACGACAATGTATTGAAGAAAGCATTCTCCTTTTAACCTTATCGCCCATAGTAGAGTCCTTTACCATCGTCAAGAAGAGAGAAACCGAGGGAGATGGATTCCTTCGTGCAAGAGCTGTAATTACGGACGGCAGCCTCCTTGAGATAAGTATGTACTGGCAGTTGACAGAGGACGATGTGAAGTTGGTAGCGTACCGGTTCCATTGGCAAGACGAAGAATCAAGACTGATTAAGAGGTGGGACAATGCAAAACATCACACAGAGGTCAACACGTTCCCATTCCATATGCACACCGCCGAAGAAAACAAGGTTAAAGAATCCGGCGCAATGGACCTCTTTAATGTCCTAAAGATGATAGAGGCAGGGGCAGAAAAGACAGAGGCCGTATAAGCTAACAAAACTACCAACGTCCCCCATTATAATCCTGAAGAAGTTGAAACTTGGCTATCTCCTGAACTGGCATGTGGCGTTGATGCGGCAAGGTATCAAAAGAATGGTCAATGATTATTGGCCAAAAGCAAAGTGAACCACGAAGTCACGATGACCACAAGGGTTTTCAGAATATAATAAGGTATTTTTCTTGGTGTTCTTTGTGCCTTAGTGGTTTGATTTCAGTGATAATGCAGTTAAATGGCAACGTCCCCCAAGGCATAGACCCTCACATTGCCAAAACTATCAGGTTTATACTGATATTGATAAATTTTCATCCCGTCCTAAGAGATCCTTGACATTCGTTTCCGCCAGGTTTAAAACCCTAATCAACAAAAAGGAACAGACATTTCCTTGCACCGCCAGACTAATAGTTTTCATGCCATTTTAAAGAAGATAATTGTGTAATATCATGAAGTTATACCTTGTAACCAAATGTAATCCAAGGGGCGGAGCCATATAACCACATCCCCAAGGCCTACAGCAGAAAATCAGGTACCTGATCTTCTGCTTCAAGAACAAAAAACACCAAATCCGTGTAATCCATGAAATCCGTGCCAATTAAAAAGCCCTATATACGCACCACCATCCTTGCCCTAATCGCCATATGCCTTATCGTTCCCGCGGCTTACTGGGCAAAATGCCAGGCAGGATTGAATCTATTCAACTCATTCAGCGTACACAACTATTTTCCCTTCAAGTACCTGACCAAAAGCGATGTAATAAAAAGCCCGGAATCGGGTATCGTAATAGACGAAACATTCAACACAAGACTATTCCTGTTCCACAACTGGTCTCATCCGTGGACGGAAGAAAACGGCAAGGTAACCTGGGGATATGACGCAAACGGCACGAACGAATCCGGTTGTCTTCTGATCAGGAGCAGCAGTGCAAAAGGTTGGTGCTGTTCTTCCTCTCAATACATAGAAGTCCAGGAAGGGGATCACTTCAGGTTTGAAGGATGCATAAGAGAGCAGGACGAAAAATCCCATGCAAGCCTTGGTATCACCACATTTGATAAGGATAAAAAAGTCCTCAAATGGGGCTATTTAAGGGTAGAGGCAAACAAAGTCGGCCCGTGGTGTGATGTGAAGGAAACATTCCCAATAAAGGATAAAGTCCATTACATAAAGATTATTCTGTCCGGCCATGGGATCGGAGAATACAGGTTTGATGATATCAGACTCACGAAAGTGCCAAACACATAAGTGGCTCGTTTCCATCTCCATACCTGAATAGTTTTCAAACACGGATGACGTGGATGACGCGGATGACACGGATTTATAGGATTTTAAGACGACGCCTTTGCCCCTTCGAGGTTCAAGAAAAATAAGTAAATAACTAAAGAGCGTCCCGCTGTACTGTCGATTGCTAACGTGTCGCACCTATCCTATTAAATTTGATGTGACAATTAGAGTTTGTCACGTTAGTAACAACGTCCCCCATTACGCTAAGGTATTTTTCTTTGTGTACTTTGTGCCTTAGTGGTTTGATTTCAGTGATAATGCAGTTAGATAGCAACGTCCCTCATTCTTTCCCCATATCGAGTTACTGAATTACAAATGGACGTCCCCCAAGGCCCCCATTACGACGCGACCCCCATTCCACGCATAACGTCCCTCAGGCCCCACGAAAGAAATTGATTGACAATAACAAGGGGATTCGGGATATCTTAGAAAGACGCCGTCAAGTATCAACATATCCCTTTATGCCACATTTTCGTTTGGTAACTGCATTGAAGCAAAATGAAATTGAAATAGAGATTGAATCTATCTCGGGACAGATCATTAAGAAGTATCGCCCCATCAAAATCATTCTGTTCGGTTCAGCAGGGCGAGGGGAATATCCCCATGTCAACGATTTGGACTTTTTGGTAATCAAGGAAGACGTCCCTTTGAATGGCATTGATCGAATGAGAGAATTGGACAGGTTGATTGACAGAAACATGGCTGTTGATATGCTTGTTTACCGGCCTGATGAACTCGATGAACGAATTAGAATGGGAGATCCATTCCTCAAGGCCATCCTCAAGGAAGGGCGTGTAATCTATGGTTGATCCGGAAATAGTCAATGAATGGCTGCAGAAGGCCGAAGACGACTATGGCTTCGCCTGTTCCGTCATCGAAGAGAGCCCTTTCTACGCCCAAATTTGTTTCCATTTCCATCAGTCGGCTGAAAAATATCTGAAAGCTCTGATTATTGCTTACGAACTGGAATTAAGAGAATCCATGACTTGGTGGTGTTATTGAAATCGTCTATGTTGATAGACCGTGAACTCGAAGCTCTCATGGAAGCCTGCACATTTCTTAATCCTTTCTATATTGACGCCCGATATCCTGTTCATTGGCGGACGGAGTATTCGAAAGAGACGGCAGTTGAGGCAAGGGACGCTGTTGAGCAAATCCGCAGCCGGATCCTGCCCTTGATTGGTTCCTCTTCTACTGAGGTTGCCAAACAGACTAACCGACCTACAACGTCCCCCACCATATAAAAGAAACAAAATAATCCTGAAAATGCTGTCTAAACAAACAAAATGCCTCGCCAACCAAGATTGACGCCCCCGGCCTTCTCCAACACGTCATGGCCCGGGGCATCGAACGAAGAAAGATCTTCTTTGACGACAAGGACCGTGAGTCTTTTCTGGAAAGGTTCGCCGGCATCCTGGAAGAAACCCAAACCCAATGCTACGCGTGGGCCTTGATCCCGAACCACGTCCATCTTCTTTTGCGAACAGGCCCTGCTCCACTCAGCAACGTAATGCGCCGACTCATGACCGGTTACGCCGTCACCTTCAATAAACGCCACAATCGTTCAGGCCATCTTTTCCAGAATCGCTATAAATCCGTCATCTGCGAAGAAGACCGTTACCTCCTCGAACTGATCCGTTACATCCATTTGAACCCATTAAGAGCAGGCCTTGTAAAGGATCTCAAAGAATTGGACAAATATCCTTGGACCGGCCATAGCGCCATCTTGGGCCGCCGCAAAAACCCCTTGCTTCCAGTCATCAAAGATGCGAAGTCAAACATCAAGAATCAAGAACCACCCAAACAAATTGGAAACCTAAATAGCGACAAAGAAGCCACCCCCTCCGAAGGATTGTTCGCAGCAGAAAATCAGGTGCCTGGATCTTCTGCTGCAACAACAAAAATCCCCAAGATCCGTGTAATCTGCGTCATCCGCGCCAAAAAATACCCTTAGCCGAAAAGACCATCGAAGATATCCTTCTTCATTTCGCCGAAACCAAAAGAGTCGCTATAAAGAGGTACAGGGAATTCGTAGAGAAAGGGATCGAACAAGGCACCCGTGAAGATCTTCAAGGAGGAGGCCTTGTTAGGAGCGCAGGTGGAGAGACGGCAGGACTTTTAGGGCGCAAGGCAGAAGAACGTGAGAAGGGGGATGCGAGGATACTTGGGAGTGGTGATTTTGTTTCGAATATCCTAAAGGACGCCAATGACTCTATGGAGGACAAAGTACAACAGCGTGTTTCTTTAGATGATTTGATCTCCAGAGTTTGTTCAAGCTTTGAGCTTACCCTTGATGAATTGTTATCGAAGAGGAGAAAGAGAGAGATAAGCCGGGCAAGGGCGGTGTTATGTTATCTGGCGGTGGACGAAATGGATTATAGCGGGGAAGAATTGGCAAGAATTCTTGCGATAAGTGGACGTGGAGTGAGCGATTGTAGAGATCGGGGGAAAATAATTATTGACAACCCTGAAATCATACGCGAATATCTCTCGTAAC
>CAVVFZ010000023.1:0-272101 GCA_963747555.1 uncultured delta proteobacterium
CTCTCCTCCACCGCCTTGAGTTCCGCTTCCATCTCCTCCAGTTTGTTCCGTTCCTTCTGTACGATTTCAGCCTGGGCTTTCTTGATGAAATTCTCGTTGGAGAGCTTCTTTCGGGTCCCTTCCATGCGTTTGGTCAGATCGTCGCGCTGCTTTCCGAGCCGCGTTCTTTCCTTTTCCACATCCACGGCGCCCAGCACAAAGATCTCCATATTGCCCACCACCGCCCTCGCCGCATCACCGGCCGGGGCATCCTGCTCCGAAAGCGCCAGGGATTCCAGATTGGCCATCTGCCGCACGATATCCAGAAAGGGCGCGAATGCGGCATCCTGCAGCCTGCCTCCACGGATGACCACTTGAAGGGATTTTCGAGGAGACAGTCCGTGTTTCGATCGCACGTTGCGGATGGCCCGTATGATCTCCTGTGCCATGGCCATCCGCTTTTCCAGTTCTTCGTCCTCCCAATCGGGGGTCGGCTCGGGCCAGACGCCTTTCACCAGAAGTTCGGATCGGGGAAATGGAGCGGTAATACCTCTTTCCGGCGCAAGCTCGTTCAAACTTTGCCAGAGGGTCTCCGTAATAAACGGGACAAAGGGATGCAGCAGGCTCAGAACCCGATCCAGCACCGTGGCCAAAACCTGGCGGGTGGCAGGCGCCTTGTCTTCGTCGGCCAGGTTTCCCTTGATCATCTCCAGATACCAGTCGCACAGCTCGCCCCAGAAGAAGGAACGGCAGGTATTGATGGCGGCCGACGGGTTATAGTCTTCCAGATAGGTGTTCACTTCCCCAATGGTTTTCGACAGTCTGGAAAGAATCCACCGGTCCATTTCATGAAACGCCGAGACCTTTCTCGGAACAAACGTAGTAGTCTTCCAGGTTCATGAACGCCAGGCGCGCGGCATTCCACAGTTTGGTGCAGAAATGAACCCCCACCTCGAAACGCTCGCTGATGATCTTGGCCGAAGGGATATCTTTCATGGTGCCGGTCACATCAAACTCTTTGCCGGACTTGGGGCAGATGTAGGTGAAGATGGTCTTTCCGTGTTTGGCCGCGCCCAGGTCCACCAGTTCCCCGGTAAAGGGGCTTACGGCCTGAATGGGAAGCCGGATATCCTGCATGCCGGTCTGCAGTTCGCAAAGCACATACCGCATGGCGTCGGTGCCGTAGCGCTCGATGATATCCACGGGATCGATGCCGTTTCCCTTGGACTTGCTCATCCGCTCTCCCTTGCCGTCCAGGATGTTGGCGTGAATAAAGACATCCGTAAACGGCACATCCCCCAGATTGTAGAGGCCCATGATGATCATGCGCGCAACCCACAGGGTGACGATGTCCCGGCCCGTGACGAGGCAGGACCCGGGATAATAGGCGTCGAGACAGTTGGGCGCTCCGTTGATGGAGCCGAGAGGCGTTTGTCCTTCTTCCACCTCGGCTGTTTCCGGGTCGGGCCAGCCCAGGGTGCTGTGGGGCCACAGGGCGCTTGAAAACCAGGTGTCCAGTACGTCCGGGTCCTGCACAAGCCCGGCCTCTTCCAGTACCCGGCCGCATGCCTCCACGGCCTGCTCATCCCGCAGGCAGACCATCAGCTCCACCATATCCTGAATTTCAGAGGGCGCCTCATTTTCCGAAATCAATTTGCTTGTGCCGTCCGTCAGACCGATGCGTGCACAGACATCCTTTCGGGACAGGTAGGGTTCCAGAACTTTCAGGGCGCGGTGTAACTCCTCCCCGTTCACCTGTTTTTTCCAGATGGGAATGCGGTGCCCCCACCAGAGCTGCCTGCTGATGCACCAGTCCCTTTTTTCCCCCAGCCAGTTCAGATAGGTCCCCGCGTATCGGTCCGCGTCCGGATGAAATTTCACGTCCCGGCCGGTGGCCGATTTCCACTCCCCTTCCGCCGCCTGAATAGCGGCCTGGGCCAGCCCCGGCGCAACGAACTCTTTCTCCGTTTCCCGGCCGCAAACGATTCCGCCGTCCACATCCCCCATGGCCACGAACCATTGAAGCGACAGATAGGGTTCAATGGGCGTCTTGGAACGATCCGAGTGCCCCACGTCCACCTGGCGATCTTCCACGGATTCCAGGAGGCCCCGCCTTTCCAGGTCGTCAACCACCCGGTCACGCGCGGCAAACCGGTCCATCCCCGCGTAGGCCCCGGCATTTTCGTTGAGTGTTCCGTCGGGATTGAGAATGTTGATAATCTCTATTTCATCCGCGTGTCGCTGCCAAACATCATAATCGTTGGGATCGTGGGCAGGCGTGATTTTCACGCAACCGCTGCCCAATCCCGGCTTGGCCCAGGGGTCCGCGATGAGAGGAATGGGGCGATCCTGCAACGGCAGCAGAACCTTTCTGCCGTTCCGGGCCATTTCAGCAAGGCGAAGGAGTTGAGGCAGATGGGTTTCCCGTCGCTTTATCAGCCGATCCAGCTCTTCTTCCAACTCCTTTTGTTCCCTTTTGGGCGCGGAAAGGAGTTTCTCCCGCGTCTGCGCGATCAACTGCGAAAGCTCCCTTTCCGGGTCCGGATGGCAGGCCACCGCCGTATCCCCCAACATGGTTTCCGGACGCGTGGTGGCCACCACCACATATTCCGGCTCACCCGGCTCCGGATCGATGATTGGATAACGCATGTACCAGAAATGGCTTTCCACGCTCTCGTAAATAATTTCATCGTCCGCAACCGCCGTCTGGAGGTGACAATCCCAGTTCACCAGACGGTTGCCCCGATAGATGACCCCGTCCCGGAACATGGAAAAAAAGGTGTGCCGAACCGCCCGGGCGCAAACCCGGTCCATGGTGAAACGGGCCCGGTCCCAATCGCAGGAACAGCCCATGGTTTTCAACTGGCCATAGATCCGTTTCTGATACTCCTCTTTCCATTGCCAGATCCGCTCAACAAGGGCATTACGTCCGATATCGTGCCGGGTCTTCCCCTCCAGTTCAAAAAGCCGCTTTTCCACAACCGCCTGGGTGGCGATTCCCGCATGATCGCTGCCCACCATCCAAAGGGTATCGTCTCCCATCATGCGGTGCCACCGGATCAGGAGATCCTGCATGACGTTATCCATGGCATGCCCCATATGCAGGGCCCCGGTCACGTTGGGCAGGGGCATCATGATCACATATTTTTTTACACCGGATCGGGGAGCGGCTGCGAAGGCCTTTGAACGGAACCAGAGTTCGTTGGTGGATTTTTCGGCCTCGGCCGGGCTGTAATGGATGGGTATCTCTTTTTGCATGTAAATCCTCTTTCTTTTGATTAAAAGCCCGGGAATGTGCGGATTTCGACCAGTTCCGGCAAGCTTCACAACAGCGTTCAGTTGAAATGAATCCTGTGATTCACAGGAAAACATGTTCAATTCTTTAGCACAAAAATATCAGTGTGTGTTTTTACCACAAAATCGGCCCTGACGGGTAGCATTTTATAGCGCCCCGTGTCAATGCCCTATCGGGCTGTGCTCCATGGCATCTCAAGTGCTTCGCCGATTCGGTTTCCTAAAATCTCGTTGAAGCCACATGGAAAACCTCTCACGATCTGCTGAGTAATGTGGAAAATGGAAACCAAATAAGGATGGATGAATGTTTGTTATTCTTCCATACTTTTTTCACTTGACCATCATCAGAAACTGAAGGTATTCTCACAACCTGAGAAAACGTTACTTGGAATGATACAATGAGTGATCAAAAAAGACGTTTTGCTATCTGCGTCGACAATACGGATTATGAAGCCTCTCTGATCTTGAGAAAGATATATGGAATCATTCCTGATGAGCCTGGTGATGAAGATGATCTTATTAGGATCGTCGATGAGAGTGGAGAGGATTATCTCTATCATAAGAGCGGCTTCTTACTCGTCGAATTTCCGCAAGAAGTGGAGTAGGCGTTGCTCGCATCTCAAGGCAATAGCGCCCCAGATATCAGTTTGTAACGCATCAGCTTCCCGAAGTCGCTAACCAAACGGATGCCGAGCGCATTTAAAAAGATTGGATGTAAAATCAGCTCAGGCCATCAACCGTATCCGGTCAGACGCGAACAGCGCGCTCCTCATCCTCACCGTCATCCGCGACACGAAGTACACTGAAGAAATCACAAAAGAAATGATTGAAAAGAGCAAAGATGTATTGAAATGGGTCAAGAAACAGTTCTAACCACCATCAAAAAATTCAAGAATGCGCTGGAGTCCATCAATATCCAAGTTGAGCAGCTCATCCTGTTTGGTTCCCAAGCGGAAGGCACTGCCCGCTAAGATTCAGATATTGACCTGGTTGTCATTTCCTCAAGCTTCACAAACAAGAGCTACTGGGAGCGCATAAACATCTTGAGCGATGCTATCTATCAAGTTTTGCGCCTATCGAAGCATCCGCATTTACTCCGGATGAATGGAAATCTAAAAAATCCCTGATTTCTGATTACGCTAAGAACGGCGTCTTGGTTAGACATATACTGTCGGGTGGGGGGACGCCCATCAGTAAATAACTAACTCATTTAACATCTAAGAATTACAGAGGAAGATAGCTCGTTTCATGGCATGGTGTAAGTAATTGCACGAGTCTCATGTCTACACCGTTGACACTTGTGCTCTTTTTTATCAAAATGCCTCAACTACGCCTTCCACCCGATGAACGGGTGAAGGCGGCGTTCATGATACCCCAACGAGGTGAAAATGACCTTCCCTTACAAGATCAATTTTAAACAAATGGAGTGGGAAACACCCAATGAAGGAGACCGGCATAAATGCCTCGATCAGGATGGGCAGCGCATCCGGCTTGTGGAGTACTCCGATGAAATGCCTGCTCATTGGTGTGAGGAGGGGCATTGCGGGTATATGATAGAGGGTGAAATGGAAATCGAATACCCCGGCGCCACGATCACCTACGGCCCGGGTGACGGTATCTTCATCCCGGATGGGCCTGAACATCGGCACAGGGGCAAGGTCCTGTCCGGAAAGGCCTTGATGTTTTTTATGGAAGCCATGGGATGAATTCGTAACAATTCGAATTCATCGCGTTTTAAGTGTTAGGTGTTATGTTTATGGCGTTACCGCGGACCGATCCTCAACTCAATTCGTGCATCACTCCGATGCACTTAACCCTGGGGTTGCCATGAAAACAGTATCCCGATTTTCGATCACCCTGATAGTGTCGGCAGCATTTGTATTGATTACGAATCTTTGCAACGCGGAAGAAATATTGGTTAACAGTTACTATGGCCACTACGATGCTGCTCAGAAGAAACCGGGATTCCCGTCCGGGAGTCTGGTTGGACCGAAATCCGAGTCCTGGCAGACTCCAACACCCAAGAAACAGTATCATATCGGTGTTCTCATCCCCCATTTGCAGGATTCCTATTGGAAAACGGCCAGTTACGGGATTATGCACCATGCGAGCGAGCTGGGTGTGAAGATTACCCTCTATGAAGCCGGCGGGTATGGCCATGTGGGAAGGCAAAGAAGTCAGCTGGAGAGGCTGGTGGATAATGAAAAAGTGGATGGGGTGATATTGGCGTCCGTCAATTATTCAAAATTGGATGATCCGGTGGCAAAAAGCGTTGATAACGGCACCCCCGTCATCGAATTGATTAACGATATCCTTGCGCCGAAAATTCAAGGGAAGGCGTTGGTCTCATTTTTCGAGATGGGATTTAAGGCCGGTGAATTTGTTCTCAATCATTCAGGAGGACAAAATATCAAAGTGGCTTTTTATCCCGGGCCGGAAGGATCTGGTTGGGCGCCGGATACGTTCCTCGGCTTTCAATCGGCTGTTGAAAACAGAAGGAATAAGAATCAAAAGATTACCATTGTCGGACCATTTTACGGCGATACACGTCCCGGAGTCCAGGCCATGAGAATACGCCTTACGCTGGGGCAACCGGAGAATCAGGATATTGATTATCTGATCGGATGCGCCACCGCCGTCAGCGAAGCCGTGACCTATCTGGAAGAGAATCGGGACAAGCTGAAAAAAGCGAAAATTGTGTCCACCTATATTACGGACTTGGTATACGATTTGATGGAAAAGGGCGCTGTTCTCGCTTCTCCCTCCGATCAGACCATTCAACAAACAACGCTTGCACTGGACATGATGGTGAGACTGCTGAACGGAGAACAGCCCGGAAAAGACTTTGCATTCCGAACAGGTCCGGTCATTCCCGTGATTTCAGAACAGAACATCGGAAATTACAGGTATGAGTCGCTCTTCGGCCCAAAAGATTTTGTCCCCATCGTGCAGGAATGGAAGTAATGTGTCCCCCTTCCTTACCCATATGTGAAAATAGATAGTTTCCATTCATAAATGGCCCTATTCCGCAATCCCCCGCTTGGTGCGGGACAAGTCGGCGTCAAACTGCGTTGTTGAAGGGGGACAATATCCAGGCGTAAATATTTTTCCTGGTTTCTTCGGCAAGATTTCCAAGAGGCGAAATCATGTTCTTTCGATCATGTGTATCCTTTACCATATCCTTCGGCGGTTTCGCTCCAGCTGCGGCTGTGGCTACGGCTTTCCGATTACGCGATAGAACTGGTCCACAGGCGGTTCCCCGGTAGCGCCCATGATAGACTCCAGTAGCTTCAAATAGTCCTCGTCCTTGTCTGCTTCAGCATCGATTCGTTCGTAGTCCGCCAGTGAAGCATAACGTGTCTGAATGACAACCCGACCTCTCTTTCCCGCCAAATTGTACATGAGCTCCACTGAGATCTCAGGAAATTTCTTTTCGAAATGCGTCTTGGCTTTGAGAAGCGCCTCGAAAAATTCCGAATAATTCCCGCTGTAACCGATTTCCCTCCGATGTATAATCATTAGAACCTCCCGATGCGGCTTGCATCATCAAAAAGTATTTAAATTATTATGTTACATCCCAATTTCGGACAAATGGGAACAAATTGCAATAACCTCATCGCGACAGACCAAGCGTGAACAAGAGGCCGGCAATTGCCATAAGTATCTGAACGCTTCCCTTCTTCACAGTCTTTCTCAGCATGCTATCCCTCCCGGTGTCAGAGGTCAAAATCCGAATGCTCGGCGGAAACATTTCCGTTATGGTAAATTTAATCGTGTCCTCCCGGGAATACTATAGGGTGAGTCACCCATTTTCAGGGAAAATGGTCGTACCTACGATTCTACACCCGCGGCGAAGTGCAACGCTCCGTTGGTTTTGACAAATTGCCATTCCATTTGAGGACAGGTTGAATAGGCTTGCCATAGCGCCCCGATTATGTGTAGTAAATGACCAGACAGGGGAACGAAATGACGGGGAAGTGAGGAATAGGGGTATTCAACTTCACATAATCCAGCGCTTCACATAACACTTTTTATGTTGAGCTCGACACAACATGTGATTCGACAGAACCGGGTTTGGAAGCACGTTGCACGAATAAATTCGCACCTACCAGCGCAATTAATCATCAAAAAGCCCTTGTAGTGCGGTTTCACCCGCATTTGTCAGAAATCGTGAACGCACCCCATTTTTGCATGAGGCCTCCTTCTTCTACCGGACCATCATCCTTATTTTCCATACTTAATCGCAGCCATTACCGGATTTTTGTGCACACGGCTCATTTCCGTAGCCCTGAATTGACTAACCCGAGCAAAGTATGAGTCATAGTCCGCCAGTGCCGAAGGCCGTAACATGAACTTGCCATCCGGCATTTCAGTCAAAATTTCTTTTTCTATTAGACTTTCAATCGCCGGGTTCGTATGATCCACCTTTATACCGGCAATGTCATAGTCGATAATAGCATCGGTAATGGCGTCTTTTTCAATTACCGACAACTGTCTGAATGCCTGATGAAACTCAACCGTCCCGCTTGGCGCCCGTCCGAAAAGCGACTTTGCCACAAAGACTGCTTGGGGTATTCCCTCATGGATTAACTGAGGGTGGTTCTTAAAGCCAAACCGATCGAAGTATGCAGGCAACCCCACGAGCGCACAGCCTTTGCTACCCATGGACTTCAGCAAGGCTAACCCATTATTGACCAGGGCCGTGCCTATTCGGCGACCCTGAAAATCCGGCAGCACGGATACCGGACCGAGACCATGCCAGTTCGTTGTTCCATCGGAGATCGTAACGGGCGAAAAGGCAATGTGCCCGACAACCCTGCCATCAACTTCAGCCACGAGCGATATGGTCAGTGCGCCGGCGGCACGCAGATCACGAATGATAAAATGCTCTGTTTGTTGACTGAACGAATGATCCTCAAAGGCTACCTTTGCAACTTCGGCGATCGCCTCCATGTCTGATGGTTTTTCACTTCTGATAACCAATCTATTATCCTTTCACCTCTTTGATATTTTTCCTGACACGATGTGCCCGCACTTCAAGTTAGTAGCGGTTTTCGTTGTTCTCAAGTATTTTAGCATTTTTTCAAAAGGGACAGAGTTAAGAGAGTTAAGGGACAGGCAAAATAATCCATTTTTTTGTTGACGCAGTCAGAGATTGCTGATAGTGAAAACAACAACGAACTTTGAGCCATATCTTGCCAAGGAGGCCTAAGATGCCAAGGATAGCCAGGATGCTGATTCGGGAAAAAGAATCCGTTTACCATGTGATGTCCCGCACGGCCCTTCCAGGATTTCCGCTGGGAGATGTAGAAAAAGACTTTCTGCTTAATCTAATCAAGGAATTAAGCAAGGTGTTTTTTTCAGAAATACTGGGGCTTTGCATTATGGGAAACCACTTCCATCTCCTTGTTCGTATGCATCCTGACTTGAATTACCCCAATGAGGAAATCATAAGAAGATACAAACTGTACTATGGCAAGGATAAGCTTATGCCGGAAGGTAATTCCGCGCTGTTCCGGGAAAAATGGTCAAGCCTTTCTGAATTTGTAAAAGAGATCAAACAGACATTCGCCCGTTATTACAATAAACGGCATGAAAGACGTGGCTATTTCTGGGGTGAGCGGTATAAAAGTTTGATAGTAGAAAACGGTGAAACACTGGTAAATTGCCTTGCCTACATTGATCTCAACCCTGTCCGGGCCGGTATTGTTTCAAAACCAGAAGACTACCGATGGAACTCGATTGGTTATCATGTGCAAACCGGCAATAAGGACAGATTCCTTTCACTTGACCTTGGCATGAAGGAATTCGGTGTAAAGGGTAAGACGGAGAGCTTGAGACTATACAGGGAATTTTTATATGAAACAGGCGCTGTAGAGGTTACAGGGAATAAGGTCAATATTAAAGAAGAAGTGGTTGAAAAGGAACGTGGAAAAGGTTTTCAACTAACGAGGGCGGATCTTTTCAAACATCGCACACGATATTTTACAGATTCCGGAATAATTGGATCAAAGGAATTTGTAAGAGAAAATTTTCAAAGGTTCAGGCACCTGTTTCAATCTAAGAATGAACGAAATCCCAGGCATGTGATCGGACTGGACGGCATATATTCGATGAAACGATTATCCTTCAATTGACAGATGGGGATGAGGACAGGACCAATTTCATCCATTCTTGTTTCGCCGCTGGTCCGGGTTAGGGTATCTCTCACAAGCAGATCTCATCGCTTGGGAGACAGATCTCTCCGGACGGTCCTTTGCGGTTCCGCCCTTGCCTTCGGCTAGTATTCTGTTTAATTATGTTCACCACATTAACCGGACTCACATACAGGGGACTTTTACCCCATAAGTTCACGCCAGTGCCGTGCGCGTACATGAGCGAATCGAGGGGCTGACTCCGCACAGCGCCGCGATTGGATGTGGAAAATAATCACTTGACGTGATATCGTAAAACAGTATCATATATTTCATGAATCATAAACAGCGGCAAACCCTCAATCGGATACTTGAAAAACCTGAGCGTCCAGATATCCCCTGGTCTAATATCGAATCTCTATTTATTGCTCTTGGCGCTGAAGTTTCAGAAGGAAGAGGTTCACGTGTTAGAGTTGCTCTGAAAGATGTTAAAGCCGTTTTTCATAGACCTCACCCTGATCGAGTTACCGAAAAGGGTTCGGTAAAATCAGTAAGAAGATTTTTACAAGAAGCAGGAGTAATATCATGATGGAATATAAAGGATATTTTGGAAAGGTTGAATTTGATGATGAGGCAAATATTTTTTATGGTGAAGTAATTAACTTACGAGATGTTGTAACCTTTCAAGGTGAAACAGTTATCAAATTACGTAAGGCTTTTCGGGAATCTATCGACGATTATCTTGAATTTTGTGCATCGCGTGGAGAAGAGCCAGAAAAACCATATTCTGGTAAATTCGTCGTCCGCGTCGATCCTGAACTTCACAAAACCATTTCAATAGAAGCAAAAAAAACTGGAAAAAGCCTCAACGCATGGGTTTCTGATAGCCTATCTAAAATACTTCATGAAAACAGACAACCATCCAATTAGCTCAAACCCGGCAAAATGCACGCCGGGCTGGTTATCGGTTCTTTATACAAATTAGGAGGACCAAACATGCCTGAAGCAGCAAGATTTTACGGAACTATTATCAACCTTTTTTCGGCGCTCATCCTCCGCCACACGTTCACACGGTTTATGGCAAATACACAGGCTATTCAGTATTGACACTCCTGAAATATTAGAGGGGAATTTGCCAAAACGGGCGAAGAAGTTGGTTGATGATTGGGCAGCTATCAACAAGAGAGAACTGAAACAAAGGTAGAGCAAAGCGGGTTTCATGTTCCGGCGACGTAAATATAAGAATCAGGTTCCTTCCTTGGCGCCGCTTCGGCTTTCCAGCAAAGCAAGCGTACCCAGATTGGGATATAACTGGTCCTTTAATGCTATGGAAATCCAGCCTTTTTCTTCCGAAACCACAACTACCAGGGCGTCGCTGGCGCGGCTGATGCCCAGTGCGGCCCGGTGACGTGTCGCTAATCCCAGCCGTTCCATGTCCATGGAATGGGGGGCCAATGGAAGCAATACGCCCGCCTTTTCAATACGGTCTCTTCGAATGATCACCGCTCCGTCGTGCAGCGGACTTCCGGGATAGAACAGGCTCTCAAGAAGCGGTAGGCTGACGGGGGCGTCGATGATGGCTCCACCCTGAAGGAGATCGTCCATGGATTCTTCCCCGGCCATTACGATGATGGCCCCGTGACGCTTTTCGCTCAGTTTGCTCAGCGCCAGGATAACAGGACCCGGCACCTGGATGCCCGGGGAGATGCTGCATTTGAGATGGGCCTGCAGCAGACCTTTTTCCAGTTGATTCAGTCCTTCACGGATTTCATACATTTTCCGCAACAGGCTGCTCAACTGAGAAGACTCCATCAGACATGGGATATCCGCGTGAATCTCCGACACGCTCACTTTCACGGATTCCAGTTGTTCAATAATTTCCGGCTTCTCTTTCGAAACGGGCTCTTCGCTTTCCGAACTCATGTTCATCCTCCCAATGGTCTTTCAGTTCATCCGTTCCAAATATTATAAGCTGATTGTTGTGTTTTTGCACGCCAATTCCCACATTATCGAGCATACTTTGGGAGCAGACTAATCGGGTCAGTTCCTGCTCATCTTTATTCAATAAAAACCAACGGAAATATATCAAATAGAATATTCAGTATCCTATTCAAATTCCTTGGTACTATGTTTGGATTCGACAAAGCCATTCCGCCACAGGGTCTTTTTTGCTGCCAGGTTTTTTGAAGAAGATACAATATTCAATTGAAACAGCCCTTGCAGCGATTTAAAAATGTTTGCCGCGTGTGACAACGTCAACATTTCGCTGACTTGTTTTTCCTTTACTCCGAAAAAGAATTCTCCTATGCTCCTCCTGTTTTAATCTGCCCTCTCGCGCCAGGAAGCAATAGACACGGAAACGGCGATACAAGAACTCGAGGTTATCCCATGAAAACATGGCGTCTTCTGGATACGCCCCCCATGACCGCAGCGGAAAACATGGCCCTGGATGAAGCGCTCCTGGAGCTGAAAGGGGAAGGAAGAACTCCGGATACCATACATTTTCTGCAGTTTTCTCCCAGGGCCGTGTTAGTGGGTTTTCACCAGTCCGTGGAAGAGGAAATCCGCACGGAGTACTGCCTCGCCAACGGAATCCATATCAACCGGCGCGTCACGGGTGGAGGAGGCATCCTATTCGATGAAAGCCAGTTAGGTTGGGAGGTCATTTGCGATAAGGCATTTTTTGATATAAAGATCCCCAACAACCGTTTGTTCAGGAGGCTCTGCGAGCCGGTCATCACGGCGCTTGGCCTCCTTGGTCTTCAGTCCACCTTTCGCCCCCGAAACGACATAGAAATCAACGGCCGCAAAATATCGGGGACGGGAGGAACCGAATCGGACGGCGCCTTCCTTTTCCAGGGGACCATGCTGACGGACTTTGATGTGGACACCATGCTTCGGAGCCTGAGAATTCCGGTAGAGAAACTCAAGGCAAAGGAAATTGACTCGGTAAAAGAACGGGTTACCTGCCTGAAATGGGAACTGGGATACACGCCACCCCTTGAGAAAATCAAGGAGGCCATCACCCTGGGATTTGAAAGAGAGCTGCAAATCAAGCTGGAACCGGGGGAATTGACCCCTGAAGAAATGGACCTTTTTAAAGAAAAACTGGGCTTTTACCAGTCCTCCCGATGGATTGACGCCGTAAAGCCCAATTTAAAGAGCCGCGAGATCATACAAGCCGCCTACAAATCGGAAGAGGGGATGGTTCGTTTTACCATCATTGCAAACCTCATCCGCAGAAGAATAAAAGAGATCTACATCACGGGCGATTTTCTCTCCTTTCCCTCCCGGGCGCTTTTCGATCTGGAATCCGCTCTCAGGGGGGTAGCTCTGGACAGGGATCGGATCCATCAGGTAGTCCGATCGTTTTTTGAGGGAGGAAAAATCCATGTCCCGGGGATGCGATGCGAAGATTTTCTCAAACCCGTGGACCAGGCACTGGAGAAGATAGCCGTGAGTAAATTGGGGATCCCGCTCAAATACTGCAATCTCATTTCCGTCACGAACGGTTCTTTTGCGGATATCCTGAAAAGGCGACCTGCACACCTGTTGTTGCCGTATTGTTCCAAACTCACTTCCTGCGATCTCCGTTATGAAAAGGGCTGCAGGATCTGCGGGAAGTGCAGCATAGGCGCCGCATCCGCCATGGGACGCACCAGAAAGATGCGAAATATTACCGTTATCAGTTTTGAAGACCTTATGGCCGAGCTGGAAAAAATAAAAGCGGCCGGTGCTTCGTCTTTTATCGGGTGCTGCTGTCAGCCCTTTTTTAATAAACACGTGGACGATTTTGAAAGGATCGGCATGCCCGGGATCCTTCTGGACATCGACAATACCACCTGCTACGAACTGGATCAGGCAAAAGAGGCCTATGCAGGTCGGTTCGAGAGCCAGACCCAGGTGAACCTGGACCTCTTGAATATGGTTTTGAGCCTGGTTCCTTAATGCGAACGGAGTCTCTGACCGGAAAAAAGGTCAGGCAGATGAAGGCAGGAACTTCGCAAACAAGGTTTCAGTGTTCAGGTTTCAGGGGAACCGTAACCGGCGCCGGGCAACCAGGAATCAAATTGAAGAACACCAATCCCCGAACAGGGTTGCGGAGCTCAGGGAATCCTGAAACCCGAAACCTGATCCCTGAAACCAAAAAATGGTGAGTCCTCATATGAGTACCGTAATGACCCATTTGTTATGCGACATCCTTGTTGTGGGAGCCGGTCCCGCAGGCTCATCCGCCGCCCTTGCGGCAGCGCGTGAAGGGATGCGGGTCCTGATGGTGGAGCGAAAGGAGAAAGCCGGCGTTCCCGTGCGTTGCGCCGAATACATGCCCGCGCCGCTCCTTGGCAAACTCGGTCTGGAGCGCCACTTTATCGTGCAGGCCGTCCGGGGGATGCGTACCTTTCTTCCCGGCGGAGAAGTGAAGGAAATGGTCGCTCCGGGATTTACCATCAGGCGCGATCTCCTTGATCAGAAACTTGCCCGTGCGGCCGCGGACGCGGGAGTCAGAACCCTCTTTTCAACAAGGATATTAGCGGGGAATCCGGATCATCCCCTGCTGAAAATGTCGGACGGTTCCCTGGCTCGCGTGGAGGCAAAGATCATCATCGGCGCCGACGGCCCCCATTCTACCGTGGGAGGGTGGATGAATGCAGCAAATCGTTCCCTGATCCCTGCCGTTCAGGCAAGGGTTCCCCTGATTAAACCCCTCGATTTCACCGAGGTCTATCTGAAGAAAGATCTTTACGGGGGATACGGATGGCTTTTCCCGAAACAGGATGAGGCGAATGTAGGGCTTGGGATGAAAAAAAGGCGCGGGGCAGACTGTTCATTAAATGAACAACTTGGCCGTTTTCTCCTGGAACTGGCGGATGCCGGTAAGATCGCCGTCCAACCATTGCAATATTTTGCAGGTTGGATACCTGCCGGCCCCGTCAGGACTACGGTCGCCTGCAATAAAATGCTGGTAGGTGATGCAGCGGGCCAGACCCATCCCATCACGGGCGCGGGCCTGCCACAGGCCGTCATCTGCGGCCGCATGGCCGGAAAATGGGCAGCACGTTCTATCCGGGAGAAAAATCCGGATATTTTGAAGGGATATGAAAGAGAATGGAAAGACCTTTTCGGTGAATCGCTCCATCGCGCCGGCGAACGCCGGGCGCTCATGGAAAGGGAATGGGAAAGGTTTGATGAAATCATCAAACAGTGCTGGATAGCTTTCAGAGAATATTATGCCGATTAAGAATTGGATGCCATGGAAGAATTGAAACACAGGATGGAGAGGGCAAGGCAGATCTCTTACGGCAGGCACGGAAAGAAAATCACCTTTTTTCTTCCCGGCATGTTTTCTCTGAACGGCGTTACCGGGAAATATCCGGCCGTCTCCATTACCGGAAACCGGTGCGAACTCCATTGCGAACACTGCAAAGGAACACTCCTTACTTCCATGATTCATTCGGAAACCCCGGAGCAACTGGTCGACCGATGCCTCTCCCAGTGGAAAAAGGGGGCCATCGGCCTACTGATCAGTGGAGGATGCGACCGGATGGGTCGTCTGCCCTGGAAGGCATTCCTCCCTGCGATCGAAGAAATAAAGCAGAAGACGAATCTTTTCCTCTCAGTACACAGCGGCATTGTTGATGCGGCAACCGCCCGGGATCTGAGAGAAGCGGGGGTGGACCAGGCACTCCTTGACATCATCGGGGATGATGAAACGTATCGCGCCATCTACCACGTGGATTTCGGCATCGAAAAAATCATCCAGTCCCTGGAACATCTTCAAAAAGCCGGGCTTCCCGTCATTCCCCATGTGGTCTGCGGCCTTTATTACGGCCGGATCAGAGGAGAAAAAGAGGCTATAAACATCCTTTCCCGGTTTGACGTAGATCAGGTGGTCATCGTTTCCCTGATGAATCTGCCGGGCCCTAAAGAAGAGCGTTTTGGGCTTCCCACGGCGGAGGAGATCACCGATATCATCGTTGAAACCAGGGAGAAGATTCCGGACGCACAGATCAGTTTAGGCTGCGCACGAGAAAGAGGCAATACCCGAATAGAAACCATGGCCGTCGAAACGGGAGTTAACCGCATGGCCATACCCTCTGATGAAGCGATCGCCATGGCTGAACAATCAGGGGTTGAAATCAGATACCAGCGTACCTGCTGTTCCGTTCCCACGGATCAATCGGGAGAAAGCTGGACTCAGAATGGGAGTTCGTCATAGTTATCCCCAGCATGATAACGTGATCTTCACAAAATGAACGTATCTTATTCTTATTCAAAATCGGGATTAATGGAGTCATGAGGTCTTTGCTGCCACATAAACCTTCACCGACCGTCGCGAGTCCTTCTATGCTGGTACAGCGAAACGATTATATTCATCCATCCGTACCAGCATGGAAGGACCGGTGCAGCCACAGGAATCAGATGGGCAAAAAAGACCTCATGACGGATGGCTGAAATTTAAATGGGATACAAATAAACCAAGGAGAAAAACCAAAATGACAACCATGGAACCTCAGGCCGAAAGCCCTGATCATTTGCGAATGAGTCTTGCCGCCGCAATGACGCTCGGATTCAAAAAAGGCCTCTTCTACCGAAAGGCGAGACTCTATTGCGTAAACCTTCTTCTGACCTACAGGGCGGGGTGCGTGGCAAGATGCGCCTATTGCGGCCTTTCGAACCGGCGACCCGGCGCTTATGACCAGAAAAGCTTTATACGGGTGACCTGGCCCACCTATTCTCTTGATGAGATTATCGAACGTATATCCGAAAGATTGGATCGGGTCAAAAGAATCTGCATCTCCATGATCACCCACAAGCGAGCCATAAACGACACAAAAGAAATCTGCGCAAGACTGCGCTCCAGTTTTGATGTTCCCGTTTCCCTCCTGATTGCCCCCACAATCCTGAACAAAAGTGATCTGCTGGATTTCAGAGCCGCCGGCGCCGACAAGATCGGGGTTGCCATTGATCTGGCGACTCCCGATCTGTTTGACCGGTTTCGGGGGACGGGAGTGGGAGGACCACACGAATGGGAAGTTTATTGGAAGTGTCTTGCAGACTCTGTAGAACTTTTCGGGGACGGCAATGCGGGTCCTCACTTTATGGTAGGGATGGGGGAAACGGAAAAAGAGATGTGCGAAGCGATTCAAAGGGCCAGGGATATGGGGGCGAGGACACATCTCTTCTCCTTTTTTCCCGAAGCGGAATCCAGGATGGCCGACCACAAAATGCCTCCCATGGAACAGTACCGGCGCATACAGGTCGCCCGGCATCTGATCGACCACCAGTTGTCCGCGGAGAACCGCTTCATCTGGAATGACAAGGACCAGATCACAGGATTCGGCATCTCTCCTTCCGAGTTGGAAGAGGTTATCCAATCGGGCGAACCCTTCCGCACAAGCGGATGTTCAGGCTACGATGGCCAGGTCGCCTGCAACAGGCCCTACGCCAATTCAAAACCAGGCCCCGACATACGGAACTACCCCTTCCCGCCCGACGAAAACGATCTTTTGCGCATAAGAAAACAGATGGGATAGGAGACTTTTCATGTCCGAATACTCACAGAAGAGCACCAAGATTACAACATTCCACAAGCTTTCCGAGGAGACCGATATCCTGGACGAATTGATCCGTCACTCACGGTGGAGGAAGCCTGTCCTCGTCATTCCGGCCCTGGCTTCGGAATTCACCCAGCCTGAAAACCGGCCGGTCTTTGAAAACATACTAAAGGAACTAAAAGGCGCCGCCTATCTCAGTGACATTATTATCGGGCTTGACGCAGCCACGCAGGACGATGTCCATCTTCTTAAGAAGATCATTTCTGAAATCGGGTTGCCGCAAGTCCTGATCCAGTGGAACGACGGCCCCCATTTCAAAGGGATCTACGAGCGGCTGGAATCAGCCGGAATAGATCTGACCGAACGGGGGAAGGGCAGAAATGTCTTTATGTCATTCGGAGTTGCCATTGTTTTAAGCGCCACCTCCGTCGGCCTCCTGGATGCGGACATCAAGACTTTCAGACGCACCCAGTTAGATCGACTCTTTTTCCCCGTGGAGGTCTTCAACTATCAGTTTTCCAAGGCCTATTATGCCAGGAGCGATGGTCGTCATTTTTTTGGCCGGGTGAAACGGCTTCTGGTGGACCCGCTCCTCATTGCACTCAAACGAAAATTCACCGATAGCGGTGAAGAAAAGATGCTTCGCATCATCGATTTTCTATTGCTCTTTCATTACCAGCTCTCAGGAGAGTTTGTCATCGACACGGAACTGCTGCAGCGGATCAAATACACTCTCAACTGGGGGGTGGAAATCCTGACCCTTATTGAGGTATACCGCAAGGCCAACCAGATCGCACAGGTGGAATTTTCGAAGGGATATTTTGACCATAAACACCAGAAAGTCTCGGTGTCAAATGCGGACAAGGGTCTGCACAGGATGTCTACCGACATTATCGCCACGCTCCTGAATGCGCTGGTCATGGAGGAAGGGCTGGAGATTTCAAGTCATTTCTTCCGGGATCTGGCCCTGACCTATCAATCGGTAACAGATGAGTTGATCAAAAAATATGCGGAGAATGCCAGGCTCAATCACCTGGAATATGACCGTGACCGTGAAGAAATCTTCGTGAACGAAGTGATCACCGAGGCCATCATCGACGCAGGCGAAATATTGGATGCGCCGCAAAATATTTCTAACATGTTTATGAGATATACGGCCATGAACCCTGAATTTGACGAATTCAATCGATTGGGACTTCAAAAGGCCATCATCGACACGGAAAAGAGGATGAAGCAGGAACATCGCTACTCACGCGATCTTCCTTCCTGGGAAAGAATCGAAGAAAAAGTCCCGGGGATCAGGAGTCAGATTATCGATGTGATTGAAGCCGTAAAAAAGGAGGGCGCCTGATCCACCTTGCCTCAATGCCAACCCATTTCACCCTGCCTCAATGCCAAACCATACACATGAATATCAGCGCTAATTCCCTCGCTTGAAGAATGAATTGGATAGATATCATGAAAATGTCGACCGGCCTGAACGTTCTGCCCAGCCTTGCCGCACCCACTTGCCCCCCTTTAGAATACACTTTTTATGATTTATAAATGTAACCCAAGCCTTCGCAGTTCACTGGGTTACAAATCGAAATGCAAATATCCTTTGCACAAAAAAGTCTCGCCAAATAGGGTGTTATATTTCTGATCTTTTTATTCATCATTCCTCTTGACATGGGGTCTTCAAGGATTAGCATATAAGACAATGCAACGCTATGCAACAAGATGGATCATATTGGGCAGGATGGAGGATGCGTCATGAAAGAGGGGCGGGCCACTGTCGACCGTGAAAACTGCGGTCGCGTTTTGAAGGAACTGCGACAAAAATTTGGGAGCATGTCCGTAGCGGAACTTTCAAAAACCCTTGGTGTTGCGCGCAGCACAATTATGAGAATCGAGGCGGGGCAGACAATTCCCTCAGACGATCTTCTCAATCGGTTAAAGGCGATCCAGATCATTGGGCTATCCCGATTCAGAACGATTTCACAAATGGACAAGGAACGTTTCTCCCATCTTATCGAGGAAATAGGAGAAAATCCGGAGCTGTTTTCAGAGGCAGCTTTCGGGCAGATGGTCCAGGAATTGACACCTGCGGGAATTTTGGCCGGTCTTGGAACCATTGCCGGTGCGTCTTTGAATCTGTCTTCCACCGTGGTCAGTTCCATTCCTGTCCTTTCAAGCCTTGCCGGATACGGTCTTGTGAAAGGGCTGCGGTCGATTCTTGAGGCAAATGATTTTCAGTGCGTGGAAAAGGAAGGCATATGGGAAATTATCAACAAACCAACCAAAGGAAAAGCCGGAGAAAAGGAGGGCGAGAAAATGGATACGGGAAGAGGAAATGAAGAGAAGAAGAGTGCGGGGAGTTTCGAATTCGGGCTGGGCGGTCTGCTTAGCGGGCTGGGAAATCTGATCGATACGGCAACGAAACTGGCGGAAAAGGGTGAAGAATTCTCCAAATCCGGTGAAATTGATTTCAGCAGTCTGGATAAGATCAAGGGGCTCAAAGAATTGAAAGGGGTGTATGGGGTTAGAGTCCGTACCATGGCAGACGGCAGGCCATCGGTTCAACCGTTTGGGAATATTAAGAGGACCCCTAAAGGCCCGGTGGTGGAAGAGGTACGCGAACCGATCGTGGACGTATTCGATGAACCGGAGGGAATCCATGTGGTGGCGGAAATGCCCGGGATCGATGAAAAGGATTTCCAGATTGAAATCAAGGGAGACATCCTGAATATCAGCGCTGAAGGACGGAATAGAAAATACCAGAAAGAAATTCTCCTTTCCCGGGAAGCAACAGCAGAACAGATGACCTGGAATTATAAAAACGGGATACTGGAAATCATAATAGGGAAAAGCGAAAAGTAACGAGTGAATAGTGGGCCATCGTTCATCATTCGTCCTTTCGGGACGTCATTCGGTGGTCATTCAGTGGTTTCTGACCACTGAGCACTGATCACTAACCACTGCCTTTAGACTTTGGATCTTCACAATGAAACAACTCCTTTATGTGCCCGTTATTCATGAAGAGGCTGACCTGGGAAGCGTAGCCGCGTCCGCGAGAAAGAAAAGTCAGGAATTTTTCGGGAAAGCCCGATGGGCAAGGCATAAAGAAATCGTAACCCTGTTCTGGGACAGACTCAGCGGTTATTTCAGTGAACTGGACCCCACCGGCCTCCGAATCTATCAGGATGGTCTGGCGGCCGGGGGTGAACTGGGCCGAAGAATCATCGAGGAAGGAGCCGCAAGGGGGAGTAGAAATTATCAAATCGTTCTGGACTTGATCAGGAGAGGCGGGGAAATCCAAAAAACCGAAGACATTGAGATTTTAAAAAAGGAACTGGAGCGAATTCTTCAGTGTATCCAGAATGACTCCTCGGATAAGAAGGATTCCATTTCCGCGGAGAACCCTCTTAAAGGGGATCGGCTTATGGAGGAAAGGGACAGGTTCGTGGCAAAGACCATTGGGGATACTCTCAAAGAGGGAGAACAGGGTATCCTGTTTATGGGCGCTTTTCACCGGGTGATTGGTTACCTCCCGGAAGTTATAGAGGTCCGTGAAGTGAAAAATGTTCAAAAAGTAAGGGATTATTTCACACTCCTCATTTCCGACAACGACAAAGAGGAATTCGAAAGGTTGTCCGGGTATATGGTATCTCCCGTCTCTTCAGGTGAAAGCTCCTTTTCATCCTATTCTCCCGCAACAATCTAAACCGCGTACATTCTCTCCTTTTTATACCAAGTCTGGTTTCCTCATATCTCTTGTATCCGGGCGGGATCTTCCCTTGACTATCCGATTGCAACTGGGGTAGCATCAAACCGGAATCGGTCTTTCATTTTAATTATTTATCTTATATCTTAGAATAGTCAACGGCATGGATGAAAATATTCTCATCGCAGATGACGAGGAAGCGATTCAAAAACTGCTGGCCAAATTCCTCCAAAAGGAAGGATACCGGCTGTTTACCGCAAACAATGGCAAAGAAGCGGTAGACATCGTCAAAAAGAATCCTGTTGATCTGGCCATCCTGGATATGATCATGCCGGAAATGGATGGGGTGGAGGCGTTGAGGCAGATCAAGGTATTGGATCCCACCATAGAAGTTCTCATGATTACCGGAAAGTCGAACGTTCATTTACTCAGAAAAGTCCTTTTCGAATACGGCGCCTACGATTATCTGCTCAAGCCATTTGATATGGTGGAACTCAAACTGACCGTGCAACGGGCCCTTCACGTGCGAAAACTGGCGCAACAAAGCAGTCATGTCATGGAGGAAATGAAAAATCGCATCGTTGAACTGGAAAATGATTTCAAGGAAAAGACATTTCGTCTGAGGGAATCCCAGATCAAGTATAAGAATATCGTGGAAAACTCCACCGATGCCATTGTGGTCATCCAGGATGGATACGTGAAGTTTGCCAACAGAATAGCCATGGAGCTATCGGGATATTCCCAGCAGGAAATTCTGGCGATCCCGTTCCCGGAACTGCTTCATCCGGAAGACAGGACCGAAGCCGTGGAACGTTACAACAGAAAGCTGGGCGATGATGACCTGACCCCCACCAATATTTTGAGAGTGTTGAAAAGGGACGGTACTTTTATCTGGGTGGAAAATCAGTCCGTAAAAAGCCTGTGGCAAGACAAACCGGCAACCCTGAATTTCATGCGGGATCTTACCAGGCGGAGAAAAATCGAGGAAGCCATGGCACGGTCTGAAAAACTCGTATCCCTGGGACAACTCTCCGCCGGACTGGCCCATGAATTGCGAAACCCTCTCGCCGTAATCAGTTCGTGTTCTCAGTTCTGCCTCGAAAATAAGGAACTTGAATCTCTTGTGAAGGAAAACTTTCAGGTCATTCTTCGCAGCAGCAGAAGGGCGAGTAATCTCATCAGCGAGTTGTTGGCCTTTGCCAGGCCCGACCATCTGGAATGGAAAGAAGTGGATCTGAATGAAGTGGTCACGAAAATGTTGCGCATGGCCGAGCTGGGGGTGAATACCTATCATATGACTTTCTCAAAACGATTTCAAAAAGGGCTTCCCAAAATCATTTGCGACGAGGAGAAATTGGGGCAGGTAATTGTCAACCTTCTCCAGAATGCCATCCAGGCAACTGCGGGCAAAGGAGAAATTGTTCTGGAAACGGCCTGTTCAGCGCTCAGGGACAGGGTAGAAGTGAACATTGTCGATAGCGGTCCCGGTATCCCTGAAGAGTATCGTCCGAGAGTTTTCGATCCCTTCTTTACCACCAAAGACGGAGGCACTGGGTTAGGCCTGAGCATCTGCCACACGATTGTAGATCAGCATCAGGGAAGCATCAGCATTGAATGCGGCGAAAAAAAAGGCACCCGGGTTTCGGTGACGCTCCCTGTAAATCAGGACAGCACGGGAATGAAAGGCCGGCGCCAGGAGAAGATGTCTCCTCTGTCTGATGAAGAAAACGGTTTAACAGCCCATAGGGAGCACAACCATGTCCGTTGAAGTCAAAAATGCCCTACAAAGGAAAATACTCCTGGTGGATGATGACCATGATTTCCGCTGGGCAACGGGTAACATCCTCCAGGCGGCGGGGCACAGGGTCGTTCACGCCCGGAACGGCGTGGAAGCCATCGATTTTCTGGAAACCGGTGTCCCCGATCTGGTGCTTCTGGACTACCGAATGCCCGGCCAGGATGGGTTGCAGGTTGCCGCCGAGATGAAAAAGCGCATTCCTGCCGTACCCATTATCATGATTACGGCTTATGGGGAGATTGATTCGGCTGTAAAGGCCATGAAGCTGGGCGTATACGATTACGTGACAAAGCCGGTAGATAACAATGACCTCCTTTTCAGCGTCAAGAGGGCCCTCGACAAACAGGATCTGGTACAGGAGGTGGCCCACTTAAGGAACGTTCTCAATGAACGTGCATCCCTGTATGAACTCATGGGAAGCAGCAAACCGGTCAAGAAGCTGGTCAGGCATGTGGAAAAAGTGAGTCCCACCCGGTTTACGGTCCTGATAGAGGGGGAAAGCGGTACAGGCAAAGAACTGGTAGCCCGGGCCATTCACGATCTGAGCGAGGTCAGGAATGGGCCCTTTGTGGCGGTGGATTGTGGAGCTATTCCCACGGCCCTCATGGAAAGCGAACTGTTCGGTTACATGAAAGGGGCTTTCACAGGCGCCTACGGCGACAAGCCCGGGCATTTCGAACTGGCTGAACAGGGGACCCTGTTTTTGGATGAAGTAGGAAATATTGCCTATCCGGTTCAGCAAAAACTTCTCCGGGCTATTCAAGAAAGGGTGATCCAGCGCTTGGGCGCAAAGGCTCCTTTGCCCATAAACGTCAGGATCGTGGCGGCCACCAATCAGTCACTAAAGAAAGATGTGGAATCCGGAAGATTCCGTTCGGATCTCTACTACCGCTTGAACGAGTTTTCCGTAAAAATGCCTGCCCTGCGGGAAAGAATCGAGGACATCCCTTACCTGGCCGGGAAATTCATGGACGAGGTTGAAAAAGAACTCAACAAAACCGTTGGGGGCTTTTCCAAAGAGTCGCTCCTTTCCTTGAGTTCTTACCACTGGCCTGGCAACGTACGCGAGTTGAGAAACGTGATTCGTCAGGCCGTGCTCCTGTGTGACAAGAATTCACCGGTACAGCCGACCCACCTGACCTACCACTCGCCTGTACCGCTTGGGACCGGAACTGGAGGTCTCATGACAACGGAAACCGTTTATGACGGCAGCAGTTCACTTAAGGAACTGGTTCAATTGCACACGAATGATCTGGAAAAAAAGCTGATCCGGGAAGCACTGGTGAAAGCCAACAGAAACAAAAGCGAGGCCGCCAGGAATTTAGGCGTGGATTACAAAACCCTTCTCAGAAAAATAAAGTCCCTTGGAATTGCATTCCCATGAGCACTTAGGTCATTCATGCCCCAATTGGGGTGAGAATGTCCTATCCATTTCTGCCCCATATCTTCTCCCTGGGCATGACACCCTTCATTAAAATCCATAAAAACAGATAGATACGATTTTCATCCCTTCTGGCACAGGACATGCATTGTCTTAATAACAAGCAACCTGTCGGCCAGATTGAAGGAAAAAGGAAGGCAAATTTCTGGCGGAATCCAAACTTGTCCGTTCAAACCAGGAAAATTTGGAAAAAGTCAAAACAGCGGATGTGTTAATCGTAGAGGATTCGGAAGAGGTGATCTGGACGATGCGGAATATACTTGAAACGCAGGGTTCACCGTAGACGCGGTGATGACAGGCAGAGACACGTTGGAAAGATTGCATTCATCACCGGAAATAGAGCTCGTCATCCTTAACTATCTACTCCCGGATATGAGCGGGCTGAGCGTCCTCAAACGCATCAAGGAAAATGGTTCCAGCGTCCAAATCATTGCCACATCCGCTATGAAGGAAGTGGGAGAGAGTCTCGTTGCAGCCGGTGCCTTCGCTTTTCTGGAAAAGCCTTTTGACATCGGCGAACTGATCAGTCTCTGCAAAAAAGCAGTGAACGGTGGCAGTGAGCAGTAAGCAGTAGGTAGTTAGTGAACAGTGGTAAGTGAGTAGTGGGTGGTCAATCGAAACGTAAACTTATTTAAGAAAGGAGATTTCATCATGGCAATGGAAAAATCAATGGCATCCGCAAGTTTGGCTGAAGTAGTCGACAGAATCCTGGACAAGGGTGTAGTGGTCGATGCATGGGCAAGGGTTTCGCTCGTGGGTATTGAACTTCTGGCCATAGAAGCAAGGGTCGTGGTTGCAGGCGTGGAGACCTACCTGAAGTACGCCGAGGCCGTAGGACTTACCGCGACGGCATAACTACAGTAGGCAGTAAGCAGCAGGTAGTCAGTGAACAGTGGTCAGTGAGTAGTGGGTGGTCAATCGAAACATAAACTTATTTAAGAAAGGAGATTTCATCATGGCAATGGAAAAATCAATGGCATCCGCAAGTTTGGCTGAAGTAGTCGACAGAATCCTGGACAAGGGTGTAGTGGTCGATGCGTGGGCAAGGGTTTCGCTCGTGGGTATTGAACTTCTGGCCATAGAAGCAAGGGTCGTGGTTGCAGGCGTGGAGACCTACCTGAAGTACGCCGAGGCCGTAGGACTTACCGCCACGGCATAATCTTTTTCAGGGACATTATAAATCGAAGGGGGATTGTCGGATATCCTTGAGATCAGAGAGGCGTTTCATCAACCGCCCTCCATAAGCAAATGATTTCATCAGGAAATTCTTGGGTATATCTGAAATCTCCACCAGCACACTGAAAGACCGTAAATAAGTCTGACAATGCTCCCTTCCACTGTTTGAACGGGTAGCGTCATTGTTTGAATTATTTACGGTTTTTTTTTGAAGAGGGAAAAAAAGTGGGAACTGGAGAAAACTTGAGAGATCTGGCAAACGGCATCATCGATTCTTACGAAATACGAGTAAAGACCGTGAACGGGCTGATGGAACAGGCCTATCACTTCCTGAGCAGCTTTCATGCGGAGCTGGAAGAGATGATTGCTCAATTGAAGGACAACCTGGCCCAATCGGAAAGCCTGCGAAAGAAGGATTTCGATCGGATGATGACCGGGCTCACGGTTAGACGACGCTCCAGCGAAGAGCTGGCAGAAAAGGTTTTTCAGAACTTTCAGAAAGAAGAACAAGAGATGATCGGTCGGCTGCGAAACATTATTGTCTCCGGGGGTCGCTCAAACCTGGACGATATGGAAATCATCAAGGAAGATATCCTGAATAGACAGAAGGAACGGGAAACCGGAATCGTTCGAGCCTTAAAGCGAATTCAGATGGAGCAGGAAGAATTAAAAGCGGCTCTCAAGATATTGCTTGAAAAGGGTGAAACCGTAAAGCTCCGAGATTTCAAGCGCATGCTTAAATCCCTCAGCATTCAGCAAAGTGTCCGCGACAATCAGGTCGGCCGGCTTCTCGAAGACCTGGATATGGTCCGCGAGAGAGTCCAGACCCAATGGCAGACGGCGGTTGCCGCAGCCCGTTAAAAGAGTCTCATATCGATAAGCCTGTTTTTTCTCTGCCTTTGGGTTTCAATGAGTATAACCATCTGATTTAGGAGCAATATGCCAATCCTTGCGGGGTTGAAATTTACCCGCCGGATTCGCCAATAAAAATTTATAAGACGTCCTTGAGGATGCGATGGAGTGTGGCTTTACCCCTGTTTTCGCAAACCTGCTTTCCTCGGAACCGAAAATCTCAAGCATGTCTTCAAGAACATCCAAATTTAAGGAGGATTGACCATGTTTACAGATGATTTGAGAAGACTGGCGGAAGAAATTTCGAGTGCATACGAAGCAAGGATTCAAGGCATTGCGGGCCTGAAAAAAGAAACAGCGGAGAAACTGACCAATTACCGATCGGATCTCGATGCATCCAATAGAGATAGGGCCAAAACCGTCCGGGCCGAACTGAAAGATATGGGCGACAGCCTACGGTCGGAGCTGAAAACCTTCAACGCTCAATTGGTCGGCTTTAAATCCACACTCGACGGGGAGGAGAAAAACCGCAAAGATGAGACTCAGGTGGAGATTGCCGACCGTGGTAAATATATCAAAGGCTTGCGTGATGACACCCGCAGTCTGGTCGACGGCTTCGAAAGCGCAAGAAAAGAAATGTGGGGCAATATGAAATCCCAGTTGGGGGATTTCACGTCAACACTTGCGCAATTCAAGAAAGAGATGATTGGCGGCAACCTGGAACGAATGGACAGAGTTGGCGTCGAACTCAAGGAGATGGGCAATACCCTCAGATCCGAACTGACAGGCTTTATGTCCATGCTGAAGCAATTCAAAGGAAGCCTGGATAAAGCGGAAAGCACCCGGATGGAAGAGGCTTTGGCGGGAATCGCTCAAAGGAAACAGGATTTACACGGAATCCTTGGCGGTACGCAAGATCTGTTGAAGGTGTTCGGAAATGCCCGCCAAGAAATGTGGGCGGACCTGAAAGGACAACTGGATGCTTTTACCTCGGAACTTGGCCAATTCAAGGCGGACCTGGATAAGGCGGAAAGCACCCGGAAGGAAGTCATGGAACGGGAAATTTCCGACCGCCGCGAGCATATAGGCAATCTCAAGGGAGATACCCGTAACCTGCTGACCGATTTCGAAAACGCAAGAAAAGAGATGTGGCGCAGTTTAAAGTCCGAACTGGAAACGTTCACAACGGGGCTGGCGCAATTTAAGACGGATCTGGAAAGCGGAGAAAAGGAACGGCTGGAAACCGTGGTGCGGGAAATGAATGAGAAGGCCACAGAGCTCAAGGCGAACCTGAAAAATTTCAGCGCCGATTTGTCGACCACCGTGGCGCAAATGATGGGAGAGCTGAAAAAGGATCGGTCGGGAGCGGCTCAAGCCTGGCGCCAAATTCTTTCAACCATGAGAAGTCAAGGGGAGGCGATGGTCATCACAACCCCTGTACCGATGAAACAGGAAGTTGAAGGAAAGACTGCTCCTGAGATTGTAAAGGAAGTGGCACCGGAGGAAGAACCTGTCCTTAAAGCGGCCAAAGACTCGGGGATGGAAGTACTGGAGGAAAAGGCGGAGAAAAACCCTGTTCTGGAAGCAGCCAAAGAGACAGGAGTGGAAGCATTGAAGGAAAAGAAGGAAGAAGAACCCCAAGCCAATGATGACAGGGAGAAAGGCATTCCCGCGATCCTGGAACTTCTCGAAGACAATCCCGACGGATTGAGGATGGTGGAAATCGCCGACATCCTGGGATTTGACAACTGGCGTTCCCTCATCCCCATCACGAGAGAACTTTTGGATGACGGCAGGGTCAGAAAAGAAGACTCCACCTACTTCGCAATTTAACAGCAGTTCGAATAGAATAAGGCGGTAGACGGAGCGGTCATAATGACGGGATGGCAAAGGTCGTTCAGTCCAATCCGGATACCGTTTTCGGCACGGCGAAGCTATTGTAAGGAAGTGCTCTAAAAAAGGAGAATTTTATGTCATTCAACAGCACAACGGTCTTGGAGCCTCGCTCTCTGCCCAACTTTGTGGACACCCCCTATATCCAGGATATCGCGGAAAGGGCCATGGCCTATATCGCCGCGGGATTTCCCATCCATTTTCGCGGCATTTCAGGCACCGGGAAAACCACGCTGGCCATGCATGTGGCGTCCATGATCGGGAGGCCCGTGGTGATGATCCATGGGGACGAGGAGTTTTCCACCTCAGACCTTGTGGGGGGAGAGACCGGTTTTCACAGACGCAAAGTGGTGGACAACTATATCCACACGGTAAAGAAGACGGAAGAGGACATGCAGAAAAGATGGGCCGACAATCGTCTTACCGTGGCCTGCAAAAACGGGTTCACCCTCATTTACGACGAGTTTACGCGAACGAGACCGGAGGCGAACAACGTCCTGCTTTCGGTGCTTCAGGAAAGGATGTTGGATCTGCCGGCCGCGCGACAGGAAGAAGGGAACTATCTCAGGGTCCACCCGGATTTCACGGCCATTTTTACCAGCAATCCGGAGGAATATGCAGGGGTTCACCGTAGCCAGGATGCCCTTCGCGACCGAATGATCACGTTGGATGTGGACTATTTTGATGAAGAGACGGAAATTCAAATCACCGAGTTCAAATCCGGCCTGATGAATGGGGATGCCGCGAAAATCGTCCGGATTGTCAGAGGATTGCGCGAATCCGATACCTATGAGTTCGCTCCAACCATCCGTGGGTGCATCATGATCGCAAAGACCCTGGCAGTCCGGCAGGCAAAGGTTGACAGGAACGACGCGATTTTCAGACAGACCTGCATGGACATCCTATCCTCTGAAACCAGCCGTATCGGAACCGCCGGAAGCCAGAAAAGGGTCAAAATCGTCATTAACGAACTGATCGATCAGATCTGTTAGCGATCACAAGGAGAGAATTCATGGGAAAAGAGATTCGTTCACTGGGTCACATTAAGACGCTCATGGGGATGAAACACCGCTCCCTCCCCAAAGCGGATAGGGCAAATGACGCGGAAATCTACCTGTTAAGGAATAATCTGTCCCTTTCCCTGAAGGAATTGGGCGGCGTAACCCATAGAAAACAGGTCATAGAAGAAAGAATTTCCGACATTGAAGAGAGAATCGAGGATCTGGAGTCCGAACGGGTTCAATATAAGCAGAAAGACACCAAGATAGGTCGGCCGGTCAAAGGCAACATGAAGGTGATGAAAATAGAATATTAACAGGTGGGAGTTTATGGCCAAAGAAGGCAAATATATATACTGCATCATAAACGGCAATGAGGGCAGGAATTTCGGACCTATCGGAATCGGCAAACGGGCAGATATCGTATCCACCATAGGATACAAAGATATCAGCGCGATCATCAGCAGCTCGCCGATCACCCGATACGTGATTGACCCCGCAAAATCTCCTGGCCCACGAAAAGGTCATTGAAGAAGTCATGAAGGACTACACCGTATTGCCGGTACGATTCTGCACCATCGCCAACAGCGCCGAGGCGGTTCGGACCTTTCTCAGAAGGCAATATGGCGAATTCAAAGGGATGCTTCATGATCTGGACAACAAGGTGGAAGTGGGCCTCAAGGCCCGTTGGAGCCACATGGAAAGGATTTTCAAGGAAATCAGCCTGCATAGCCCGGACGTGAAGGCATTTAGAAAACGGATGGAAGAACCCGGCGGAGAAGCCGGCAGCGATGAGAAGATCGCTCTTGGAAAAGCGGTGAAAGCGGCCCTGGACAAAACAAAAGAGCGAACCGCTGAAAAGATCCTGCGGCAATTTAAGAGACTGACACTGGATACACGCAGGAAAGACGTGATTGGGGATGATATGTTTTTGAACGCGGTATTTCTCATCGACAGAACAAGAGAAAAACAGTTTGATTTTCTTGTGGAAGACCTGGCGGATGAGTATGACGGCGAAGCCGATTTTAAGCTTGTGGGACCGGCGCCCCCATATAATTTCGTGAGTATTGAGATGCAATTGTGAAAAAGAAAGTGAACAGTGGACAGTGCGCAGTGACAACCGAATGACCATTGAATGACAGCGAAGCGAATGACGGCCGAAGGCCAATGAATGACGGCCCAGCCCAATGACCATCGAATGGGCAGGACGGGAAAGCGAGAAGATATGAGCCCAGACAAACAGAGCAGCAATTTTCAATCCCTGACGCTGAAAGTAGCGGAAGCGGCCGCCAAGGACGTGGGTCGCGGCATTGTCCGGTTTGACCCGGTCGATTTCGAAAAAATCGATGCCCAGGTGGGGGATGTGGTTACCGTGGAAGGCAAACGGAAAACCGTTGCCAAGGTGCTTCCCGCCTACATGGAGGATAGAGGAAAGGGTTTGATCCGGATGGACGGCATTACCCGGGAAAACGCCCAGGTGGGAATTGACGAAAAGGTGAAAGTGGCCGCCTGTGACTTTCAACCGGCCGCGAAAATCGTTGTGGCCCCTCTCACCGCTATGCGGTCTTATGATGCCCGCTATATCGGAAGCCTTCTTGAAGGACTTCCGCTGCTGGAAGGAGACTCGGTGCGGGCCAGGCTCATCGGTTCCCGAACGCAGGATTTCAAGGTAACTGCCACAAGGCCTTCCGGGGTGGTGATGATTCATCCCCAGACGGCAATGGAAATTGAACAGAAGAAGCAACCGGGAGAGGGGCGAACCCGCATCTCCTATGAAGATATCGGCGGTTTGGGAAGAGAGATCCGCCGGATACGGGAAATGATAGAGCTTCCGTTGAAATATCCCCAGGTCTTTGAAAGGCTGGGCATCGACCCCCCCAAGGGGGTGCTCCTTCACGGGCCCCCGGGCTGTGGAAAAACCCTGATTGCGCGCGCGGTAGCCAATGAAACCGATGCCTTTTTCCGGACCATCAGCGGTCCGGAAATCATGGACAAATTCTACGGCCAGAGCGAGGCGAATCTTCGGAAGATTTTTGACGAGGCCGCGGCCAAGGCGCCCAGCATCATTTTCCTGGACGAGATCGACGCCATTGCGCCCAAAAGAGAGGACATGGGCGGGGAAAAGCAGGTCGAAAAACGGGTCGTTGCACAACTTCTTGCCCTCATGGACGGACTCTCGTCGCGGGGTCAGGTCATTGTCATCGGCGCCACCAATATTCCCAATGTCCTTGACCCGGCGTTGCGGAGACCAGGCCGTTTCGATCGCGAGATCGAGATCGGCATTCCGGACAGGAACGGACGTCTCGCCATTCTAAATGTGCATACCCGCGGCATGCCTCTTTCAGAGGACGTTGATCTGAATCGATTGGCTGAAATTACCCACGGATTTGTGGGCGCCGACCTGGAAGCCCTGTCCAGGGAGGCCGCCATGGCCACCTTGAGAAAGATCTTCCCACGAATCGATTTTGAGATGGAAGAAATCCCCTACGAGACCCTGATGAAGCTCCAGGTGTCCATGGACGACTTCCGGGAAGCCCTCAGAGAGGTGGAACCCTCTGCAATCCGCGAGGTCTTTACCGAGGTTCCCGACGTCAAGTGGAGTGATGTGGGGGGCCTGGAAGATGTGAAGCGGGTGCTCAAGGAAACCATTGAATGGCCCCTGAAGTACAACGATCTGTTCGAGAAGGCCGGCACCACGCCGTCCAAGGGTATCCTGCTTTACGGTCCCCCCGGTTCCGGGAAGACCCTGCTGGCCAAGGCGGTGGCATCGGAATCGGAAGTCAACTTCATCTCCGTAAAGGGCCCGGAACTTATGAGTAAATGGGTGGGGGAGAGTGAAAAAGGGGTCAGGGAAATTTTTAAAAAGGCCAAACAGGCCTCACCATGCATCATATTTTTTGATGAAATAGACAGCGTGGCCCCCAAACGGGGAATGGACAGCTCCTCCCATGTGGCGGACCGGGTCATCAGCCAGTTCTTGACCGAACTGGACGGTATCGAAGAGCTGAAAGGGATCATGGTTCTGGCCGCTACCAATCGGCCCGATATCATTGACGAGGCCCTGCTCAGGGCCGGCCGGTTCGATTTCCATTTTGAAATTCCCGTTCCTGACGAAAACACCAGGCTGGAGATTCTGAAGGTTCATACCCGAAAGAAGCCCCTCGCCGAAGATGTGAACCTTGAATTCCTTGCCGGGGCTACAACGGATTTGGTGGGCGCCGACCTGGAATCTATCTGCAAAAAGGCGGCCATGAAGGCCATCAGGGAATTCATAGAAAGCGGACAAGATGACTATTCCTGTTTTATCATCTCGGAAAGACATTTTGAGGATGCCCTGAAAGATTTAAAAAAGTCCTGATTTGATAGGAGGAATGCCATGACAGAAGTAGGGAGAACCATTTATGGATTTATTCAGGGAGACGAATCCCGCCGATTCGGCGCTATTGGAATAAATGGCAGGGAAGTGTACACCCTGACCTTTGAGGGAATTGCCGCCCTTGTCAGTTGCCTGCCCCGCGAAGGCTTTGAGGCTATGTCCAAGGAAACTCTTCTTCGCAATCTGACGGTTTATCAATCGGTTATCGAACGGGTCATGAACGAACACCCGGTGATTCCGGTTAAATTCGGGAGCCTGGTCGATGGAGATGAAGCGGTCATTCGCGTCCTGAAACGGGGAAGGGAACCGATCGTTCAAAGCCTGACAGAAATGGACAACAGAGTCGAACTGGATGTGGTGGCTCTCTGGTCGGACTTGAACAGTGTACTGAAGGAAATCGGACAAATCGGAGAGATCAAGGCACTCAAAGAAGAGGCGAGATCCAAATCAGAAGACGAAATGCTGAAAATGCAGATCAAGACCGGAAAACGGGTGAAGGACCTGCTGGATGAAAAGAGGGAATCCTTGAAAGCGGAAATCATGGCTCCCCTGAAGCAGATTGCGGAAAAACAGTGTATTCACGCCGTCATGGACGACAGTATGATCATGAACGCGGGTTTCTTGATCCAGAGAGAAAATGCGCTCCGGTTTGAAGAAATTGTTCGAAGTCTGGACCTTCAATACGAAAATCGGATGACCTTTCGTATCATCGGGCCCTTGCCCCCGTACAGTTTTCGAACATTTGCCATCAAAACCGCCGACTATGTTCAAATCAATGAGGCGCGCAAAATTCTTCAACTGAAGCAAGAAACCACCCCATTGGAAATTCGGGACAATTACTGGCAACTGACAAAAGAATGTCATCCGGATAAATTTCCGGGAGACCGGAAAGCCCAGAAGCATTTCGAAGAAATCAATCATGCCTATAAACTGGTGAGTGATTACGGCCAAGACTCCTTCTGCTCCTTTCGGGAAACGGATGTGAAAGGTTGGGCTTCCATAGCGTCGGCAAGCAATTGACGTATCCTATTCAAATTCCCGGGTGGCGAAATGCAGAATCAGGAAAACCGTTCCGGATTTTTGAATAAGATACCAATTGACCTATTTGAGGAAACGATTTGATGACCCAGGAAAGACAATATGTATATGCCATCATCGAAACTGACCGGGAAGTGCACTTCGGCCTGATAGGCATAGGCGACGGAAACAGGGAAGTATATACCGTTGTGCAGGAGGGAATCGGTGCGGTGGTCAGCAATTCTACAATCCTGCAATATCCGGTCACCCGCGCCAATACCATGGCCCATCAGAAGGTCATGGAAAAGGTGATGGAACAATACCCCATGCTTCCCGTGCGATTCGGCACGGTGAGTGAAGGATTGGACCCGATCCGGGAAAAGCTCCTGGGAGACAGGCACAGGGAACTGACCGACGTCCTGGCTTACATGCACGGTAAAGTTGAATTGGGTGTCAAGGCCATCTGGAAGGACTTGAAGCCCGTATTCGACGAAATGGCGACCAACAACACGGATATCGTTCGACTGCGCGACCGGTTGATCAAACAGCGGGGCGGCGCGCAAAGGGATCAGGTTCGCCTGGGAGAGATGGTGAAGAACGCACTTGAGACCTGGAAAGGGCAGAAAGAAGAATCTATTCTGGCGAGCTTCAAAGGGCTCTGGATGGAACGAAAGCTGAACAATCATTTCGGAGATCAGATGATTACAAATGCCGCTTTTCTGGTGGAAAAAGAGAAGGAAAAGGCCTTCGATCTTGCCGTGGAACAGGTCGCCGAGCAGTATGCAGGAAAAATGACCCTGAAGTATGTGGGTCCCATTCCACCCTGCAATTTCGTGGAAATCGTGGTAAAATGGTAAAAGACCCTGTGGCGGAATGGCTTTGCGGACTCCGAACTTAGTACCAGGGAATTTGAATAGGATGCGAAACAATGGCCTTTATATTAGACAACATCCTTTTTTCACCGCTTAAACTGACCATCTGGCTGGGCCAAAAATTGCGGGATGCAGCCTACAGCGAAATGACGGATGAAACCAAAATCCGTGAAGGACTGCTTCATCTTCAGATGCAGTTTGAAATGGACGAAATCAGCGAGGAAGAATATGAAAAAGAGGAAACCCTCCTCATGGAAAAACTTGAGATGATCCGAAAGATGAAGGAAGAGGGATAGAGGCTTCTGAAACGCAGCATGGGGTATAAGGAGAGAAGAAAATGTCTACAGGCATGGCCCAAATCGTCAAAAATGCACGGTCCGAATTGAATTCCCTTACAGGGCTGGACGTCTCATCAACCATTGAAGTGGTGAGAGAGGATATAGAATGGAGGGTCGTTCTTGAGGTGGTGGAAAAACACTCCATTCCCGAAAGTATGGACATATTGGCATCTTACGAAACCCGGTTGGACGGAGAAGGCAATATGTTGGATTTTCGACGCATCGGCATGCGAAGACGCATTGATATTGAATCGGCGTCGGAATAGGAGAGTCTCTTATGGTTTCAGGAAGCGAAATGAAGGCGCTGAAGACCGTGGAAAAGGAAAACGGCGAGACGACCACCCATCTGGTCAGTCGTCAACTGAGGATCGATACCCCTTATGCAAGGGAACTTTGCATGAATTTGACCAGAAGCAACTATCTTAACCAGGAGAACCATGGACGTTTCAGGATCACACTGAAAGGGAAACAAGGCATTAGGCTGGGATTTTGAGGATGCACCTTCGCAGACTGGCGCCGAACTTCCATTCAAGAAAGTGCAAAGGGAAGAATTTCAGTGGCGTTCTTTCTCTGCTACAGGGCGGGGTGGGCAAGCCGTTGACAACCCATTTTTCAAGCCCGGCCAGGAGGATGTGGGCTGGAAGGCCATACCTTACGGGGACAGCACTAACCGGTTCGAGAGAGGCAATGGAACGGGCCAGGCGTCTCTTATCAACGAAAAAACCCATTCGTGCGGCTTTTGCGGCGGAACGGGAAAAAAAGAAAAGGCCGCCAAATGTCCCGTCTGCCGAGGCAGTCGCTTCGTTACCATCTCTCCCCCGGCTATTCCATGTGCCTATTGCAGGGGGAAGGGCATGGAACGGCGCACGGGGCGACTTTGCTCGGTATGCCGGGGCAAAGGCATTGTTTCGGTTCACCTGCCCATCGCCCTGTGCGCGGACTGTCGTGGATCAGGCGTCGAGCAGGGAACGGGCATGACCTGCCTCAAATGCAGCGGCAAGGGTGTTGTTCATGTACGGGAAATGCCTCAAACCGGAAGCGATGGCGGAAATGGGAGAAAAAATTAGATCATGGCCATGGAACCTATGAGGGATGAAAGAGGTGGTGGGCTGGCGGACGTCATTGACAGGCTTCTGGATAAGGGTCTGGTTATTAACGCGGACATCATGGTATCGGTGGTCGGCGTGGAACTGCTGGGCATAAAAATCAGGGCAGCGCTTGCATCCTTTGAGACTGCTGCAAAATACGGTCTGGAATTTCCATCAGGGACCAATCTACAAACTCCTGCCTGGGAAGAAGCCGTCATCGCCAAGGAATGCTGTCCCCAGTGTGAGAAAAGAGTCGTACTGGAAGATCTTATCACCACGGGCTGTCCCTGGTGCGGTTGGATCAGCGCCAAGGCAAGACCTCTGGAAGTGATCAGTGGGCAGTGAGCAGTGGGTAGTGGACTGACCCGCTCATTGGCGCCGCGGATTTCCGAGCACTGACCACTAACCACTAACCACTGTCCACTAATCACTGACCACTAATTATGCCCATCGACATTGACCAAAAAAGCCTCAAGCATGGGGTTCTGGGCCTGGTGGTAGCCCTGGTGGAAATCATCAAGGATGCACTCAGGCTTCAGGCCCTTAAAAGAATGGAGGGTGGAACCCTGACGGAAGAGGAAACCAATCGATTGGGCGAGGCCCTGATGGATCTCGACACGGCCGTTGAAGAAATGAAAATCGAACAGGGGATCACGGAATCGGTCAAGTCGGTCCGGGATGGCCTGGACAGTATTGTGGATGACTTGCTGGATAAGATGATTAATGATGAAAGAAATAATGAAAAAGATGGTGCAACAGGAGATAAAGCATATCCTTGCAGAGAATGAACCCTCCATAAAGGAGATGGTGAGAGCTTCCCTTCTTCCTCAAATCAGGGCTGTCATTCGTAACGAAATCAGAAATACCCTGAGTAATCTGGTGGAACCGGATTCTGAAGCATTGAAAAGAGAGGCCCTAATCCAGGAAAATCCCCATGCGCAATCCATTGAGTCCGAAATTCCGGAATCAACGCCCCCTGCTACCCCCGACCATCCAGCAATCCATCACACTGCCGGCGGACAAATCTGCAATTCCCGCCTGTCTCCCCTAAACGAGCCTCAGGCTCGCGATGGCGGGCAGGCAAAATCCAAAATCGGACTCTATCTTTACTGTATTGCAGAAGGCGCCCGGGAAACAACCTTCGGGGCCATGGGAATTGAAGAGAACCAGGTTTACGCCATCCCCTTCGGAGAGCTCTCCGCTATCGTTCATGACTGCAGCGCCGAACCTTATCATTCGGACGACCATGACAAGGTGAAAGCCTGGGTCCTGACGCATCAGAAGGTGGTGGATGCAGCCTGGGAACGGTTCGGGACGGTCATCCCCATGGGTTTTGACACCATCATTTGCGGCAAAGAGGATGCGGACCCGAAAGAGAACATAAAAAAGTGGATTGAAGCCGATTATGATAACCTTACATCGAAGATGGGAAAGATCAGAAATAACGCCGAATACGGCGTGCAGGTTTTCTGGGAAACCAGTATCCTGGCCAAAAGGATAAGTGCCGAGAGTGTTGAAATAAAGCGATTGCAGGAGGAAATCAGAACCAAACCCAGGGGCATTGCCTACATGTATCGGCAGAAGCTGGAAGAATTGCTGAAAAATGAGATGGCGAAGAATGCGGATCAGTGTTTTCAGGAATTCTACGAAAAAATAAAACCCCATACCCAAGACCTCCACGTGGAAAAAACAAAAGCCGCTGAAGAGGAGGGGAAACAGATGCTCCTGAACCTCTCCTGTTTACTGCCCAAGGATCGAAGTAAAAAACTGGGAGAAGCGCTGGAGGAAATTGATGGCCGGGAAGGTTTTTCCGTCCGGTTCACGGGCCCATGGCCCCCTTATTCCTTTGTTTAAAAACAAATGACTCCTCAGCGAAATACCCACACAACCCTGGTGGACCTTCTTGACCGGGTCTTGGACAAAGGGCTCGTTATCCATGCGGATCTTATTGTATCCGTTGCGGGCATCCCTCTGATCGGCGTGACCCTTCGGGCGGCATTGGCCGGTATGGAAACCATGCTGGAATACGGGCTGATGCAGGCGTGGGACGAAAAAAGCAGGATGTGGGAACGGGAAAACAGGAAGAAAAAACAGGAGATCTTGTTCGCAGGGGAAGAAGTGCTGCTCAAGATGCCGGGCGCCTGCCATTCGAGCGCCGGATTATACCAAACCTGGCAATACGGACATCTCTACCTGACATCCCGTCGTTTGATCCTCTATTACGAAAATTTCGGGAAAATCCTGTTTGAAACGCCGCTTGATGAAATACGGGGACTGGCGGTGAATGAAGGCAAGGCTTCTCCTGAAAAGAGAGCTCGGCAGGAACTGCACCTCCTGCTGGGGGGGAACAGGCGGCGGCGATTGACTGCGATGCATGTTCAGCAATTGAAAAAAGGACTGGAAGACGCCGTTTGCAATGCAGGATATCACGTTCAGGATCTTTCCGGAGAGGAAACGGAGACCTGCCCCCGGTGCGGCAGACTCGATCTTGCCCGGGTACTGCTGGAAGAAGGCTGCGCTGAATGTGGTTGGACCAGACCCGTAGCGGCAAGGCAAATCTTGGAGATGGAAGCTCCGGCTTGACCTGTTGGGATCTTGAGATGAACTGCGCCTCTGACCGGAAAAGATGTCAGTCAGATCGAGACAGAAACTTCTCAACAAGGTTTCAGTGTTCAGGTTTCAGGAGAACAAATAACAAGCGACGAGCAACCAGTGACAATATTGAAAAGCACCGGGTTTCGAGCAGGGTCGCGGAGGCACGGTAAACCTGACACCCGAAACCTGACACCTGAAACCAAAAAACCATGAAGTTTCACACGAGGGAAGGAAATGGATTCACCCGTTAAAAACACGAACGAAGAACGAAAGAACCGAAAGGAAGAGTCCGTCCTCTCCGAGAGGCTGGCTTTTACGGGACGGATCGCCGCCAGCATCGCCCATGAGATCCGGAATCCTCTCACCAATGTGTCCATGTCGGTAAGACAACTGAAAGAGGCGTTTTCCCAGGACAGCCCCTGGGCCAAACATATCGAGATCATCATTCGAAATACGGAACGGATCAATTTTTTGATTACCGAACTTTTAAACTGCGCAAGACCACCCAAACTCAACGTCCAGCCCCACGACATCAACGGTATCCTGGAAAATACCCTTGATTCCATCAAGGCCAAGATCACCTCCCACCAGGTGGAAATCAGGAAGGACTACTGTTCTGGATTCCCGGTCATCAGCGTGGACAGGGAACAGATGACCCGGGTCTTTTCAAACGTTATGATCAACGCCCTGGACGCCATGCCCGAAGGGGGCGTCATGACGGTTACCACGGAGATTCAAGGAAGCTATTTCGTGGTCAAAATCGAGGATACGGGAACAGGGATTCCGGAAGAGGATATTATTCGCATATTCGACCCTTTTTTCAGCACCAAGGCCTCCGGAATCGGCCTTGGCCTCTCCATGACCTATGGAACGATCGTCAGTCATGGAGGAACCATCAGTGTCGAGAGCCAACAGGAAAAAGGGACACTTTTTACCATTTCCATACCCATTCATTAGAGCCGCCCCATGCGAGAACTCAAATACGATGTAAGACGGGGCGCGGACACCTACAGCGCGGTGTATCATGCCAGACTCAAGAGTTGGATCCTCAAGGGGATCATCAAGCGGGATGAAGCCCTTGTGTGGCGAAGCGGACTTTCGGGATGGCGTAAACCCGAAGAATTGCAGGAGCTGCAGCCCTATTTCGAAAGGCGGGAAAAGGAGAGACTGAGAAGAAAAAAGGCGGAACAAGCCCCTCCCCTGTTTCCCAAGAAAAAGATCCGAAGCATTCTGATTATTGATGATGAAGAGGACCTTTGCTGGCTCCTGGCAAGTGCCCTGACAGAAAGAGGGTATACCGTATCCACGGCCAACAGCATCTATCATGGCATCTCTTTGCTGGAGAAAAAGCCCGATCTCATATTCCTGGACCTCAAATTGCCGGATGGAGACGGCATGGACATCCTTCCCTTCATCAAGGAGCAAAGCCCGGAGACCCTTGTGGTGATTATCAGCGCATACGGCAGCGAAGAACGGATGGTGGACGCGAAAGAGAAAGGGGTCCACAGCTTTATCGACAAACCATTCACAGAGGAACAAATCGTGCATACCCTCAAACAGTTTCAGGAAGATAGGTAGGGGTAGGGGACAGGGGTTAGTGGACAGTGCTCAGGGGACAGTGGACAGTAGGTGGAAGGGGATAGCGTGGACAGCGAAATACGATCTTACAAGGACTTGATAATTTGGAAGAAGGCGATTGACTTGGTGGTTGATATTTATGAAATCGCCAAACGCTTTCCGAGAGAAGAACTCTATGCGTTATCAGACCAAATCAAGAGGTCAGCGGTTTCAGTGCCTTCCAACATCGCGGAAGGACAATCTCGCCAGCATACAGGTGAATTCAAGCAGTTTTTATATATCGCACTTGGGTCGCTGGCTGAATTAGATACTCAATTGATCATTGCGAACAGACTTGGCTACATGGATTCAAAAGATCATGAATTGCTTTCGACAAGAATCACGGAATTGAGAAAAATGATTTTTTCCCTCATTTCCAAACTCAAAAAATAATCACTGCTCACTGTTCACTGTCCACTGTACAATGTCCACTAACCACTGTTCATAAAAGGAGAACATGACAAAGGCAATCGGCATAGACCTGGGCACCACCTATTCGGTGGCTGCCGTAATAGAAGACGGTCAGGCCAGGGTGATCCCGAACGCGGAAGGAGAAAATTTGACGCCTTCCGTCGTGGCGGAAACAGCCAACGGACATCGCCTGGTGGGCTCGGTAGCCAAGAGACAGGCGGCGGCCAATCCCAAGAATACCGTCAGCTCAATCAAAAGGCATATGGGCCTTGATTACAGAGTCTCCCTCAACGGCAAAGACTATTCTCCCCAGGAAATATCCTCGTTTATCCTGCGAAAAATAAAAACCGATGCGGAGGCCTACCTGGGAATGCCGGTTAAAAAGGCGGTGATCACGGTTCCCGCTTATTTTACGGACAGCCAGCGACAGGCTACCAAAGAGGCAGGAATCCTGGCGGGTCTCGATGTGATGCGCATCATCAATGAACCCACGGCCGCATCGTTGGCCTATGGCCTGGATCGTGAAAAGATTCAAACCATTCTCGTATGGGATCTGGGGGGCGGAACCTTTGACGTATCCATCCTGGAATTAGGGGATGGCATCTTTCACGTAAAATCCGTCAACGGCAACACCCGGCTTGGTGGGGATGATTGGGATGAAAGACTCGTCCAGCATCTTCTGAAAGAGATTCTGGATCTCTGTGGGCAGGATATTCATGTTGGGTCGTTGGCTCTCGAACGGTTGAAGGAGACCGCGGAAAAGGCCAAAAGGGACCTTTCCTTCAATTCATCCGTGACGATTCCCCTCCGTTTTTTGAAAATGGCCCATAACCGGGGCGAAGGGGAACAGATCTTCGTGGACCGGGATACTTTCGAAGAGATTACTGCTGATCTGCGCGACGGGCTCCTGGGACCCACCACACAGGCACTGAAGGATGCCCGTCTGACCCCTGAACAAATTGATCGGGTCGTGCTGGTGGGTGGTTCCACCCGAATGCCCGCCGTGAGGCGTCTGGTGGAAGAGATCTTTCATAGGAAACCCTTTACCCGCCTCAATCCCGATGAAGTGGTGGCCATTGGCGCCGCGGTTCAGGCCGGGGTTCTCACCGGAGAAATTTCCGACGTGGTTCTGGTGGATGTCACGCCCCTCTCCCTTGGCATTGAAACAGAGGGCGGGCTGTTTGCTCGAATCATCGAACGAAACGCCAGCATTCCCACTTCAGCGGGGCAGATATTCACCAATGCGGAGGACAACCAGGTCGAAATGGATTTTCACGTCCTTCAGGGAGAGCGGGAGATGGCGGAAGACAATATCAGTCTTGGGCAGTTTAAATTGACCGACCTTCCGCCCCTTCCCAGGGGAAAGGGCAAGGTGGAGGTAACCTTTGAAATTGATGTAAACGGGATTGTACACGTATCCGCCATGGAGCTTTATACGGAACAGCAGACGGGCATCGAAATCGACGCATCCCACCTGCTGTCCGATGAAGATGCGGCCAGGGCCATTCGGGAGGCGGAGGCCGTTGCCGAAGAAGATAAGCAAAGGCGGGAAGAGACGCAGATCAATATTCGGGCCGACAGCATGATCCGCGCAGCGGAATACGCCGTGGCGGAGCCCGGGAAAAAAATGCTGTCGAAAGCGTATGATAGTCTCATCGAGGATGCCGTTTTCGATCTGAAAGAAGCCCTTTTTGAAGGGGATCCCGAAGTGATCGCGGATTTGACCGTTGATTTGAGAAAATTGCTGGAAGAGAAGTGATTTCGGAATGCGAATCGCAGATTAGGGAACAAAATATATCGACAGCTGAAGTTACACATTCCCACGACTATTTACCGCCCGCTTCGCTCAAGACGCAAAGAACGCTAAGATTTTGTTTTTTTACCGAATCGGAACGGAAAAACGATTCGAAAAAGGCTTTGCGTCCTTTGTGTTTTTGCGGTTCAAAAACAAATAACCAGTTGAAGTTTCACACGAGGCCCTATGCGTCAGGCGAAAAGAAGCATGCCCCCTCTACCCAAATCGAAACCGGAGTTCCTCCCCGGGGAAGATATTATCCTTACGGATCAGGGCGGTTTTCGTCAAACCCATCGGACCGGTTGGCGCCCCGTGGAATGCTTTCTGACCAACAAGCGGCTTATCTTCTTCCTGAGACCCGAGATTCGGTTTCAGGTTCCCCTTGAAAACATCCGGAAACTGCACGATGAAAAACACTATTATGTCCTGAAAACCAGGCCCACCCTGCGGATTACGTTTCTTGGAGAAAAGGGACGAAGAGACGGAAACGTCCTATTTATCACCAACAAGATTCCCCTCTGGAAAAAGAAAATACAGCAACTTTGCTTCCTGAAGGTGGACCTTTCGACGATTGAGAAAATTTCAGGGCAGTTGGATTCAGACGGCAGGGATATCCTTTGGTATCTCTGGGAAAACGGCCACGCCAGGATCAACCAACTGGCCGAACTGATCCAGGCGCCCAACCACATGCATGTCCTGGTGGTCATCCGCGATACGATTAACCCCATCGCTGAAAAAGAGTTGGGATGCCCCATCCTGTCCTTTGAAAAACGAAAAATCGACTCCGAGACCGGAGAAATAACCCTTTTCAGCTGGTGGTTGATCGGGAGAAAAGATCGTTTTCTGCCCAACGCGGAACGATTGGTGGACATCTTTGACGAAGGAGAACAAATCCGAGTGATCATGGAAGTCAAAGGAATTTCCCCGGATGATCTGAAGCTTGATTTTAACGGCGACCGGGTCACCGTCAGGTGCCATAAAATCGGCGCTTCCCTGCGGGTGGAACTGCCCTTGGGGTCGGAGGTAAGCCCTGAAGGCTATCAGCTGCAGATCCGAAATAACCTGCTGGAAATAAGATTCAACAGAGATTCGTCCCCTTCTTTGTCAAGGGATTGATAACATGACCAGCAATTCTCATTTTGTATTCTCTGCAATCTGAGGCCATGGGGGTCTGTCTCGAAATGGCGCCAATGGTTCGCTTCGGACACCTTTTGCAGAGGCATAATTCCATCTTAACATTACACAACAGGCGGTAAGACGGTTTTTGCACAGGATTCCTTTTACAGGTGTCTGATCTTAGCCAAATTTTGAAGCTTTACCGCCGTGCCATGCCCGCCCCGGCGCGACGCGTCCATGGTTACGTGTTTTCATTTTGATGTGGTGGGATAGATCATTTCAAACTCTAAAGATCTATCATCGGGTCTGGGCCGGGGGAATGACCAATGGATTTTGGCGCCGTTTTGAGACAGACCCCCATGGCCGGTTTTAGGCAAAAAGCCAAAATGAGAATTGCTGAAACATGACGAACAATATCCCTGAATTCTTAACCAATGAAAATCTCCGCCTCATTCTCTTCGGCGGAAAGGGCGGCGTGGGCAAAACCACCATGGCCGCCATGGCAGCCCTTTATCTTGCCAAAGCTTCCCATGGCCGAAAAAAAGTCCTTATCATCTCTACAGATCCGGCCCATTCCCTGTCGGACAGTCTCGGTATGCCGATCGGGGATCGGGTGACGCCGGTCCAGTGGGCAGGGGCTAATGAACAGCGGTCAGTACGCAGCGGGCAGATAGCTGAACCGGGTCCAAAGCCCAAGGTCCGGGAACCAATGACTAATGACTACTGTTCACTGTCCACTGCACACTGCCCACTGACCAACCTCTTTGCCCGTGAATTGGATGCACCTGAACTCATCGACCAGTTCAAAAGGAAAAACCATGCCGTCATGGGTAAACTGGTGGAACGGGGCACCTATTTTGACCAGGAAGATATCACTGATTTTCTGGACCTTTCCCTGCCCGGCATGGACGAAGTCATGGCTGTCATTGAAATGGCGCAACTCCTGAAAAAGCGGGATTTCGATACCTTGGTCGTGGATACGGCCCCCACGGGACACACGGTTCGGATGCTCAATCTGCCTGAGCAGATGAAAAAATGGATTGAAGTGATGGACCTGATGCAACAAAAGCATCGCTACATGTTCAGAAAGTTTACGGGGAAAAAATATATCAAAGATGAATGCGACCTTTTTTTAGAGAACCTTTCCTCAGACGTAAGTGCGGTTCAAAAAATGCTTTCCAACCAGGAAACCACGCGCTTTGTTCCGGTGTTGATTCCTGAACTCATGAGCGTCCATGAAACCACAAAGTTGTTGGTGTCCCTTGGAAAAATTCACACGCCGGTGCGGGAAATCATTGTAAACCATGTTGCACAAAGGGGGGGCTGCCAATTCTGCAGCTCCAGAAGGGACAATCAAAAACAGGCGCTTCAGAAAATCGATGAAACATTTTTCGATGTAAAGAAAATCCGGATTCCTCTTTTTTCGCATGAAATTAACGGACTTGAGGCACTGGAACAAACGGCGGATTATTTAGCGGGTATTCCCATACCTGAAAAACCGTTGAAAACCGCAAAATCGGTCCAAGAATCCGAAAACCGTATCTTTCTCCATCCCGGCCTGGAGTTTATTCTTTTCGGCGGAAAAGGGGGCGTCGGCAAAACTACCCTTGCCTCGGCCGCGGCACTCCATCTGGCCCGTCGGCATCCGGAAAAAAAGATTCTTCTTTTCTCAACCGATCCCGCCCACTCTCTCTCTGATTCTTTTGATATCCCCATTGGAAACCATATCACACCCATTCAGTGGGCAGTGGGCAGGGGGCAGGGGGCAGGGGACATCGGACATCAGGCATCGGACAGCAACCTTCATGCACTGGAAATTGATCCTGAAGAGCTCTGGATGAATTTCAAAGAGACCTTTAAACAGGATGTGGAAGCTCTTTTTGACCATTTTTTGGGGGGAGGCGCGGATATCCGGTTCGATCGTCAGGTGATGACCGGAATGCTTGACATGGCTCCTCCCGGTCTGGATGAGATCATGTCTCTTGATAAAATAATGGAGTTACGAAAAGAAAAGACATTTGATATTCTTGTGCTGGACACCTCGCCCACCGGCCATCTCCTGCGTTTTCTGGATTTGCCCGACCTTGTCAGACAGTGGTTGAAGGTTTTTTTCAGGCTCCTGATGAAATACAAGGGAGTCGTCCGCCTAACAGGGGCCGCGGAAAAAGCCCTGGCCCTTTCAAAAAATGTGCGAAAAATTCAGGAAACCCTTACAGATATTCAAAAAACACGATTTGTGAGCGTCACCATCCCCGAACGTATGGCCTTTCTGGAACTGGAACGCCTCATAAATGCCCTTGAAAAAGCAGATGTGCCATGCGAACATGTTGTCATGAACATGGTGCTGCCTTGGACGGATTGCGGATTCTGCTCCCGGAAACGGATGGAACAGCAGTCTTGTATTCAGAGAACGCTTGCACGTTTTCCTTTGCGAACCATTGTGCAGGCGCCTCTTTTTCCCGATCCGGTCCGTGGAGTGGCCCCATTGAAAAAAATCAGCGAAATGGTGTTTTGAAAGGGATAAAGGCGGAACATGACCGCAACCAAAAAGAAAATATTGCTGGTTGATGATGATGCGGATTTTCTCTGGCTTACGGCCCGCATGCTGGAAAAATTGGATTACGACGTGCTTCAGGCCCGGAGCGGCGAAGAGGGTCTTTCACGTTTCAAAAAGGAGAGACCGGACCTGGTTCTCATGGACTATCGCATGCCTGGACGAGACGGCCTTGAAATTGCAAAAGAGATGAAATTCCTTTTGCCGACAGCCTCCATCATCATTATCACAGGATATGCAGAGATAAAAATTGCGGTTAAGGCCATGAGAATGGGTGCGTATGACTATATTACAAAACCGCTGAACCAGGATGCGCTTCTCTTCAGTGTATGGAGGGCTTTGGAAAAACAGGATCTGGAGCGTGAGGCCGCTCATCTGAGAAAAGTTCTCAACGGGCGGGTATCCCTTCACCAGAAGATGGGAAGCAGCGACCCCATAAAGAAACTCGTCCGTAACGTGGAAAGGGTGGCCCCCACTTCATTTACAGTGCTTATTGAAGGGGAGAGTGGAACCGGGAAAGAACTTGTGGCCCGAGCCATTCACGATCTGAGCCAGGTTAAGGACCGACCTTTCGTTGCCGTAGACTGCGGCGCTATTCCGGATGCGCTCATTGAAAGTGAATTATTCGGCTACATGAAGGGCGCCTTTACCGGGGCGGAGAGAGACAAGCCCGGATATTTCGAAATGGCTGACGGGGGCACGCTTTTCCTGGATGAAGTGGGCAACCTTTCTTATAATGTCCAGCAGACCCTCCTCCGGGCCTTACAGGAGAGGGTGGTACAGCGATTGGGAGGTAAAAAATCCGTCGCGATCTCGGTCAGAATAGTGGCAGCTACCAACCAGTCTCTGTCGGAGGATGTGGAATCCGGAAAATTCCGATCCGATCTCTTCTTCCGGCTGAACGAGTTTTCCATCAAAATTCCATCTCTCAAAGATAGAACAGAGGACATCCCCTATTTAGCAAAAAAATTCATGGACGAGGCGGGAAGGGAACTGGGAAAGGCCTGTGAAGGTTTCAGCAAAGAGGCCCTGATCGCGCTGTCCGGATATCCCTGGCCCGGAAACGTGCGGGAATTGAGAAACGTGATTCGACAGGCTGTCCTCACGTGTGAGGAAAATGTTGTCATCGGACCCGGAAATCTGCCCTTACCGTACCATCCAGACTCCGGCAATCAGGGGACCGGCCTTCAGGTTTCCGTCACCCCTTGCGACAATCAAGGATCGTTCAAGGAGATGATAACAAAGTTCAAGAATATGATTGAAAAACGACTGATCCAGGACGTTATTGCTGAGACTGAGGGGAATAAGAGCGAGACGGCCAGGAGGCTCAAGGTGGATTACAAAACCCTGCTTAGAAAACTCAAGTCTCATGAGATTGCCTGAGTTTCCATTAGAGTAAAGGGATTATGTTCCCTCCAAGACCTCTCGAAGCGCTAAAGCCAGATTCCGGGTGCCGATAGGCTTCTCGATGTATTTGCGCAAACCAAGTATCTCTGCCTTTTTGGTGCACATTCTCTCACTGTAGCCGGTACAGATGATCACCGGCATATGCGGCCTGATTTTCAAAGCTTCCGCGGCCAGCCGGTCGCCGGTCATTCGAGGCATGGTCATGTCGGTTATAATAGCATCGAATTGATCCGGATCGGCTTTAAACCATTTTAGGGCCTCCTCAGGTTTTGTGGTGCTTTTGACCTGATAGCCCAACCGCTCCAAACGCTTGCGATTCAGATTCACCATGGACTCCTCGTCATCCACAAAAAGGATTCTTTCAGAACCTCCTTCGATTGTACCGTCGGGCACTTTTTCTTCCTCAGCCTTCATTTCCAGTGCGGGAAAATAGATTTCAAAGACCGTTCCCTTCCCGAGTTCGCTCTCAACCAGAATACCGCCACCATTCCTCTTTACGATGCCATGAATCACCGAAAGGCCCATTCCTGTACCCTTGCCAACTTCCTTGGTGGTGAAAAAGGGCTCAAAGATTCGATCCATAATTTCGGGTTCAATGCCTTCACCCGTATCCCTCATTCTAAGTCTGACGTAGGGACCGGGATAGAGAACCCTGTCAAAGCAGGTTTTTTCTTGCTGAAGAATAATATTGTTCAGGGTCACATCCAGGACTCCTCCTATTTTAGACATGGCATCGACTGCATTGGTTACCAGATTCATCACAATTTGATTGATTTGGGCGGCATCTCCCATAAGGCTGCATAGATGATTCGAGATGTGCAGTTTGAACTCCACACTGGTGGGCATGGCGGATCTGAGCATTTTCATGGATTCTTTAATGATGGGAGCCATATCTATGGGCGAACTCTCTTCTTGAGCCTTACGACTGAAAGCTAACAATTGACGAATCATATCTCTTGCCCTGATGGAAGCCTTAAAGATTTCCTCTAAAGCGCCACTTATGGGATTCGAGTCGGGAACCTCATTGGAGGCCAGTTCCGCATATCCGAGGATAATGGCTAAAATATTGTTAAAATCATGGGCAATCCCGCCTGCCAGTGTCCCGATGGCTTCCATTTTTTGGGACTGCTGGAGTTGGGCTTGAAGTCTCCTCTTTTCTTCCTCGGCCTGTTTGCGCTCGGTGATGTCTGTAATTGCCCCAATCAGTCCGGTAACAGCTCCCCTGCTGTCGGTAAAAACTGCCTTGTTGAAGATGATATCGCGCAGCTCACCGCGCCTATTTTTCATCTGCGAATCGTAATACTGTACCCCCCCGCTATTGAAAAGTCTGCTATCCTGGGCATGGTATATTTCCGCCAATTCCGGCGGATGGACGTCGAACACCGACTTCCCTATCAGACATTCTTTTGTTGTCCCCAAAAACGTTTCAAAAGCGCTGTTGAACCAAAGATATTTTCCGTCCCGGCCCTTATAAAAGACAGGAGTCGGGATCGCATTGATCAGTGTTTTTAAGAAGGCTTCATTATCTTTCAACATCTCCTCGGCCCGTTTTCGTTCAGTGACGTCTTCTGTAACGAACAGAATATGTTTCACCCCATTCAATGTCAGGGCCTGCGCGGACACAGACGCAATCATTATTTTGCCATCCTTGCGACGAAGCCGGACCTCTTGATTCCTGACCCCCCCGCTCCGACCCAGCGCCGCCACGATATTTTGCCGATCGTTCAGATCGACCCAAAGATTAGTCTCCAGCGCACTTTTCCCTATAACTTCCTCACGGGTGTATCCAAACATGTCGAGGGCCGCCTGGTTGACATCGATCCAGACGCCGTTATCCTGAATGCTGATGACGCTGGCAATTGGGCTTGCCGAGAAGGCAGCACGGAAACGCTCCTCATCGTCCCGGACAGTCTGTTCCGCCAGCCTGCGTTCCGTGATGTCTCGAATAATCATACTGGATCGATTACGTCCTTCCTTGTCTGGAAACACTGAACTCGATACCTCGCCCTGAAACCTTGATCCATCTTTACGTAAAAAAGTCAGTTCACCCATGACCTTACCGGTAAGAGCCCGCCTCTCCAGTCCAGGCACTAAACGGGGATCGGATAGATCCACGACTCCCTGCCGACCAGCAGCACAAAGCTCTTCCTCCGAACACGCAAACATCTCGCACGCAGCCTGGTTTGCATGCAAAACGGTTCCATCAGTTTCAGTCAGCAACACGGCCTCCATGCTGTTCTCAAAAAGCGAGCGAAAACGATCCTCGCTTGCTTGAATCGCCTCTTCTGCCTGCTTGCGCGCAAAGGTTTCATTTTCTAATTCCTTGACCCTTTGCTCCAATTCTTCATATGTTGGCTTTCTGGCCATCAGAAGATCCTCCAGATACCCTCAAGAACCAATCCCCTATTTTTTTTCCGCGGGAAAGGTAACAATGAAGGTAGACCCCTTTCCCAACTCGCTTTTCGCGGTGATCTCGCCACCGTGGCGCTCCACGATCTTCTTGCAGATCGCTAACCCCATACCCATCCCCTCGTACACGCTGCTTCTCCCATGCAGCCTCTGGAACGAAAGGAAAATCTTGTCTAAATATTGCTCTTGAAATCCGATGCCATTGTCTTCCACACAGATCTCATAGGCCCCGCCTCCATCCTTCAGGCGTCCATAGACTTTCACATGGGGCGCTTTATCTTGCGGGTGGAATTTCAAGGCGTTTCCGATCAGGTTCTGGAAAAGCTGGATCATTTGAACCGGGTCGGTCCTTATTGTCGGCAGGTCCTTGACTTCCACGCGGGCATTCTTTTCCTCGATCATGACTTCCAGGTTGGACAATGCCTTCTCAACCGATATTTTGAGATCCGTCGCCTTTAACGGCTGGGCCTTGGTGGTCACGCGAGAATATGCCAGGAGGGAATCGAGGAGGTCTCTCATCCTTACCGAGGCCTTCTGCATGCGATCGAGGTAGTCTTTAAAGGGTTCGGCCAGGGCGGCGGCGTATTCGGCAACCAGCATATCTCCGAAGGTTTGAATCTTTCTCAGTGGCTCCTGGAGATCGTGGGATGCAATATAGGCAAAGTCCTGCAGTTCTTTGTTGACTTCCTCAAGCTGCCTGTTGGATTTTATAAGCTTGACGTTGGCTTTTTCGAGCTCTACCGTACGTTCCCGCACTCGCAATTTGAGTTCATCACGGGATTTTTGAAGCTCACTGATGTCCGTGAGAACGGCCTGAATATTTCTCTTTCCCGATTCCCTCTTAAAAGATTTGCAAAACAGTTTACAGGTACAAAATGAGCCATCCGGCCTGACGAGGCGAACTTTATGTGTTGAAGAAATCTGCCCCACCGTCAGCTTTTCCAGCAGAAGATGAACCGTCACCTGGTCTTGGGGCATAAGGAGATCCGTGAAACGAGCCTCCAAAAGGGCGTTTTGAGGCCTGCCGAAAAGCTCTTGAGCACTGCGGTTGGCGGCTGTGATGCGCCCGAATTCGCCAATGATCACATACCCAACGGGGGAAAGCTCCCAAAGCTCCTCGTAAAGCCTGCGTATCTTTTCGGTTTCTTCCTGGCTCCTCCGGAGCTCCTCGTTCTGCAGCTCCAGCTCCACCTGATGGACGCGCAACTCCTCAATTAGTTCCGCCGTCTCGCCGGACGGCATTTCTTCCGGGGAATACTTTCCATCGGCCATCTTTTCTTCCGCCAGCTCTCGCAGGCTTTTCCGCGAATTGTCCATAGTTTGGTCCTTATTGAAGGGTAGATGAAAACTCACAGGTGAAAGAAGAATTACTTGGCATCGTTGACTTCGACAATCTGTCCGTCGGAGAGTCGGATAACCGTAATGACATCCAGCCCGGAATGGCGCCGCGCAGAATGATCAAGACGAGCGCCGCCGCTTGAAAGATAAAATCAATCGCCAAAAAGTCCATACCCGCGTAACGGTTCCGGCTCTGCCGCCACAGCGGAACGATAAACCACACGCAGATGATGTTCATGACCACATAGCTGAAGACGATGGTTTGCACGTCCAATAAGCCCACAATAGCACTTCCTTATCATTGAGATGGCAATTGGATAGCCTTCAATAGACTTTCAAATAAACCGGATTGATTCCATGGATTATTTCACATCCAGAACATCGCGAAGTGCTGAAGCAAGATTCCGCAAGTCGATGGGCTTTTCAATATATTTGCGCAAACCAAGTATCTCTGCCTTTTTGGCGCACATTCTCTCACTGTAGCCGGTACAGATGATCACCGGCATATGGGGCCTGATTTTCAGAACTTCTGCAGCCAGTCGGTCTCCGCTCATTCGAGGCATGGTCATGTCGGTTATGATGACATCGAATTGATCCGGATCGGCTTTGAACCATTCCAAGGCCTCCACAGGTTTTGTGGTGCTTTTGACCTGATAGCCCAATTGCTCCAAACGAATGCGATTCAGATTCACCATGGACTCCTCGTCATCCACAAAAAGGATTCTTTCAGAACCTCCTTCGATTTTACCGTCGGGCTCCTTTTCTTCCTCAGCCTTCATTTCCAGTGCGGGAAAATAGATCTCAAAGACCGTTCCCTTCCCGGGTTCGCTCTCAACCAGGAGACCACCACCGTTTCTCTTTACGATGCCGTGAACCACGGAAAGGCCCATTCCCGTACCCTTGCCTACTTGCTTGGTGGTGAAATAGGGTTCAAAGATCCGGTCCATAATTTCGGGTTCAATGCCTTCACCCGTATCCTTTATTCTAAGCCTGACGTAGGAACCGGGAGAGAGAACCCTATCAAGGCATACCTTTTCTTTCTGAAGAAGAATATTGCCCAGGGTCACTTCCAGTATCCCCCCTTCTTCAAACATGGCATCGGCTGCGTTGGTTACCAGATTCATCGCAATCTGATTGATTTGAGCAGCATCGCCCAGAACGTCATAGACATCACTCGAAATGTGCAGGGTGAACCCCACACTGGCGGGGATGGCGCACCTGAGCATTTTCATGGATTCTTTTAGGATGGGAGCCATATCTATGGGCGAACGCTCTTCTTCAGCCTTACGACTGAAAGTTAACAATTGATGGATCATATCTCTTGCCCTGATGGAAGCCTTAAAGATTTCCTTTAAAGCGCCACTTATGGGGTTCGATTCGGGAACATCATTAGAGGCCAGTTCCGCATATCCGAGGATAATGGCTAAAATATTATTGAAATCATGGGCAATCCCGCCTGCGAGGGTCCCGACGGCCTCCATTTTCCGGGACTGTTGGAGCTGGGATTGCAGTGATAAACGCTCGGTTATGTCATCGACCATTTCGATTGCAGCTGTCACTCTGCCCTCGGCGTTGAAAATAGGTGAGGAGATGATGCGGTAGTTTCGCCGGCCGCCCGCTATCGGTGTGACAGTTGTGCCTTCATGCACTTTGCCGTCTTGAAGCGTCCTGCACGTCGGGCAGTAATCGCAAATCTCGTCGCGCGGCGGGTTGTTAAAGGTTCGGTAACAAATCGAGCGCACGCTCGGATTAATGTCCGGCGTCCACACACGCATCTGGTGGTTCAGTTCGAGTATCTCCATTGTTGGACTGATCAGTGCCACACCTATACCGATGTTGTCCACTATGGAGCGAAATTTCTCATTGCTCTCAAGTGCAGAGTCCTCCGCACGCTTGCGTTCGCTGATGTCGCGTCCTACTGACTGAATTTCCTGTAAATCCCCAGAAGAATCGAAAATTCCAGTATTTAGAAACTGCATCCAATGAACATTTCCTTCGCCGGATAGTATTCTATTCTCTATGACAACTATCGGATTTGATGCAGACAATGTCTCCAGTTTTTCTTGAATCAATGTAACATCGTCACCGACAGGTAGAAGATGCCATTTTTGCCCAATCAATTCTTCTTTTGTTTTTCTTAAAAAAAGACAATACGCAGTATTAACAAAGGTAAACGTCCCGTCAGGGGTGATGCGACAGACAAAATCTGTTTGATTTTCAACCAACGACCGATAACGAACCTCGCTCTCCCGAAGCGCCTCCTCGGCCTGCTTGCGCTCGGTGATGTCAAAAATTGTCCCATCTATATATTGAGGTTTTCCATCCCCGCCAAGTATGGGTCTGCCTCTTTCCCAAAAATGGTGAATATCTCCATCCCTATGAGTTACGCGATACTCCACTTCAAAATGGGTTTGATTTCTAATGGCTTCTTCTACAGAGGTTGTAATCTCCACAAGGTCTTCTGGAAGGATCAAGGGGTCGATTGAACAAACGCTGCCTTTTCTCAATTCTTCTTCTTTATACCCGGTCATAGATTGAAGCTGGTCATTAAAAAAATGCATTCGGTTGTTTTCAAGTAGGAATACCCTATAAACCAACCCCGGAAGGTTTTCAGCAAGTGTCCGATACGAAACTTCACTCGCCCGCAGCGCCTCCTCTACGCTCTTACGCTCAAATGCGTTATTTTCCAATTCTTTGATTCTTTGTTCCAATTCTTCATAGGTTGGTTTTATGATCATCAGACAGTCCTCTATATATCCTCAAAATAAAAAAGCCTTACAGGGTTACATCTTAATAAATTGATGCTGATCGAATATCTCTTCAAATAGGGGTGCGATTTCCTTATAGGTCTTGAGGACCGCCGGGTCAAAATGTTTCGGCATGGTTCTTCCATCACCCTCGGTGATAATCTTGAACGTCTGTTGATGGTCAAAAGCCGGTTTATAGGGCCTTTGACTCCGCAGTGCGTCATATTGGTCGACAAGGATGACTATCCTGCCCTCAATCGGCGTTTCTTCTCCCTTGAGCCCTCTTGGATACCCCCCGCCGTCCCACCGTTCGTGATGATGTAAGGCAATGGAGGCGGCCATCCGAATACCGGGATGGGTTGATCCCGAGAGGATCTTCTCGCCCATGGCGGCATGAGTTTTCATGATCTCATATTCATCACGGGTAAGAGGGCCTTGTTTTAAGAGGATGCTGTCCGGTATGCCGATCTTGCCGATGTCATGCAGTGGGCTCGCAAAAGTTATCGTCTCGATAAAGTCCATCGGCATATCCATCGCCTTGGCCATCCTGCCCGCATAAAATCCTATTCTTGCTATATGAGCGCCTGTGTCCGTATCCCGAAATTCCGCTGCTGCCGTCAATTTCCGCACCATCTCGTTGCTCACATTCCTAATGTCCCGGGTTTTTTCCCGCACCTGCTTTTCAAGTATCTCATTATGCCTGAGCACAAAGTCGTCGAAGGCCTTGATCTTAAGAAGGTTTTTGACACGGATGGTTAATTCGGTCTTATCGATGGGTTTGGAAAGAAAATCATTGGCGGAAACTGAGAGCCCTTTTAATCTCGATTCTCTATCGTGAAGCGCCGTCACCATAATGATCGGTATATTCTTTGTCTCCGGGTCTTCTTTTAATATTTTGCATGCCTCGTAGCCATCCATGACCGGCATCATGATATCAAGTATGATCAGGTCGGGCTTGCTGTCCCTGGCCTTCCGCACCGCCTCTTCCCCGTTTGAGGCAAGTTCAATGTCATAGCCTAATGGAATGAGCCACTGAGTGAGCAGCCTGAGGTTGCTATCCTCATCGTCGACGATCAGTATTCTTTCACTCATCTGTCCAGAATCCCCCTCACCTTTGCCAAAAGTTCTTTTGATTGAAAAGGCTTGCGGATGAAGTCAAAACCGCCCTCTATCAATTCTTTGTTCGTGAGAATCTCCATGGTATATCCGCTCGCGAAGAGTATTTTCATATTGGGGCAAACCTTCCGGATCATCGCACTGATCTCTTTCCCGTTTTTCTTCGGCATGATCATGTCAAGCAGGACGAGACTGATCCGTTCTCTGTTCTCCATGAATTTTGCGATCGCATCGTCCCCATCCTCCGCTTGGATAACCGTGTAGCCGAAGGACTCCAGCACAATCCTTGATAGTTTTCTCATGGACGCGTCGTCCTCAGCCACGAGGACTGTCTCATGCCCGCCCTTAACAGGGGTGGTATCCTCCATTTTCTTGTCCAGGGAGGCCGCTCCTTCACTAAGAGGCAGATACATTTTGAATACCGCGCCTTCCCCTGATTCACTGTAGACCTTGATGTATCCGCTATGCTGTTTTATTATGCCGTAGGAGATGGCAAGGCCAAGCCCCGTCCCATCTCCGACCCCTTTTGTGGTAAAAAAAGGCTCGAATATCTTCTTCTGAGTTTCCGCATCCATTCCTTGTCCCGTATCGGCAACGGTGATCAGCACATACCTTCCGGGCTTGCCATATCCATACGCTGCAACGTATGCTTCATCGACCTCTTCAAGGGCAGTGCCGATGGTCAGCCGTCCCCCGTCTCGCATGGCGTCCTTGGCGTTGACGACAAGATTTATCAGCACCTGCTCCAATTGACCGGCATCCGCCAGCACTATCAAGGGCATGTCCGCAAGGTCCAAATGAAAATCAATGCTCTCCCTGATCATCCGGAGCAGCATTTTATGCAGGCCGACGATAAGTTCATTGATATTAATGAGCTTCACTTCAACGGGCTGTTTTCTGCTGAAGGTAAGCAGCCGTTTGGTGAGAATTGCAGCCCTGTCGGCAGCGATGAGCACCTCATGCATATCATTTTTTGACTGACTATCGGCTGCCAAGGTGTCCATGACCATGGCGCCATATCCCATGATCACATTGAGGATATTATTGAAATCGTGCGCAATTCCCCCTGCCAGAGTGCCGATGCCCTCCATCTTCTGGGCATGACGGAGTTGGGCTTCAAGCTTTTTCTGTTCGGTGACATCCCGTATCAACTCTATCCCTGCCACGATATTCCCTTGCATGTCCCGTAAAGGCGAGGCAGTAATTTCGACATGGATTGTCTCCCCTCCGGCAGTCGCCGTCCGCTCGGCCCTATGAACACCTCCATCCCTGTAAGCCATCGCGATAGGACATCCTTCGCAAACCCGGTCTTCGTTCTCATAGGCCGTGTAGCAGTGCTCGCCGATGTGAAGCCCTCTGAAATCTTTCAGAAATTTATTTTGGTAGGTAATGACAAAATCGGTATCCTGGATGCTGAGCCCTCCCCCCAGTGAGGTCATGATGGCCTCCCACCTGATCACACCCTCGTGGGCTTGCATAAGCGCTTTCTGTAAGTCCCTCTCCGTTTGCTTTCGTTCAGAGACATCACGAATATTACATTGTGCCAGCTTGGCCCTGTCGACCATATATATATCCGTGTCGATAGTATGCCCGAACTTGGTCTTAACCTGGACATCCTCGTAATTAAGAATGCCGTTTTTGTCCAAATCTCGCATTATTGCCGGGAAGTCGCTCATATCGAGCGGGACCCCCATATCCTGCAGCTTTTTCCCGATGTACTCCGCTTCGGAATAACCCAACATCTTCTCGGTGGCCGCATTCACTTGGACGACATTTCCTTTGTCCTTTTCGAGGAGGACGATCCCGTCGCTGGCAGTTTCAAAAATACGTCGGTAGCGCATTTCAGACTCGGATAACAGATCTTCCAGTTGTCTGCGCTCGGTAATGTCCTCAATGGCCAGAAGGATGATCCGCTCTTTCCCCCACGCTCGCTCGATTTGTCGAGCATTCAGCAGCATGATTCGCCTGCCGATGGTGGCAAAATCGTGTTCAACCTCATAATTGTCAAAGCTGGTCTGTTGGGGAAGGATGGTTTCCAACAACTCCCTCAGCCTGGGGATATCCCACTGTTTGTTGCCCAGGTCATAGATTAGCCGTCCCACAGTCTCTTCAGGCTTTACCTTAAAGAATTCATAAAAGGAACGGCTGACGGTGACCACCCTGAGATCTTGATCCAGAGAGATTAAGGGTTCACGCACCGTGTTGATGACGTTCTCGGCGAATTCATGGGCGTCATCCGCGACTTTTTTGGTGATCGCCAGTTCTTTTCGGGTCTTTTCCAGGCCGGCTTCTATCTCTTTGCGCTCGGTAATGTCTTCGATGGCCAGGAGGATGATCCGTTCTTTTCCCCACGCTCGCTCGATTTGTCGAGCATTCAGCAGCATGATTCGCCTGCCGATGGTGGCAAAATCGTGTTCAACCTCATAATTGTCAAAACTTGTTTCTTGGGGAAGAATGGTTTCCAGCAGTTCCCGAAGCCTGGGGATATCCCATTGCCGGTTCCCAAGGTCATAGATAAGATTGCTTAAGGTTTCTTCCGGTGTTACCTTGAACGAATTAATGAAACTTTCATTTGCTAAGATAACCTTCAGATCCGAATCCAGCACCAAAAGGGGTTCACGTATTGTTTCCACGATATCTTCGAATATCCGATCTATCAGAATTTCTACCATCGCGCCATTCCTCCCACATCAAAACGGACTGTATTTCTTTTATGAAATCCTTTTAGGAGACCTTCAATCAGACTTTCAAATAAACCGGACTGGATTCTATGGATTATTTTTCATCCAGAACTTCCCGAAGGGCGGAAGCAAGATTCCGCAAATCTATGGGCTTCTCAATATATTTGCGCACACCGAGGACCTCCGCTTTCTGTGCCGACATCCTCTCGCTGTAGCCGGTACAGATGATCACCGGCATATTGGGCCGAATTTTCAAAACTTCCGCGGCAAGCCTGTCTCCGCTCATTCGAGGCATGGTCATGTCGGTTAAAAGAACATCGAATTGATCCGGATCGGCTTTAAACCATTCCAGGGCCTCCTCAGGTTTTGCGGTGCTTTTGACCTGATAGCCCAACCGCTCCAAACGCTTGCGATTCAGGTTCACCATGGACTCCTCGTCATCCACAAAAAGGACTCTTTCAGAACCCCGTTTGATTTCTCCGTCGGGCTCTTCTTCTACCTCAGTCTTGTTTTCCAGTGCGGGGAAATAGATCTCAAAGACCGTTCCCTTCCCAAGCTCGCTCTCGACCAGGATACCACCACCATGTCTCTTTACGATGCCGTGAATCACGGAAAGACCCATTCCTGTGCCCTTGCCAACTTCCTTGGTGGTGAAATAGGGTTCAAAGATTCGATCCATAATTTCGGGTTCAATGCCTTCACCCCTATCCCTCATTCTAAGCCTGACGTAGGGACCGGGAGAGAGAACCCTGTCAAAGCAGGTTTTTTCTTGCTGAAGAATAATATTGTCCAGGGTCACATCCAGGACTCCTCCAAGTTTAGACATGGCATCGACTGCATTGGTTACCAGATTCATCACAATTTGATTGATTTGGGATACATCCCCCATGACGCTGCATAGATCATTTGAAATGTGCAGTTTGAACTCCACGCTGGTGGAGATGGCGGATCTGAGCATTTTCATGGATTCTTTTATGATGGGAGCCATATCTATGGGCGAACTCTCTTCTTCAGTCTTGTGGCTGAAAGATAACAATTGCCGGACCATATTCTTTGCCCTGATGGAAGCCCGACGGATTTCTTTCAAAAACTCACTTGCGGGATTCGAATCCGGAACATCATTTGAGGCCAGTTCCGCGTTTCCGAGGATAATGGCTAAAATATTATTGAAATCATGGGCAATCCCGCCTGCCAGTGTCCCGATGGCTTCCATTTTTTGGGACTGCTGGAGTTGGACTTGAAGTCTTCTCTTTTCTTCCATGGCCTGCTTGCGCTCGGAGAGATTTTCCATTTCAAGGATATCGTAGGCTTTTTCAAGCTCACTAATGTCCGTGAGGACGACCTGAATATTTTTTTCTCCCGATTCCCCTATAAAAGGTTTGCAAATCAGTTGACAGGTGCGAAATAAACCATCCCGCCTTACCAGATAGACTTTGTGTGTCGGGGAAATCTCCCCCGCCGTCGGCATTTCCAGCAGAAGATGAACAGCCACCTGGTTGTCGGACAAAAGAAAAGAGGTGAAAAGGCTCTCCAAAAGAACGTCCCGGGACCTGTTGAAAAGCTCTTGAGCGCTGCGGTTGACCGCTTTAATACGCAGAAATTCGTCAAGGATCACATACCCCACGGGGGAAAGCTGCCAAAGGTCCTCGTATCTCGCGCGTACCTTTTGGGTTTCTTCCTGACTCCGCCGTAGCTCCTCATTCTGCAACTCTATTTCCACCTGATGGATGCGCAGCTCCTCAATGACCGTCGACATCTCCAGCGTACCCATATTTTCCAGGGGCGGCCCACCGATCGCCAGTTCTTCTTCCGCCAGCTTTCGCAGGCGATATAGCGCCTTGTTCATATGGATACTCCCAATTCTTTATTTTTCGGCATATTTCTTTTGAATTGCAGCAATGTTATCTTTTAATCTAAGAAAGATATCGAGCACTTCCGGATCGAAATGGGTTCCTCGCTCCTCACGCAGAATGGAGAAGGCCTCTTCGCTCGGCACAGCCTTCTTGTAGGGCCGATTGCTGGTCAGGGCATCGAACACATCTGCAACGGCACATATGCGGCCATAAAAAGGGATATTTTCTCCACCAAGACCCTTTGGATACCCCGTGCCATCCCATTTTTCATGGTGAGACAGAGCAATGATTTCACCGGTTCGCAACAGTTCTGACGAGGACCCGCTCAAAATACGGGCGCCGATAGCCGCATGCTCTTTCATGATCCGCCATTCATGGGGATCCAGTCTGCCCGGTTTTAGAATAATGGCGTCGGGAATGCCGATCTTGCCCACGTCGTGCATGGGGCTGGCGTGGAGGATCAGGTCTACCTCCGCGGCGGGAAGCCTGAGTCCTTGAGCAATAATGGCGCAATACCTGCTCATGCGCTTGATATGTTCGGCGGTGCCTTCATCCTTGGATTCCGAGGCGATGGAAAGACGCTGGATGGTATCCAGATGGGCGTTGTAGGTCAGGCGCTGTGCCTCGTTTAACTCCTCAATGGCTTTTTGAAGGGAGGCGGTCCGTTTTTGCACCGTTTCCTCCAACATGGCCTTGTGTTGTTTGATCTCATCCTGGGCCTCTTTCATCTTCAAGAGGCTATCGGTTCGAATTTTAAGCTCCATTCGGTCTACGGGTTTTGCAATAAAGTCGTTGGCGCCCACTTTCACAGCGCGAAGCCGATCGTCCTTTCCGTCCAGGCCGGTCACCATCACAATGGGGATGTCCTTGAGTTCCGGATTCTCGCGAATGCGCCGGGCCACCTCAAACCCGTCCATCCCCGGCATCATCACATCCAGAAGTATCAGGTCGATGTCCCGGTTCATTTTGTTCAGGGCCTCGAACCCATCCCGGGCCGTTTCACACTCATGCCCGAAGGAGGTGACCAGGACCTCCATCAACTCCAGGTTGAAGGGCTCGTCATCCGCAATAAGCAATCGTTTTGGCGTGTTCATCTCTGTATCCTTGTGCCCGTCACTCTTTATTATTCAGGAACTGGTTCACCTCTTGAGGAAAGGCTCTGGTATCGATCGGTTTTGTAATGTATCCGGAAAAACCCATCATCAAGGCGCGTTCCTCGTCTCCCTTCATGGCATGGGCTGAAAGGGCCACCACAGGGATGGAACGGGTCCGCTCATCCTGCTTCAATATTCTCGCCGCTTCAAGCCCATCCATGCCGGGAAGGCTGATATCCATCAGAACCAGGTCGGGCAATTCCGCTCCGGCCATCTTCAATCCCTCTTCGGCAGTTTGTGCGCCAAAGACCAGATACCCGGAAAGCTCGAGAAGGTCGGTTGCCAGTTCCAGGTTCATTTCGTTGTCTTCCACAATAAGTATTTTTTTTTTGTCCATGTCGCCTGCTCTTACTCATTTTTCAAGGGGTATCGTAAAGATGAAGGTGCTCCCCTTTCCCAACCCTTCACTTTCCATACAGATCCGGCCTCCGTGCATCTCAACAAGCTTGCGGCTCAGGGCCAGACCGAGCCCGGTTCCTTCGTATGCCCGGCTATAGGATGAATCCAACTGCTTAAATTCGCGAAATATTTTCCCATGGTCTTCCGCTTTGATCCCGATCCCCGTATCGGCTACGCTGATTTGAAGGTATCTTACGTTTTTCTCTTGCAGGGCTGGATCGGGCTCAGAAACCAATTGCGCGCTGAGGTGCACCGTTCCGCCTTTGGGGGTGAATTTCACCCCATTGTTCAACAGATTATGCAGAATCTGTTTGAGCTTCTGCGCGTCGGCCACCGCCGTAAGCCCCTCCAGTTCGGAAGCGATATGAAAGTCCAGGGATATGCCATTTCTGAAGGCCTTCTCCTTGACCGTGTCCAGGCTGTTTTCGAGCAGTTCCTTTACGTTGAATCTGGATGGCTGAAGCTTCATCTTCCCGGCTTCCACCAGGGAAAGGTCCAGAATATCACGAACCAAACGGAGCAGTTTCCTGCTGCTGGCGAGAACATTGCCCACATATCGAATCTGTTTTTCGTTGAGTCCCCCAAAGCTCTGGTTCTCAAGCAATTCCGAGAAGCCGATAATGGCGTTCAACGGGGTTACCAGTTCATGGCTCATGGTGGTCAGAAACTCACTTTTGGCCCGGTTGGCCGCTTCGGCAGCCACCTTGGCCCGATTCAATTCCAGGGTTCGTTCGTTGACCTTTTCTTCCACCGCTTCATAGGCGCTTCTCAAGTCCTCTTCGGCCCGTTTTCGTTCGGACACGTCACGAAGCACCGCCAGGGTGGCATGTTGCCCGTTCCAGGATGTATTTACGATGCTGCTTTCCATCCAGAGGGCATCTCCATTCTTTTTGAGAAACCGGAAGGTATCCACGGAGGGAACGATCTCGTCCTGCGCTCTTTTCCCGTACAGATCGGTCACAAGGGAACTATCATCCGGGTGAATCAGTTTAACAAACGGCCTGTTCAGGAGTTCCTCCCCGGCATATCCCGTCAGTTCGCTCACCCTTGGGTTGACGAATTCCAGACATCCGTTCTGAACGATACAGATGAGATCGTGGGAGCTTTCCACAATATTCTTGTATCGAACCTGGGATTCCCGCAACTGAAAAGTCCTCTCTTCAAAGGCCTTCTCCAGTTCCCGCATTCTCTTCTCCAGTTCTTCCCGATCGAGGCTAATTTTTTGCCTCAATTCCCTCTTCTGGAGTGCGGCCTTGATGATGCGCTTGAGCTCCTTGATTTCAAAAGGCTTGAGGATGTAGTCATAGGCGCCATGATCCACGACCATGGCTTCCAGGCTCTCAGCATCCGCATAGCCGGTGATCACCAGGACTTCAACCATGTCATCAATCTCTTTAATGCGCTTCAGTGCCTCTATCCCGTCCATCAGGGGCATTACCTTGTCCAAAAGCGCCAGGTCTATTTCGTTGTTCTTAACAATTTTTACAGCCTCCATCCCATTTGAGGCTGTAAAACATCGATAGCCTTCCCTCTTCAGCGCATTGGAAAGTAAATCTCGCATCGATTTTTCATCGTCGGCGATCAGGATGTTTTTCATTATCTCCAATTCTGCCTCCTTCTTTTGCTGCCTTTCAAACGAACCTCTCGGACCCCTGCCTCCATTGCAGGAGATTTATAGGATGGCCCGCGGATTGACCCTTGATGGTTGCTTGTCCACAATGGAATGATTGTTGGTGGGGATGGAGAACGTAAAGGTGCTTCCCTTTCCTTCACCCGCGCTTTCCAGTTTGATTTGCCCCCCGTGCATTTCCACGAGTCTTCGGGTCAAAGCCAGTCCCAGACCGGTCCCGGCATATTGCCGGTTATGCGATGAGTCCAGTTGTACGAACTCCTCGAAGATGCGATCCCTGTTCTCGGCTCTGATCCCGATGCCCGTGTCCATGACGGATATCTCGATGGTGGACGGCAAAAGCATCCCCGCCGAGATAGTAATGCAGCCGCCATCGGGTGTGAACTTGGTGGCGTTACTGAGAAGGTTGAACATGATCTGTTTGAGTTTCCGCTCATCCGCCAGAATCTGGAAGTCCGGGGGGAGACGAAAAATCTCCAGCTTGAGTTCGATTTTATGGTTCATGGCCTTTTCTTTGACCATCACCAGGCTGTTTTTCAGAAGAGTGCCGACGTTTACCCTGGATGGCTGAAATTCCATCTTTCCGGACTCTACCTTGGAAAGGTCCAGGATATCGTTGATCAACTGGAGCAAATGCCGGCTGCTGTTGAGGATGTTGGTCACATACCTTATCTGTTTTTGATTTAATGGTCCGAAATGCATGTCTTCAAGAATTTCAGAGAAACCGATGATGGCATTCAGGGGCGTCCGCAGCTCATGGCTCATGCTGGCCAGGAAATGATCCTTGGATCGGTTCGCGGACTCTGCCGTGATCTTGGATTTCCGCAGTTCCTTGACCGTCTTCTCCAATTCCTCGTTAACCTGTTCCAGTTGGCGCTGGGTCTCCAGCAGATCGCGGTTTTTTTCAACGGCATTTTCATAGGTGGACAGGAGAAGGGTCAACATCTGCGTCCGGTTTGCCTGAATGGGATGGCGTTGGCCACAAAAATTGGCCGTCAACCCTTCATCAGGCTCCATCCCCTCGCTGGATGGCGGCATTTCGAGAATGGCCTGCACCTTGGAAAGGAGGTGTTTCTCATAATAGGGTTTTGTCAGATAGTAGTCGGCCCTCACCTCCAGAGCCCGCAGCACGTCCCCCGCATCGGATAAAGAAGTGAGCAGGACCACCGGAGTGAGCCTCAAGGAGGGTTCGGATTTGATGGCCCGGCACATTTCGTACCCATTCATTGACGGCATTTGGATGTCCGAAAGGATGAGGTCGGGTTTATCTTCCCTTGCGGCCTGCAAACCCTCCAGACCATCCCTCGTGACCCTGACACGGTATCCCTCTTTTTCAAGCAGTGCACTCAGGAGCATGGCCTGGGTGGGACTGTCTTCCACGATCAGAATCTTATTGCCCATGGCAGCGTCTTCCTTTTTCCTGTTCCAGCAGGATCAATCTTCTCTGTTCGATCGATCTAATGTCGCTCTCGGGCGAACACTGACCATAGCCTTTACCTTTGTCAGCAGCTCGTGTTCCCAGTCCCCGTTTGGCTCTTGGCCAAAATCGTTTGGTTTGGAGACTACTTCCAGTGCGCCTGCCTTCATGGCTTCAAAAGCCACTTTGAGCTTGGGCGATTCGGCATGGGCCGTCACAATGAGGATGGGGGTAGGCCGGGTGGCCATGATTTGCCGCGTTGCCTCCAATCCATCCATATCGGGCATTTCCACATCCATGGTCACCAGATCCGGTTTGAATTGTTCCACCATTTTCACTGCCTGACCTCCATTGATTGCGTATCCCACGATCTGAATTTCCGGGTCCTGGGCCAGCAGAGCCCCCATAACAGCCCTTGCCGTTGGTGAATCATCGGCGATGAGTACTCGAATCATAGGAAACCTCCGTATCCAGGAAGAAAAGATGTAGTAATGATGGATGTTGATTCCATATTTGGCCGATTCACTTTGCGGTTCTCAAATCCTGAGACTCCATTCTTTTAATCAGAAGTGAAGCAATCTCCTCCAGTGGTGCTATTTCAATGGCTGCGCCCAGTTTTATGGCCTCCTTCGGCATGCCGAAGATGACACTCGTTTCTTCGTCCTGGGCGATGGTATAGCCGCCGGCATCCCGTATCCTCTTGAGTCCGGCCGCGCCGTCTGCGCCCATTCCGGTAAGCAGTACCCCTGCGCCCTTTTTACCATAATGAACGGCAACGGATTCAAAGAGCGTGGTTACCGACGGGCGATGCCCATCCACCGGCGGCAGTTCCTTGAGCCATGCCCTTCCTTCCGAGCCCACTGCCAGATGCCGATTGTCGGGGGCAATATAAACGATGCCGGGTTTGAGGATCATGGCGTTTTCAGCTACCGTTACCTCCAGGCGGGTCGTTTCATGGAGCCATCGGGCCAGGCCGTTTACGAAACCTTCACTGATATGCTGGACAACGACCACGGGAACCGGAGGACTCCGTGGGAGTTTGCCCAGCACCATCTGCAGGGCCGGCGGCCCGCCCGTTGAGGCGCCTATGGCAATGAGCGTAATCGGTCCTGACTTTGAATAGGTGCGTTTTCCCATGGGTTCCGGCATATCCCGCCTTTCTTCCGGTCGCCTGCGTCTGCCCACCACCTTGACTCCGGCCATGGCTTTTACCTGGGCCCTCAGATCCTCAATGGCACGGTAATCGGCGGTCAGCCCGCTGGGTTTGCCCAAGACCATGAGGGCGCCATATTCCACGGCCTTGAAGCTGGTCCCCAATTCTCGATCGGACTGGGTGGTGGTGAGAACCACGATGGGGCGTGGAAACTCTGACATAATGTGCTGGATGGCCTGGTATCCGTCCATCTCAGGCATCCGAATATCCATGGTGATGATATCCGGCTCAAGTTCCTGACAAAGAGCAATGGCTTCTTTACCGTTTCGAGCCTGTCCCGCTACCTTGAGTTCGGGATCGCTCTCGAGAACAGCTGTGATCACGTTTCGCATGGTGGCAGAATCATCAACAACAAGCACTCGAATCATGGGAAAGCTCCGCTTTTCAAATTATGAATTATGAATTAAAAGTTAAGAAAAAGCGTTTTAAGGGTGCCTTCACTTGTTGATTCCAGCTTTTGTTTTAATCAAAATGGAAGATAAAATCTTAATGAATTGATCGGTTTCATCATAAAGATCACAAATCCGACTTTCTTCAATAAGCTCGGCTTCGTTTATGAGCCGAATCCAATAAGCGGATTCACGAGCCTCTTTATTAGCGATGGACATCTTCGCAATGAAGTCGGCTTTGCTCTGGCTGCCCTGGGCTTCATGAACATTTGCACCGATAGATGTCCCTGACCGCAACAGCTGTTTTCCGATAATCCTGCCGACACTATCTTTTTCCAGTTCCCTATAAAGCCTTATGATTCGGAGAGAATAGAAAATTGATCGCTCAAGAATATCCGGTCTCTTGTTTTCGTTTTCCCGTGTCATGATCCCTCCATTCATCATTCATAATTCATCATTCATCATTCGCCCCAAGGCGTCACCCTATCAGTCTTTCAATGGTTTCAAGCAATTCCTGCTGCTCAAAGGTTTGTTTGGTGATATAGGCGTCCGCGCCCGCTTCCAGGCCACGGATCTTGTCCTGTCTGGACTCAAGGGAGGTCACAAGCAGCACCGGCAAATGCCTGTAAAGCTCATTACCTTTTACCTTTTCGGTTAATTGAACTCCGTCCATTCTCGGCATATCCACATCCGCCACAATGGCGCTCAAAAGCTCGCTCTGGATGATTGCCCAGCCCTCCTCTCCGTCAGCCGCCACCAGCACCTGATATCCGGCGTTTTCCAGGATGTTTTTCTCCAGGGTCCTGGTGGTGATGGCGTCATCCACCACCAGAATACGTCCGCGGATAATTGGTTGGGCCTCCTTTGCTCCCTGGATTTGCGGAGTGGGCCCCGGCCCGGTGGTCCTGAGGAGATCCGCCATGTTGAGAATCATGACCACCTGGCCGTTGCCGAGGACCGCGGCTCCTTGAACGTTCGGCACCCTTCTCAGTTGAGGTCCCATCTTTTTGATCACCACTTCCTGGGTTCCTTTCAGGCCGTCCACCTCAAACGCCATTCTTTTCTCCGCAAGGCCCAGGATTACCACCGACATGTTTCCCTGGGATGGCCGTTGCGACTGTCTCCGTTCCAGACCCAGGGTTTGGCTCAAAGAGAGCAGAGGAAGGATCCTTCCGTTTACTCGGATGGCCGGATGTCCTTCGAGGCTGCCCACATCTTTTCTTTCCACCCGCTCAATGCGATGCACGCTTGTGGTAGGGAGGCCCATGATTTCACCGCCCACGTCCACCAGGAGTACCTGATTGGTTGCCAGAGTGAGGGGAAGGGTAAGAGTGAAGGACGTCGTCAGACCGGGGGTGCTTTCTATCCCGATGAGGCCTTGCAGGTCTTCCACACTTTTTTTAACAACGTCCAGACCCACGCCGCGACCGGAGAGCTCTGTAGCCCGGTCCAGGGTGGAAAGCCCTGAGAGGAAGATGAGTTCCTTGATTTCCGCCTCACCCAGCTTTTGCGCCTCCTCCTCCTTGAAGAGTCCAAGCCGTACCGTTGTCTCCCGCACCTTCTGGAGTTCGATCCCTGCCCCATCGTCCACAACCTCGATAACGATGGTGTTTCCCTTTTGAGATCCCCTGAGAAGAATGGTGCCCTGTCTCTCTTTTCCAACTGCTTCCCGAACCTCGGGAGTCTCTATGCCGTGATCCACGGCGTTTCGCAGCAAATGGGTCAGGGGATCTTTCATGGCCTCCAGAACATGGCGGTCCACCTCGGATGAGGCGCCCTCCACGACGAAGTTGATCTCTTTTCCACGCTCCCTGGCCAGGTCTCGCACCATGCGGGGAAATGGATCAAACAGGGTGGAGAGCGGCAGCATTCTCACCCCGCGCACCTCTTTCTCCAGGGTGTCGGTCAGAAGAGAAAGCCGGTTGTGGTCGGAAGAGAGAACAGCGGCTAAGCGACCCAGTTCTCTGCCGAAGGTCTTCATCTCGTCCTCGTTTTTGCCCAAAAAATCGATCAAAGCCCATAGTTCCGGCGGCATATCGGGCTGATGATCTCGTTTTCGAAGGAGCGTGTTGTAGTGTCCGCGCACCGTGCGCCAGTTTTTGTGCCAGCGCGACATCCGCCGCTGCAGCTCACGCAGTTCGCTTCTACGCTGTTCCGTGGTCATGCGCGCCACCAGCAATTCGCCAACGCCGTCCATCAATGCGTCCAGTTTGCTTGTGGGCACGCGCACCGTATCCTCCGCGGATGGGGGATTACTTCCACGCCGGTTGCGAGGTGATTCCGTTTGTTCCGGTTTTTCAACCGCCGGGTCTGTATCCGTTGGTTCCGGATCCGTTGAATCGGCATCGGGAATTGGGGATATCCGAACGGGGGTTTCGGTTTGCGTCTGCCCACCACTCCGGGGCCGCGGCCCACTCACACGAGGCGAACCGGGAATAGTCTCGGATTCCTCCGGTCCTGGCGCTTCTTTGAGGACCTTCTCCATCGCTTCCAGAATCTGGTCCCGTTTCTTTATGGACAGCTTTTCGCCCCTGAGATGGGCATCCATGGACTCTTGTAGGACGTCCACGGCGGGCAACATAATGTCTAAGAGATCGGAAGAGGGAAAAATCTCCTCCCGCCGCATTGCGCCAAGAAGATCCTCCAGCCGATTTGCGATGGTCACGATATCCTTGAGACCCACGGCCCTTGCCGACCCTTTCAGGTTATGGGCCGTACGGAAAAGATCGGTCAGAAGCTGATCCCTCGCCTCCGGTTCCGGTCCCTTTTCAAGATCGATCAGGCCCTTGTTGAAACTTCCCACGTGTTCTTCCAGCTCGATCTGGAAAGTGGCCATGATTTCCTGCCTGAGTTCTTCAGGTATGTCCATCCGTGACTCCCATGTGGTTGCAATCGAAAAGCGGATAAACTTTAACCCAGCTTGTACTGCTCCACGATCCCTCTCATCTGTTCGGCTAAGGTGTTGAGTCCCATGGCAGCCATCTCCGCCTGTTTGGTTCCGGCCTCGCTCTGTGAGGCCGCCTGGTCAATACTCTCCATGGCGGCGCCCATTTGAGCGATTCCGGCCAATTGCTGTTTGGTGCTTGCGGCGATCTGCCGGGCCGCCTCCGCCACCTTTCGAATTCGTTCCGCGATGGAACGGATCGCTTCCCCTGTGGCGCCGGCCAGCCGTTGTCCCTCTTCCGTGCGTTTGGTTCCCTCTTCCGTGACCATCACGGCCTTGTTGGTGGCCTTTTGGATCTCCCCTAAAATCTCCCGCACCTGGGCCGTAGCCTGACGGGATTGTTCAGCCAGACTCCGTACCTCTCCGGCCACCACGGCAAAACCCTTGCCCGCTTCCCCGGCCCTCGCTGCCTCAATGGCCGCATTCAGAGCCAGCAGGTTGGACTGATCGGCAATGTCGTTGACCGTGGCAATGATATCTCCGATCTGCTGGGTCTGCTCACTCAGGACCAGGATGGTCTCCGCGATATTTCCCACCTGTTCCTTGATGCGATCCATTCCCGCCACGGTTTCTTCAACCGCATGGAGCCCCCGCTCCGCGACCTCGGTGGATTCCTGAACCATCTCCGATACCAGCTGGACCCGTTGGTGCGACTGTTCCGATGTTTGTTGAACCTCCCGAACCGTACTGGTGGTTTCATTGACCGCGGCCGCCTGCTGGCTCACCGTTGCGGCCTGCTGGCTGGTGGTGGCAAGGATTTCACTCGTGGCCGATGAAATGTTGGTGGTGGCTTCGCTCATTCGAGTAGCCAGTTCCCGAAGCCCGCTGGTCATGGCATTGAGGTTCTTTCCAAGGGTGCTCAAATCATCATCCCCGGTCACGGCCACCTGCCCGGTGAGATCCCCGGCGCCCACCTTTTCCACAAAGGCCACATACGTCTTGACCATGTTTTCAATGTAGACCTTGGCCGTTTCCTCCTCCCTGGCCTTGTTGCTCAGGCTCTCCATGCTGTGGTTCAGATTTCGGACCATGTCATTAAAGGCATCGGCCAGGATAAGTGTCTCGTCCCTGGAAGTGACCCGGGCCTCCACATCCAGATTTCCGCGTTTGACGGCCTGAGCCGCTTCGGTGATCTGTCGCACCGGTTTTGAAAGGGAGGTAGCAATCCACAGGGCAAATAGAAAAACGATGAGGGCAACAATACCGCTTATGATCAGGGTCATATTCCGAAGACGGGTGGAGAGGGCAAAGGCATTGGCCTCGTCGATTTCACCGATGATGGCCCAATTCAGACCTTCGATCTTAAGGGGGGCATAGGAAGACAGGACTTTTACTCCCCGGTAGTCGGTGATCAATTCGGTTCCGCTTTCCCCGGCAAGGGCCTTCCGGGAGGACGGGGTATCCACCCCGTTTTTTTCAACGGTTCCGGCGAAGGAGGCCTTCACCGAATGGGTTTGGGGACTCAGTCTGGAATCCGAACGCATCCGCTTATCCGGGCCCACCAGGTAGGACTCGTCTCCTACCTGAAGACCGGTTCCCATCCCCATGATTTGATTGAACTGGCCGAAAGGCAGTTGATAGATGAGCATCCCGATTCGAACAGGCCCGTTGAAGATAGGGGTTCCGCCGAACATGGCGATCCCCTCTTCAAAGGGCGCCGCATCCGCCAGGCACACCTGACCCGGTTTGGCCTGTTTCAGGGTCAGGTACAATTTTCCCAGGTTGGTGTTTTTAAATGGCCCGGAAGCCAGGTTGGCGCCGAATAGAGGACCTTTGTTCGTGGTGTAGACCACATTGCCCTCATTGTCGATCAACAGGATGTTTTCAAAATCCAGGATTTTCTTATGGCCGGGAAGGACTGCATGTTGTTCCTGATGCACGGCGCTGTAAGCGCTCCCATCGTTGCCATCCATCAGGTCGGGTTTCCCCGCATAGAGCGATCGTATCTTCTCAGGGCCGGTAAACCGGAAGGCCGTGGTCAAATCCCCCATGCCGCCGATCACACGGGGATTCTTGGCCATATCCAGCAGGTCGAGTGTATAACGATGTACGAGCCGGTCGATCCAATCCCCTTTGAGGGCCGTTACCGCCGCCAACTGGGAAAAGGCGGCCTTCCGAAGCCCTTTCTGGGCCTCCTGAAAGAACAACACTCCCAGGGCGGCCAGTGGAATCAGGGCAAATAGCAGAAAACAGACCACCAGCTTCCCCCGAATGCTCCGGAAAAATGGGATGGTCCGACCTTGCTCACGATTCATGACCAGTTCTTCCTGTTTCATTAAGTGTCCCTCCCTTGCGTCGTGTTTGTGAATGCAAACCGGTTCCGCGACCATGATCACGATTCAGTAGGTCGGCTGCCATTTTCCGCCCTTCACCCGAACGATATGAATGGTTCGAATGCCATCGCCCTTTTCATCAAAGACCATCATGCCCGCCGTGCCCCGCCAGAGCTTCATGTGAGCCAGTCCGTTCCTGATCTTGTCGCGGTTTGCCTGCAACTGGCCGGGGTCGTTTTGGGTTCCCTGTTTCTTCATGATATCCACCAGAAATTCCAGGATGTCGTAGACCGCCACGTCATACTGCTCCGGGTCACAGATCATCTCCGGATACGTTTTCCGGCACCGTTTTCGGAATTCCGCCGCGTATTTCTGTACCTTTGGACTGGGATCATCCTGGTTAAAGAGGCTCACGGCCCACAGACCTTCCGCCGCATCGCCGGCGATCTCGATGGTCTTGGGCGCGGCCGTGGCGCTCGCACCCAGCAGCGGTTGCTTCAAACCCTGACGTCGAATCTCTTTGATGATGCTTCCGGTTTCCTGAGGGAAGGCGGAAATGCAGATGCCGTCCGCCTTGTAGGCCTTGAGCTTTTGGACCGGTTCGTTGAAAGCCGCGTTGCCGGTTTCAAAGGCGATGGGATCCTCCCGGTTCAGGATGCTTACGCCCAGGTTCTGAAAGATCATGGGCCACATCTTTTCGGCCATTACCCGTGTGACGTCGGCTTTCTTGTCATAAATAACGGCCACGGTCTTGATGTCATGGGCCGCCACCCAGGCCTTGGCCAGGGCCACTTCCTTTTTTTCAGAGCTGACCGTCATTCGGAAGGCATAGGGGAATTTTTTCAGATCGCTCAGTCCGGGCGTGGCGGAGGCCGTGGCAATGATGGCCACCTTTTCTTCATTGGTCACCGGGGCCAGACTCTTGAACGGATCGCTGTAAAGGGGACCGATCACCACCAGCACCTTGTCTTCCTCCGCAAGCCGTCGATAGGCATCTATCGCCCGGGCTGGATCCCCTCCGGTGTCGTATTGCACCACTTCCACCGGAACCCCGTTGACGCCACCCCTTGCGTTTATCTTTTCCAGGGCCATTTCCATCCCGAGAATTTGTTTCCTTCCCCAGTCCGGGGTGGGTCCGGTGACGGGCGCCAGAAGCCCCACCTTGACGGGCTGCTGTTCGGCGCCGGCCACACTCCATGAAATCAACACACCAACCGCCACCAAAAGTCGAATCCCTTTCCCCATCGTTTTCATCATGACGTTCCTCCTTATTCTTTGTTATTCATTCCACCTGGACGATGATTTCCGGGTCCGAAAGCAATCGCTCCAGGTCCAGGATCATGAGCATATTGCCGGTGACGCCTCGGATGAACTTCCGTGCCTTGTCGGAAACCGCGGTTCTTCCGGTTTGTACTTCTTCCAAGGGAACATTCGCCACCTTGGGGACATCGTCCCCCAGGATGCAGAATTCCATTGGTTGCATGGCATTCCTGCCCGGACCCCGGGCCAGAAGGATGTGGGCCGTTTCAGAGAGGGGCCGCGGCGGAAGACCTAAAAATCGCGCGATATCCATGATGGAACGGATACGGCCCCGAATATTGACAGCGCCCAGGATGAAGTCGGGGGTGAGTGGAACACGGGACCAGTTCTGTTTTTTAAGCGGCTGAATCTCCCGCAGAAGTTCCATTGGAACACCGTAAAGTTCATCTCCCACGGGGAAGGTGATCAGGTTCAGGACCCTCTCGGCTGTTTCATTCAACGGCATGGCCAACAGCTTTGCCCGCTCTTCAAGAACGTTTGACTTCATCGCTTCTCTCCTTCACCCCTTCTGATTTCAGAGCCCTACATCCCCATTCATTTCATCATGGTTAATAGCCGTGCGGGCGTAAGTCCTTCAGAACCCGGTATTTCCTGGTGCGATGGCATTTTGGCCGCCAGACGGATGGCCCGGGTCCGATGTCTCGCAGCATCATTCGTCCTTCCCAAATGGAGGTACAGGTTCGCCAGACTGAAATGGGTTAGGATGAAGCAGGGATCCAGATAGAGGATCATCTTAAATTCCCTGATCGCCGCTTCCCACTGGGCGGATTCCTGATGCATGAGTGCCAGGGTGTAACGGGCCCCGGTATTTAAAGGATCCCTTGCGGTGGCCTCCAGGGCATATCTGCGGGCCTGTTCGAAACGGCCGGCATTGGCATGCACCCGGGCCATCTCTTCGCAGTCGCCCACGGAACCAGGGGTTTTTTGCTTGTCCTCCCATATTTTCATAGAAACCCGGACCGGGTCTTCCTGTTGAGCCATGGCCGGCACAGCCCCGTCAGCCTGTTTTGGAAGGTGCGGTTCACGAACCGGTACATGGGGACTGCCCGATGGGATCAGGGGGGGCGACTCAAGAGGTGTTACACCCTTCCCTTTCACCATCCAGTCCTCTTTCCCTGCCCCGGTGGTCCTTGCTGCAATCCAGGGCGGCCTTCGGTAAACAAAGGCCCCCCTGATCTCTTGCACCTCAAAGCGGGAAAACAGATCGGCATCCGTCTCCGGAGCGCCCACGATGAGCCAGCCTCCGGGAACCAGGCATCGATAATATTTTTCGGCCATTTCCTTCATGGTCGATCGATCCAGATAAATAGCCACATTGCGACAAACAATCAGGTCCATGGCCACGGTATTCGTGGGAAGGGAAGGATAGAGATCCGTGACCAGATTAAGATAGCTAAAGGTAACCATCTCTTGAATATCCGGTCTGATCTTGAAATGCGTGCCGTTTCTGCTGAAGAATCGGGCTTTCATGACCGGTTCTGTCTGGCGAAAGGACCACTCACTGTATAGTCCCCGGCGAGCCTTTTCGAGGGCCTTCTTGTTGATGTCGGTGGCCAGAATGGAGATGTTCCATCCGTGATTCTCGGGCATGATTTGACGCAACAGGATGGCCAGGGAGTACGGCTCTTCTCCCGTGGAGCATCCCGCGCTCCAGATGCGGAGCCGGCGGACTTTTTTCCGGTCTTCAACAAGGGCGGGAAGGATATGGTGGCGAAGGGCGTTGAAATGATCTGCATTGCGAAAGAAATACGTTTCCCCTACCGTCACCGCGCTGATGAGAAGGTCCCAAACTCCGCTGTCCGTTCCGGCTTGTGACAGCATGTGGTAGTACGCATCAAGGGTTTCGCAGCCGGAGTTTGCGGCTGCATCGGAAAGGACCTGTGCAAGATTATGACGGCCGTTCCGGCCGGAAAAGAGCCCGGTGCGATCTCGGATCAGATCAAGGAAACGGAGGATTTCTTCTCGTGAGGCGGGGATTTTTGAGGATGAAGGCAATGGGTTCCGCATCATGTTTCGAGCCTCGCCTTCCCTTGTTCCGGCAGCAAACGGTGAACATCCAGGACCAGAATAAGCCTGTCATCCCGACGAATGACGCCCGCCAGGGGTCTGGATCTGGCGAGAGGTCCGGAAGGCGGTTCCACCCGGCTTGCGCCTATTTCCAGCAGATCTGTGACTTCGTCTACGATGAGGGCCATGGGCCGTTCGAGGCCTTTCACGAGCAGCAATCGGTCTTCGGACCGGACCGGTTTGGACTCCCCGCCCAGGTGCTTTCTGAGATCCAGCACCGAAACCACCCGGCCATGGATATTGATGGCCCCCGCCACCCAGTTCGGCGCCTCGGGCAAAGGCGTGAGAGCCACCATGCGCAGGGCCGACTCCACAAGCTCCAGGGGGAGGGCGTAACCTTGTTCGCCAAGACGGAAGCTGACAAAGTGTAGGGGCTTGTCCGCTACCGTAGTGTGGTTTTTCTCCACCGGCTCAAGCATCGTTTGGGTCCGTATGGTCATCTCAACCGATCCTTTCTGCGCGAGTCATGTAATCCTCAAATATTGTCTTGAGATCTGTCCGAAAACAGAATCGATGATATCTCCTGATTTCCTTTTGAAGTGTTCATAGGAGCCCAGAAACACCAAGCCCGCACTTCTCATTTCCATCTCCATTTCAGGCGCAATCCTGTCAACAAGGCTCAGGACCTTGGCCTGGGGAAAGGTGTGTCTCAGGATCCGCATGCGTTCCTTGTCAAATATGTTGCCATTGGAATCGGTCACCACGATCAAACGGATCTTTTCCCTTAAAGACGGATCCAGAAAATGATCCAGCCCGGGAATGGTCTCTACCCGCAGGGAATATCCTTTCAGGATCTCCTCGACCGCTTTTACCTTCTTGCTCCTTCTGCCGACCAGAAGGGCTTGGCCGTTCTCTAATTCAGTCATTGTGCCTCCCCGGAAAAATGCCTCTTGGCCGACTTTCCGCTCGACTGAACGGAAGCGCTGAGAAGGATTTGGATTGGGTGGTCCGCTTAAACATTAAACAAAACCAAAGCAAGAAACGAACCAGCCACGCGAATTTTGTGAAATGGTTGGTCGTTCAATCCCGGGTCTTGGAATGAATGGATTATGATAACAATAGGATAGCTTAGATTATGGCTGGAAAGATTTTGTTGCGGCGACAGCAACCTTCTCCATTCTTTCGAATATTTGCTTCGGCAGAGAAGAATTCGCTGTCAAATTGAAAGTACTGCCGGATGAAGGTCAATCATTTTGATAGGGATACGCCCTATTGATAAGAATACCGTATTTCTTGATCTTGCGGTACAGGGTTGCTTCACCGATCCCCAGTATTCCGGCGGCCAGCTTGCGGTTGTTGCCGCTCTTGGTCAGGGCATTCCTTATGGCGGCGGTCTCATAGGCCACCAGGCTGTCCTCGGCAGGGATTGAGTCCGTTCCGGATGGTCGTGCGACCGGCAAAGGGTAGATCGCTGGAGGCAGGTCTTCCGGAAACACCGTATCCCCGTTTTTCAGGGCAACGATCCGCCGGATTACGTTCTCCAGTTCGCGGATATTGCCGGGCCAGTCATGGTTTTGCATGCAGGCCGACGCTTCTCCGGAGAACGCTGTTACGGAAGACGGGTCCGGTGAAAAGAGTTTGAGGAAATGACCCGTGAGCAGGGGAATATCTTCTTTCAGGTCTCTGAGGGGAGGGACACTGATCGCGAGCACATTCAACCGGTAGTAGAGGTCCTCGCGGAAGTTCCCCAGAGAGACCTCTTCAGCCAGCTTTCGATTGGTGGCAGCCAGGATTCTGATGTCGACCGGGTAATTCTTGCTGCTGCCCACAGGACGAACCTCTTTTTCCTGAATGGTTCTTAACAGCTTTGCCTGGATAGCAGGAGAGAGTTCCCCCACCTCATCCAAAAACAGGGTTCCCTTGTCGGCCGATCGGATAAGCCCCAAGGTTGAGATATGTGCCCCCGTAAATGCGCCTTTGGCGTGACCGAAAAGCTCACTCTCCATCACGGTTTCACTGATGGCGGCGCAATCAACCGGCACGAAATTATACCCCGCCCTTGGACTGTGAGCGTGAATGGCCCGCGCCACGAGTTCCTTGCCTGTCCCGGTTTCCCCCTGGATAAGGATGGTGAAATTACTCGGTCCCACCCGGGCGATCAGTTCTTTCATCTCCAGCATGGTGGTGCAATTGCCCACCAACGGATCAAAATGGAAATGGGTTTGCATCTTTGCCTTCAGGCTGGTGTTCTCCTCCTTCAGATGCCATATCTTGTGAAGTTGTGCTATTCTGGCTCTCAACCCCTCGGGGGAAAAGGGCTTTTCCAGGAAATCAACAGCCCCGAGCTTGATAGCATTGACGGCATCTTTGATCCCGCCGCAGCCTGTAAGAATACTCACCTGCACATCCTGGTGGGACTTTTTTATTTTTTTCAGGAGACTGAGTCCGTCCATGTCGGGCATCTTCAAATCAATCAGGGCTGCGTCTATTCTCGTCCCGGCCATGACGGCAAGGGCCTCTTCTCCGTCTAACGCGATGTGCAGGTCATAGTTTTCCCCGGCGAAAGTCTTTTGCAGCAGGGTCAGGATCGACGGCTCATCGTCCACAAACAACAGGGAAAATATGGGTAGCTCAGGCTTCATAATTTTATTTTAACAAAAAATGAGGCGAACAGCAAGAAAACGATCATTTTGATCGCCACGCCTTCCATAGGAGTTTTTCACCCGAGACGGATCTCTTTCGGCCCTTCCCGTGCAGACGCATAAAGATCCGGCAGCTTCCACCGATTTTCTGATCGAGACGGGCCTGGAGTGTGTCAAAATTGGATTTATTGTATCCTATTCAAATTCCTTGGTACTATGTTTGGATTCGACAAAGCCATTCCGCCACAGGGTCTTTTTTGCTGCCGCATCTAATTCCTATGGAGCACCGGTCCTTTTAGGCTGGTACGGAGAGGTCATTTAATGCTCAGCATCATTTTTTGTACCAGTCTAAAAGGACCTATTAACGATCGTGAAGGTCGATCCAAGATGCGACATCAAAAAAGGCCCTGTGACTCCATTACTGCCAGGTTTTTTGAATAAGATACGATTTATTTTATGCTGAAAGAAAATGAGGATGAAAAAAATAAGGATGAAAAGAAAGGCTCGGGGTTTGCTCCAGTCCTTTTTTGATTTGCAACAATCTGACCACAAACAATAAAAAAGGAGGTACCCGATAACGGGCAACTCCTTGAATTTACTGGCGCGCCTGACAGGATTCGAACCTGTGGCCTGCGGATTAGAAGTCCGCTGCTCTATCCAGCTGAGCTACAGGCGCTTAAAAAAACCATTATAATTCAATGCAACGCGGAAGTAAATAGATACACACAGAAAAAAGCGGGCGGCAGGATTTTCTTAAGCATGATTACTTTTCCCGTTCAGGACTTCTCTGAGAACCACATTGGCCTTCGACTCTAACTGAACAACTACATCCGTAAGAGCCTTTAATCGTACGAGAGTCTTTTTCGATTTAACCTGATGAGGCAGATGAAAATGGGGATCTTCGAGAAACAGAACAATTTCGTCGAGAAATCCCAGATTATTGCCACCGGCTTCTCTGTATATGAGCTCTGCCCATCGTTCCTTCAATGTTGGAGCCACATCAGGGAAGGCTGCTATCAGTTCAGGGTCTTTGCCAAAATAAAGAGACTTCCTTAATTTATGAATGTTGTCAGAGACCTGACTTCTTATATTTTCTTCTGCTGGAAATCGAGATAGCAATTTTTCCCATTTTTCTTCTATTCGCATCCGGATCCATCTCTCACCCTGCAGCGGAGGCATATGAAGGTTCAAGAACCTGCTCTGCACATCATATAGGTCCTTTTGCAAGTCTTCGCGGACCCCTGCCATCTCAAGCAGCAACCGGTTGAGGGAATGGATGGCATCCGCCTTCATGCTCTCAAGTCCGGTGCCTCTTAACAGAACACGCTCCCACTGTTCCCGCAAGAAACCCAGTTCCAGTTTGATGAGGGAAAAAACCAGGCCGGTCTTGGCAATGACGTTGCGCAGGGAGTCCGCGAGAATATTGCAGGAGTTGATCCGGTCTTTTGCCAGATTTCTTATCGCGTCAAGGGATTGCTGCCTCAACTGGTAGGAAAGGAGTTCCGTTCCCAGGGCTCGGGAAAGTCTCTTGATGACTTTTGTTTCAGGGCCGCCAATCTGGATGGTATGGGGGATGAAATGAATCTTGATCACCGCTGCTACAACAAAGTCGCTATTCTGCCAGAGTGTTTTTCCCTCATAATTTTCTGGATAATCGAGTGTGGACCCTTCACTCAGGTAGACATCCTCCTTGCGAATAAGCACAGGTTCCATGTGATGAAAGTCCGTCCATATTCCTTCAACCTGAAGCCGGACACTCCTGGCATCGTTGCTCGGGTCCTCGGCAGTCCAACTCTCCTGTCTTTCCACGCACCAGGCCATGGCCTCGAGGGGACGTCCCGGTTCATCCCGGTATTGAACCCACGGTTTTCCAGGGGGGTTATAATCGGACTTTTCCGGAAGACCCCAGGAGATGGTATTCTTTTCTTTGTCAACAATCCCGGAAGTAATTCTCGTAGCCACGATGTCCGGAGGCCTGCCCACCAGATAAACCGTCCCTTTGAAGGCATTCGGAAGACAAATCAGAATATTCTCGATGATATCCTTGCACGCCTTTTCAAGGATTTCCTGGTCAATTTCAATGGTCAAACTCTTTCCCTCGGACCTTTTTCAGAACAAATGGGGTGGGCATTTACATATCGCGACATTGTATACAATTTTGAAATTTTGTCAAACAAATTTCAAGGCCGCTCCGTGACCGTTCTTCCTCTCTTCCGCTGGATACCCCGGACGAGTTCCGGAATGATTTTCCCTGCGCTTCCCTGGCAAAAAATATCTGTAACACTTTCGGTAAGATGGGTTCTTTCCGTATTGATTTCGATGACGGTCGCCCCGTTCCTTTTCACCATGTCGGGAATGGTGTTTACGGGAGACACCACCGCAGAAGTCCCCACAACCAGAAGGACTTGGGCACGGGAAGCAAGATCCAAGGACCGTTCCATGGCCTCCACCGGGATCGCCTCTCCAAAAAAAATAACATCGGGTTTGAGCACTTTGCTGCACGCGCATTTAGGCGGATGTTCCATGCTTTTGTCCCGGGCCTTGTAGCGACTGCCACACCATAAACAGGAAAGGGTGCTCGAATTCCCATGATATTCGATGACATTTCGAGAGCCCCCTTCCTGATGCAGGTTATCGATATTCTGCGTTATGATTCCGTGGAGATACCCCATGGTTTCCAGCTCCCCCATCCCGATATGGGCATCATTGGGTTTTGCCGCACTCACCACCTTCTCCATTTCCCGCAGCATCTCCCATACCCTTTCCGGATGGGAACGAAAGGCGTGAATCGTGGCGTATTCGCTCGGATCGTATTTCGACCAGAGTCCACCCGCGCTCCTGAAATCAGGAATGCCGGATTCCACGGAAATTCCAGCGCCGGTCAATGCCAGCGTAAGGCTGGAACGGAGGATCGCGTCGACTGCCAGTTCTATGAATTCCTGCATCTGTTCCCTCCATGCATGGCGGGTCAGGCAAGAGGCTCGAATACTATCTTTCCCGCCTGATTGTCATATCTTTTGAATGTTGCTTTTATGGCCTTCTGTTCCCCGAAAATATTGATGAGTGTCACTTCATCGCCATTCAATTCCACCTGGTCGACACTTTCCAATATCCTTTCTTCTTTTCCATCGGTTATGAGATATGCGTGGGCTTCACACATGAAATCATATCCTCCTTTTCTCCCCGAAATCGGGAATAACCTTTCCTCTTCAGCCGTGGGACCGGCCTCACTCGGCAAGCTCTTTCAATGCATTCCGAAGGCATTCATTGCTCTTTGAAGCGAGTTTCGCCATTTCCCTTATCTGTCCGGCGGCCGCGGCCTTGCCATTTTCCTCCAATTGATCGGCAAACAGCTCATATTCTTCGTGATGATGGTCATTGTGGCTCAACCAATGTTCCAGTCTCATTCTTGCTTTTTCAATGAAATCCAAGATATTTCTCCTTTTACATTATGATATATATTTAAAATAGGTCGCTTTTTTCAATTTCCAATGGCATCCTTTGTGTTCCGGGATCAAAATTCACTTCAAAAGCCGTGCCTTACTCAGAAATCCTGGCAGAATGGAGTCGCAAAGTTTTTTTGCCGCCGCATCTAATTCCTGTGGAGCACCGGTCCTTTTAGGTACAATATCCGTATGAATATTATTCATTCACGGGTATTGCTTTTTGACAGGTCGTCCTGCATCCATCGAGTCAACGGATCAATCTCCTCCCCAGATAACAAGACCCATGGTCAAACGACTCTCCTTATCCGGGTGGTTTGGCGTTATGCGAACATTGAGCCCGTAGTGCCCCGTTTCCTCAAACGGGATATTGCATTCAAAGGTATGGATGCTCTTATCTCTGCTCTTGATGGGAACCATCGGCACTGCAAAGCTGTGCTGATAGTTATTTGACGGATCAAGACTGCCGCAGTAGGCCTCCACCACAATATCGTCAGGAGCGAGCTCACCGATAAACAGATCCACCTCGGCATGATAAAAGGTGCCCATTTCTATTTCACTGATCTCGTCAAAACGGATATCTTTGATGGAAACATTGCTCCAGTTAAACATGATTTTGTCGCGCCAACTCCCCAGTTTCCGGATTCCCTCCCAGGATTTTTTCTTGAAATGGTGTTGGCGTTCGGCCGAAGGCACATAGAATTTTTTCCAGTACTCCAGAACCATGCGATGACTGGTGAACATGGGGCAGAGCTTGTGAAGGGATGCCTTCATCATGGCAAGCCAGCCCCGGGGAAGGCCATCGGAACCCCTGTCATAAAAAAGCGGCACCACATCTTTTTCAAGAATGTCGTAGAGCACACTGCTGTCGATCTGGTCCTGAAAATCCAGGTCTCCCGAACTCTCAACGCCCCCGAAAGCCCAGCCGACGCTCGCGTCGTATCCTTCATCCCACCAGCCATCCAGTACGCTCAAGTGAAGGGCGCCGTTGGCAACGGCTTTCATGCCGCTGGTTCCGCACGCTTCGAGGGGACGACGCGGGGTATTCAGCCACACATCCACTCCCTGCACCATATGACGCGCCACCTCCATGTCGTAATCTTCCAGGAAAACCATGTGCCGCCTCAAATTTTCTCTCCCGGAAATCTGCACCAGCATTTTTATCAGATCTTTGCCCATCTGGTCCTGAGGATGGGCCTTCCCGGCAAAGATGATCTGAACGGGAAATTTGTCATTGAGAAGCAGATTTTCAAATCTCGGCAGGTCTCTTAAAATAAGATCCGCTCTCTTATAGGGGGCGAACCTTCTTGCAAAACCGATGGTCAGGGATTCGGAATCCAATACCTCGTCCGCAATGGCCATATCCCGATTGGAGGCCCCGCGGCTTGCCAATTGCTCCTTCAAACGGGTGCGCGAAAAAGAGATCAATCTTTCCCTGGCCCGCTCATGGGTTCGCCATAATTCAGAGTTGGGGATCCTGGCCACATCGTCCCAGACGGAGACATTTTCCGGATCTTCAATCCATCTGGGCCCCAGATAGCGGACATAGTTTTCTCCCATGCCCTTGGATATCCACGACGGGATATGGACGCCATTTGTAATATAGCTGATAGGCAGGTCTATTTCCGGCGTCTTCGGCCAGATTCGATGCCACATTCTCCGGCTCACCCTGGAATGCAGTCGGCTGACCCCGTTGTGCCAATTGGACAATCTCAGGGCCAGAACAGTCATGCAAAACTCTTCCTCCCTGTCCCTGGGATCCTGCCTTCCAAAACCCAGCAGCACGTCCATACTGATCCCCAGGGGCTGGGTAAAAGAGCCCAGGTATTCTCTCACAAGATCCGGATGAAAAGTGTCATTTCCTGCGGGAACGGGCGTGTGCGTCGTAAATACGCTGGTAGCCCGTACAAATTCCAGGGCTTCATTGAAGTTCAGGCCCTGGTCTTCCCGCAATTCCCGGATTCGTTCGAACACCGCAAAGGCCGAATGTCCTTCGTTCATATGGTAGACGGCCGGCTCCAATCCAACAGCCTTCAGCAGCTTTACCCCTCCGATTCCTAAGACGATCTCCTGGCTTATCCGCATCTCGCGGTCCCCTCCATACAGGCGGGACGTGATGTTCCTGCCCCTTTCCGAATTCTCCTCCATGTTCGTGTCAAGGAGATAAAGGACTGTCCTTCCCACATGGACTTCCCACGCCTGAATATGAACCATTTCTCCTTTGAGCTCAACGGCCACGGTGACCTTATTCCCGGATTCGTCCAGCACCCGTTTCATCGGCATGAAGGGAAACTTATTGGCGGGATAGGTTTCCATCTGCCAGCCGTCATGGGTAAAACACTGCGTAAAATATCCCTCCTGGTAAGCCAGCGAGATACCCACCAGCGGCAGATTAAGATCACTGGAAGATTTCAAGTGGTCGCCCGACAGGATGCCAAGGCCGCCCGAATAAATAGGAAGACAGTCCGCGACACCACATTCAGCCGTAAAATAGGCCGCGAAAAATGGAGGCGAGTTCTCTCCGAAATATCTTCTTGTCCGGCTTTTCAGACATATATCGGTCAAATTCCTCCTTCACCCTGTCCATATGGGAAAGAAATCCCTCGTCTTCCAGAAGATCCATCAGCTCGGACTGTTTCAGACCCCCCAGGAAGGCGATCGGATTCCTTTTGGTTTTTTCCCATCGATCGGAATCAATTCTTTTAAAAAGCTCATCCGCATCATGGTGCCATGCAAAATAAAGATTGTAGCCCAATTCATAAAGAGGTTTTAGCCTTTCAGGGATTCTGGGTTTCACATCCAGTATTTTTATCGGTTTTGTCATTTTTTACCCCTTCTTCACTCGAAAGAAATGAAAATCTGATCCCGCTAAATCTACGAACAACCCGGAATCGAACGTTGTCTTTGAGGGACGTAAAAAGCGGTCTGCTTTCAGAGGATCGACCAGCAAAAGATATTCCCATCCCGGAAACCAGTCGGACGGGAGTTTCACGTATCCCTGTGCGGAGGCATGGGAGAGGTTGGAGATAATCAGACGCCTTTCCTGGCCCATGGTCCAGCTCCAGGCCATCAGATTCCCATGGGACTGATTATCTTCCCAACCGGATGTGGAACAGATCTCAAAGCAGCCATCGTGGAAGACGGGATGATCCACTTCTTGAAGGAGCATCTTCGAAAAATGGCCAAGATCCTCCTTCGGCGGCTCTTCGGGGAATCGTCTCATCTGAACGGGCACACGCAATTCAGCCCCTTCAAATTGCCCATCCTGCCAGAATCTCATCCCTGGAAGCGTAGCTTGAATCACCATGGCGCATCGGATCCCGTTCTCTCCGAAAACCGTAAAGGCCCTTTTTTCATCATGGTTTTCCAGTAATCGAATCATCTTTTCCTGAAATTCCAGCGGACTTTGGAGATAATCCCGCAAGCCGTGCACATCCCGCTTTACCATCAAATCATAAAAAGTTTTATCATAGGCGTAATCAAATCCCTGGGCAAGAAGCTCGGATTCTTTTCCCCAGTATGCTTCGGCCATGAGAAGGCCTCCCTCACGGGCAGATTTGAACTTTTCCGATGCCGAAGGCCAGAATTCCCATCCCGTATCTCCGTTGGATGGAACATGCGCCCATGTTTCCCGGAAAACGTCTTGTAGAACCAGCATGGCCATATCGCACCGGAGTCCATGACACCAGTCCGCCAGGCGCGCCATTATTCCAGCCATGGCCTTCCTGGCTTCCGTGTTGCGATACTCAATCTGGGCCGTATCTGTCCAGGCCGGAAAGTGGGGGTCTTTTCCATGGGCTATGCAGGAAACATTTTGCTTTTCAAGGTTCCGGAAAAAGCCCTCGGTGCATTTCCCGTTTTCTGTCTCACTACGCCGCACGTAGTATTCGGGATGGGACTGAATCCATGGATGGTCGCAAGCCGTATGGTTGGGCACAAAGTCCAGAATCAGCACAAGTCCCTCACGCTCCATCCGATTCTTCAGGGCAATGAGTTCCGCTTCTGTTCCTAATGCCGGATCGGGCCGGTAATCGTACACGGAGTAGGGTGATCCGGTAATATCTTCCATCTGGAAATCGGCCAGGATGTTGCGCCCTTCCGCAACAAGCCAGGTTTCTCTCCTGGCGATTGCCGCGGACAATGGGCTCCTTTGCCAGATACCCATAAGCCAGATCATATCCATGCCCCTTTTCCGCAATTTCCTCCATTCGGCGCCAGGGATTCCGCCAAGGGAGATCCGCCTGCCCTCTCTCCTGCTCAGCATGCTGAGCCAGCCCATCAGGTTGATTTCATAAATGTGGGGATTTTTTCTCATCGGTGTTGTCATCCGGGGAAATAGCCCTTGGGAACCACCACAATCCCCCTCTCGGTTACCGTGAAGGTCTCTGCGTCTTTTCGCGGGTCCTGTCCGATTTCCGTTCCCGCCGGAATCACATTTCCCTTATCGATAATGGCTTTTTTAATTTTACAGTCCTGCCCTATGACAACCCCTTCCAGGATAACGGATTCATCAACGGTCGCCCATTTTCCTATTACCACATTGCAGGAAAGGACGCAGTTGCGGACAATCCCGCTGACAATACAACCGGGCGATACCAGAGAGTCAGAGGCAATCCCCATTCTGGCCCCCTTTACAGCCTCGTTGGAAAACACGAATTTCGCAGGAGGAGCCACCACCTGATAGGTGTGTATGGGCCAGTTCCGTCCATACAGGTTGAAATATGGATTCATGCCGCTCAAATCCATATTCGCGTTCCAATAGGCATCCAGCGTTCCCACATCCCTCCAATAAGCGGAATCCGGAGTATGTGGATCCAGGCTGAGTTTTTGCTCACCGCTTTCCGTCGTCCTGTACACATAATCCTGGATTCTGTTTTCGCGCATGAACGGATAACCAAAGACTTCATGGGTTTTCAGCATACCCGGGATGATGTTATGACCAAAATCATCCTCTTCGCTATTTTTCAGGATCTCCACGAGACGTTTTGCCCGAAAAGCGTAGATGCCCATGGAAACAAGCACGTGATCAGGATCACCCGGAATGCATTTGGCGTTCGTTCTGGGTTTTTCCTGAAATCCCAGTATCCGGGAACTTCGGTCTATTTCCGTTACGCCGAACTGGTGGGCAATCTCTTTTCGGACTTTCAGGAGAGAAATGGTTAAATCGGCTCTTTTTTCCTGGTGATATTTGAGAAGCAGGCCAAAATCCATCTTGTAGATATGATCACCGGATAAAATCAGAATATTTTCCGGATTGTACTTCTCTATGAGATACAAGTTCTGGCGAATCGAATCGGCCGTTCCCCTGTACCAGTCGAGCCCCGTCCTCTGCTGTGGGGGAACGGCCTTTAGAAAATGCCCCATTTTCCGGCTGAAAATATTCCAACCGTCTTCGAGATGATCCGTCAGAGACTGGGACTTGTATTGGGGCAACACAATGATGCGATAGATAGCTGAATTAACACAATTACTCAGCGTAAAATCCACCAGGCGATAAATCCCTCCAAATGGCACAGCCGGTTTGGCACGGTCATGGGTCAACGGCATGAGCCTTTCACCCCTGCCGCCAGCCATAACAAAAGCAATGGAATCTTTCATCGTTGGACCTCGTTTTGTACAAAAATTAAAGAATTCAGGCGCTTATGGCCTGGCCTTTTCTTCGCCTCCGAAAAAAAAAGCTTTAGCAACTTTTCTTGCAATCTCCGCTTGAACCCGATATATGATATTAGCATAAAAAAAGACATAAAACATAATGGAATGTGAACAATAGCCGCTGAAAATTCTGACCGTCCGAGTCCAACATCAGGCTTGCAGGCCTCAAGGATCCTGCGTATGCCCCATCGAAAACCGCTGGTTTAGGAGGTATCTATCAAATAAAACTATTGACGAAAAGAGATTCGTAAGAGTAAGATCACCGCCAAAATATAGGGTCCAAAAGGAGGGCGAACATGAAGGACGTTCTTGAGGGAAAAAGAATTTTGATCGTTGATGATGAGCCTGATATATTGGAAACTCTGGTAGAGATACTCGATGCCTGTTCAGTAGATACTGCCCCCAATTATGAAACAGCGCTCAAATTTATCAATAAAAACAAGTACGACCTGGCTATCCTTGATATTATGGGGGTGAGAGGCTACGATCTTCTGAAAATAGCCAACCAGAAAGGCATCCCATCCCTCATGCTGACCGCCCATGCGGTAAGCCCGGATAACCTTGTGAAGTCAATCAAGGGCGGAGCGCTATCCTACGTTCCAAAAGACAAAATATCCGAAATTCATGAATATATCGAGGAGATATTCAGCGGTTTAGACCAGGGGGAAAAAAAGCAGGCAGTTTGGTTCGATAAACTCGAACCATTTTTTGACACAAAATTCGGAACAGGGTGGAAGGAAAAACACAAAGAGTTCTGGAAAGATTTTGACAGGAAATACCGTCCGTCAAAAGATGAACTGGAATCCATGTTGTAGAAGCATGGAAAGCAGGAAGGAACACCACCTCTTAACTCCGGGCGGTGGCCCGGATGGGTAGTTTGACTATAAATCTCGTCCCCATGCCCTCATCGCTGTCCAGCAGAAGCTCCCCTCCCAGGTCTTCAACCAACACCATCACCCCAGCCAATCCCAGCCCATGTCCCCTCACGGGACACACTTCCGTTGCATCGATCTGAAAATAACAGTCAAAGATCTTTTTGTGATAAACGGCAGGAATTCCGTCCCCATCGTCCTTTACGGAAATAACGATATTCGTATCGGTTCGAGCGACATTTAATTCCACCTTTTTCTTCCTGTACTTGAGGGCATTTGTAAGAAGATTTCTCAGGATTTGCCTGACTTTTGCTTCATCCTGACATATCTCCGTGCACCATAGCTCTTCGTCAACAAAGAGAAGAACACCGTTTTGCTTCAGAATATCCCCTAACAGCGAAAAGGAGGAACACTCTCTTATCTGTTCAGAAGTAAGCGCATCCGTCAGGTCAAAAATTTCCACGAGGGCATTTTCAATTAAATAGGAGACTTTAAAATTCGAATAATGCAGCTTTCCTTCACGAGACCTTCCCAATTCGAGGGCATCATTCACCAACGCCTGGATGACTTTGGTATTTCTGAGCGCGCGTTGAAAAACCTTTTCCTGTTTTTCGGTGATTGGGCCATACTTCTCCGGTCGCTTTAATATGGAAGTCATACCGGCTTCAATAACCGCAAGGGGCACTTTGAGGTCATGAATCAGCAGGTCAATTTTAATTCTTTCTCGCCGCATTGGAGTTTCCTCCCCGGGTATCTCAGGTGTTTCCTGGGCCTCGGTCATCTTGCTGAACAATTCATCAATATCCGGAGTATTCCCGGAGACATTCGGCCGTCCCTTCATAAAACACTTCAGTCTATCAATTTTCTTAGAAAAATTCAAACCAGAGAGTCCTTTCTCCGGCAATTCTCATTATGGATTATCTGTAATCTGAGGCCCTGGGGTTTTGTTTCAAAATGGCGCCGTCTTGAAACAAAAACCCATGGCCGCTTGTACGCAAAAAGCCATAATGAGAATTGCTGGTCCTTTTTACCTGCAATAGCAATAGATCGTGAGAGCTGAATCCTCAGCAGATGGGTGTTGAGAATAGCATTTTCCATAAAAGAAAAGAAAGAATAAATTTCAACAATAAGAGATTTCATGGGACTGGAACAAACATCGCCCTTTTTAGCGTGGCCAACAAACACAAAATAATATATTCTCTAAGAGCCTTTTTGGAAATGGATTCGGGTTGGAGCTTTAGGATAAATCCTCCACAAACATTTTCTTTAAAGCGAATCATGGAACCTTCCATAGATCAGGTTGGTGAACAATGAACATGAAAGAATGGAATGCGTGTGATGCTCTTCCGGAAGATCGCTACAGGGATTTCATCGAAAATATCAGCGATGGAATCTATGAAACCGACATCCACGGAAACTTCACTTATTTCAACAACGCCTTGTGCGAAGTTTTAGGATACCCCAGAGAGGCGGTTATCGGCGAGAATTTCGCCCATTTCATGGAGCGGAAGAACGCCAGAAAGGCCTATGGCGTATTCACGAAGATCTGGGTTACCCACGAGGGCTTTTCGGATGTTCTTTGGGAGATTCTCGACAAGGATGGCCAATCCAGGATGATAGAACTTTCGGCCCATCTTGTCCGCGATAAAAAAAACAAGAAAATCGGTTTTCGCGGCGTTGTGCGAGACGTAACAGAAAAAATCAGGATCCAGGAATCCCTTCGAGAATCAGAAGCACGCTACCAACGGCAGTATGAGGCCAGCAGAAGGGCGGAAAAACGGACCAGGACCCTCCTGGACTTCGTCCCCTACCCGATGGTTGTGTCAAAGATCGACGGACAGGTCATCTATGTAAATCCGGCATTCACGGAGACTTTCGGCTGGCGCCTTGAAGAACTGGAAGGGAAAACCCATCCCTTATGTTCCTCCCGACCTCAAGCAAGACACCAGGGACGGAATCAAATGGCTCTCAGAGAAAAAGATCATACACCGATTTGAAACAAAGCGGCTGACCAAGGACGGCCGTACCCTCGATGTGGCCGCGCGGGTTGCTATTGTTCCGGACGGGGGTGCGAGGGAAAATAGCGAACTTCTTATCCTGCGGGACATCACCCGGGAGAATAGAATGGCCCGGGACAAGGAAGCCCTGTTGCGGATCAGCACCGCCCTTCCCGCCTATCCCGAACTGGAAGAGTTGCTGGACTACATCAGCGAAGAAATAAGAGGCCTCATGAACACGGAGGACGCACTCGTCATATTGTTGAACCAAGAGAAGAATGAATTCTCTTATGTGGGCGCCGCCCACGATGATCTGGCGTCCTATAAAAAAATCAAATCGATTCATGTGCCTGCCAAGAAAGGCGTGGCCGGCAGGGTTGTGGAGAGCGGCGAACCGATTATCGTAACGGATGCTTCGAAGGATCCTGATTTCTACCGACTGGTAGATGAAGAAACGGGATTCAAGACAAGAAACATGATCCAGGTGCCTTTGAGAAGCAGTGATCGGATCATAGGCGTTCTTGTGCGCCGCAACAAAAAAGAAGGGGTTTTCGATCAGGGGGACGTTGAGCTCCTGACCCTGATTACAGGCACGGTTGCCCTTTCCATTGAAAACGCCAGGTTTTCAGAGGAATTACGGAAAGCCTACAGGGAAGTATCCAGTCTGAACCGTGCGAAGGATAAGGTCATCAACCATCTTTCCCATGAACTGAAGACGCCTGTCGCTATCCTCCTGGCCTCCTTGGGCATCCTTTCAAAAAAGCTGAAGACGGTTTCGGAAGAGACATGGAAACCCACCATGGAAAGAGCCAGACGCAATCTGGACCGGATTCTTGATATTCAGTATCAGGCAAAGGATATCATGAAGAACAAGGAATACAAGAGCTACGGACTCCTTTCCATGCTCCTCGAACAGTGCACGGATGAACTGGAATCCCTGGTAGCGGACGAAGTGGGTGAAGGACCTTTGGTGGAGCGTATCCGAAAGCGGATTGAAGACATTTTCGGCGCCAAGGAGAGTGTACCGTCGGAAATCAGTCTGCAGGAGTTTGTGTCTGAAAGACTGAAAGCCCTGGAACCCGGTTTTACCCACAGAGAGGTCGAGATTGTGACCCTGATGGATGAAGCATTCCCCACCCATAACCATCCCCGCAGACGTGTTGCAGAAAACGGTAGACGGCCTAATCAGGAATGCCATCGAAAATACACCGGATGAGGGAAAAATCATCCTGAGCGTGAAGAGGAGGGGAGAAGGAACCGAGTTGGAGGTGCATGACTACGGCGTTGGAATTGTAAAAGACAATCAGAACCGGATATTTGAAGGATTTTTTGTAAACCGGGATACCATGGCCTATTCCACAAAGAGGCCTTTCGACTTCAATGCCGGAGGAAAAGGGTCCGATCTATTGCGCATGAAGATATTTTCGGAGCGATACCGCTTCAGGATGTCCATGCAGTCCACCAGATGCGGCTTCATCCCGAAAGAAGCCGATATGTGCCCGGGAAAAATCAGCAAGTGTTCGTTTTGCAAGGTCAAAGAGGATTGCCACCGTTCCGGTGAAACCAGCTTTATCCTTTTTTTCCTTTGCCTGCCGCAGCACAGGAGCCCTCCACAAAAAATTACTGTATCCAACCCTATTGAAAGAGTAAGGTTAACCGCTGGCAGCGTCTTTCCTACCAGTGATTCATAAGATCCTGGCCCCTGCGTTTGACGAATTCCTCCTGAACCTGATGGAATCGTTTCCCACTACGCCGGTCAGCCTTTTCATCACCAGATAGCCTATCCTGGGGTTTTCTTCGAACAGGGGGATAAGGCAATCTTTTTTTGCCTCAAGAAGCGTGCAGTGCCTTGTGGCGCAATAGGCGGAGAGGATGTACCTGTGAGGCTTTACAAGACTCGAAATCCCTAAAATCATATACCTGGTTATGGTAGTGATGGTCATCTCTTTTAAGGGGGCGGTTCCCGGCATTTCATGATGCAGGCTTACTTCGCCTTCCACCACGGCCCACAGCGCATCCGGTTCTTCATGGATATCGAATATTTTTTCCCCTCGCTGGAACGACACCTCTCTGAAACAGGCGCCAACAGCGGCAAGCTGGCTGTCATCCAGATCCTGAAACACTTCCACATTTTCCAAAAAATCAAAATCAATCATCACCTGCTCCTCATTAGTGACTGAATGAAAAGCCTGTTCAGGCTTCACGCACAACCAACTCCGTCTGAACGATTCCTTTAAGGATGTGCTCAGAAAAAATGGCCTTGACAGTTTCCGGCGTAACTTTTCCATAAAGAACCGGCTCTTCTCCCGCAATGGCGACGGTGACATTCGGTTCGCTTGAACATTTTCCAATACACGGCGCGCTTTTTACATGTACATGACTGCTTCCGGCCCGATCTACTTCTTCATAGAAGGCCACCAATACCTTGCGAGCCCCTGCAGCGATCCCGCAGGTTGACAAATGGACCGTAACGTCTATGGTCGTCTGCGGAAATTCAACTGCAGATTCCTGAAGCTGCCGCAGCATAATACTGATAACCGATGCGATATTGGACATGACAAGATATCCCATTCGGCTGTCCTTTTCAAACAGCTCCAGCAGAAAATCTTTCCTTATCTTTATGACCGTGCAGCTTCCTGGAGGTGCAGTACACCGGCAGGCTGTATCGATACGGGGGAACAAAACTGGACCAGCCAATGGTCTGAGTCGGAAGATATGACGGAAACGGTGTTTGTCTGCGGAGCCTCATGCCCCGGAAGCTCAAATCGGACTTCTACGGTTCCATCCACAACAATCCACAGGTGATTGGCTTCTTCTCCCTCGTCAAAAAGTTTGTCCCCTTCATGGTATACCTTCTCCACGCAGCCGTCACACAGGGCCATTAACTGTTCGTCATTCAGCCCTCCGAACACATGGACTTTTTTTAAAAAATCAAGATGGGCCATGAATGCCTCCTTATTCTCTTCTAAGTAACTTTAGTCACGAACTATTTCATCAGCCCCCACTTCATGCGGCAACATCCATCTCTGTTGTAACAGGTTCTTCCGCATGAAAGGCATCTTTCGCTTTCTTCATGGGCGGCTTCATCACTCAAGACCTGATCCACTTCCACAAAGGAGTGTATCCGCTCCTCCACCGTGAGTTCAGGCATCTCAGCCCGCGGCCGTTTAACAATACCCTCAACCTGCTCGAAAATCGAGTCAGGGATCATATTCCTGGACAGTTCTTTCGGAGTCGGCGGCAACCTTTTCTCCCGTAATATACTGATGGATGGACCGGGCGGCTCTTCGGCCGCCGCCTATTGCCTCAACCACCAGCGAGGGTCCCGTTGCCACATCGCCGGCGGTAAACAGATAGGGAATATTGGTCTGCAGCGTACCCGGGATCTGAATCAATCGTGTTCCAGCGGGTAATCTTCAACTCGGACAAACGTTGTTGGGTCCTTTCGGTAAAAAAGACATCCGGCGCCTGTCCAATGGCCGTTATGATCATGTCGGTCTCAAGGAGGGTTTCAGAACCTTCCACGGGAACCGGCCTTCGCCTTCCGCTCGCATCCGGTTCACCAAGCTCCATGGTCAGATATTCCAGATGGGTTACATGCCCATCCTCATCCCCTTTCACGCTGACAGGGGCCGAAAGAAAGAGGAACTTAACGCCTTCATGTTCAGCCGCTTCTATTTCCACTTTGTTGGCGGGCATCTCGTTCCTGGTCCTTCGATATACCAGATAGACATTTTCCACACCCAGTCGAATCAAATTTCTGGTACAGTCGATGGCCGTGTTTCCTCCGCCTATGACAACCGCCGTGCGGCCGGTTGGAATGGTCTCCCCCAACCCTAATCGCGACAGAAAATCGATCCCGGTATAACAGCCTTTGAGATTCTCGCCATCCACCCGCAAAAGGGAGTCTTTCCATGCCCCAATGCCCAGGAATATGGCGTCATATCCCGAAGCGACAAGGGAGGAAAGATCGAAGTCCACGCCGAACTTCACATTGACGTGGGCTTTGATCCCCAGATTGAGAATACCCTCTATCTCCCAATCCAGGATCTTTTTGGGAAGTCTGTATTCCGGAATGCCATATCGCAGCATTCCACCCAGTTTCGGCATGGCTTCGAAGATCGTCACGTCATGCCCCAACCTCTTCAGAAAATACGCACAACTGAGACCTGCCGGCCCTCCCCCGATAACAGCTACACGGTGATTTGTGGGAGGCGCAACCGGAATCGGAAAAACGCTTGCCTGAATTCATTTCATAATCGGCCACCACCCGTTTTAACTGATTGATGGATACCGCATCATCCTCAATTCCGCGTCGGCATTCGGTCTCACAAGGATGAGGACAGACCCTTCCGCACGATAAAAGAAGGGGATTGCGTTCCCTGATAGTGTGAACAGCGCCTTCATAATCTCCTTTACGGATCTGCGCAATATAAAGGGGAATATTGATCTCAGCAGGACAGCCCTGCCTGCATGGAGCAAGACAATCATCCACACTGTTGAAATGAAGAAGACGTTCCGAGGGAGTCTTCACCTCCAGAATATGTTTGGGGCAGGCGCGCTCGCAGGCGCCGCAACCCACGCATTTTTCAGGATCAACCACAGGGTAACCGTCCGGACCCATTTTCAGGGCATCAAACAGGCAGACCTTTACGCAGTCTCCATGCCCAATACAGCCGATCTGGCATTCCCTTTTACCCCCGTAAAGCAAGCTCTGCGCCTTGCAGGTGGCAGCGCCCTGATAAATGAATCGGTCCACTGCCCGGTCGCCGCCGGTGCAACGGTTAAAGGATCTCAGCGCCTCCGCCGTGCCCACGTCCACACCCATGACCTGGCTCGCTCCAAGGGCGGATTCAGCGCCCCCGACAATACAGACGTTGGGAGGGGCCGCCCCCATGACCACCGCGACAGCCGCTGCGGAACACCCCGCATAACCGCAACCACCACAGTTGGCGCCCGCCATGCACTGTTCCACAAGTGCGATGCGAGGATCTTCGTACACATAGAAAACACGAGATGCGACACTCAGCACCAGTCCACAAAAAATACCCAAGCCCAACATGAAAATTATTGCACCAATCATTCTTCCATCACCTTTTCATTTATAATCATAATTTTGAACCAGAATTCATCATTTTTGCCGACAACAATCGAAATTTGAGTCGGTTCAGACAAAACCTGCCGCTTACAACCGGAACAGCTCGACGCTTCCACAAGGAAAACAGCAGAGACAACCTCGCCTTCCATCCTGTGGGAAAAGTTCGAACATCTCACACCGAAAAAATGTGCCAACCGTATGTCAATTAGCTTCACAGATCAACAAAATTTTACATGCTCGTAAAAAAAATCTTTTACCCGCCCCTATTCACTTCGGATAGACCTGAAAAAATCATTATAAATGAAAGACTTCTCTGTTGTCTCTTCCCTTTTTCCAAATCAGGCCGGATTGTGTTAAAAAACCTGCCACATTTTTTTCGGGACTATGTTGCAAAATTTTGTTTTTTTCATATTAATCATTAAAAATCATAGTTCTACCCACCAGCCCTTTCAAGGTGACTCCTGAACGGTCCATGATTTGAAGCGAAAATCTTTCCTGCTTATCATTTGTCTTGGGTTCAGGTGTCGGTGTTCCCCGTCCAGCGAGATCTTCGACAGTTTCAGGAACGAAAAAACTCAATCTATCAAAATTTGTAGAACACCTTATATCAGAATCCTGGCAGGAATGGAGTCACGAGGTCCTTTTTGCTGCCGCGTCTTGGATAAACCTTCACCGACCATTAAGAGGCTCTTCTATGCTGGTACAACAAAACCTTTTGCGTTTTATCCTCTTGTCCTTACCGGCATGGAAAGGCCGGTGCTGCCATAGGAATCAGATGCGGCAGCAAAAAAGACCTCGTGACGGAATGGTTTTTCCGGGTCATCCTTTTGCTGCCGGGAAATTTGAATGGGATACAAAAGGCCTTTTAAAAGGAGCAAAACGCAAAGCTCAAACGTCAAAAGTCAAAGGGGAAAAGACTCGAAAAATCTCTTGCTGCCGCGAGCGTCCTTTCCATGACCTCGCGGCTTGTCTTCCCGTCTTTGACGATATGCACATACGGTCCCAGAGGCGCCCATTGACAGGAATCACTTTCTCTGAACAAGGCGATGGTAGGCGTGCCGACCATGCTCGAAAGATGGGTAACGCCGCTGTCGTGTCCTATGTAGACGGCCGTTTCGCTCAGCAATTGGAGAAGGCGCTCGTTGTCGGGACAGATCAATATCCGGGAGGCGGACGTAAGCGTGGCGTCCTCAAAGAAGCGGACGAGGTGTCTTTCCGCCGGCCCCATCAGAATAATGGATTCAAGCCTGTTTACATGGGGATCCTTTTTCAAGGACTCCAGGAGATCCAGCCAGAATTCTCCGGGGTGGTTTTTTTCGCTGCTGCCCGATCCGGGGTGAAGCACCAGTTTATTCCGGAAAGATGCTTCTGACCCTCCTTTTAAATCCACACCTTGCTTTATTTCCTTCAGGGCGCATTCCGAATCCACAAGCAAACCCGATTCCTTCAAGCAATGCGTGATATAGGAAGCTACGTGAATCGGTTTTTCCCTGGGGGGAAGGGAAGGGAAGAGGAAAACAGATCCCTTTGGCAGCACGGATTGAAGGTTCCGCCCGATGACGCCATCTGCATCATGGAAGAAGGCCACGGTCAGATCCGCCCCGGAAACGGGCAGGCGGATCGTGTCCCTGCTATCCATGAAAAGCCGGTGCCACCCGTGCCGTTCCATGTCCATGGCGTTTTCCACATAGGGCCGGATAAACGCAAGGCCCGGCTGCCTGCCGACAAAGGTAACCTCCGTTCCGGCCGGAAGCACGAGAAGGGCCGGCAACAGCATCAGGGTGTCGCCCAGCGCTCCCGGTCTTATGATCATCAGTTTCACGCTTCGGATTCTCCTCTGATGCAGTTTGTCTTGATTCAGAAGCACAACTATGGATATAAATAGCTGTCTTGAGCAAAAAACCTTTTGAGGGTATAACCTCCATCGCGGGCTTATACCTTGATTCTGAGGAGGATGCCAAATGGAAAATGAAAAACTGGACCCACGTTTGAGATTGATGCAGCAGGCCCCCATGGACGGCAAAGTCGTTCTTTTGCGGGTGGATCATAATGTCGTCAAGAAAGGCGTGATCAAAGACCCTTTCCGCATTGATGCAACCTTCGGCACCCTTTACAACATTGCCTCCCGTGGAGGAAAGCCGATCGTCCTGTCCCACATCGGTCGGCCGAAAGATAAAAAAACGGGCAATATCACCTGTCGAGAAGGAGAATCTGTTGGACCTGTAGTAGAGTATCTGAAACAGAAACTGTCCATCGACATCCATGTTCCCCAATTTCGCCAAGACCCGGAAAAAGGGATAGAGCACATTGACAACTCCATTCAACCTGCCATACGGGACCTGAAAGCCGGCAAGATCGGGATGATCTACCTCCCCAACTCGCGCTGGTTCCTGGGGGAGGAATCCAAAGGTGTTGAGCGGGAACCGTTCGCCCGGGAGCTTGCTTCCCTGGCTGATCTCTATGTCAATGACGCCTTCGGTTCGTGGCGCGCCCACGCCTCCACCTATGATGTGGCCCGATTGCTCCCCGCCTACGCCGGCAGCCTTCTCCAGAGAGAAATTGTGAATCTTGGACAGGGTGCTGAATCCGGTACGTCCTTTTGTTGGGGTGGTAGCCGGGGCCAAGTACGACACCAAAATCGGCCCGTCTGAAGGCCCTTTATGAGAAGGTCGATCACCTGATCCTTGGAGGATTGATGTACAACACCTTCATTTCCGCCAAGTATGGCGCCATGATCGGAGGGGTCTCCGAAGAAGACAAAACCCTGGCCATGGAACTGGTGGAAATTGACAGGAAGCAGAATAAGATCCTCGAAATGGACTTCCTTGTGGAATCGGAAAACACGGAAAAAAAGGTCGAAGGGCAGTTCAGGACCATAACGCTCGATGCCCTGAAAAATGGAAAGAACGCAGGATACCTCCTGGATGTGGATCCGGCCTCTTACCAGGATGAAAAGGTTTCCAAAGTCATTGCATCCGCGGGGACCTTCTTCGTGAATGCGGTCATGGGGTTGATGCCCTCTTTTTATGAAGGTTCCGAGGGCCTGTATCGTCTGATCGCCGCCAACCGTTCCGCCCGGAAACTCTTCGCAGGGGGAGATACCCTGCAGGAGCTTAGAAACCTGTGCCCGGGGATCTATATGTCCGGAATAGATGATCCCAATACCTACTATTTTACGGGCGGCGGCGCCGTCCTCTCAGCCATAGAGCAGGGAACGCCCTACCATATGAAACCGATTCAGGCGCTCTTTCAGGAGACTTAGACATGCCGTTGACGCCGCTTTTCGACCCGCTGTCGGCGGGTCGGCCCATGAGAGTAGCCGCGTTCCTGTCCGGTTCGGGAACAAACATACGCAGGCTCTTAGAACACAGAGAAAAGCTCAGCAGAGGAGGGAAGACGGCGCCGTTTGAAATCATCTTTCTTTTCAGCGACAGATCTGACGGACACTGTGCCGGAGAAAGAATTGCCATGGAGAACGGACTGCCTTACTTCAGTTTTGACATTCGCTCCTTTTACGCAAGCAGATCCCTGAAAAGAAGCGTCGAGACTGAGGAAGGCATGGCTGCCAGAAGGGAATACGATCGTGTAGCCAAAAGGCTTGTGGACGCCTTTGATATAGATGTCATTGCCCTTGGCGGATATATGAGTTATATTACCCTTGCAAAATGCGTAAACGTACATCCTGCGGATCTTTCCCTGAAGCTGCCCAACGGGAAAAGAAAGTTTGTGGGAGATAACGCCGTAAGGGACGCCATCCTGGCAGGAGAAACCCGATTGCGGTCATCCACGCTCTGGACGGACGAAGGTGTGGACAGCGGCCCCCTTCTGATGGTTTCCGAAGCCTTGGACGTGTGTTTGCCGTCCCCTGTGGAAGACCTTGCACGGGATGAGGAACGACTTCTTCAGGTCGTTGATGCTCATCAGGAGAAACTCAAGGAGATCGGTGACTGGAAAATATTTCCCCTCACCATCGAGATGATCGCCGAAGGACGTTTCTCCATGGATGAAAATGGAATGGTCCATGTGGATGGAACCCCATTTCCTGAAGGTTTCAGGGGATTCCACTCATGCATAAACCCTTTATCCGGGAGAGAGAGCAATGTCGGAGCTGATTCTTTGGAAAAACAGGGAGATGAACAGGTTGAGAGAGGATATGGATCGTCTTTTCAAAAGCTGCTGGTCCGAAGCAGGCCTGTCGATGTTTTTTGAAACGACTTCCGAAAACATTACGGTAGAAACGATGGTAACAAAGGATTTCTTCATCGTTGAAGCGGTTTTAAGGGATTTGCACCCAAACGATCTGGAAGTCGTTATTGCCAATGAGAAACTGATCATAAAGGGGAGAAAAAAAACACAGGCTGCCGCCGGGAATAAGAGGAACTGGTTTGAAGAGCGATACGTCAATGCCTTTACACGGACGATTCCCCTCCCTTTCCGGATAGAGATTTCCGAGGTGAAAGCGGTCATGCGAGGAAATCTGTTGAAAATTACCCTGCCCAGATGGAAACCGGAAAAGATTTATCTCATCGCCATTGAAACCTGAATTTTTTGAACCGCAACGGTTCATAAAGATCTTTGTCTAACAAAACGGTGTTTCTCACTTTTCACAAAGACCTCCATTCAGCCATAGGGTATCCCTGATGCCTGGATGATAAAAAAAGGAGTTTTTACATGCCGAAAAAAAATGCTTATCCGGAAATTCCTGTTGACGATCTGAGGTGGCGGCTCGATCAGGCCACTTTTTCCTTCAAAACCACCGACGACCTCGAGCCTCTTAAAGAAATTATCGGACAGAAAAGAGGGGTGGAGGCATTCAGGTTCGGCATGGGGATCAAGCAGAAGGGATACAATGTATTTGTGACCGGCGTAGCCGGGACGGGCCGCATGTCCACGGTCAAAAGGCTGCTGGAGGAAAACTGTTGCGAAAACGCGGCCCCAGATGATCTTTGCTATGTAAACAACTTCAAGGACCCGGAAGAACCTATCCTGTTTCGTTTTAAAAACGGACAGGGAAGTGCTTTCAAGAACGATATCAAAGGGTTTGTGGAGGCCCTGAAAAAACAGATCCCCAAGCTCTTTGAAAGCCAGGAGTTCATCAATGCCAAAAAAGAAATCATGGAGTTGTATGAAACCAAAGGAAAGGGTTTTTTCAAGGAACTTGAAGAAAGGGTAAAAAAAGAGGGTTTTGCCCTGGTTGATGTGCAGGTGGGCCAGATCAAAAGGCCGGAAGTCATGCCCCTTGTGGACGGAAATCCCATGCATATCGACCAGGTCGAGGCCATGGTGGAAAAAGGGCGTTTCCCAAAAGATGAGTTCGATGAAATGAAGGAGAAACACGCTTCACTGAAAGAGCAGGTGGAACAGATTTTTCTCGAACTCAGGGATCTTCAAAAAGAAGTACAGGAGAAGCTGGAAGAGATCGATCGGGTCATGTTCATGAAAAATGCCACTGAACTGGCAAAGCCGATTCTCAAAAAATATGAAACAGAAGCCGTAAAGGCCTACCTGGACGACATGCTCAAAGACATGGCGGAAAATCTGCAGATATTCATGCCCGCTGCCCAGCCGCAGATCCCCGGGATGCCTCCTTTGATGCCTGAAGGAGATCGTTTTCAACCCTACAAGGTCAATCTGATGGTGGACAACAGTCAGCAGAAAGGCCCCCCCATTATCGTGGAAGGCTATCCCACTTACAAGAATATCTTCGGGAGCATAGAAAGGATTGTGGATCGAGCCGGTTTGTGGCGCACCGACTTCAGCAAAATAAAGGCGGGGTCCCTGCTCAAGGCCAACGGGGGATATCTCGTAATCAACCTTCTGGACGCCATCATTGAGCCGGGCGTCTGGCAAGCCCTCAAGCGGGCCCTCAAGAGCGATCAATTGGAAATCCAGACCTACGATCCCTTCTACCTGTTTACAACCAGCGGCCTGAAGCCGGAACCGATCGAGCTGAACGTGAAGGTCGTGGTCATTTCAGACTACCACCTGTACAGTCTCCTGTTGAACTACGATGAAGATTTACAAAAGATTTTCAAAGTCAGAGCCGATTTTGACAGCTCCATGAACCGGGATGAGGAAACCGTTCTCCAGATCGCCAGGTTTATCAAATCGAAAACCGATGAAGAAAAACTGAAACCGTTTGATCGCGGCGCTGTGGCCGCTCTGCTGGAACAGACGGTTCGCATGGCTGGAAAACAGGAAAAGATATCCACCAGTTTTCTGGAAATAACCGATTTCATACGGGAGTCTTCCTTTTTTGCCGAACAAGACGGTCTATCGGTGGTTGAGAAGAAACATGTGGAAAAGGCCATAGAAGCTAAGAAATATCGTTCCAGCATGTTCGAAGAACACATCCAGGAAATGATTGACCGGGGAACCCTCATCATGGATGTTCACGGAGAGGCCGTGGGGCAGGTAAACGGCCTTGCAGTCTATGCCATGGGAGACTACCTATTTGGAAAACCTTCGCGCATTACCGCTTCCACCTCCATGGGAAGGGCGGGGATCATCAATATTGAGCGGGAAGCCGATATGTCCGGAAAGACTCACAACAAAGGGGTGCTCATATTGGGTGGCTATCTGCGGAAGAGATATGCCCAGGACAAACCTCTAACCATGAGTGCCAGCATCGCCTTTGAACAGTCCTATGGAGGGGTGGATGGAGACAGCGCTTCTTCCACGGAGATCTACGCGCTGCTTTCGAGCCTGGCGGAAATTCCTATAAAACAGAATATCGCAGTCACCGGCTCCGTAAACCAGAACGGGGAAATTCAGGCCATAGGCGGCGTAAATGAAAAAATAGAAGGATTTTTTGACTGCTGCAAAAGGCTGGGTCCTTCAAAAGACCAGGGAGTCATGATTCCCGCAACCAATGTCAAGGACCTGATGCTCAGGCCGGATGTTGTAGCGGCGGTAAAAAAGGGAGATTTTCATGTGTATGCCGTGAAAACCATTGATGAGGGAATCGAAATCCTTACCGGAAAAAAAGCCGGAGTAAAAACCGCAACCGGGCATTATACAAAGGGTTCCATTAATTATCTCGTGGACGAAAAGCTCAAATCCCTGGCCGTGGGCTTGAAAGATTTCGCAGACGACAAAAATGGGAAGAAAAAGTCCACCTCCAGGAAACGCAGCAGAGGAACGGATAAAAAGACGGACGCATGATTTCCGACCAGTTATCCATGGCATTGCCTTTTCAGGAAAGGGCAAAAAACGCACGGAATCTGTTTCAAAGATTTGGGAAAGAGATCCTGGAAGACCCGAAAGTGGTTCGACTTCTCGGGCAACTGAAAGAGGCAACCCTGGCCTCCAGGGAGGAGATGGGGAAGACCGGCATCGTCGAGATATGCAGGCGATGCGACCAGTTCGAAGGGGGATCCTGTTGCGGGGCGGGACTCGAAAACCGCTATGACGGTTGGCTTTTGCTGATCAACCTTCTTTTGGGAGTGGATATCCCCCTCAAGAAACATGAGAAAGAGAGTTGCTTTCTTCTGGGCGAAAATGGCTGTCTGCTTGTGAGCCGGCATGTGATCTGCATCAATTACCTGTGCAGGAAAATCACCCGACACATTCCCCCGACACAATTGACAACACTGAGAGACCGGGAAGGAAAAGAGTTGGAACTTTTATTCCTTCTCAATGAGACGTTGCGAGTGTTTATGAAGAAATGGAAAACCGCTTAAGAAGGACCCTTGACACCGTTTCAGAGTTTTTCGACCATCGAAAGGTGGGGAATGTGGGTCCCCTGGGTTTCAGAAGATCCACGGACCTCAAAATCCTGCTTGCGTGCCTGGACCGTCTGCTGAATGAAAGAACTTCTTATCCCCGGAAAATCAAAGTTCATGGATCTGGGTTGCGCGGACGGCAGGGTCAATCTGCTTTTGAGCTATCTGACAAAGCTTTCCGTGGGAATAGAGCTGGATGAATGGACCCTCGATGAATACGGTCCGCTGAGGGATGAACTGGCGAAAACCTTGGAAGGAAACGGTTTCATCCCCCCGCCGGACAATATCTTTCTCTACCATGGAGATTCAACGGATGAAAACGTCCACCGCCGGGTGGAAGGCGAAACAGGAGTCGGGAATAAGCGATTTTGACTTCTTCTACACCTACCTTGTAATGCACGAGGAATTCGCCGGATTCCTGAAAGACCGGGCAAAAGAAGGCGCCCTGTTCCTGGTATATGGGCTCAACAAGATCATGCCGACCTATCCGGGATTTCGACTCCTCAAGGAGCTGAGTCCCATAGAGGGAATCCTGGCCGTTTACCGGAAAGAATAGTTTAGCCTCCCTAACCCGCACTTTCCTGTAGAGGAACCGTTTACGGATTCTTTTGCCGTCTTCATTCGAAAACCATGGCTTTCACAAAAAGTCTTTGAAAATCGGCATTACCGGCCAACTCTACATATCGAATTTTACGAGCCAGGCGTTGAATCTTCTTTCGTTCTTCCTTGGACAAGAGCATGGTCTTTGCACCCATCCCCGCAGCGTTTCCCACCTGACGAAAACGGTCCAATGGAATTTTTGGCAGCATGCCGATGCAGACGGCACTGGATATATCGAGGTAGGTTCCAAAAGCCCCCGCCACGACGAACTCATTGATGGCCGAAGGCAGGAGCCCGGATTCTTTCAAAAGAATGTCAATGCCCGCTCGGATCGCCCCCATTGCCAGTTGAAGCTCCCGTACATCTTTTTGGGTGATGACGATGGCCTTGCCCCCGCCTTCTCGTTCCTGGACCAGAATCGCTTCACGTCCGTTTTGCCCTTCTCGAACCAATGGATGATCGCCCTTTATTCTACCGCTCTTATCGATCAGCCCATGGGAAAAGAACTGAGCAACGGCGTCGAGTATGCCTGAACCACATATCCCGACCGGCCCGGCATCCTCAATGACATGATATTGAAGCCGGTTGTCGGACATGCGAACATGGTCGATGGCGCCTTTCCCGGCGCGCATTCCGCAGGAGATGTGAGCTCCCTCAAACGCCGGTCCGGAGGCACAGGAAACGCTGTAAATCAACCCTTGGTTCACCAGGGAAATTTCCGTATTGGTGCCGATGTCCATGGCCAGCATGGGACCTGGATTTTCTTCGGCCCGAACGGACAGCAACATGGCAAGATGATCTCCTCCCACAAAACCCGCAATGTTGGGCGGAAAATGGACATAGGCGCCTTTGGCGATGGAAAGTCCCAGGTTTCGGCCCTTTAGATCCGCGGCGCCGCTTACCGCCGGGACATAGGGCGACCGGACCAACTGAGACACGGGAAGTCCGAGCAAGAGGTGGTGCATGGCCGTATTGCCCGCAATGACCACTTCGTTAATCTCATGGGTCTGATTGACCCCGGCATCCTCGCAAAGGGCGTCGATAACCCCGTTCAAACTCTCCACAGTCCTCTTCTGAAGCGTATGGGCGCCCTCCTGTGATTTCTCAGCATGAACCATCCTTGTAATGATATCCTCACCGTAAGCGATTTGGGGATTCACAGTCCCCTTGACCGACAATGTTCGCCCGGTGCCAAGGTCGACCAGGTAAGCGGCAATCTTGGTTGTGCCGAGGTCGATCGCTACCCCCAGGTTACGGCTGCCCAACGGCACTACGGAAATAACTTCGGCATCTCGAACCGCCACTGACGCCTTCCAATCCGATGATCTCAGAAAAGGAGATAAGACCCGCAGAACCGATTCGTCCAATGGTTTGCAGAAAACACCGTGTTGCTGCCCAAGCCCATCGAGAAGACGTTGGTCGTCGCCACGCAGATCGGTCAATGAAGGGGCCGGCAGGGAGACGGCGTAGGTGTAAACAAAGGAATCCGGAAGAACGGAAATCTCTTGTCCTTCCAACTGAAGCCGCTGAGGTGCACTCAACGAATCGGCGGGAATATTCAGGACAAGATCACTCTTTGGGTATGTCTTGCATGCGAGGCGATATCCGTCCGCAAGCTCTTCCTTGGAGAGGTTTTTCCGTTCTTCCTGAAAAGGGTCCGATACACGGCCCTTGACGATCTGAACCCTGCACTTGGCGCAGGTCCCTTCTCCGCCACATAAGCTCACCAAGTCAATCTCTTTTTGCCGTATACAGTCCAGCAGGGATTGGCCCGGAAGGAATCTATCTCTAAGCCCTAAAGGCTGAAATTCGATTTGGAAGAACTTTTCATGATCCATATCCGGAACATCCTTACTGTTGCCCTGGATTAACGCATCAGACCCGGTAGAAACAGGGCGATTTGAGGAAAAATCAGGATGGCCAGAACGCAAACGATCAAAGCCAGCAACATGGGCAGGACGCCCTTGAAAATGGTGGCAAGGGGCACGTCTTTGACCACGCCGAATACCACATACACGTTGATGCCCACCGGCGGAGTGATCACCCCCATTTCGGAAATCAGAACAATCACCACACCGAACCATATGGGATCAAAACCCAGGGCTTCAGCCACCGGAAAAAAGATGGGGATGGTCAGCATGATCATGGCGAAGGAATCCATGAAACAACCGCCGAAGAGATAAATGAGGATGATCACGATCATGATGGCGTAGCTGGGCAACGGAAGACCGGCCACCCACCCGGATAGATCGAAGGGAACACGGGTTACGGCCATGAAATGCCCGAACACGGTTGCGCCGGCCACGATCACCATGACCATGCAGCTGATTCGCGTGGTGTCCGCGATGGCCTTGCTGAAATCCTTCCAGGAAAGCTGCCGTCGAATGAGGGCCATGAGCAGGGTGAAAAACGCGCCGATGGCGGCCGCTTCGGTGGGTGTAAAGATCCCGAAGAAAATCCCCCCCATGACCAGGCCGAAAAGAATGATGGTTTCAATAATTCCCGCGAAGGACCGGAACTTTTCTCTGAAACTGGTTTTGGGACCGGGAGGGGCCAGCGCCGGATTCCTTCGCACTCGGATGTAGATGACCAGAAGAAAGAGAAAGCTGAGCAGGATGCCGGGCAGGATCCCCGCGGCAAAGAGTTTGCCGATGGACTGTTCCGTCAAAATACCGTAGACGATGAAGATGACGCTGGGAGGAATCAAAATCCCCAGGCTGCCGGCCGCCGCCACCGTGCCCGTGGCCAACCCCATGTCGTATCCGTACCGTTTCATTTCCGGAATGGTAACCGTGGCCATGGTGGCCGCGGTTGCGTTGGTGGAACCGGAAATGGCTGAAAACCCCGCGCAGGCCCCTACCGTGGCCATGGCCAACCCGCCCCGCTGGCTGCCGAATATGACATAGGCGGACTCATAAAGACGCCGGCTGATACCTGAATAGTAGGAAAGCTGCCCCATGAACACAAACAGCGGCACCACCGTCAGACCGTATGAAGAAAAGATATCAAAGACGTCGGTGGCCAGGATGTTGAACGCGGGGGAAAAACCCTTCACATAGGCAAAGCCAGCCAGTCCCACCAGGCCCATGACGAACCCCACGGGCATTCCCGTAAACAAAAAGATGACCAGTATGACAATGCCGATAATGCCGATGGCCGTTAGGCTCATTGATCCGCTCCCCCTCGTTTGGGTGTACTTAAAATGGACGTCAACAATACCAGGCATACGGCGAAAGCGCCGAAAGAGACACCGTAAACAAAGGGATGGACCGGCAATTGGAGCGTCATGGACACTTCCCCGCTGGATTTCAGTTTCTGAGCATAGACAATGCACCGCCACGCAATCGTGGCGAAAAGAAGAATTCCGAGGGATTCCACTACAATCTTCAACACGGCCTGGACTTTTTTCGGTAACAGGAGGGTGAGCAGGCTGACCGCAACATGGCCGCCTTCCAGGGAGGTATTGGCCATGGCAAAAGCAGCGGCCAGGGCGCCAAAATAGCAGACCAGTTCATAGGTTCCCGCAACAGGCCTGAAGGGCGCCAGCACGGCCCAGCCGGTACGGGCGTAAATGGTGACGGCAAGACGCAGCAACACATCCACGGTGGTAATAAGCATCATACAGACAATGGCGGCCCCTGCGGCATAATACAACAGGACGGCAAGCTTTCTGACATTCTTTTCAAAGAAGTTCATCGTTTATATATCCTGAAATAGCGACCCGGTCGCGTTACCGGCATCTGATCCGTGGTTCAAAGCCATCCCCGGCGAAAAATACCGGAATCAAAAAGTGCCCGCCCTGAAAAGGCAGGCACTTTTATGAATAGGCTTATTTGCTGTGTTCCTTGATGTCGGCGCGGATAAAATCCACGTATTCCTGCGCAGGAAGGCCTTTTGCGGTCTTATCCTTGACATAGCCGTCGATCACCGGTTGAACGGCCTCGACCCATCGGGCACTTTCTTCAGGGCTAAGCTCAATGACTTCATTGCCCAGGCTCTTTGAAAAGGCCAGACCCTCTTCATCGCTTTTTGTCCAGGCCTCACCGTATTTGGCCACCCACTCCTTGTTGACCTGTCTGATGATGTCTTGAATGTCTTTCGGCAGGGAGTCCCATTTCGCTTTGTTCATGACGACAAAAAAACCGGCCGTATAACCGATCGCGGTGCACAGGGTCGTGGCTTTGATCACTTCCGCCTGCTTCCACCCCTTCAGCACTTCCGAAGGGCTGAAAGTGGCATCGGCTACACCTTTTTGCAGCGCCTCATAAACATCGGCCTGCGTCATGGCCACGGGCACCCCTCCAAGGGCCTTGCTCATGGCCGCGTTGAATCCGTAGGAACGGATCTTCATTCCCCGCAGATCCTCCATTTTGTGGACCGGCGTTTTGCTGTGAAGGACGCCCGGGCCGTGGGCATGAAAATACATGGGTTCCACTTTAGAAAAAGATTTGGGTTTAAACTTTTCGTAAAAATCGTTGATGACCAGGGTGGCAACGGTTCCATTGGGGTAGCCCATGGGAAGGTCAATCGCTTCCATGGCGGGAAAAACGCCGCGACTGTAACCGAGGACGGAGGTCCCCACATCGGCGATGCCGTCTTCCACGCCGCTGAATATTTTGGCCCCTTTCAACAGGGTCTGGCCTGGATAATAGGTAATTTTAACCCGGCCGTTGGTTCGCTTTTCCACCTCTCTGCACCAGGTCTCCGGCAAAATGGACTGAATATGGGTGGGCGGAAACATACACGCGTAGGTCAGTTCGATGGTTTCTTCCGCCACAGCCGTGTGGGTAAAAAAAATGGCACCGGAACACACAAGGGCCAACATGGAAAGTACCGTCATCAAATTCTTAAACCTCATATCGTTCTCCTTTCAGCAATTCCAAAATGAACATCTCGTTTTCGTTGGTTGAACTCGCCACAAGCCTTGGTTGCATCACCTCCCCCTCTGATCAGGATATGCCGGTCGCGGCTCAAAACCGAAAGCCGCCGCAAAACGCCTCTCCTTTTGACTACAGGACTTCAAAAACATTGATCATCACTTTGTCGGCCTGTCTCTCTCCCGAAGCCACGGCGATCATGCCGTTGAGCCACGCATATTTTTCGGCGCCGGTTTCAAATCTTGGAACCGTACGGAAATAATAGGCGTCGGGAGGCACGTAAATACCTGCCATCATTTTGTCCATGACCTCTTTGGGGCCGTGCCGAAGCCCCCAGTTGGTGATGTAAATCAAGGCGCCGTCATCGGTCTCGAGGGTGTATTTGGCCTCCAGTTCGGTAATGCCGTCGTTCTTGATGATCTGCCAATCGGCGCCGCCGGAAAGAACCTTGCCGGATAATCGAGGGCCTTTAAACGAACCGCCGGTGATGTTGATAATGCGCCGCAATCCGCAGGCCGTCTGGCCGACCACCAGCGGTTCGGCAATGGTGACGGTTGAGGCGTAAAGAAACCTGAGCGAGGGGATCGGCAAATTGTCAAACATTTGCTTTTCAGATGCGGTTTGTTCCGAATGGGTCGAATTGTTCACGGGCAATCTCCTTTTCGTGCTCCGCCGGCTTGGAATTCTTCTTATTACGAAAGGACGTCCAACCGCCTTTTAAAATAAGGGAAGTTCCTTACCGACCGGTAGAATATTGGTGTCCTTCCGACGAAACATTGTGAATGATTTTTCACATGGATATTTTTCATCCTTCTCGACTGAAAACTCTCTTCTTTTCCGCAACCATGCTGTTGCAGTTTTGCACACCGTGAGCGGCATCCAACGCCCAGTGGTCGGCTTGCACATGGCTGAAGATATGATCATCGATGTAATTACCGCCGATCATTACCTTGGCGCCCCTTTGCGGGAGTTCCCTGTGGAGCAAATCCACAGCTTCTTTCAAATCGGGCAGGGTGGAACTCAATACACAACTGATGCCTACGATATCCGGCTTGATTTTGAGTGCTTCGGCCAAGAAGCGTTCCGGTGCGACATCCACGCCCAGATCCACCACTTTGTACCCTTCGCAACGGGCCAAAAGGGCGAACAGGTTCTTTCCGAGATCATGGATATCGCCTGAAATGGTCCCCAAGAGTATGACGCCCGTTGCCTGATCGGGGGTCTGCCGGGGAAGGTAAGGTTCCAAAACCAGAGTTGCCCGGCGCATGATTTCGCCGGCCATGATCAGTGCGGCGATGAAGTAGCGGCCGTTTTCAAATTGCTTCCCCACATCCCTCATGCCCTGAATGCAGCAATCCATGACATAAGCGGGTTTCGATCCGGAGTCGAGCATTCGAACGATTTCCTGCAGGGCCTCTTTTTCTTTCAGTCCTGCAATCAGTTCGGTGAGATGCTCTCTCCTCGCTGTCGGATCATTCAACAACGGATCAGTCATGCCACACTCCCATTTTGCATATCATCGGCATTCTTTCGGGTGAAATGAGAAACCAGCCAAAGGCCGAGGGAAGGTCTGAAAAATCAAAATAGAGATGTTCCAGTTTAAAGACATTTTGACCTTCAGTCAATTGAAGAAATTTTGCCTCCCTGACATCGAGACTCGCGGGCAGCAGCTTCAATTGGGCCTTTTTGAAACTGGACAGGCTTTCTTCCAGTAACAGGCCGGTCAGGACATCGGTTCCCAGCATTGTTTCAATAAAGGGAGACTCGGGATCGGCACGGGCGTAGCCCACATGAAAGATGAGAGGGTGTTTCTCATGAAAAATAAGCCGCTCCACCAGGATTACGGAACTTTCCTCGGGCAGTTGCAGGACTTCCCTCAGATCATGCCCCGCCTCCTCCACGGCAGTCCTGAGAATACGGACCTCCAATTTTTCCTTTTCTCTGAAGATGGCGCTTAGAGATGCCAGTCCGAAATGGCTGGCCGTGAACTTCAGTCGTTTGATAAAGGTGCCGCGCCCCTGGACGCGATCCACCAGCCCCTCTTTCGCAAGAAGTCCTATCGCCTGCCGAGCCGTCATGGCGCTGATTCCAAAATATCCGGCGATGGCCGCTTCGGACGGCAAACGGGCGCCGGGTTGATAGGTCCCGTTGGAAATCCGCTGCTTGATAATACGGGCCAGCTGCGCGTAAGCCGGCAGATGGTCCTCTTTATCGATTCGTTCGGTTTCGTCAAATTGGGGCATGGGAATCTGCATTTCGTAAGATAAAATCCGTCATTTTGGTCTTCCCCAGATGGATAGATCTCAAGGAAAAAAAGGGCTTGACAATCATCTATAAGAGTATAAGACTGTAGCACATCAATGATGCAGAGTAAAGCGATTTCGTTCATAAATATTTCAAACGGTGAAACCATCGTCTGCCTGTTACAACAATCAGGAAGGTACAGGAATGATTATCATTGGCGAAAAAATAAACGGCACGCGTAAAAAGGTGGCCGAGGCCATAAAGGCCCGCAATTCCGATTTCATCAGGGCACTCGCCGTGGAGCAAACCAAAGCCGGCAGCACTTATCTGGACATAAATGCGGGGACCGCGCCCGGTCGCGAACCGGAGGATATGGTCTGGTTGATCGAAAACGCGCAGACCGCCAGCGATCTGCCCCTTTGTCTCGACAGCGCCAATCCGGCGGCCTTGCGGGCGGGCCTGGAAATCGTCAACAAAACGCCGATCATCAATTCCCTTTCGGGTGAAAAGGCGCGGTTGGAAGGCGTTTTGCCATTGGCATTTGAATACAAAACCCATTTGGTTATTCTGGCCCTGGATGACCTTGTCGGTATCCCGGATACCAGCTCCGGGCGCGTGGAAATCATCAAGCGGCTGGCGGCCATGGCCGTGAAAGGGGGGCTGAGGGAAGATCAGCTCTTTGTAGATCCTCTGGTCACCGCCATTTCCACGGGCACTGAAAATGCAATCCTTACCCTTGAAACGATTCGGGCGGTTAAAAAAGCGTATCCCGAGGCCCACATCACCAGTGGGTTAAGCAATATCTCCTATGGAATGCCGCTCAGGGGCCTCATCAACCGGACCTTTTTGGCCATGTGTGTGGCCGCGGGTTTGGATAGCGTCATTGCCGACCCCAATGACCGCGCACTTTTGGAAACCACCATGGCCGCTGAAATGCTCATGGGGAGGGACCGCTTCTGCATGGGCTTTAACAAGGCCTATCGGGCGGGCCGTATCGGCTCATTGGCCAAATGAAAAAATTGAGGCAATAACGAGGCACAATCGGAGGAAAACAGATGAAAGATACCGAGAAATTAACCGAAGCCATTGTTGAAATGGAAGAAGACCAGGCAATGGCTCTGACCCGGCAGCTTCTGGAATCGGGAACAGCACCCATGGCGATTTTTGAAGCCTACCAGGACGGGCTGGTGGAGGTGGGCAGGCGTTTCGAAAAGGGCGTTTATTTTATTCCGGAACTGATTTTGAGCGGGAATATGATGAATGAGGCCATGGAGATCATAAAGCCCTATCTGAGCGGCCAAACCACCAAGGATGAACGGAAGAAAATCGGCAAAATCCTTCTGGCAACCGTGGAGGGCGACATACACGACATCGGCAAGAATATTGTCGCCGCCCTGTTGGATCTGAACGGGTTTGAGGTGAAGGATCTGGGTGTGGATATCCCCATTGACAAAATCCTCTTGGAAGCGAAGGAATTCGGTGCCCAAATTGTGGGATTGAGCGGTTTATTGACACTTGCTTTCGATCCCATGAAGGAACTTGTGGACAAATTAAAGGAGGCGGGCCTTCGCCATACCATAAAAGTGATTATCGGCGGTGGACAGATGGATGAACAGATATGCCGATACGTGGGCGCCGATGCCTTTGTCATTGACGCGGTAACCGGAATAAACCTTTGTAAAGAATGGGTGAGATAGATATAGGGAGGGAAACATGACTGACGAAAAAAACCATCTCTCTCCAGAAGGGAAGCAGGCGGCGTTCCTGGAAAAATGGGCTTCCGGAGAAGGCATCGACTTCGAGGACGAGAATGCCAGGGCATCGTATCAATACCGCGCGGGGCTGATGAAAGACGCCATCCAGCTCCAAAAAACGCCCGACAGGGTGCCGGTGGTTCCGCTGGGCGTATTCGCTCCCGTGATGCTCTACGGGTATACGGGCAAACAGGCTATGTATGATCCCCACATCCTGGGGAAAGTCTACCTCGACTTTTCCAGGGAATATGATGCCGACGCCGCAGGGGCCGCGCCCATGCTGATGTTCGGTCCGGCATTGGAGACACTGGATTACCGACTCTACAAATGGCCGGGACACGGGGTCAAAGAACGGCTGTCCTACCAATTCGTCGAAAAAGATTACATGAAAGCCGAGGACTACGATCATCTGATAGCCGATCCAAGCGATTATTGGCTTCGCGTCTGGTTGCCGAGGACCCATGGCGCATTGGCAGCCCTGGCCGACCTGCCGCCCATGTACGGCACCATGGAACTGCCCATGGCCGTACCATGGCTTTGCACCTTGGGTGCGCCGCCGATTCAAAAGGCCTACCAGGCACTTCTGGAAGCCGGAAGGCAGTGTTTTGAGTGGATCGGGATACTGGGCGGGTATCTGGCACAAATCAAAGCCGCCGGATATCCTTTCTATTCAGGCGGGGCCACCAAAGCACCCTTTGATGTTCTGGGCGACAGTTTTCGCGGTACGGTCCAATTGATGATGGATCTTTACCGCAGGCCGGAAAAAGTCCTGGCGGCGCTGGACAGGCTGACGCCCCTCATGGTCAAATCAGGCACGGCCGGCGCAATGGCCAACAACAATCCGCTGGTATTTATCCCCTTGCACAAAGGGGCCGACGGGTTCATGAGCAATGAACAGTTTGAAAAATTCTATTGGCCGAGTCTCAAGGCGGTCATGCTGGGGTTGATTGAAAATGGATGTGTGCCCGTCTGTTTCGTGGAAGGGGCCTACAATCAACGGCTGCAATACCTGACTGAAATCCCTGCCGGCCAGAGTATTTTCTTTTTTGATAAAACCGACATGGCCCGGGCCAGGGAGATTCTGGGCGGGAAATCGTGTATCGGCGGCGGATTTCCGGTCTCACTCATCGTGACCGGCAATGTGCAACAGGTGGAAGAGGAAACCAAACGATTATTGGATTCGGCCGCCGGAGACGGGGGATATATCCTGAGCATCGGCTGCGCCATGGACGAGGCCAGGGAGGATACGCTGAAGGCCTTCATTCAAACCGGCAAGTCTTACGGTAAGTATTGACGTGATGACGTGGGACATCCTTAACTTACTAACTTGCTCTGCCAACATGTTACTATTACAGTCAAAATATCCTCACGAAGACGTTAAAGTTAAAGCGGATCTTATTCAAAAAAACCTGGCAGGAATGGCTTTGCTGACTCCAAACATAGCGCCAGGGAATGTGAATAAGATACCTTGCAATCACATTCTGCTGGGCAAAAAGGTCGCAATTTGAGGAAAAATTGTAATGATGACAATGACCAGAAGGGCAGCCGCCAAAAATGGCAATACTCCCCGGAAAATAACGGTCAAAGGCACATTCGGGGCCGCGGCTTTCAGGACAAAGACATTGAGACCTACGGGGGGGGTTATCAAACCCACCTCCAGGACAATCACCATCAAAACCCCGAACCAGATGGGATCGAACTGCAGGGCTTCAATGACCGGAAAAATGATGGGAATGGTTAGAATCATGATGGCATAGCAGTCCATCACACAACCCATTATCACGTAGATCAGGACAATGGCCATCAGGATGACCATTCTTGGAAGGTCGAGCCCGGCGATGAAGTCCGCAAGCCCCATGGGAATCCTGGCCAACCCCAGGAAAGAAGAAAAGATGTTCGCCCCGATGATGATCAAAAAGATCATGGCCGTGGTCTTGCCCGTATCAAAGAGACACTGAATCAGGCTCCTGATACTCAACTTTCCCTTGAACAGTGCAATGGCAAAGGATCCGAAAGCGCCCACGCCGGCCGCTTCAGTGGGCGTAACGATGCCCAGGTACAGCCCCCCCATGACGATGAAAATCAGCAGGAGAATACCCCATGTACCGGACAGGGACCTGATTTTCTGCTTCCACGTGGTGGCCTCGCCCCGAGGGCCCATCTTCGGATCGAACAAACACTGAACATAGATAGTCAAAATGAACAGGAGGGCAAGGAGAATCCCCGGCAGAATTCCCGCCATGAACAGCCTCCCGATCGATTCCTGCGTCAGAATCCCGTAGATGACAAATCCGATACTGGGGGGAATCAAGATCCCCAGGGTACCACCCGCGGCCACGCAGCCCGTGGAAAGCTTCTGGTTGTATTTGTATTTGTCCATCTCGGGAATCGCCACCATTCCCATGGTGGCGCCGGTGGCAAGTGAGGAACCGCATACCGCCGCAAATCCGGCGCAGGCGCAGATAGTCGCCATGGCCAGGCCTCCTCGAAAACGCCCCATCCACACATTTACCGTCTTGTATATGTCGGTGCTGATGCCTGAGGTAAAGGCAAACTGCCCCATTAGAACAAAAAGGGGGATCACGCTCAGGGTGTAGCTTGATCCCTCGGCCAGCGGCGTCATCCCTAAGATACTCGCACCCGATTCCCAACCTACAAGAACACACAACCCCAGGAATCCCACCAGGGCCATGGCCATGCCGATATACATCCCCAGAGCCAGCAGGATAAACATGAGTACGATTCCCAGGATACCAATGATTTCAGGGCTCATGAATCACCGTTCTCCTTTTTTTCACCGAAGATTCTCAGCAGGTCCCGCACATATTCAATGCACATCACCACGCATCCCAGGACGAGAAAGAAGACAAAGGGATAAATGGGGACGCTCAAATTCGGAGAGGCCTCCTGAAATTCAACCAGTTCGAGGGCCCTCCTGAACCCCATATAAGTAATCAAGCCCATGAGCGCCAGACAAAGGGAATGATTGAACAGGGCAATATATATTTGAATCTTCTTCGGAAAAATGGATACCAAAAGATCCACGGAGACGTGGCCCTTACTGTGTTGCGTGTAAGCCAAAAAGGAAAAAATCAGGATCAGGACCATAAATTCGGTCAATTCAAATACGCCTGTAATGGGTGCATTGAACAGGTAACGACCCGCCACATCGACGGTGGTGAGACACATCATGCCGAAAAGCGAGAAGGCTCCCACATAGGCTAATAAGGAACTGATTCGACCCAGTTTGTCTGAAAAGGCCTCTATATTCATGCTTGCCCTCTATTTCTCTAATGGTATGAAGCGACGTAGGGAACCGGGGGCACAGCCGGTTTTTTCATGGTCATGCCCCCGGATTTTCTTGAACTCCTGCGTTATAAACGCTGTCGCTTTGAGACCCTATTCGCCGGACAGTTTCACCGCGGCATCCAGCACGGCCTTTCCAGGAAGACCTCTTTTTTCCATTTGTTCGACCCATTCCGCCCTCAGAGGCAAGCAGAGCTTCTTTAAACGATCTATCTCGCCCGGGGCCATCTGAATGGCTTCCATCCCCTTTTTCTCGCAAAGCTTTTTCATGACAGGCCTTACCTCGTCATACACCCGGCCCGCCTCCTCCGACATGACGAGCCCCGTGGTCTCGTCGATGACCTTTTTTACATCGTCCGGAAGCGAATCATATTTCCTCTTGTTCATGACCACCATCATGGTCATGGTGTAAAAATCGGCCTCGGTTCCGTATTTCAACAGCTCGGCCAGTTTAAAGATGAAATTGCCCTCCCATGGAAGGACGGTCCCATCCACGACGCCTCTTTCAAGGGCGGTGTAAACGTCGGTTACCGGCATATTGACCGGAACCGCGTCAAATAATTTCAGTGCTTTGGTCACCGGGGAGCTGGCGGTCCTGAATTTCAACCCTTTGAAATCTTCAATCGTCTTAATGGGCGTTTTGACGGTGTTGAATCCACCGGGATCATGGCAGAAAAGCGCAAGGACTTTGACCTTTCCATACTCCTTTTGGAACTCGGGGAACTGCTCATAGACCTTCCACATGGCCACGGAGGTCTTTTGGGCCGACGTACCCATGAAGGGGAGTTCAAAAACCGATGTCATGGGAAATCTTCCCGGGGTATAGTCTTGCAGGACATAGATGATGTCCGCAATACCCTTTTCCGCCAGTGCATAATGGTCGGGGGTTTTTCCCAAGGCCCCGCCGGGGAAGAAGGTTACCTTGACCTTTCCGTTGGTCATCTTGCTGATCTTCTCGGCCCAGGGCTCAAACACCTTTGTCTGCATGGTGTGCTTTGGCGAAAAGGGCTGTGCGAATTTCAGCTCTATGGTTTCCGCTTTCACAACCCCCGGTGGCAGAAGCATCATGATCCCAAAAACTGTAACCATCAAGAACGCCAGTACTGTTGTTTTCCTCATCATCAGAACCCTCCTTAGTGTTTGGTTATTTATGATCCGTGTCCTTGTCAAAAAGGTATTGTTTCCTGAGTTCCCGTTTCAAAATTTTCCCGGCAGCGCTTTTGGGAAACGCTTCCAGGACGTGATATTCCTTCGGCACCTTAAATGGAGAAAGTTTCGTTTTCAGGTGAGCGGAAAGCGCTTTTGAATCAATGGTCATCCGGGGCTTGGTTATGATCAAGGCCGTAACCCGCTCTCCCCATTCTTTGTCGGGAAGCCCGATAACCGTACATTCTTCCACTTCAGGGAGGGTATAAAGCACCTCTTCAATCTCCCTGGGGTATACATTTTCACCACCGGTGATAATCATATCCTTCAGTCGGTCCACGATATACAGATATCCCAATTCGTCCAACCGGCCCAGATCGCCGCTCCTGAACCAATCGTCCCGGAAAACCGACGCGGTTTCTTTCGGACTGTTAAGATAGCCCTTCATGATATTGCGAGCGCGAATACAGATTTCCCCCTCTTCACCCGTGGCTTGAATATTTCCTTCCAGATCTCTTATCTGTACCTCCACGCCGGAGGCCGGCGTGCCCACAGACCCCACCACATGACGATAATAGTGGTTGTAGGTGACCATGGACGCACTCTCCGTCAAGCCGTAGGCCTCATGAATGGAGAGCCCCGTCTCTTCTTTCCAGCGGCGCACAATTTCCGCGGCCATGCTGGCAGCGGCTGAAAAGCAATAGCGGACATTTTTCAGTTTTTCTCTCATACGATCCAGCGAAAGAAGGCGCACATAGACCGTAGGAACCGCAAAAAGCTTGGTCACCCGGCCGGATGCCATGGCTTCCAGGACCTTCTCCATATCAAAGGACGGGAGCAACTCCAGACACCCGCCGCTCAATATGGTGGCATTCATGATATGCATCTGCCCGAATACGTGGTTAAAGGGGAGAAAGCAGAGGGCCCGGTCGTTTTCGGTGGACCGCTCATTAAAAACCACGTTCTGAACGGCCGCGTTGATGTTTTCGTGGCTGAGAAGGACCCCTTTCGGGATGCCGGTGGTGCCGCCCGTGAAGAGGATTGCCGCGGTATCGGACCGGTCCCGTTCCAGGGCCTTGAATGACTCCGAACCGTCTTTCTCCAGCCGGTCAAGGCTCAGATCTCCGCCCGGACAGATAATATTCTCCAACACGCCGGGCCGCTTCATGCCCGACAGATCATCCAGCTTCTCATCATAGGTATAGATAATTTTTGGCAGGGAATCGTTGACGGACACGGCCAGTTCACTGGTCTTGAGCAAGGCGGACATGGTTACGGCTACCGCCCCCGTCTTCAGCACGCCAAAATAGAAAGCCAGCCAGTCTGTGGAATTGGGTGCGCAAAGCGCCACGTGATCCCCCGGCTGGATGCCCAGACGGATCAGCGCCGTTGCCATGCGGTTTGCCCGATCATTGAGACGGGCGTAACTCGTCTCGACGCCGGCCTCCCTGACAGCCGGCCGGGATGGAAAAAAAAGCGCCGAACGTTCCAGGTTTCCTGCGATATTCATTCTTAAAACCCCTTCTATTTAAAACCATCGTCGTGCGTGATGATTTTTACGAGACGGAATAAACGAAACACCGGCATCACTCTATCACAAGACATCAGCCGTGGAGAGCCGTCTTTGGTTGTACCGGTTTACAGCCGCCGGGGATATTGAACATCCCGGTCTTGGGCACGGCCACAGCTTGGGAATATCCCATAGAGAACTTTTTATTTGGTCTTACATTAAATGTCAATCCAAAAATGGCATTTAATGTAAGATGTAAGACCGAAATTTCGCTTTTATCATCGATCCCAGGGACCACAGGAAAATATTATAAGAGCATTTTTCGCCACTTGAGATTTTGCTGGATTATTTTGGCCAGACGTCATAAGAACAAGCAACTATCCGCATCGGTGGCGATATGACTTCAAAACGGCAAGGTGCGGTTTTGGGTTCTAACTTTTCCAGTTCTTCTGTCGATAAATTTCTTGACATAATCTTTCTCTTGGTCTTACATTTAATGTCAAGCCAAACATGATATTTTTTCACACAATCGAAAATGCATTTTCCAATTTTTCAAGGCGCCCATGACCCAATTCAAACCCATTAACACATCAAGAGTCTCTGAAAACGTATTGCTGCAACTCAGGGATGCTATTCTACTGGGAGCGTACAAGTCTGGAGACAAATTGCCTTCCGAACGCGAACTTACCATGCAATTTCAAGTGAGTCGAGGGGTTGTACGCGAGGCGGTAAGGGCATTGGAACTTAGCGGATTTATCGTTATGCGCCAGGGACCCGCCGGCGGCGCTTTTGTAACCGAACTGTCATTTAATCAGGTGGGTAACGCCTTTCTGGATCTATTCCTGGCCAATAAGGTCTCCATGGCCGAAGTGGCCGAGGTCAGATCCCATGTGGAGCCGAAAGTCGCGCAACTGGCCGCGATCCATATGACACCGGAATATCAAAAACAGCTCGAAGATGCGCAAAAGGAAGAATTTTTAACCTCAAAAGCCTATGCGGAGAGGATCCTCAGGCTGACGGAGGTTCATCATGTCCTGGCCCAGATCTGCGGCAACCACTTTTTTGAGGCAACCGTAAGATCCATGCTCAAGCTCACCGCGGAGGTGATCCTTGCGGTCGAGCCCGACCATGAGGCCCTGCACAACCCAGGAGAACATGGTGCGATTATTGACGCGGTCATCAGTGGTGATCCGGAAAGGGCATCCAGAGAGATGGCATTTCATCTTAAGCGGCTTTCCGACAGCTTGATCGAAATGGAAAAGATCTACCGCAAGAAATTCAGCATTGAAAAGACCCCTTGAAATATGCCATGGCCGAGACGCCCCAACATGCTGGTTTTGCAACTCAAAATATCTTCACTAAGACGCTGAAGTTACAAAGCTAAGGGGCGTCCCCACGCCCACACAAGTCGATCCCTGCGGGATTCACTATTTCAATACGCTAAATCATATGGTTATGCCACTTTATCGAAATCTCACCCGGACTCCAATGGTTGCGGCCATTATTGCGGGTTCAGTCCCAGATTCCGGCTGACAATCAATTTCATGATTTCGCTCGTACCTGCAAAAATGGAAAGCGCCCGCACATCCCGAAAGATGCGGCAGATGCGGTATTCTTCCATATAGCCATAGCCGCCGTGGATCTGAACCGCCTGGTAGGCCACGCGGTTGACCATCTCACCCAACCAGTATTTGGCCATGGATACTTCCTGCACGATGTCTTTTCCCTGAATGTGGTCGACAATGAGTTTATCCAGGAAAACGCGGCCCAGTTTCTACATCGGTGGCCATTTCCGCCAGCACAAAGGCGGTATTCTGAAAATTTCCGATGGGTCGGCCGAAGGCTTCACGGGTTTTTGCGTATTCCAGCCCCTCTTTTAACGCTTCCTCCGCATTCACCTGGCACTTGATACAGACTTCCAACCGCTCCCGCTGGAGCTTCTCCATCATGTATTTGAAACCCTTGTTCTCTTCCCCCAGAAGATTGGATACGGGGACCCGGCAATCTTCAAAGAAGAGCTCGGCCGTGTCCTGCATGTGATAGCCCATTTTCTCCAGTTTTCTGCCGCGGGAAAAACCCGGGGCATCCTTGTCCACCAGAATCAGGCTGATCCCGCGGTGTCCTGCGTCCGGGTTCGTTTTCGCCGCCACCACTACAAGATCCGCGAAATACCCATTGGTGATAAAGGTTTTCTGGCCGTTTATCACGAAGGAATCCCCATCCCGAACCGCTTTGGTGCGAATGGCGGCCAGGTCTGAACCCGTGTTGGGTTCAGTGAGCCCGATAGCCGTAATGACCTCTCCGCTGGCACAACCCGGCAGCCATCGCTCTTTGATGGCATCGTTGCCATAGCTGAAAATATATGGAGTGGCCACGTCGCTGTGCAGAGGAACACCCACGCCGAAACCGTCCCCCCGGATCAATTCCTCGTTGAGAATCACCGAATACTCAAATCCCAGATCCAGTCCTCCGTATTTTTCGGGCAGCCAGGGGCAGAGAAAACCATACTCTCCCATCTTCAGCCAAAGCTCCGTGGTACGGCTCGTGCCTCCTCCCATTCCGGCACAAAGGGCGTGACCTCTTTGGCCACAAATTTCCTGCATGTCTCACGAAAAATATCGTGCTCTTCGCTGTATATTCCTGTCGTCATGATTTCCCTTTCTATGTGTTCGCCCACAATTAAATAAAAGTAGCCTATTTAAATTTACACTGACCAGTCTTTTTCTACTCTAAACCCTGGTACTATGTTTGGATTCGGCAATGCCATTAGCAGGGTTTTTGAATAGGAACAATAGAATTCGTTTGACAAAGTGATTGGCCGGAAGGTAAAGTTACCGAACGACCGGTAGATATATGACTATCACCCTCCATTGACATTGTCAATATTTATTCTGTAAGAGGGATATCTTTCCTCAAAACCATTTCAATCAACCAGGAGAATGCCATGGCGAAAACCTATCGGGAAAAAGAAAAGGAACGGCGACGGGCCGCCGTATATGGAACGGCAACCAAAATTCTCTGCGATCTCGGATATGAAAAGGCCTCCATACGAAATATTGCCGAAGCCATGGGCATGACGAAAGCGGGACTCTATTACTATTTTGAGAGCAAAGAAGAATTGTTGTATCAAATTCTGGATAGTTATATGGACGACCTCCTGGCGGGCATTCGGAATATCCACAAGCAGGTCTCGGATCCCCTTTGTTTTATCCAGGAGTGCATCCGCTTCCAGGTGACTCTGTATTGTAAGGACAAGTACCGAAGCAAGCTGATTATTCATGATGAAAACTGCCTGAGCGGAAAATATTACCAGGCCCTCAAGGAGAAACAGCGTATCTATTTATCCTATTGGAGGGAAGGGCTGGAGAACTACTGTCGGCAGGAAGGGCTGAAAACCGATAATTTATCCGTGGACGTGCATTTTCTGGTAGGGATGTGCAATTGGATCTATCAGTGGTACAGCGAAAAGGGAGAGGTGAGCCCCGACGCCCTTGCGGAACGCGTCTTCAATATCTTCTTCTATGGGTTCAGGAAATCATCCGAGGAAGAATGGAATCACACATCGTCTGTTCGAACAGAGGTTGAATGATTAGTGAGGATACTTGTGATTCATGGTATGTCAAAAAAAATTTTCGCTCAGGGTCCAGCTGGATGGCCCTTTCATAGCATTTCCTCGCATGGGCATTGGCCTCCAGAGTATACAGATGAGAGTACCATCGCCCGCGCAACACGCACTCAAAGGCGCTCAACTTGCTGATGTCCTTATGCTTGAGCCGTTCCAGCTCCACCTCGATCACCTTCACCTTAAGGACCCCGACGATCTTCTGCGCGAGTTCATCCTGCAGGGCGAAAATGTCCTCCATGTCTCGATCATACCGTTCGGCCCAAAGATGCGCTCCGGATGCGGCGTCGATCAACTGCGCCGTGACCCGTACGCGGCTTCCTGACCTCCGAACGCTTCCCTCCACCACATACCTTACCCCCAGCTCCCCGCCTACCTGCTGAACCTTCACCGGTGTTCCCTTGTAGGTAAAGACCGAATTCCGCGCGATGACGAGGAGAGCGGAAATCTTTGAAAGATCGGTAATGAGATCTTCGGTCAGGCCGTCGCTGAAGTACTCCTGCTCGGGATCCGCACTCATGTTGACGAAAGGCAGCACGGCTATGGAAGGCCTGTCGGGGATCTCAAGAGGGTTCTCTGTTTCGTAGGTGGAAGATGAAGGCCCCATTAATACCCGGTATACCCTGACCGGTTCCAGGATGTTCTTGACCCGCTGTTCTCCCAATTCTTCATAGACTACAGGCAATTTGTGCTTCACATGGTCGTAGGCGGTACCGGAAAGGCAGATGCCGCCCGGATCGGCGATCCCCTCGAGCCGAGCAGCGATATTGACTCCGTCCCCGTAGATTCTTCCCTCATCTTCGATCACATCTCCCAGGTTGATGCCGATTCGGAACGCCATCCTGCGATTTTCGGGAAGCCCCGCGTTTCTATCCGAAAGCTCCTTTTGAACGGCCACACCGCACTGCAAGGCATCCACGATACTGGTGAACTCCGCCAACACGTTGTCCCCGGGGGAGTCCACCACCCGGCCGCCGTGCCTCTCAACGAACTCTCCCATCGTCTTCCGGTAGGCTTTGAGGGTGCGCACGGTCATCTCTTCATCGTCGCCCATCAGGCGGCTGTAGCCTTTGACATCGGCGCTGAAAATTGCTGCGAGTTTGCGCTTCATTCGGTCCATGTCCATGCAGGGTATTGAAAAACGGCCATCTGCGGCGTTGCGCTTATCCTTCGTCACTGCGCGTACTTCCTTGCAAGCCTCATTCCCCAGGATTTCGCGAGCCTTGCATCTGGACCTTTTTCCACGTCCTGCGAATCAAGGTTTAGGGCGAGCGCGAGGTCTTAAAAGAAAACCGCGCTCCCCGGATTAAATTCACTCCCATAATTGCTCAATTCCGGTTATATTTTAAAGGAAAATATCATGGAACAATTTGAAAGGAAACGATTTGGATTTTATTGGATTGGTTTTTGTTGACGGGCGAATGCTAAAAAGGGTACGAAAATAGATATCTCCAACGCTTAGGCATTCGGTGCTTTTTTCGAGTTGAAAGAGATGATCCGCATTGCCAGATCGTATAATTCAAATTCCCTCATTTATTCCAAGCGTTTTTTGTATTCACAATAGGATATAAATCTCTTTGTATCACAAATAGTTGAACACGGGAGATGATCCGATGATTGATGAAAAATCAAAAACCACCCGATTTATAGGCCTGTTTCTCCTTGGCAATTTCCTGTTTTCCTATCCGGTGATGACGCTGTTTAATACAAAGGCGGTGTTTTTAGGCATTCCCATATTCTTTTTCTTTATGTTCTCGGCCTGGCTTGTGCTGATCGGCCTGATGATCATCTGCGCGGAAAGCAACCCGAAAATACCTCTGGATAATTCCGAATCAACAGAAGACAGGATCGATTCTTAAATCATGATTGCGCAAAAAGCCATACTCCTCTTGTCTTTCGGATATATCAGCCTTCTGTTTGCCATTGCCTTTTATGGAAGAAAACGGGCGGAAATCGGCAAAAGCATTATCAGCAATCCATATATTTACGCCCTGTCTCTTGCGGTATATTGCACGGCCTGGACATTTTACGGCAGTGTGGGCGCCGCAAGCAGATCCGGGATTACCGGATTTTTAAATATTTATATCGGCCCGACCTTGACCATGATCCTGGGGTTTCCGGTCATAAGGAAGATCATTCGGATCAGCAAGGCAAACAAGATCACCTCCATTGCCGACTTTATTGCATCGCGTTATGGGAAAAGCTCAACCGTAGCAGGGGTTGTAACGATTATCGCCGTTCTTGGCATTGTCCCTTACATATCAGTCCAAATTAAAGCCATTTCCACAACATACCAGCTTTTAAGCAGCAGTTCCCAAATCGGCTCATCGACCCAGTTGCCACCACTGTTTCATGATACGGCGCTTTATGTGGCCTTGTTTTTAGCAGCCTTTGCCGTTCTTTTCGGTGCGAGGCATCTGGATGCCACGGAGCGTCATGAAGGCCTGGTGGCCGCCATCGCCTTTGAATCCATGGTTAAACTCCTGGCGTTCCTTTCCGTCGGGCTCTTTGTAACCTATGGTATCTATAACGGCTTTGCGGACCTTTTTGAAAAATCCAGTGTCGTTCCCGGGATTAAAGAACTCTTTGTCATGGAAATGAATGCATCCGGGTTCTCGGGATGGTACGGCGGGTTGTTTTTATCCATGCTGGCGATTATTTTTCTTCCCCGACAGTTCCAGATGATCGTTGTGGAAAACGTGGATGAAAAACATCTGAATAAGGCCATATGGCTCTTTCCCCTCTATCTGCTGCTCATCAATATTTTCGTCATCCCCATCGCGTTTGGCGGGCTGTTGAGTTTCCACGGGCAAAAGGTTGTGGACGCGGATTTTTTTGCGCTCATGCTTTTGTTGGCTGAACATCATAACGCGTTAACCCTGTTTGTATTTATCGGAGGGCTGTCCGCCGCGACAGGAATGGTCATTGTTGAAACCATTGCCTTGTCCACAATGATCTGCAACGACCTTGTCATGCCGGTATTATTTCGACTGTCTGCATTCAAGCTCTCCCAGAGAAATGACTTAAGCAATCTTTTGCTGAATATCAGACGGGCCGCCATCCTTCTGGTTCTCATCCTGGGATATTTCTATTTCCATTTTGTGGTTAAATATTATACACTTGTATCTATCGGCCTGATTTCATTCGCTGCGGTTGCACAATTTGGGCCGGCCATTATCGGGGGAATTTTCTGGAAGGGCGCCACCCGCGCGGGTGCATTATCCGGTCTGATAGCAGGATTTTTCATTTGGGCCTATACGCTTGTGTTGCCATCCCTTGCCCAGGCCCGGTTTCCCTTGGAAAGTCTTTTGACCTACGGTCCATTCGGGATCGAACTATTGAAACCCCAGCAATTATTCGGGCTGGGCGCAAACCTTGAAGGATTCAACCAATACGCCCATACGGTATTCTGGAGCATGGTCTTTAATATCGGTCTGTTTTTCGGGGTATCCCTGTTTTCCAAACAGGATGAAGTGGAAAAGAAACAGGCCACTTTATTTGTGGATGTGTTCAAATATGCTGTGGAAGCGGAAAAATCCTCTTTCTGGAGGGCAACCGCTTCCGTGGGGGAATTAAAATCCATTCTTGAACGCTTTCTTGGAAAAGGTCGTACCCATGAGGCCCTGGAGACGTACGCAAAGGACAATCACATTAACTTTGACCAGGAATTGACCGCGGACGCAGGTCTTGTCAGTTATACGGAAAAACTTCTGGCAGGGGCTATAGGATCGGCTTCCGCCCATGCCATGGTGACCTCGGTGGTCCAGGAAGAACCTCTGGGGGTCCATGATATCATGAGCATCCTTGATGAAACCCAGCAGATTATTATTTACAGCCGGGAACTTGAATCAACCACCAGGGATCTTGCTGCGGCAAATGAACGGCTCAAAGAACTGGATCACCTGAAAAATGAATTTATTTCCACGGTGACCCATGAACTTCGAACCCCTTTAACCTCCGTGAGGGCCTTGGCCGAGATCCTGCATTCAAATCCGGATTTGGATGCCGGCCGGCATCAAAAATTTTCCGGAATCATCATCACGGAAAGTGAAAGGCTGTCCAGGCTGATTAATGATGTCTTGAATTTTCAAAAGATCAAATCGGGTAAAATTCAATGGGAGTTTTCAAAAACCGATATTGGAGAGCTCATTGAAGACTCCGTGGCATCAACAAGCCAGCTCATCCATGACAATCATATTGATCTGAAATTGGATCTTCCGGAAAAAAGAGTGCATGCGTCAGTGGATCGAGACCGTTTCATCCAGGTCATGATCAATCTGCTGTCCAATGCAGTGAAATTTTGTGACACGGATCAGGGACGGATCGAAATCGGCTTATCAAGGGAACAGGATGTCATCCGTGTCTATGTAAAGGACAATGGAATCGGAATCAGTCCGGCGGACCAGGAGCTCATCTTCGAGGAATTCAGGCAAATTAAGGATTCTTCCAAAAGAAGACCATTTGGGACAGGCGTTGGACTGACCATTACCAAGCATATAATTGAAGCGCATAAAGGGAAGATATGGGTGGAAAGTGAACTGGGAAAAGGGGCGAAGTTTGTGTTTACCATTCCGATACAACAGGATTTCGGTCCCTCATAATCGGGCGCAAGCGAACCGCTAATTGCCAAAAGCCAATTGCACTTTTAAGGAGACACGGTCCTTGATGTCGTAACGGGTCACTGCTTTAAATAGATCAGCGGGAGGAAATCATGCCGAAAAAAATATTGATCGTTGACGATGAGCCCAATATCATTGTTCCCCTTGAGTTCCTGATGGAACAGAATAATTATGACGTCAAAGTGGCGGATACCGGGGAGAAAGCCATTGATCTTATTGAAAATTATAATCCGGATCTCATTCTCCTCGATATCATGCTGCCGGGGATGGACGGATATGAGGTCTGCCAGAAAATCAAAATGAATCCCCACTTCAAGACCATGAAAATCATATTCCTTTCAGCCATGGCAAGAACCATTGATATCGCAAAAGGGATGGGGCTTGACGCGGATGACTATATCACGAAGCCGTTTTCCAATTCCCATGTTGTGGCTCGTGTAAACGAGCTTTTAAAGGATGATTAATAGGGTACTATTCTCCGTATCCTATTTAAATTTCCTGGCAGCGAAATACGGAATCAGGAAGCCATTCCGTCACGAGGTCCTTTTTGCTGCCGCATCTGATTCCTATGGCAGCACCGGCCCTTCTATGCTGGTACGGAAAAATGGATGGATAATAATAGCTTCCTTGTACCAGCCTAAAAGAACCTCTCCACGGTCGGTGGAGGTTTATCCAAGATGCAGCAGCAAAAAAGACCTGGTGACTCCATTCGTACCATTGTTTTTGAATAAGATACTATTCTCCGATAAATTCTTTTGTTAAACGCATTTGAAGTAACTTTATCTTCTTGAGCACTTCCTTTAACATTCTTTGTTCAATTTTAGAGAGTTTTTTGGGATTGATGTAATTATCCGGTTTCGCATTCTCCCCTAAAATCGCATTGATCTGCCGCATAAACCGAAGCTGCAGTAAAAAACTATAGGCCTGTTCAATCTCGTTGTAATCGTCCCGGTCAAGCACACCCTTGTTGTATAGTTGATACAATCGGCTCTGCGTGTTGGTCTGGATAACGCCGTTTTTTAAAGAATAGATACGAGCAAAATCAACCATCGGCGCCATACAGGTCTTGATATCCAGGGTTTTTTTATGCGTCCCTTTGGATTCAATCAAGAAATTACCCAAAAAACCGATGGGCGGGCGAAAGCCCAAGGAATTCTGCGTCATAAATCGTAAAAATCCGGATCGCTCTTTTAGAGAGTGTACCAGATGAAACCGTAATTCCTCTGTAAGATTCTTGTCCCCATGGGCATGCCTGAAATCAAAAAAGATCGTGGTGTGCAGGAGATTTTCAGGCTCCGCGGTGCGAATCCATTGGGTAAAATACCTTTTCCAGGTGGAAAGAGGCTGGCACCATTTTTCATTTTTAGCCATGATCCCGCCAAGACAAAGATCATAGCCCGCCTGATCCAGCCATAAACATATCTTTTCGCCCAATTCTAAAAAATAATGTTGAACCGCCTTTTCCGTCAGACCGGAGCGAGGATCTATGTCTTGAAAAATAATGGCATTGTCCTGATCGGTCTTAAGTGTCTGCTCCTGCCTTCCTTCGCTGCCAAGGGTGATAAATGCAAACGAAACAGGCGGCGGGCCCTGTTCATTGAGTGCGAATTCGATGACCTTATTTAAAATCGCATCGGAAAATGTGGTGATCAGCCAGGTCACGGTCTTGGTCTTGGTCCCGCTGGTTAACATGCTGTGGATCAATCTGGGCAATTGGCTGTGTTTGCCCATAATGGTTTCCAAGGCCTTTGCCTGGCTGATTTCACGGATAAGGCCGGTATAGCTGAGTTCGGTTAACAGGCGATTATCCAGTTCCGGGTCCAGGCCGGATTTACTGAACAGCTCGGGATTATACATCTCGAATTGTGCTCCGGACAGTACGATCATCGGTTTTACAAACTGACCGTCTTCCGGTTTCTCTCCGGGTATCAACAGTCTGAGATAGGGCATTGCCGCGTCATCCCCTGCCTCAAACGGCCAAATGGCGGCATGATTGGCATTGATGGCCTCTTTTAACGTAAAGGGAAATATCGGCCCTGAAATATCAGGGTATCGATCTTCCCACTTTTTGAGCGTATCGGCTTCAAGTGCCTGGCCCTGCCAGTGAAAATCAATGTTGACAAATCCATCGCTCATGGCAACGGAGCCTGAAAACGCTTGAATCCCTGTCTGATCCTTCAACTGACTCAGCAGAAAAAGAATCACCATGGTAAGGGCATACCGGTCTGCTTTTATACATATATCCCTGTCAATATCTTCCAGGCTTAATTGAACGTCTAACTTTTCACCGGATCTTCGGGCAATGGTTTCAAAAAAATCCGCTGCAGGTATGGTTTCCATCGATTTTTGGATTGCGGTCAGACCGGTATAGTTTTCCGAAACCTCATTCAGGATATTACTCAATGCAAGGGATTCATTGTGAATGATCTCCTTAAATTTCTCCTGTCGTGCCTGGTCCATTCCGGGATAATCCATTATCGCCTCTATGGCGGCACGTATGCTTGCAATGGGCGATCGAGCATTTTTCGCAAGAGACTGTAGGGTGGCTTCCATTTTTTTGTCGATCTCATTCTGCCGGGTGATATCCTCTAATATCAAAACAAACCCTTTAAATTGTCCGGCGGAATTCAGCATGGGGGTCACCCTTGACCGAACCGTATTCCCATGCACTCTAAAAATAAAATAAGAGGCTGTATCCAATACATTTTTTTTCAATCGTTCATTGATTTCATCCAAGGTGTGCTCAATAAGATTTTTATCAATCAAAGCCGTGACCATTTGTCCCAAAAACGGAAAAGCCCCCGGATCTTCTTCCAGTTTCAGGATGGCATTCACCGGCTTATTGTATAAGAGAATTTCTCCCCTGACATTGCAGACAATGATGCCCTGGGGCAGATTGGCAATAACCGAAGCAAAAAATCCATTCTCTTTATTCGGTTCTTTGTCGGTTTTCACATCTTGATGAAAATCGGTCATCTTCAAGCCTTCCTTTTCCGGCATCGGGAGATCCTCCGGATACCCTCAAAATGAAAAAGCCCATACCTGGTTGCGTCGTGGACACAGGGTATGAGCCTTTGCGAAAGTCATTCGTCCTCCCATCTCTGGTTGGATCATGTTTTGAAGAAGCGTTCGTTTTTATCCAGATAAAATTTTCTACCAAATTACCATGGTTTGCACTCAAAATCTACTGAAATGGTCAGGCCTATCGATTCCCATCTCTTGCACACTTGTGGGCACTCCATAAAAAAGCGTTCATGGCGCACATGCTTGCTCAAACCTCCCTGCCCTTGCCCACCAAAGCCCCTACCGGGCAGGCCGCCACACAATAAAGGCAGCGCTCACAATCGTGCCCGGTGCCCGCTTCTTCCCTGTAAAAGCTGATCTCCGTATGAAATCCCCGTTTGGCAAAGGCCATGAGCGGTCTTTTGTTTCGTGTGCCGCACACATGGACACATCTGCCGCACAGGACGCACCGGTTCCAAAAATAGGAAAGCCCCGGATAAACCTCCACCGGATCGCTCTTCCCGGCCAGTTGATCCAGGCGTTTGGGTTTCAGGCCGACCTTCAGGAACTTTGCGATTTTCTGCAGTTCGCAACGCTTGTTTGCAACGCAATGGCCGCAATCCACATGGTGGACAGAAAGGAGAAGCTCAAGGGCGGTGCGCTGCAACTCCCTGACTTCGGGGGAATCTGTCCGAATGACCATGCTGTCCTGGATCATCGTGCTGCACGATGTTACGGGCGCCTTTCCGCCTTGAATTTCCACGAAGCAGAGCCTGCAGGAGGCAGGTGGGGGATCCATATCTTTCAGGAAACAAAGATTTGGGATATAGATATCATTTTGCAGGCAGGCTTCCAGGATGGAAAGCCCTTCTTCCGCCTGAATCTTTCGGTGATCCACGGTTAATTCAATCATGGTTTTGGCCGTTCAATAATCGGAGCAAGTTCAGGGGGAGACACCCGCACCACTGCGTTGTATTCGGGCGGACAGGCCTGCACGCACTCCCCGCACTTGACACAGAGGGACTGATCCACCCCTTTCTTGCGGTTTGCGGTGGTGAAGATGGCTTCCACGGGGCAACATCCCACACAGGCGTCACATCCTCTGGCGCATTTCTCAAGGTCGATGTAGAAGGCGGTCAGGCTCCTGCACATGCCTGCCGGGCATCTCTTTTCGCGAATATGGGCTTCGTATTCGTCCCGGAAATATTTCAGGGAAGTCAGGACCGGATTGGGAGCGGTCTTACCCAGACCACAGAGGGAACCTTTCTTGATATCCCTGCTCAGGGCCTCCAATTTTTCAAGGTCGCCTTCGCGCCCTTCCCCTTTGGTGATCCGGTCCAGGATGTTCAGCAGGTGCTGGGTTCCGATTCTGCAGAAAGTGCATTTTCCACATGATTCCTTCTGCGTAAACTCCAGAAAATACCGGGCCACGTCCACCATGCAGGTGTCTTCATCCATGACCACCATTCCCCCAGAGCCCATCATGGCCCCTGCGCTAATGAGGGAATCGAAGTCAATGGGCGTATCCAGGAAATCAGCGGGCAGACAACCGCCCGAAGGCCCCCCGATCTGAACGGCCTTGAATGCCTTTTTGCCGGGAACTCCCCCGCAGATATCAAAGACGAGGGCCCGCAGAGGGACGCCCATGGGGATTTCCACGAGACCCGCGTGCAGCACATCCCCCACCACGGAAAAAATAGCCGTCCCCGGACTCTTTTCCGTACCGGTCTTTCTGTACCAGTCCGGCCCGTGTTCCAGGATCGGCGGAACGGAGGCCAGGGTTTTCACGTTATTGATCACCGTGGGTTTTCCACCCAATCCCCTTTCCACGGGAAAAGGCGGCCTGTGTTGCGGCATCCCCCGGTGCCCTTCGATGGACCGGATCAAGGCCGTCTCCTCTCCACATACAAAGGCGCCGGACCCCTGGAAAAGGCCCATTTCAAGATCGAAGGAAGTCCCCAATATCCCCTTCCCCAGAAGTCCTCTTTCTTTTGCCTGGTTGATGGCCAGGGTAACCATTTTTACGGCAAGGGGGTATTCCGCCCTCACATAAACGACGGCTTCTCCTGCTCCTACGGCATAGGCGCAAATGGCAATCCCTTCAAGCACCTGATGGGGGTTGCTCTCCAGAATGGTCCTGTCCATGTAGGCGCCGGGATCTCCTTCATCCGCGTTGCAGATGATCGTTTTTTGGAGATGGCCCGCCCTTTTTGCCAAATCCCATTTCCTACCGGTTGGAAAGCCCGCCCCTCCCCTGCCCCTGAGACCCGCAGTTGTGATCCAACGGATGATCTCGTCTCGTTTCATCTGAAGGGCTTTGGCAAGGGCACGGTAACCGCCCCTGGCAATGTAATCGTCCAGACTCTCGGGATCCACTATCCCGCATTTTTCCATAACGATCCGCTTTTCCCGGCTGAACCGGGGGAACTCCCATACCTGGGGAATCATCTCATTTTCTTCCGTGGCCCCCAGCAGGTGCTCAAAAAGGGGATCTCCCCTTTCCAGGAACGACCGGACCAGCATCCTTGCTTTCCCCGGGGTGACGTTGGGATAAAAGATGGGTGGAAAACCAGGATTTTCGATGATCACAACCGGTTCCGCGTAACAGTGGCCGATGCATCCTATGGTATGGATACGGGCCTCCACGCCACTTTGAGCAAGGGCCTCCTCAAAGGCCATTTTGGTTTCCAAGGCGCCTGAAGCGATACCACATGTGGCCAGTCCCACATGGATACTGGGAACAGACTCGTCCCTGTATTCCATCCGGTCCTTTTCGGCTTTCTCCCGAATAGCCGCATATGCAGATGCCACTCCGGAAACCTGATGCATATCAACCATCTGTCTTCCCTTCTTCCCGTTGCTTCTTCTGCTTTTCAATCTGGAAGCCCAGGATCAACCCCTCCACCTTGCTCGGCGCCACTTTGCCGTGCACATCCTCACCCACCACCGCAACCGGCGCCAGGGCGCAGCATCCCACACAAGCCACCCGTTCCAGGCTGAATTCCCTGTCGGAAGTGGTCTCGCCATCCTTTATTTCGAGTTTCCTTTCAAAGTTTTCCAGGATAATTCCCCCTCCCCTTACATGGCAGGCAGTGCCCAGACAGACCTTGATATGGTGTTTGCCAGGAGGATGAAAGCGGAACTGGTTGTAGAAGGTGGCCACCCCGTAGACCTCGCAGGCGGCAATGTTCAGGTAGTCAGCAACCATATCGATGACCCTGGAATCCAGGTAGGCGTGCCTTTCCTGAACCATCTGGAGGATGGGAATCAGATTCTTTCTTTCACGACCGAAACGGGATATCTCCTTGCCGATCTCCTTCAGCATGGCCTCTTCCTGTTCAATCAAGTCTTCATTTTCTATCGTTTCCATGAATAACAGCGTCCAACCTTTCGATACCGATCCCGATAGCGATTTGGATAAGTTTCCCCGCAGTGCGAATACGCCACATTTCAGAGTCTCTCCATGGCCCCATAGGCGCCCTGTATCCTGTCCCGCAATAAAAAGCAGAGCTTTTCCAGCAGATAAAAGCCCAGATCCGTATTGCGGACCATCATTTCCCTCAGTTCCGATCCCTTTATGCACAATACCGTGGTAGGCTTTCGACAAACGGCCGAGGACATCAGATTGTGCGGTTCGTCCAGGAGCGTGGACCAGCAACCCAAAACCCTCCCCTTTCCCAGTACCCCGATGACGACACTCCCTTTGCGGAGCCCTAAGTCCATCGATCTTTCAAGGATCAAGTGCCCTTCGGCTATGATGTAGAGATGTTCGCCGAAATCACCCTGGCTAAAAATGGTTTCTTCCGGTTGATACTCCCTGATCTCACAGATCTCCCCAATCTGTTCAAACAAACTGCGATCCAAGCCCTCGAAGAATTCACAGCCTTTGATAATTTCCAAAATTCTTGCACGATCCATCGATACCCTCCAGACTGGTGATTTGCCCCGGTTTCAATTTTTGAACAAACGTCCGGAATTCGCGGTTCAGGCGCAATCTCTGATTCGGCCTTGCCCCAAGACAAAGGAGAATCGGATGATCACGCCAACTACTTGCATATAACCATAAAATGCCGGACAGTTCAAACAGAAATCGAAGGGAAAAATGGGGTTCAAACGGTTAGGTTTGACAGCGAGAACATTGGATAGTTTCGTGGGGTTTTTATTGAAAGGAGTGTTTTCCCCTCCCCATTTCCAGGCAGAAAACGGGAAGGAGGGGAAAACTCCTAACAGGACAAAATAGCCGTTCAGGCATGGCAAGGGTAGGTATTGTACGACCTATACCAGGAGGATTTCTGATCCCTCTGTTTCCACAGACCGTTTGCTGCAGGATGGCGCACTTCCATCATGGACGGCACCATTGTATCCTGAATCATCTGAATCCGACTTTTCAACAGCTCGCCTGTGTCCGACCCTTTGACCAGGATATAGTCGGCCGCCAGGGCCTTGGAATCCTGTTTAACATGGCAATAGGTCGTACAAAGAATCACGGGAAGGTCAGCGTAACGCCCACGGATAGTCTGAAGCAGTTTAAGGCTGTACCACTGATCTTGGTCCGCACCCATGACCACAATATCCGGAGACTCTTCTTCAATCATTTGGCAGAATATTTCATGTGTTCCCGTATCGACCACAGAGAATCCTTCTTCCTCCAGGGTTTCTCGATACAACATTCGAATTACTTCGTCTTTATCAAACAAAAGCACTTTGCACATATCGACCTCCCTGCCTTTTGCGGTGCCGCGCTTCTTTTCCGGCGCAACCGCGAGGGACCCCTTGCTGTACACGGGGAAAGATCCATCCCTCAACTCTTTTTGATAAAATGTCCTGGTTCCGGCGACGCCCGGAGATGCTGCAAGAGCTTCAACCCGGTGTATTTCACGTTAAGAGAGAAGTCATCGAGCCAAGGAGGTTTTCAGGGGCTTCCATCACGCCCCTGATCATTTCCTTAAGAGCTACAATAGCCGCTTTTCAGTTCTTTTTTAGGTTTCTTCTTTTGAAAGGAAATTATTTACTGCTTGACCTTCATCGTGTTACACAAGGGTCGATGAAAATCCTTCTTTCTCTGTTCCGAGATGGAAAGGATCAAACTGAAATGTTCGCAGCATGTCGGCACATAAATTTTGGTGGGTATGGTGAGCCTCCTTCCTCAAGCTTCCTCCATTGTCTCCATTATCGGGGCGCCTAATTGCTCAGTCAATAGAATAAAGGCCTCATTTTCGTGGGTGAAAACCCTATGGGCCGGGAGATTTCCCCAAGCCTGAAAAAGGCCCCGAATCGGCGCCTTTTTCCAACATTCCAAATTCCATGGCACTTTCAACCTCGTTCTTCCCCGATTCACACCCTATCCCTTCCAAAGCTCCACATCGACCAATCCCAGTTTGACTGCGTAGCGAACCAGCTCAAGGATGCTGTGAACATCCAATTTCGCCATGATGTTTGCGCGGTGGTTTTCAACAGTTTTCGGGCTGATGAAAAGCTGTTTTGCAATCTCTTTCGCCTGATGGCCTTCGCACAGGAGCACCATGATTTCCTGCTCCCTCGGGGTCAGTGCATCGTAAGTGGTATTTTTGATCTTCAGTTGCTTTTGGGTTTCCCCCATCAAGCGCTGAACCACCTGGGGCGTAAGCCTGGCATCCAGAAAATAATCTCCCGTTGCAACGGCATGAAGGCCCTGGATCAGGGTTTCCGATGCGGATTCCTTTACGATATAGCCGAGGGCCCCTGCCTCGAACGCCTTGACGATATAGGAAACCTCCGCATGCATGCTCAACATTATAACTTTCGGGCCGGCAATCTTCTCGCAAATATCCCGGGCAAGTTCAATTCCACTTCCGTCGGGAAGAGATACGTCCACCGTCACCAGATCAGGCACAAGGTCCTTGGCCACTCGGAAACCTTCTTCCATAGACCCTGCTTCTCCTGCAATAACAAGTGTCCTGTCTCTGCTGATCATGGCTTTTATCCCTTCTCGAAAGAGGGGATGGTCATCCACGATCAAAACGGAAAGCTTTTCAGCCAAAATCCTTCTCCTTCCGAGGCAAGAGAATCCGGAGGGATCTACCCTTATTCAGAGGGTCAAGGTTGCCTATACGAGAAGAACCACTTCAAGGACTTTTCATTCGAAGGCAGAGCTTCCCCCTCTCCATTCCCGGGCAGAGCCCGGGAACGGTGGGAAACTCCAAGTAGGAAAAAAATAGCTATTTCGGAATGGAAACGATCGTTATTCTAAGGTCCGCATGAGCCGGATTGATGGTCTTAATTACGCTTTTTCCTCATGATAAATCGGTTTTCCCATTTCCTTGAACGTAAAAGTGTGAAAGACGTTGTAGCCATTATAATCCATCACCCGCAGATCATCCGACTGGTGGAGATCTCCCATAACCACGGCGAAATGGTTGCCATACCTGGCCTTCACCGTTTCCACCTCCACTTCCGAAGCAATATATTTCCGGATTCCCTTCGCTGCAAGTTTGGCTGCCAAGTTGGGGTCGTTGAAAGATTCAAAGGTTGTCAGAATGAGAATAGGGCCGGTTCCTGTAAAAATGATTCCTGCTTTCACGAGTAATCCTCCTTTTGTAATAAGGTCCAAATGGTGATGGATTGCCTATTGGGGAAACGATTCACACCAATTTTCGATTAAGATTTCCCCCCATTCTATGGGAGATATCCATTCCCTGTCTATAGGGTGAATTCCCCATTCTTCTGGCTTTTTCACCCTATTAAAGCACAATGAAGCCATTTTTCGAATCTCAGTAATGCACCGAAGGGAACAGCTTCCGATCCGTGTGGGGCAAAAAGAGTGCTGCGATATATTCATTGGTGAACGGTTGATAGGTAGAAAGCTCGATGTTGGTCATCGATCGGGAAATATTCACGCAGTTTTCATAGGCCTTCTCCGAAAGCAGGCACATCCGGGCGCCTGTAAGGGAGCTGTTCCCGATAAATTTGATTCTTTCCCGAGGGATATCCGGAAGCAGCCCGATGGCGATGGCCTTGGGAATATTCAGAAAACTCCCGAATCCCCCGGCCACATAGAAGGTATCGATCATGTCCAGCGTCAAGCCGATATAGTCGGTGAGGGACTTGATGGCAGCGAAAACCGCCCCTTTTGATTTCATGAGATTGTCGATATCCGGTTCGGCGATGAAGACCGCCGTACCCGATTCCGTTTCATCAGGAAACGCAATGATATACTGGGGAATATTGTCCACAATTTCCAGCCTGGGGTCCTGCCTCTCCCTGTGGAATTTTCCATCCGGGCCGATAATGCCGTTAATGACCAGCTCGTAGATGCAGTCGATGAGGCCTGATCCACAGATTCCTTTGGGAGGCGCATTTCCGATGGTCTCATATGTCAGGTTGCCGTCGACTATCTTGATTTTTTCAATCGCCCCCTTTATAGCCCTCATCCCGCAGCGAGTGCCTCCGCCCTCGAAGGCGGGTCCCGCCGAAGCACTGCAGCAGACCAGCCAGTCTTTATTGCCGATGGCGATCTCCCCGTTGGTCCCGATATCTATCAGCCCTTTGACCTCCTCTGTTTCAGCCATGCCGCACGCCATCACGCCGGCCACGATATCTCCCCCCACATAGGAGGCCACGCAGGGGATAGTTTCGAGTACCCCTCTGGGGTTGATATGAATGCCGATCTCCTCGGCCCGAATCTGCGGGAACTCATCAGCCGTGGGCACGTAAGGATCCAGCCTGATGGAACAGGGACTAAGACCCAGCAGGAAATGACTCATGGTAGTGTTGCCGGCAGCGGTGATCGAGTAGATATCTTCCCGTGAGATGCCGTTGTTCTCCACTAGTTTTTTGATCAGGTCATTGATATTTTTGATCACGGCCCGCTGAACAGGAGGGAGCCCCCCCTTTCCGCAGGCAAAAATCATTCTGGATATAACATCTTCTCCAAAGCTGGCCTGTTGATTGTGAGTTCCCTCCACGCCCAACACCTTTCCCGAATTCAAATCCACTAACTGGGTCACCACAGTGGTGGTTCCCACATCAATGGCCACTCCGTAGTTGGATGCCGACGTATTGAGGGGTTCAATCCTGAGAATCCGGTAGCCTGTTCCGTGCCTGGAAACGGTCGCCGTGACTTTCCAATCGTTGCTTCGAAGTTTTTCAGAAAGATTCTGAAGACAGTCCAAAGGGATATCAAAACTCTGCCAGCCAAGGATTTTCCGAAGTCCCCGCGAGATCCGCTCGATATCGGGAGCGTTGTCTTCCACCGAGGGCGGAGACAGTTCAAGGTAGATTTTCCGGACCAGTGGTTCAAGATCGCCCTTCCCCGCCTCTTCCGTTCCTCCCCCAGTCATAATCTGGGATTCCTCCATCCTCGATTCAGGGGGAATAACAATATCGAGATCGTCGTGAACAGGGGTCTGACAGGCCAGCACGTACCCCTTCATGAGCTCATCGGAAGAAAAAAACCCTTTCGCGTGCTCCTCCGCCTTTGCTTTTCCTTTGGAGATCTGCACGCGGCATTTGCCGCACACACCCTCCCCACCACAAAGGTTGTTGATAAAGACATCGGCATTCTGCGCCGCTTCGGCGATGGTTGTACCCTCTTCCACCTCCACCGTCAGGTTGGCGGGCAGAAATTTGATCGTATATTTCTTCATTTTTTCACTCCGGTTTTTTTTGGCTTTTATACCATTTTAAATACAGAGGGATAAAGGAATTTTTGGGAAAATCGCGTCTTATCCAAGATGCGACAAGGAAAAGACCTCATGACTACATTCCGGCCGGAAAAGCCTCCTCCCACTTGTCACTCGTCGCTTAAAGGAGTACACTTCAATCCATGAATAATCAAGCATTGAAAAACCTCTTTCAATCGATTCCGAGGTATCGCCCCCACAAAATCATGGCCCGGTGGATATTCACGAAGCAGCCGACATCCGTCGCTATCGACGTGACCCACAGATGCAATCTCAAATGCACCCACTGTTACTGGTGGAAGCAGGAGCACCCCGATGAATTGAATGATCTGGAAATGGTGGGTTTCATGAAGAATCTAAAAGCTAAGGGTCTCAGTGCGGCGATTTTGTACGGAGGAGAGCCCACCCTTCGCCCCGAGGTGTGCCTCGCTGCCAGCAAAATCTTTCATACAACCCTCGCCTTTACCAACGGAGTCAATGGCTTTCCTCCCCTTACGAACGGCCAGTGGATCCTTTCGCTTGACGGGACAGAGGAGGTAAATGACCGAATACGAGGAAAGGGAGTTTACAAGCAGGCCCTTCAGAATATAAAGAAGGCAGAACGGCCACCCATCGTTCACATGACGCTTTCAAAACTCAACCATGAGGGTCTGGAGGATTTTGTGGGTGAAATGATGACGCAACCCATCAAAGGATTGGGATTTTCCTTTTACACACCCAATCGGGGAGAGGACGTCTCCGACCTGTTCATTCCCATTCCTGAACGGGATCGCCTCTGCGGCCGGATTCTCCTTTTGAGAAAGCGTTACGGGGAAAGAATCGGTTTTACGCCGGCCATGGCGCGGCAGTTCATGCCTTCGGCAAGTTTTACCCGATGGAACAGATATGCGGATTGTCCGGTCAGCAAGAGGGTGAAGTGTTACCAGTCTGATGGAAGACCAAAAGCCTGCACCTATGGGAACGACGCGGATTGCTCCCGCTGCGGATGCGCAGCGGTTGCCGCCTATCGGGGTGCACTGAAACCGTTGAATTACCAGACCTTGAGGCTGCTTTTGGGGTTGATGATTCCCGAGGCACGGGCGCGTGTCTCGTCCGGAAGGCGCCTGCCCGCACAGGGGCAACCGGAACAAGGCAAAATCTTTCACCATGAAGGTCTTGATGAACATGAAGGATAAAGAACAGCATGGAAGAAAACAGGATTCAAAACGGAAGGCAGATTTCCAGTGATATGGTTCAATGCGGAAAATGCCTTAAATTCAGATATTTTGAGAATAAATTCGGTCACTACAGTCCCAACGCGCTGGGACGGTGCTCTGAAACATCGTGGGACGGAAACCGTGGCCAATGGGCCATGTTCCGGCATCGATGCAAATATTTCGTCGCAAAGGAGGAAAACAGATGACGGGGGACTATAAATTAGAAGGAAATTATCAAACGTGGTTGTGGGACAAAATCGGTGAAAAGTGCGTCGGGAATCTGAAAAAGCACGGGTTTGACGCCCACCTGGTCTCTTCCGGTGTTGAAGCGCGGAATCTTATAGTAGATATGGCAGCAGACTATGAGACCTTTGGTTTCGCCGGCTCGGATACGACGAGGGGAATCGGGCTCATTGAAGAGCTCAAAAAAAGAGGAAAAACGATTTATGATCATTGGCAAAAGGGTCTGAGCAGAGAACAGGATTTGGAAATACGGAAGAACCAGGTGCTGTCCGACTGTTTTCTTTGCAGTGCCAATGCAATCTCCCTAAGCGGCGAGGTGATCAACGTGGATGGAATCGGAAACAGGACCAACGGCATGACCTTCGGACCCAAAAAGGTCTTTATCGTGGCGGGAATGAATAAGGTAACCACCGATCTGGAATCAGGATTGAAGAGAATCAGAGAAGTAGCCGCCCCCATGCGGGCCAAAAGCCTTGATATGCAAACCCCGTGCGCCGAAACCGGCCAGTGCGGCGACTGCAACGCCCCTCAGCGCATCTGCCGGGTCACCGTCATCCTGCACCGCAAACCTATATTGACCGATATCTCAGTCATTCTGATAAAGGAGGCCCTGGGTTTCTGATGGCACAGCACACACACCAATTTGTGGAAGAATATGATGATCTGGTGGGTTTCGGCATGGATCGTGAGACGGATGAAAATACGATCGTCTACTACCTGCAGAAATTTTCCGACGATACGCTCATGAACCGGATAAAGAAACGTCTTTCACCGGAAGAACTGGAAGAAATTTTCAACCTTGTCACACGTCTTCTTAAGACCCATCTTTCAGAAGAAGAGTACCATCGGTGTTTTCTCAAGGACAGAGAGTAAAAGGCTGCGGATTTCGGCATATCCCATTTAAGAATCCGGGTACGAATGGACTCATGGGGTCTCTTTCCTTGAAGCATCTTGGATAAAGCCACCCCAACATATCCTTGAGTTCCTTCATCGCAGGGCGCCTTGGCCAAATTTATGAGTATTCCTTGCCTTCGTAGTGCCCTGCAGGGAAGGACCGTGCGCTCCGGCAGGAATGAGATGCGTCAAGGAAAAAGACCCCATGACGGAATGGCTGTTCTAAACCTGCAACACATTACCATACAATTTGAAAAAAGTGCGGTTGCCTGCTTTCAGAGCCCCAGGTAGGTTTTGCGGAGCACTTCGTCCTGGAAAAGCTCATCGCCGGTTCCCTGCGCGATGATCTTCCCGGAGGAAAGGACGTAGTTCCGGACGGTCATCTTAAAGACCGTACTGACTTCCTGCTCCACTAACAGCACGGTAATTCCAAGACGGGAGATCTCCGAAATCTTCTCAAATACCTCTGCTCTCGATATGGGGGCCAAGCCTGTGGAGGGCTCATCAATGCATAGCAGTTTGGGCTGGGACATCAAAGCCCGCCCGATGGCAAGCATCTGTTGTTCCCCGCCCGACATGGTCCCGGAAATCTGTTTCGACCGCTTCTCGAGAATGGGAAAGAGGGCATAGATCTGCGTCAGGGTTTCCTGTGCCTTCTTCTTGTCCTTTAGGAGATAGGCCCCGGCGTGCAAATTTTCAAGGACGGTCATTTCGCGAAAAGGTCTTCTTCGCTCCGGGCAATGGACCAGGCCCCTTTGCACGATCTTGTGAGCGGGAATCTGATCGATCCTCTCTCCATCAAAGGTCACGGTCCCCTCCAGGGTGATATCTTCACCCGCCGACCTTTGCTTGATCTCTTTTTCCCAGATCACCAGTCCGGTAATGGCTCTGAGAAGGGTAGATTTCCCTGCCCCGTTGGGACCAACCAGACTGACCAGTTCTCCCGTATCCACATGCATCTTGATATTATTCAGGAGCATGGCCCTGTCGTAACAAACCGTCAAATGGTCAACTTCAAGCAGCAAGACTGCCTCCTTCGCCGAGATACGCCTCGATCACTTCGGGAATCTGTACCACCTCTTCAGGTGGTCCATTCGCGATGATGACGCCGAAATTGAGTACGATAATACGATCCACAATCCTCATGAGCTGTTGAAGTTTATGCTCCACAATGATCATGGCCGGCCCTTCACTGTGGAGCCTGCCGAACCGTCCCCCTTTGTGAAGCCTTTCGATCGACTTGGCCATGAGATCCGTTTCGGCGGGACTCAGCCCCCCGAAAGGCTCGTCAAGAAGAAGCAGTTCCGGTTCCGTAGCCACGGCCCTGGCCACTTCCAGCCGTTTCAGATCGCCTTGGGAAAGTGTGGAAGCCTTTTCCAGGGCCATATCGGAAATACCCGCGAATTCCAGCGCATCCATGGCCTTGTTTTCCACCTTTTTCACCCACTCTCCCCGCTTCATGGCCCGCGGAGAGAGACAGGAAACCATCACGTTCGCAATAATAGGCAGCCTGCGAAATGGTCTCATGTTCTGGAATGTACAGGCGATTCCCAGATTCACAATGTCCCAGGTCTTAAGCCCCACAATGTTCTTGCCTCGAAAACGGATCGAACCGGTATCGGGTTTAAGAATGGAGGTAATGAGTCGCAGCAGAGTGGTCTTGCCGGCCCCATTGGGTCCGATCAGGCCAACGATTTCATCTCGTCTCATGGTAAATCCCACGTCGCTGACCGCTCTCAGACCGCCGAATCCCTTACTCAGGCCCTCTACCTCCAAAAAAGGTTGCGCCACGTTACTTTTCCCCCGCTTCTTCTCTGAGTTCCCTCCTGGAGACCTTTCCCACATCGGTCTTTGGAAGTTCTCCCCTAAATTCAATAATCCTGGGAACTTTATAATGGGCCATATTTTCTTTGCAGAACTCCACAATTTCCTCTTCGGAAATTTTTCCACGGGCTTCACTCTGCAGGACCACATAGGCCTTGATCATCTGGCCGACCTTGGGATCGGGAACCCCCACGACTCCCGCGGCCTTTATCTTGGGATGCATGTAGAGGACTTCCTCCACATGCCGGGCAAAAACCGAATATCCCTTGAATTTGATGAGGTCCCTTTTCCGGTCCACAAAATAAAAATACCCCTCCTCATCCATTTTGACCAGGTCTCCCGTCCGCAGCCATCTTTTTCCATCCATCTCGAACATGGATTCCCGGGTCCCGTCGGGTCTGCGCCAATATCCCTGCATGATGTTGGGGCCGCTGAGGATTAATTCGCCGTCCTGGCCCACGGGCACATATTCCGTCCCCTCCACGTCAACGATGCCCGCCTCCACGCTGGGAAGGGGAACCCCGAAAGATCCCGGCTTGAGCCTGTGATACGGTGTGGAGTGGCTTACGGCGGTGGTCTCGGTCATGCCGTACCCCTCCATAATTTTCGACCCGGTCCTTCGCTCCCAGTCCTTGATGGTGGAATCGTGAAGCGTGTCGGCGCCGCAGGCGATCATTTTGAGTTTCTTCCAGTCGACCCGATCGGTTTTTTCGTAGTCCTTCAGGTATTCAAAAAGGGTCGGGACCCCGAAAAATGCCGACGCCTGATACCGATCCATGGCCGTAAGGATTTCATCGATGTCCGGCGTGGTGAAAAGGACAACGGTGGACCCCTGGACGAGGCTGTTGAACATCACCACCACCTGGCCGTAAATATGAAAAAAAGGCAGGAAGGCGATCACCACTTCCTTTCCTTCTTCAAACATGGGCCAGAAGGCCGTCGCCTGTTTCTGCAGGGCGATCATGTTGCGATGGGTGATCATGGCCGCTTTCGGCAGGCCGGTGGTTCCCCCGGTGTAGGGCAGGGCTGCAATGTCCTTTTCTGGGTTAAAATCGATTTGGGGAGGCTGAGGAGGATATTTCTTGATTAGGTCCTGAAAACGGTGCAGTCCCGCTTCTTCGATGCGCTTGGCAGTAGGCGCCGCCATACCGCTATAGGCCTTGTTCAGGGCATTTTTTCCAAACAGTTTTTTCAGCGGCGGAAGATAGTCTCCGATATCAGTCAAAATGACGTTATCCAGCTCAGCTTCCGATCGCTCCACGTTATCATAGAGTATTTCTTCACAGACAATGGTTTTTGCCTGGCTGTCCTCGACCTGGTGCTTCACTTCCTTGCTGGTGTAAACAGGACTGATAGGAGTGACTTTGGCCCCGGCCTTGAGGGCGCCGAAATAGGCAATCACATACTGAGGGCAGTTCAAGAGGTAGAGGGCGACCGTATCTCCCTTCTCCACACCCAGGGCTTTCAGGGCGGCAGAAAAACGGTCTGTTAATTCCTTCAGCTTCTGATAGCTGATCTTTTTCCCGTAAAAAATCAGGGCGCTCTTGTTGGCATACCGATCCGCCACAACATCAAAGGCCTGCGGGACCGATATGTCCGGGACATTCACTTCTGCAGGGACTCCTTCGGGGTAATGCTCCAACCAGGGTTTTGCCGCGTACGCTTCCTTCGCATCCATCCGTTTATACTCCTTTACTAATCCAGTTCCGCCGTACAGACACGGCACGACTTTCTCAATGCCACATTTCTGATCTTACACCTGGGACACTCCTTTTCCACCTTGTCGCGGAGCCACGGCGCCAGGCCTTCCGGCATGTACAGCAGCGTCACCAATACGATAACCGCAAAGACGAGCATGCGCACCTTTGGAAGAAAACGCAGAAATTCCAGCAGAGGGAAAAGGATAAAAACGCCCGCCACAGGTCCGTAAATGGACACCATCCCCCCGAATACCGCCCAGATTACGATCTGAAAGGAAAGGGCCACTTCCAGGGTCGAAGGTCCGGCGGTTCTCATGATGTGGGCGTATAATCCCCCGGCGATCCCTGCAAAGAATCCGCTGAGACAGAAGGCAAGCAGTTTGTAGCGCGTCGTATTGATGCCCGAAGCCCTCACAGCCACTTCGTCTTCCCGAATGGCATGCAGGATAATGCCGGTGTTTGAATCGGTTATTTTCCACATGATAAAACCCAGCCCCAGCATCAAAACGGAGGTGATGTAGAAATCCCCGAGGCGGGAACTGGAAAGCCGATCAATCCCCGATATTCCCAGCTCCCCTCCGGTCAGATCGGGAATGGCGAATACAAGTCCCAGAAGGATAATGGGAAAGGACAGGGTCGTAAGGGCCAGATAGGTTCCCCGCAGTCGAAGGCAGGGAATGCCCACGACGAGCCCGGCCAACACCGCTCCCAGGGCGCCCAGGGGAATGCTGATATAAGGCGGCATATCGAGACGTAGATTCAGGATGCCGGTGCAGTAGGCGGCCACGCCGAAGAAAAGGGCGTGCCCGAAATTCATCTGGCCCGTGAATCCCGACAACAGGTCCCAACTGGCCGCCAGAATGGCAAAAATATTGGTCAGGATAAGGATTCGAAGCAGATAAGGGTCCTGCGTGAAAACGGGCACGAGAAGAAGACTGACCATAAACACGAATACGGCGATTCGGCTCGGCAGGACAAGGACTTCTTTTCTGAAAAGGGTATGCGCCTTTCGAAAATAAAAACCGATGACTCCCATTTATCTCTCTTCCTCAAAGGCAACTCCGAACAGCCCTTCAGGCCTGATCAGGAGCACCAGAATCATGATGGAGAGCGCCACGGAACCTTTCAGGTAAGCGCCCATGGGGATCAAAAACACCACCAGGACTTCCGCAAAGGCCAGGATATACGCGCCCACGAAACTTCCCTTGATGCTTCCCAGACCGCCGAGAACCACGATGGCAAGCATCATGGTCAGGGGATGCATCCACATATGCGGATCCAGCACAAAAAGAGGGACCACGATGGCGCCCGCCAAGGCGGCCATCATGACCGATATCCCCATGGTCAGCATGGCCACCATGGACTCATTCATGCCCATCAGGTTGGCCACTTCCCTGTCCTGAGCCGTTGCCCGCAGGGCAAGACCCAACCTCGTATTCATCAGGAAAACCCTGGCGCCCGCAAGGGAGAGCAGGGCCACCACAAGTGCAAGAAGGTGCTGATAGGTCACCTTGACCCCCACGATGGTGGCATATCCGGAAACCAGTGGCGGAACTCCCAGGTAATTTCCTCCGAACCCGATGAGCAGCGATTCCTGAATCACCATGGCAAGAGCAATGGTGGCGATGAGAACGGCGGCTTCATGCTCCCTGATGGGCTTGATAAAGATTTTATAGCAGAGGATACCCAGGAGACCCACCAAAACAATGGAAATCGGCATGGCTACATAGGGAGACATCCCCAGGAAATGAAACCCCATATAGATAAGATATGCGGCCAGCATATAGAAGGCGGTATGGGCAATATTGACGATGCGGGCCACCCCGAAGACCAGGGAAAACCCGATAGCCAGCAAGGCGTATATACTGCCGTTGATAAGGCCGTTGATAATGATATTCTGGATCATGTGTTTCCCGTGTTGAAAGGACTGAGGTCAGAAGTTCAAGGTTCAGGGATTCCCCCGCACACCTTCAGGTGACTGCAATTATCCAGATCGAAATCGCTATCGCTGTCGGTATCGAAGGGAGGGTGCATGGAATGGGAAGATCCCGATTTCGATTTCGGTTATTTGATCTCCACTCCAAGATCCCGTAATCCCATAAGGCCGCAATCCGAAAAAGGAATTCCTCGATCGAATTGCGGCCGTTCTCCCTTTTACTTTTTGTTTTTGTAGTACTCCACTACCCATGGGGGAATCTTATAGGGCACGGCGCCCTCATAGGTAATGCCTTCCCAGTTGAGAGGCCAAACGCACATGTTTTTGCCGTCCTGCCACTGTGTACCGACCGAAGTAACATACGCGGGACCCCAGGTGACATCATGGGTTTTGTCAAAGACCACGCGGCCCGCTGCACCGTTTCGATCCGTTTTCTCTATCAGCGGAACAAGCTTGTCAGGATCCAGGGATCCGGCCTTGGTAATGGCATCGGCAAGGATATAAACAGCCTCGTAGGTGCCTGCCGTGTAGTTGGGGGCCTCTTTGAATCGTTTGCGGTATTCATCATAAAAGGCGATGGTTTGATCCGTAATCTTAACGCGGGCATAGGTATTGATGGTCAGGGTGTAGTTTCCCTTGCCGCCCGTAGCCGCCCAGAATCCATCCTTCTGGGCCTCCACATTGATCCCCACGGCCGCGGCCGGAATCTTGAGTTCTCCCCACTGTTTTGCAAACGTAATCCCCACCGATGAGGAAAAGGTGGTGAAGATAATTTGGGCGCCCGAACGCTGAATGGCGGCCAGTTCCGCCGTCACATCCGTGGCTACCGGCGAAGGCCTCCATACGCCAACCACCTCCATGCCCATCTTGGGAAGATTTTTCTGGGCTATCCCCACGATGGGATCTGCCCAGACCGCCTTTTCAGCCACAATGGCCACCTTGATTTTGGGTATGTTCAATTCTTTGGCCATGACCTTGGCCACCATCCCCAACAGAATAAAATCAACCTTCACCAGAAATTTGGAGTTGATGGGGGTCACCCGGAACCAGTATTTGTACCGATCATAGTCATCTTTCACCCTCTCACAGAGCTTGGGATGAGCGGCCCCGCAGCCGATGAAGATCGTCTTATTGTCCATGGCGATATCCTGCATGACCAGAACCGCCTCGGTACGAAATCCTCCCACCAGATAATTCACCTTGTGGCGGCTGATGGCCAATTCCGCGGCGTTGGTGGCATCCGGCAGGCTGACAAACTCGTTGGAATCGACCTTCACCAGTTCGATGGGAAGCTTCTTGTCTCCCACCTGTACGCCCCCTTTGGCATTGATTTCATCCGCCGCCATGACGGCCCCGTTCCAATGACCCTCGCCCTGCGTGAACTGCATGGGACCGATAACTCCAATCTTAATTGTTTCCGCCGCCCAGGCAGCCAAACTCATACTCGCCACAAGACAAACCGCCGCCAAAATACTCCACCCAACATTCCTCTTTTTCATGGTTCCAGCCTCCTTTCAAACATGGATAAGGTTAGTTTTGTTTGAAAACGCCAATTAAAAACCACTATGTGAAAGCTATGCAAACGGGAAAAATCGATTCTAAAAAGCGGGGATGAACCATATCATCCACGGTCTATACGAGTAATGGGTAGTATGGAAAACAATGTCCGCAAAAGATATTCTCTAAAACCGGTTTCTATCGATGGGATTCCTGATCGAACAATCAGGACTCAGGTGGTATGGGCATGGAGCAGTTCACCCATGCCATGCGAAACACCTAACCGTATCCACCGGAAAATGTCAAGCAGCTTTTCAACGGCATCCTTATCAAAACTTCATCCCGGGCAGATTCAATGACGCCGTATTGCCTCCATCCACGGGCAGGGCCTGGCCGGTGATAAAACTGGCGTCATCACTTGCCAGGAAAAGAATGGCCCGGGCGATCTCTTCAGGTTTCCCGTACCGCCTCAGTTCACAACGGTATCCCAGCCTCTCTTCCTTCCCTTTTTCTCTGGCGTAATCGAAAACGGATCTGGTCATGCCCGTTTCCACAAGCCCCGGACAAACCGCATTGACCCGCACATTGTATCCTCCGAGGTCGCAGGCCGCGGTCCGGGTGAAGTTGATCAGGGCGGCCTTGCTGGCGCTGTAGGCATTGCCGCCGGCTCCCGATCGGATCCCCGCCACCGACGCCGTATTTACGATGGACCCGCATCTTCTGGCTTTCATAGGTTTGGCCACATGCTTGACCCCGAAAACCGCACCCAAGACGTTTACCTGAAACACCTTTTGCCAGTCATTCTCGTCCTGTTCCTCAAGCCCCGCCATGCCGCCGGTAATGCCCGCGTTGTTGCAGAGGATATCCACTTGTCCGTATTTTAACATGGCCAGCTCTATGAGCTCCTTGACTTCCGTTTCCACCGACACGTCCGTCTTTTTCATGATGACGGCCGAGTTGATCTTTTGAACCAGCTCGAGGGTTTCCCGAAGTCTTTCTTCCTGAACATCCCCGAGAACCAGCTTTGCATTTTCTCCGGAAAAGACCTCCGCCACCGCCCGGCCGATACCGCTGGCCGCGCCGGTTACGACAGCCACTTTTCCTTCCAATCTTCCCTGCTGTTTCATATCTATCCTCTTTTCATGAAGCCTCTGCCGCGGAAAGCGATTCCTTCGTTCAGGATACGGCGCACCGACCTTCTCTCTCATCCATAATCGCCTGAAAACGATCGCTTTCCTCCCGAATCAATTTCCGATAAAGATGGTAGAAAAAGAGGCTCATGAGTTCCCTGCCCCGGATTCCCCTTTCCAGGTTCTGCTCGGGTGTGAATTTGTCCAGATTGGCCTGCAGGTAGCTGGTGTGAGCCATCACCACGATTTCACGATAGAGATCCACATAACGTTTCACATTTTCGATATCAAATCCGTCCTTGGGTCCAAAACCGGCCCGATCCAAATCCACCAACAGTTTGCCGATGATTACATCATCCTGCGAATAGACCTTATCCTCTCCGCGTTTCTCCCAGGTAAGGACTCCCCATTCTTCAAATTTGGCGAGCCATTTCACTCCAAGGCCCGTGACTTTTCGAAAGGCCTCTTCACCCACCGTCTCGGTTTCCAGCAGTTGATCGAGCGGGCTGTAATAAGCACTCCGCAATTTCAGGAGAGATCTCAGCTCGGGGGAACCGATGAGGTGTTTTACAATTTTCTTTATGAGAGACAAAGGGAGATAAAAGTTGTCCTGGATCTGTTTGATCAGCTGAATCTGCTCCACATGCACCCGACTGTAATCCGCCACATTCTTGCCCATTTTTCTGGGTCGGGGGATCAGTCCTTCACGCACATAGTAATGAATGGTTTCTTTGGGAACCTTCGTCTTTATGACGAGTTCGCTGATTTTCATAGGTCACCGGTGGATTCCGTATTCCGATTTGAGTTTTGAGTTTTGAGTATGCTGTACTACATATTCCAATGTCAAGAAAAACTTGACGTTATTTTCTTGACTTAAATATATAATGTGTATTAATGGTCCATAAAAACATGGAAATGAAATCAGGTGGAAGGTATGAACAAGGATTCAGGAAAGAAGGAGTGCGAAACATGAAGAAAGAATACCAGACCATCAAGGTGACCCTTGAAGACGGAGTGGCCGTTCTGACCATTAATAGTCCTCCGGTGAACCAGATGTCGCCCCAGATGGGCCAGGATTTTCGGGATGCCGTCACTGAGGCCTTTTCGGAGGATGCGGTAAAAGCAATCATCTTGACGGGCACGGGAAAAAATTTTATCGCGGGCGCCGACATCACACAGCTTCAGGCCGTAAAGGACAGGGAAGAGGTTTTTGAAATCGCGCTTGGGGCAGCCCGATTCCTGAACAACATTGAGGTGGGCCCCAAGCCGGTCATTGCGGCCATCAACGGAAATTGCCTGGGTGGAGGTCTTGAGACCGCCATGGCCTGCCACTATCGTGTGGCGGTGCAGGGCGCAAGCCTGGGACAGCCGGAAGTGCAGATCGGCCTTATCCCGGGCGCGGGGGGAACCCAGAGACTGCCCCGGCTCATTGGTTTCCCCAATGCCGTGGAAATGATAACCACCGGCCAGCCCATCAAAGCGGAAAAGGCTTTCGAACGGGGTCTGGTGGATGAAGTGGTTGCTTCCGACCAGCTTCTTGAAAAAGCCTTTGAAGCCGCCCGGAATTTCCTGTCCGGAAAACTCAATTTGGCCCTTCGCAGGACGCGCAACATCAATGACAGGCTGCCGAGCGCCGCGGAAAAAATCGCCATGGTCAATTACGCCCGGTTCACGGCCATGCAAAAGGCCAAAGGGTATGTGGCGCCTTTCAAGGCCATAGATGCCTTTGAACAGGGGCTCAGCTTCGACATAGAAGCCGATATTGAAAAAGAGGTGGGACTCTTCGCGGATTGCGCCGTATCGGACGTAGCCAAAAACCTGATTGGGATATTCCTCAACACCAGGGCTGCGGGCAAACTTCCCAGGATCAAGGGACTGGAGCCCGCCAAGATCACCAAGGTAGCCATGCTGGGAGGCGGGGTCATGGGTTCGGGCATCGTCAACCTGCTGCTCAAAGCGGGTCTTGAGGGGGTACTCTGGGATATCAACGACGAAGCCCTCAAAAAAGGCGTGGCTGCGGTCAGAAAGACCTTCGCCTACCCCATCAAGAAAAAGAAGATGACCCAGAAAGACCTTGACCAGATGATTGAAACCCGACTGACCACGACCACCTCCCTGGAAAACCTGAAGGATGTGGATCTGGTCATTGAGGCCGTATTGGAAGATATGGACGTGAAGCAGGATATCTGGAAGCAGTTGGAAGGAATTTGCAGACCCGACGTGGTCTTCGCCACCAACACCTCCGCCCTCCCTATTACGGAAATGGCCACCATCCTGACGGATCCGGGAAGAATGATCGGCCTGCATTTCTTCAACCCCGCCGACCGGATGCCGCTCTTGGAGATCATCTGCGCCAAAAAAACCTCCGACCAGACCCTGGCCACGAGCGTCGCCTTTGGAAGGACCATCAAAAAAATACCGATCGTCGTCAACGACGGCCCGGGTTTCTATGTATCAAGGCAGTTGGGTGGTCTCTTCGGAGGGGCCGTTTTCCTGAGCGCCGACGGCGTGGATGGAGGGCTTATAGAACAGGCTATGATGGATTTCGGAATGCCCATGGGTCCCGCGACCCTGGCGGATCTCACAGGGATCGATATTAATTATAAGGTAAACAAGACCTTTGAAAAGAGGCTGGGTGAACGCTACAAGGTGCATCCCCTGACGGAGGCCATATACAACACCGGTTGCTACGGCAGAAAGACGGGCGCCGGGTATTTTGACTACAGCGGAGAAAAGCCGGTTCCCAATCCAAAGGTGGCGGAGGTGGTACAGAAGTATCTGAAAGAAAAGGGAGTGGCCCCCAAAAAGATGTCCAAACAGGAGATCATCGATGCCATGCTGGCCCTCGGGATCAACGAGGCCGCGCTCATGATGGAAGAAGGCATCTGCGATCGGGTTCAGGACATGGATCTGGCCATGATCTATGGCACCGGGTTCCCCCCCTACCGAGGCGGTATCCTCCGGTATGCCGACAAGTGGGGCCTGAAGAATGTGCATGAAAAACTGCAGGCACTGGAAAAACAGTATGGGATACGCTTCCAGCCTGCAAAAATGATAAAAGAAATGGCCGAATCCGGAAAGACCTTTTATTAAAATACAAAATAGAACAAGGAGGAAACCCCATGAAAGAAGTCGTTATTGCAGGATACCTTAGAACAGCCCAATCCCGTTCCCGGCCAAGAGACCCGGCCAGAGACTGGTTCTGTAAAATGAGAGGAGATGAACTCCTGGCAAAGCTGCTGCCGGAATTGATCAAGCGGACCGGTATCGATGCCAAGGAGATCGATGATTTTCTGGTGGGCTGCGCCACCGCGGTGGGAGAGCAATGGGCCTATGGCGGTCGTTTTCCCATCTTCCTGGCCAACCTTCCCGAGACGATCCCTGCCAAGTTTGTGGATCAACAGTGCGGTTCGTCCATGGCCGCCATCCAGATCGGCTTTATGGAGATCGCGCAGGATTTCGCGGACGTGGTGATGGTGGGCGGCTACGAACATATGACCCGCATACCCATGGGTGGATATACCACGGACAGAGGAATGATCAAACCGAACATGACGCTCTTTCTCTATCCTGACTACCAGCACTGGGATATGATGAATGCCATGAATATGGGGATGACGGCGGAGAAACTCTTTTCCCAGACGGATCTGACGAAAGAGGAACTGGACAAATGGGCCGTACGCTCCCATCAATTGGCTGCCAGATCCCAGGAGGAAGGGTTTTTCGACGGCGAAATCATGCCCATAGAGGCCCCCCAGGATGACGGAACCGTATTGACCGTGAAAACGGACCAGGCGGTGCGTGGCGATACTACTCTGGAGGGGATTTCAAGCCTGAGACCGGCCTTCAAGAAGGACGGCGTGATCACGGCTGGAAATTCCTCCCCTCTGAACGCGGGCGCTTCTTCCATGTTGCTCATGAGCAAGGAGACCGCAAAGAAAAAAGGGATCAAACCGCTTGCCACCATCCGTTCCATAGGGTTTGCAGGGGTGGATCCCACCATCATGGGAGCGGGACCGGTGCCGGCAAGCCAGAAGGCGTTGGACAAAGCCGGGCTCAAGGCGTCGGATATCGATTTCTGGGAAATCAATGAGGCCTTCTGCGTCGTTGCCCTCAACTGTATCAAGGAACTGGGTCTGAATCCCGACACCGTCAATGTTATGGGCGGCGGCACGGCTATCGGCCATGCTCTCGGTTCCACGGGCGCGCGCCTGGTGGGAACCCTGGGCCGCATCCTGCAGCAAAAGAAGGGGCGATACGGTTGCGCGAACGCCTGCGTGGGCGGAGGTCAGGGCGTGGCCACAATTATTGAACGGGAAGAGTACGACTGGTAAGGGAGACAAAGATATGGGGATCAACTATTTTAACAGAGACGTCAGGGATCTGAAGTTTGTCCTTTTTGAATACCTGAACATGGACAAAATTCTGACGTACGAGGCCTACCGGGACTTTTCCACGGAAGACTTCAGCATGATTATTGACGAAGCGCTGAAGGTCTGCCGGGAGGTCCTGGGACCGGCCATGCAGGATGGTGACAGGGAAGGCTGTTCCTATGACGAAGGCCGGGTACAGGTTCCCGCATCCTTTCATACCTGCTGGAAAGTCATGGGAGAAAACGGATGGATAGGCACCTCCACCAATCCTGAGTTCGGTGGACAGGGCCTGCCCGCGGTAGTAAGCGGCATTCTGGGAGAGCTTTTCACCGGGGCTAACTTCCCCTTCATGACATATCCGGGGCTGGCCGTGGGCAACGGCCGCCTGATCGAGAATTTCGGAACGGACGAAGACAGGTCCCTGTTTGTGGAAAAGATGTACACCGGCCGGTGGGGGGGAACCATGTGCCTTACCGAACCGGATGCGGGTTCGGATGTGGGCGCGTTGCGTACCAAGGCCACTCCGGATCCCGACTCCGACGACCCCCGTGTTTACAAGATCGAGGGAACCAAGCGGTTTATCACCTGCGGCGAACACGATCTGACGGATAACATCATTCATCTCGTGCTGGCCAGGGTTGAGGGCGCACCCCCGGGCACCAAGGGGATCAGCCTGTTCATCGTCCCCAAGATCCGGGTCAATTCAGACGGTTCTCTTGGCGAGCCCAATGATGTTTTCTGCGGCGGCATTGAGCATAAGATGGGGATACACGGTTCCTCCACCTGCACCCTCAATTTCGGTGAAAATGGAAAGTGCCTGGGGATACTGCTGGGTGAGCCCAACAGCGGAATGGCCAAGATGTTTCAGATGATGAACGATGCCAGGATCGGCTGCGGTGTCCAGTCGCTGGGAGTGGCGGCAAGCGCCTACGATACGGCCCGCAAATATGCCAGGGAAAGGGTTCAGGGGCCACGGTTTACCAACCGCGACGGAGACAGGGTCCCGATTATTCAGCATGAGGACGTGCGGCGTATGCTCATGAACCTGAAGGCGGGTACCGAAGCCATACGAGCCATGATCGGAAAGCTCATGTATTATCTGGACGTGGCGGAGAACGATCCCGATGAGGCCGTTCGGGAAGAGACTGCGCTCAGGACCGAACTCCTCACCCCCCTGGTCAAGGCCTATTCCTCGGATTTCGGCTATATGCTGATCCGGGATGCCATCCAGATCATGGGCGGGGTGGGATTCTGCAGCGAGTTTCCCGTGGAGCAGTATGCCCGGGATATGAAAATCATCTCCATCTGGGAGGGGACCTCCTTCATCCAATCCCTGGACCTGGTAGGGCGAAAACTTGGCATGAAGGGAGGAAGCATCTTCCGGAATTGGATACAGGAGATCATGGCCTTTACCAAGGAACACCAGGGCGATGAGGATTTCGGGCCCGATGCCAAACTCCTTTTCAAGGCATCCCAGGCCACGGGAGATTTTACCATGAAATTCATGCAGTATTTTCAGGAAGGGAAACTCCCTCTCATCCCCTTGATCTCCACCCGTTTCCTGGAGTGTTTTGCCGAAACCGCCATGGCCCATTACCTGCTGGAGCAGGGCTTTATTGCCCGGAAGAAGCTTGCAGGGGTGGACGCGGGATCGGCGGATGGGATCTTTTACAGGGGTAAGATGGAAACCGTCCGGTACTTCTGCCGCAACATTCTTCCCAATGTCTTTGCACGACATGCCATGCTGCAACAGGAGGACACTTCGGCCATCGATATTCCGGAAGAAGCTCTTTGATCTGCAACATCCGGCAACTCAGCAATGGAAGGGGGGATTCACAATTTTTAACAGAAAGCCTTCTTTCTTTGCGGTTATTTTTATGACCCCCTTACAGTCCACCTTTCACATAGAGGAAAACTGCTGGGGGTTTTGTTTTGAAAGGGCGCGTTTTGCAAACAGGGAGGGAAGAAATGGAAAATCGGATTTGGCAAAAACATTATGACCCGTCGGTCCCGACCACCCTCAATTATCCACGCATGCCGTTGCAGAACCTTCTGCGTATGGCGGCAGGCGCAGCCCCCAATGTGGCGGCCACCAGTTTTTATGGTTCCCACTTGACCTACATGGATTTGAATCTGCGGGCTCTGCGCATGGCCAACGCCCTGTCCGGTCTGGGGGTGGCCAAAGGCGACCGAGTGGCGCTGCACCTGCCCAACTGCCCCCAGTATTTGATCGCCTATTATGCGGTGCTCCATTTGGGGGCCATTGTGGTCAACCTCAACCCCCTTTATACACCCACCGAGTTGGGGCACGCCCTTACCTTGACCGATCCCAAATTCATCTTCACTTTTGAGATGGTCCTGGAAAACGTTCGAAGAGGGATTGTGCCGGCGGGCCGGGTCGGAATTATCGTAACCAGGATCACCGATTATGTAGATGCTCTCCCGGTCAGTTCCCAAAAAGACCTGGGGCTTCTTAAAGGTGAGATCCATTTCTCCGAACTGCTGGATTCGTGCGAAAAGACGCGGGTGCCGGATGCGGACATACAGCCGGAAGACCCGGCGGTAATAATTTTCACGGGCGGCACTACCGGGATGCCCAAAGGAGCGATCCTGACCCACGGCAATTATATCGCCTCGACACTGGCCCTTTGCGCCTGGGGCGAGAAGTTCATGCGCGACATCCCGATCGGACAGCGACGCAACCTGGCGATTCTCCCCCTGTTCCATGTCTATGGACAGATTTGCTGCCTGCATCATTCCGTTTACTTCCTTACGACCATGTACCTGGTGCCGCGATTTGACATAGATGAGGTCTTCGGGCTTATCCAATCGGTGGAAGATTTCAGTTTCTTCCCGGCGGTGCCCACCCTTATCAACGCATTAACCAGCGACCCCCGTGCCGAGGAGATAGGCCTCGCGTACAAATTCAAGCTCATAAACAACGGCGGGGGCCCCATCCCTACAGAGATTATTCGCAGGCTGAACAGTCGGGATTATTTCTTTTCCGAGGGTTGGGGCATGACCGAAACCTGTTCCATGGGCATTACCAATCCGGTGATGGGCCTGAAAAAGCCCGGCTCTATCGGGATTCCCCTCATCGACGCCCAGGTCAGGCTCGTGGATGTGGAGTCGGGGGAGAAGGAAGTCCCCACCGGGCAGCCCGGTGAAATAGTCATCAAGGCCCCTTATGTAATGAAGGGATACTGGAACAATCCCGAGGAAACGGCCAACCAGTTGAAAGACGGCTGGCTCTATACCGGAGATGTGGCCGTGCAGGATGAGGATGGTTACATCTTCATTGTCGACCGCAAGAAGGACATGATTATTGCGGGCGGGTACAATGTCTATCCCCGCGAAATTGACGAAGTCCTCCACACCCATCCCAAGGTGGCCGAGGCCGTCTCCCTCGGGATTCCGGATGAGTATCGGGGCGAGACGGTCAAGGCCTTCGTGGTGCTGGCCCCCGGCCAGGAAGCCTCCGAACAAGAGATCATCGACTTCTGCCGTCAGAAGCTGGCCGCCTACAAGGTTCCCAAAATGGTGGAGTTCAGAAAAGAACTGCCCAAGAGCGCGGTGGGGAAGATATTGCGCAGAATTCTGCGGGACGAGGAGATTGCCAAACAAAGAGCGTAACCGAAAGTGCCCATATTTTGGCTCATGGCAGGGAGGCATCATCATGAAAGCGGCGGTATTTACAGATCTGTGTAGGATTGAGATCCGGGAAAAGGACAAACCCGTACCGGAATCTGATCAGGTAGTGGTCAAAGTTGAACGCTGCGGCATCTGCGGTTCCGACATGCACGGATACACCGAAGGGCCTTCTCTCGGGGTGTTCTATCCATTCGGGGTGGTTATGGGGCACGAGTTCAGCGGCACGGTTGCCGACCTGGGCAACAATGTGGAGGGGTTCCAAACGGGCGACCGCGTGGTGATTTTACCTATGGGCTGGTGCGGCAACTGCGAGTTCTGCCTGAATGGCAAACACACCCATTGCCGATCCCAAAAGGCCTACAGCTTTGGCCTTACATTGATCAACGACGGGGCGTTTGCCGAGTATGTCCTTATCAAAAAACCCGAACAGCAACTGATCAAACTGCCGGACAATATCTCCTTCGAAGAGGCCGCGCTTGTCGAGCCTCTTGCCGTAGGTTTTCACGGGGTTGTGGAATCCAGGTTCAAAATGGGAGATGTAACCGCCGTTATCGGGGCGGGCCCCATCGGCCTGGCTGTAATTCAGTCTCTCAAACTTGGAGGCGCGGGAAAAATCATTGTTTTCGAGATCTCGCCTGAAAGGGGAGAAATCGCTCGAAAATTTGGGGCTGACGAAGTCATCAATATCGCTGCTGAAGGGGAACGCTCAGCCATGATCCAATACAACAAGCTGACCGGGGGGTATGGCGCCGATATTGTCTATGAGTGTTCCGGAGTCGACTGGGGTTTCAAGAACGGTCTCAATCTGATGAAGTCTGGCGGGCAGGTGATGATTCTGGGAGTCATCATGCATGAAGTTTCAATGAACCCGAACATCTTCGTCCTAAAGGCCACGGAGATGAAAGCAACGTTTGGTTACTCCATTCCCACCTTCAGAAGGGTCGTGGAATTGCTGGGCCGGAAAAAATTTGAAACCGCCGCGATGATCAGCGATACCATTTCTCTGATGGATATCAATGACAAGGGGTTTCAGCGGCTCTTAGCGGATAAGAGTTTGGTGAAAATTCTGGTCAAACCATAGTCGGCTGTTTATGAGGATTTATTTTGCCCAACTCCATAGGAATCATAGCAAATCCGGCCTCGGGTCGCGACATCAGACGTCTGGCGGCGCACGGCTCGGTTTTCGATAATCAGGAAAAGATCAACATCCTGCGCCGGGTACTGACGGCCCTGGACTCGGTGGGAATAGAACATGTATTTATAATGCCGGACTATGCCGGAATGGGGCCAAGGGCCATCGAAGACTTGAACCTCTCGCTCCAGGTCGACCTGCTGGGGATCGAACCGCGGGGGAACCAGGACGACTCCACGGCTGCCGCCCGTCTCCTGGCCGGCATGCATGTCGGTTGCATCATTACCCTGGGCGGCGATGGAACAAATCGCGTCGTGGCCAAGGCATGCGAAGATATCCCTATCGTCCCCATTTCCACGGGGACCAACAACGTCTTCCCCTACATGGTTGAGGGCACCATAGCCGGTCTGGCTGCCGGTGTTGTGGCTTCGGGGCAGGTGGAAGCGAAGAGTGTATGCCGACGTGCCCCGATTCTCGAAGTTCTTCGTGACGGAGAATCGATAGATCTGGCCCTTGTAGATATCGTAATCACGGATGATTTGTATGCCGGGGTCAGGGCCGTCTGGGAGGTGGAGCGGATCAAGGAAATATTCCTGGCCAGATCCAGGCCCTCGGCAATCGGTTTTTCATCCGTGGGCGGCATCCTCTGCCCTCTGCCCAGCGACAGCCGGCTCGGGGTTCATGTGGAGATTGGTCCCGGCCTCAACACGATACGCACCCCTATCGCGCCGGGGAGGATCTGTCGTTTGCCCATCGCAGGATACAGAACTTTTAAGGCCCTTGAAGAAATACCTATTGAACGGAGGCAGGGGATGATTGCCCTGGATGGTGAAAAGGAGATCGTTTTAAAGGCGAGCGAAAAATTCGCGGTTCGCCTCAATCCTGAGGGTCCGCTGGTTGTAGATATTGAGAAGGCACTTGCGGCTGCCTGTGCGTGTCGATGTTTCCATGAGTGTCAATAGCAGGATGGTGGGTTTCCAAAAGAGGAGACCTACCAGGAGGATCGAACGTATCCTATTCAAATTTCCTGGTACTATGTTGGGTTCAGCAAAGCCATTCCGTCACAGGGTCTCTTTTGCTGCCGCATCTGATTCCTATGGAGCACCGGTCCCTTTAGGCTGGTACGGAGCGTTGATTGAAAACTCAGCATTGGTTTTGTACCAGTCTAAATGGACCTATCAACGGTCAGTGAAGGTCAATCCAAGATGCGGCAGCAAAAGAGACCCTGTGACTCCATTACTGCCGAGGTTCTTGAATAAGATACGATCAAACGGAATTTTCCATGAATGATGTGGGAACAAAATGAAAGGAGGTACAATATGGCCTTGACGAAGGAACAGTTAATAACCCTCTACACAAACCTGGTTCGAGCGCGCGCTTTTGATCAGGCTTTTATTCGAAGATTGAGCGAAGGACGGCTGCTTGGGTTTTTTCATCCGGCTTATGGCGGTGAAGCACCGGGCGTGGGAGCATGCAGCTTTTTGCGCCAGGATGACTATGTGTGGCCGCATATCCGCGGCCATGGACTGCCGCACATCATCTCCAAAGGGATTGACGCCAAATATTTTATGGCGGAGCATTGCGGCAAGACAACGGGACTGTGCGGTGGGATGTCTACGTTCCATGCCACGGCGCCCGAATACGGTTTATTGGGGTATGCCGGAACGATTGGTTCCGGGTTTCCGGTTTCCATCGGTTTCGGACTTGCAGCAAAAAAGAACGGCCGCGGGCAGGTGGTCATGAACTGCTTTGGGGACGGGACATCCAACCGCGGCACTTTCCATGAATGCGCCCTCATGGTCAACAACTGGAAGCTCCCTGTCATTTTTTTATGTGAAAACAATGGGATAGGCATGTATGTTCCGGCCAGGGACTCTCATCCCGTGGAAGATATCGCGAGTCTGGCCCAGGGGTACGGCATGCCTGGCGTGGTCGTGGACGGCCAGGACGTCATCGCTGTTGCCGAAGCGGTCCAGCTGGCTGTGGAGAGAGCACGCGAAGGAAAAGGACCTTCCATGATTGAAGCCAAATGCGAACGTTTCGGCCCCCACTCCCTTGGCACGCCCGACATGTGGGGCGGTAAGAAACGAACCAGGGAAGAGCTTGCCGAACTTTGTGAAACCCGGGACCCTGTAAGAATTTGTCAGGAAAATCTATTGGCGCAGGGGATCATCCATCAAGAAGAGATCGAGCAGATCCGGGGAAAGGCTGATGAAGAAGTCGCGATGGCCGAAGCATTTGTGGATGCCAGCCCTAACGCGGACGATCCTTCGGTTTTTGACCGGATGCTTTACGCCCGATAAGGAGGTCGATTATGAGTGTAAAACCATATATTCAGGCTATTTCCGAGGCCATATCCGAAGAAATGCATCGTGACGAAAAGGTCTTTGTTGTTGGTGAAAGCCTGCGCGGAGGAGGTTTCGGCACCACAACCGGGCTTTTGAAGGCTTTTGGCCCGGAGCGTGTCATGGACACACCCATTGCCGAAACCGGGGTTGTGGGGACGGGAATCGGTGCGGCCCTGTGCGGATACCGGCCGGTTGTGGATTTGATGTTCGCGGACTTCATGTATGTGGCAGGCGATGAGATCTTTCTTAAGGCCGCACAATGGAGATTTCTCCACGGTGGCCATGTGCAGGTCCCTGTGACCTTTATCGGGGCGGTGGGCGGCGGGCTGATGCTGGCTAACGAGCATTCCCAGGTTCCCATGGCGCCGATCCTGCACGCACCCGGAATCAAGTGTGTGATGCCGTCAACTCCCTGCGACGCGAAGGGTCTTCTGAAATCAGCCATTCGGGATAATAATCCGGTTTTTTTCTTCTGGCACAAGGGTTTGATGCTGACCACCGGAGAGGTTCCCGACGAGGAATATCTGATTCCCCTGGGGCAGGCGGACATAAAGCGGGAAGGTTCCGATGTGACGGTGGTAGCCGGAGGAATGATGCTGCATCATGCCTTGGCCGCGGCAGAAAACCTGCAGGACAAGGTCAGTCTGGAGGTGATTGATCCCAGATCCTATGAACCGCTGGATCTGGATACCATACTTACCTCCGTGAAAAAAACGGGCCGTGTATTGATTGTGGACGAGGATACGAAGCGCTGCGGTTTTGCGGGAGAACTGGGTTTTCAGATCATGGAGAACGCGTTCGACTCTTTGGATGCACCCATTAAGCGGGTCTGCTCGCCCAATTATCCAATCCCGGGTGGTTATCTGGAGGCTAAATATTTGCCCAATCCGGAGAAGGTGTCCAGGGCGGTAATGGAACTTATGGAAGAATAGGAATTATTCACCCAACAGAGGGATTGTAACATGGCAATACCGATCGTGATGCCCAAACTGGCCATGGCCATGAAGCAGGGGAAAATCAGTGAATGGAAAGTGGGTGAAGGCGCCCGGGTGGAAAAGGGGCAGGTCGTCATCATTATTGAAACGGACAAGGTGACCTATGAAATTGAATCTCCGGGTTCGGGCTTTTTTCATAGCGCCGCTGAATTGAATAAAAACATACTTTGTAATGAAACCATAGCCTGGCTTGCCGAAACCGAAGAAGATCTGGCCGATATTCAGGCGAAAATGCCCGCCATTGCCTCCCCTTCGGGTGCTGGTTCCAAGGGCGAAGAACCTGCCAAAACCTCGGCCGGTGTTGACACCAAGAGCAAGCTCAGAATATCGCCCGCAGCTCGCAAGATGGCCAAAGATGCCGGCATAGACATCAACTCTCTGGTCGGTTCGCATCCGGGAGCGCGTATCGTCAAAGAAGACGTATTAAAGGCCATTGAAGCCAGGGAAGCTGCGCCCCCGGCCAAAGTGGCTCATCGGGAGAATGAGCAGGATGTTGAAATGATTGACGGCAAGCGGGTCCGGGCTACACTGCCCCTGACCGGAATCCGCGGCGTTGTGGCCGAGCATATGGTTTACAGCCTGCAGACCTCCGCACAGCTCAGCGTGATGGGTGAAGTGGACGTTACCGGGCTGGTGCGATTTCGTCAATCCTGCCTAAAGCAGGAGGCCGCCCTCCATATCCGTATCTCCTACACGGACATCCTGGTCTGCATCCTGGCCAAGGTTCTCAAGGAACAGCCCATTATGAACGCAAGCCTGATCGGCGATTCAGTCAAACTCTGGGATGATGTCAACATCGGTGTGGCCGTGGCCCTTCCCGAAGGAGAATACGACAGCCAGCTGGTTGTCCCGGTGGTGCAACACGCCGACCGGATGACCCTGTCGGAAATCAGCCGGGCCATATCCGATATCGTCAAACGCGCGCGGGAAAACCGTCTGACCATGGATGATATCAGTTGCGGGACGTTTACCCTCTCCAACCTGGGCACGTTGAGCCAGGGATACTCTTTTACGACGCCGATCATCAATCAGCCCCAGGTGGCTATTTTAGGGACAGGACCGATCGTCAAGCGCCCCCTGGTGGAAGACGATCAGATCGTCATCCGCCCGGTTATGAACTATAACCTGACCTTTGATCACCGGGTGATCAATGGGGCACCCGCGGCCAGGTTTATTAACCGAATGATCGAGCTGTTGCAGGACCCGGGCCTGCTGATTTTATAGAGAAACGGTTTCATTTACCGGTTGACGATTGATTGAGGGAGGTTTTACATATGTATGACGTATTAGTCATCGGCGGCGGTCCGGGGGGATACGCCGCCGCGATTCGAGCCGCACAATTGGGTGGTCGCGTGGCAATCATAGAGGTTTCGGATCTGGGCGGCACCTGTGTGAATCGCGGATGTATCCCCAGCAAAGTCTGGCTGCGGGCGGCCTATCTCAAATACTGGATCGAGCGTGCCGGCGAGTTCGGACTCAAGAACGATTATACCGGCCTGGATATCAAGGTCCTGGTGGAGCGTAAAAACGAAGTGGGAATGGGCATCAGGGCCGGTATGAAGGCACTGCTCCAGAAAAATGGCGTGGAGCTGATCACCGGACTGGGAGTCTTTAAAAACTCCCGGGAAGTGATGGTCAATAAAAAGATATGCGCCGCAAAAAAAATCATTATCGCAACGGGCAGTTCCCTGGCCGTTCCGGAGATTAAGGGGCTGCCCGAAGCGCTCATGACTTCCGATCAATTCTTCGACTTGGCTGAGTTGCCCCCGTCCGTACTCGTCGTGGGAGATGGCCCCGTCGAGGTGGAACTGGCCGCGATGCTGTCCGGTTTCGGCGTCGAAACTACACTGGTCGTTCCTGAGCACCGCATCCTGCCCCTGGAAGACCGCGAGACCAGTCAGCGTCTGGCACAGGCCCTCCGGGAGCAGGGATTGACGATCATCACCGACGCCGTCATCCAATCCGTGGAAAACGCAGGGAGTCGTTTCAAAGCCGTTATAGGAGAAAAGAATCTGGAAGCGGCTCGAATACTTGTCTGCACCCGCGGGTCGAACACCGATGGCCTTGGCCTGGAGCAGGCCGGCATTACAACAGGGGATGACGGAGCGATCCTGGTAAACGACAGATTGGAGACCTCCGTCAAAGGCGTCTATGCCATCGGAGATGTTGCAGGTGGTTGGATGCTCAGCCATGCGGCCAGTGGAATGGGCGTCATCGCATCTGAAAACGCCATGGGATCGGACGCGATCTTCCGTTCAGACCTTGTCCCCCGAGGACTCTGGACGAACCCGGAGGTAGCTGCCGTAGGCCTTACGGAAGATCAGGCCGAAAAAGCCGGATATGAAGTGGAAGTCGGTGATTTCCCTTACCCGGTCAACGGGTTGGCCATGCTGCGAGGGCAGGTTGACGGTGGGATTAAGGTCGTTTCAGACGCTAAAAACAAGGAAATTCTGGGCGTGCATATTGTGGGCGCGGGCGCCACCGAGATCATCGGGGAGGCAGTCATGGCCTTGCAGCTTGAATGCACCGCGGAAGAACTGGCACACACGATCCGGCTGCATCCCACTTTCTCGGAATGCATGATGGATGCGGGACGCGACTTGGAGGGATGGGCACTGTATCTGCCGCCAAAATGATATCCCTTTCAGCCCGTGGCACCTTTTCACTCAAAAGCGACGGGTAATGACCTCCTGAGTCTGGAATAGGAAGCTCGGACCGGCTCGAAATAAGACGATACTTTCCTGTAAAAATACGAATCATCGAGAGATACTCTAAGAGACCATTTTCACGAGGTATCTACGCTGATGGGAACAGGTCTGGCTTGGCAGCTAACCCATCTACAGAGCAACTCCAGAACTCTGTTTCGCAGAGTACCCCAAAGTACCGCATCTGAGAAATCTCATTAAACGAAATACTGAATCAAATGATGATCGGTTTGCTCTGGGAATTCTCTGCCTCGTGCTCTTAGAAGGGCTGCATTGGCATCAAAAATAATCTTATAAGCCCTAAGAGGTGTATTCATCCATTTATCCTTACGCTTCAATGTATTACTTCACTCCTACGCCGGCAACCTTAGCGCGATAGCTGGTTGACGATCTGCCTAAAATAGCTGTTCACCCAGAGATCGCGGGTTGCCTTTGTGGGCATTTTCCCGCTCGTATAGCCCCGCATAAAGGAATTGAATCTGAAAAAAGAGGAGTCGTTTAGCAATGCCACGTCCAAAAGGAGGCCGGAGAGAAAAGAGACATCCAGGATGTCCGGGACGGCCGGATGCTCCACCGGATAATTCGTCCGAATATGAAAGGTGGTTTTCATCTTGTCCACACCTTTTTCGGCATCAAAAATCTCGTCCGGTATGGTATCGGTGAAGGCAGGAAGGTGATCTCCAAAATAGAGAAAAATGGTCGGCCGATCTCTGCTCATGATGTAGTCGGTGAGTTCACTGATGGCTATGTCCGTCTTTTTTAGACGTTCAAGGTAATCGTTCAATTGCCGGGTAGTCTTCCAGGACAGTATGCCCGGCTTGCAATAGGAATCTTCAGGATAGTCATTCTGCCCATGGGGTCCATGATTTCCCATGGTGAGCACCATGAGGAACAGAGGCACAGGTCCGTTGTGCCTTTGCAGGACTCGAATGGCCTGGTCCTTGAAAAAATCGTCGGGAATGTGCCATGACTCGGGATCTGATGCCCCGAGCTCCTTTGGTTCATAAAATTCATCTATGCCATAATGCCTGTAGGTTGACCTGGTATCCATAAACCTTCCTGAGACCGGATTTAGGGCTACCGTCCTGTATCCCTTAGATCGAAGATGGGTGCCCAGACCCTCCCTGAGCCTCGGCGCCAGGGTATGAGGGGCGCAGGACCCGCCGGGTCCGAAAATAAGCGGTGGAATCCCTGCAAAAAATCCGAATTCGGTCATCCAGGTTCGCCCTCCGAATGTATGGATATTCAGGAGACCGCTGGCGATATTGGCCGGATGCTCCTGAAACATTTTAAAACGAGGCATGTTGGGACAGCTCAGTTTGAGATATTGAGGATCAAAGGTCGATTCGTTCACCCAGACGAAGATATCAGGCAGAACGGTTGCCTCCGTTCCCTGTTCCTGAATCATGGCTGTCGGTTGAACCGTAGTCAACGCAGCGTCAAAGCGCGGCATCCGGATTTCGAACAGGGGCAGTCGAGAGATAAAATAGGTGAAAAGGCCGTTTTCTTGAAGTGAGGCCTTCAGGCGGGACACGCCGTCCTTTGTTGAATAATCATGATAGATCCTGTGCATCGGGGATTTGAAGTTGATGAGTTGATTGATCCAAACGGCAAGTATGATCACGCCGACAATCATTACCGGAATCCGTCTTGCCAGGCCTCGTGCACCGGTGGGATACTTTACGAACCGGTCTTTCTTTCTATCTATTTTTCTCAAATAGAAGAGTACCAGGAGTGTTGTAAAGAGGCTTAGGAGAACTATCAGCGCATAAGGCGCTGAGTACACTTTCAAGACTTCCCAAAGATCAGGAAGGTTGAGGAGATAGTGAAGATCGGCAGGCATAACAGGCTGGTGCCACACTTCCAGCTTAACGAAGCTCAGAAGGTGAAATCCTGCGGTGATAAACGAAATTGCGATCGTTGAAATAAACCAGCTATTGGTCAAGAAAAGCAGAAAGGCAAACCAGATCAATACCGGAAACAGATTCAGGAGACCCCGAATACCATGGAAATCCGCATCCCAGAACAGGCCCAGCAGAACCACTCCCAGTATTGCATAGATGATTCTCACTGAAATGAAACCTCCCGTATACTGTTTGAATTCCCTGGCAGTTTTGTGCAGCCATTAGGCTTCAGGTGTCAGGTTCCAGGAAAAAACACTGGCCGCATTCGAGCTATTTACTATAAAATCATATCGTTGTGTATTTAGGTTTCACATGGTCTGGATAGCAGACACTGAGACCTGACGCCTGAAATCCGACATCTCTATTCGAAAAAAGGTTTCTTGTATCTTATTCAAAAACCCTGGCAGTAATGGAATCACAGGGTCTTTTTTGCTGCCGCATCTTGGATCGACCTTCACTGACCGTTGAGAGGTCCTTTCAGCCTGGTACAAAAATTAATGCCGAGTTTTCAAGGACCTCTCCGTACCAGCCTAAAAGGACCGGAGCTCCACAGGAATCAGATGCGGCAGCAAAAAGGGCCCCGTGGCGGAATGGCTTTGCTGAACCCAAACATAGTACCAGGGAATTTGAATAGGATACGGTTTCTTCACGATAATCCGCCGGGAGCGCTACCATTTGTCCTCAATTGTGTTCCTGTTCCACTACAGGAGGAGGAAGGCAGTAAAGGCGCAAACTATCGGAATAGTCAGGTTGTCATCGAGTCTGGTGCTCAGGACCTCGACTATCGTGCCGGCGGCAGCTATGATGAGCGCGGCGACCAGAACGTAAGAATGTGAGAGATCTTTCACTTTCAAGGACAGGATGACGATTGTGCTGATCCAGGCAACCGTGAAGAAAAAGCCTGTTCCTACATAGCTCTTGTTGCTGTAGAGTTTCCGTTTGCCCCAGAGTCTGCCGGTAATTGAAGCTGCAGGATCGGCAAGAGCCAAAATCAGAATAGCCACCTCCACAACCGGTTTTGGAAACAGGACGGTAATGACGGCCAGAGCCAGGATAAAGTAAGTGGAGCCCGTGATTCGGTGTCTCTCTGCGGGATGAGCCAAAGCCTTGAAGATTTTTTCTGACAGAAATTTGTTACAGGCAGCCGAATAGCGGCGGAGGATCTCCAGCGTTACAAGCACAGCGGCAGCGATCAGTGTGCAGGCTATTGTCTGCGACCTATTCAGGAGGAACTCATACAGGAGAAGCGCCGCGATGCCGGAAAGAGCATGAAACAGGTTGCGCGCATAGTTCATGGGCTTGAGGTGGAAATTTCGATTCAGGGATACAGCCCCTTCGAAATTCAACCCGGGCAATTGGGCCAGAAAGTCTTCATAGCTGCGTGTCAGGGCGGCGTAGCGCGCATTCAGATCCCTGACATTCTTTTTTTCGGTGAGTTCGAGACAGTACGCTCGAAGAGAAACAGTCAATTCATCTAATGCGCGGGTGAAGGATTCATGCCTGTCAGCCAAAAGCCTATGCAGTTCGGCTATGCGTGATTCCAGTTGTCGGCTGTACTGAAAGATCGATGTCGCCCAGGAGGCATCTTTCAGTTTCGGTCGCTGTATGCTGGATACAAACTGCCAAATGTCCTTCACTACAACCTGCAGCTCCTTGATTAAGGCACATTCCTGAGTCAGCATGGACTCCATAGTATCCTCCCGTCTAAATACAATACCCCGTGAATGAATGGACTTCATCTTTTACGAACAGGACATAGCACGGTTTTGTGTGATAGCCCGGCATGTTTTGTCTCCAGCATGATGCAGAGGTCCTGCACCATAAAGCGGGATGAATAATATTCATTCACGGTTATTGCTATTAGGGTTTCGCTTTGTCTTACAAATGGATATGTTCCATGGCATAAAGTCTACGCCATCAGCGAAATCAAGGATATTCGGGCGCCAGCTCTTTGAAATATTTCGCGAGGCAGATGGAAGCAGCCGCGTTTACCAGATCCCTCACCGTGATCTGCTCCATTTCGGATAGGCCCATCTCTTCGTTTGCCGTTATTACTCCGGCGTTGCATTGAGCTGGACCATCGCATCGAATATGGGCAGCCTCTGCCCCGTATACTCGCCGACCCATTTGTCGTAGATTTCAAATATTTTCTTTGACCGGCACAGATCAGATAAGGCGCGATCGGCAACAAGACGAAAATCTGCGTCATTCCGTCTTACGGCAAACGCAAAAGGCTCAAAGGAGAAGACGTTGCGATCAATCGCAAATTTCATTCGATTATCAGCTTTTGAAGCAATGCCGATGAGCACGATTTGGTCGGCGGCATAGGCATCTATTTCTTTCTTCTGTAAGGCATCAACGCCTTCCTCCGCTGAATTGAACAAGACAATGTCCGCCTTCGTTGAGGTATTTCGAATGAGATTTTTCAAAAAGATGGCGGTCGTTGTGCCTTTCACGACCCCGATTTTCTTTCCATTAAAACCGGAAGAATCACGATTCTTGTTATTTTGCAGGGTCATCAGGGAAGCACCGGTGACAAATGTAAGTTGGGTAAAATCAACAATCTCACTGCGGGAAAGCGTCTTCGTTGTGGCGCCGCATAATATGTCAATTTTATTTTCGACCAGGGCTTTAAACCTGCTTTCAGCCGTTACGGGAACATATTGGACCTTTACTTTCGCGCCGATTTTCTTTTCCAGTTCATTTATGATATATTTGCATAGCTGGATAGAGTAACCATTCGGTTTACCGTCCTTGTCCAGAAACGACATGGGAGGTTCAGACGCACGATAGCCGATTCTGATTTGACCGGTCTTTTTGATCTGTTGAAGGGTTCCAGTGAAATCTTTAGCCGCAAGCGGGCTTGCGAAAAGAACGATCAAGAAAATGGTTGCCAGTTTCCCTCTCATACTCATAATGGTTTTCTCCTTTGTGATGGTGAGTGAGATAAAGTGATAAAAGGTTGCTATTTTTACAAAAATCATAGCTAAATTGCACTTTGGAGTCAACGTAAAAGGAGATGATTCAGCAATTCTCATTTTGGTTTTTTGCCTAAAACCGGCCATGGGGGTCTGTCTCAAAACGGCGCCAAAATCCATTGGTCATTCCATGGCACGGCGGTAAAGCTTCAAAATTTGGCTAAGATCAGACACTTGTAGAAGGAATCCTGTGCAAAAACCGTCTTACCGCCTGTTGGATAATGTTAAGATGGAATTATGCCTCTGCAAAAGGTGTCCGAAGCGGACCATTGGCGCCATTTCGAGACAGACCCCCATGCCTCAGGTTACAGAAAACCAAAATGAGAATTACTGGAGATGATTTCAGTATGACATTTGGTTATGCAATCCATTTGGAAAAGCCAGAAAATGGGGTTGGATCCAAACGTATGGTTTAACAGCGTGGAAGTTGTCGCAACCAAACGGGTCGGACGGGAAACGGTTCAATATGTGAGCAATATCTACAAATACTACATTGCCTACCGGCTTGTGGCAGACAAGCTGAATATAAAAAAGAGATCATAGAGAAAGAAAAGCAGAAAGGGGGAGCAAAGTAGAAATTCGGGGCTGAAGGGGCTGGCTATGAAGTAGCCCTAAGGGGATAAGTTTAACGGAGCATCTTTGCCTCGGGGAGAGTTGGAGTAAGGGAGTACTTGGAGTAGTGAAAAAAGCCTGGGACACCAATGATGCTTCCGCAAAAAGTCCCCAGGCCGTCATTCCCGCGAACGCGGAAATCCATAAGTAGCTGATATTCCTGGATTCAGTCCCGCCTTTTTTTAAGACTGCTTGACGGGACTGTCCCCTGGATACTATTGAAAATGTAAGAATCTACAGAGCGTTATCCAGCAGGCCACCCACCAGCTTGCTGAACATGGACGGATTTTCAATTTTCCCGCCTTCGCCGATAATGGCCAGATCGTACAGCAGGTGACTGTACTCTTTCAGCTTCGGATCGTTTTTATCGGATTCATACATTTTCTTCAGTTTCTGAAGGACCGGATGGTCCGTATTCAGCTCCAGAACGCGTTTGGTAACAGGCATGTCCTGACCGGTGGCCTTCATGATTTTTTCCATGTAGGCGCTCATATCATAACTGTCCGCTGAAAGGCACGATACGGAATCCTTGAGCCGCCTGGAGGGCTTTACCTCCTTCACCTTTTCCTCAAGCTCCGTCTTGATGAACTGAAAGAGGTCGCCCAGTTCCTTCTTTTCGTCCTTCTTGGAATCATCCAGATCAAGCTCTCCCTTTTCCGCACTCTTGAGCGGCTTGCCGTCATATTCCGGCAGGGCTTGCACCACCCATTCGTCCACGGGATCGGTCATCAGGAGGACTTCGTAATCCTTGTCTTTCAGTTTCTCCAGGTGCGGGCTGTTCATCAATGTGGAAAGGTTGTCGCCCGTCATATAATAGATTTCCTTCTGATCGGGCTTCATGTTTTCCACATAGTCTTTCAGGGAGATATATTTGCCATCAGATCGGGTAGTCTTGTAGCGGGCAAGGTCTGCAATCTTGTCCTTGTTTTCCCAATCCGAATGAATTCCCTCTTTCAGGACCATGCCGAACTCCGGATAAAATTTCCCGTAGGTCTCTTCATCCATCTCTTTCAAATGGTCCAGGACCTTCTTCACAATATTTTTCTGGATATTTTTAACCATCTTATCCTGTTGCAGGATTTCGCGGCTGACATTCAAATTCAGGTAGGGCGCATCCACAACGCCCTTGACAAACCGGAGATATTCAGGGATCAGCTCTTTGCAATCGTCCATGATGAAAACCCGCCGGCTGTATAGCTGGATCCCGTGTTTCCGATCAGGCATAAAGAAGTCCATGGGCGTCTTTTCAGGAATATAGAGCAAAATGGTGTATTCGGTCACGCCTTCCAGCTTCACATGAATATGGGAGAGCGGATTATTCCAGTCATGACTGATATGCTTATAAAACTCGCTGTATTCCTCTTCCTTGATCTCCGATTTGTCTTTTGCCCAGATAGCCTTCATGGAGTTCAGGGTCTCATCTTCCCGCACTTTCCGGGTTGTGGACACCGGCTTCCCATCTTTATCCTTGATCTGCTCCTTTTCGGGAATCGGTTCCTGTTTCTCCACTTCCATCAGAATGGGATAACGAACAAAGTCGGAGTGCTTTTTCACCGTCTGACGGATCACCCATTCGTCGGTAAAGTCCTTTTCCCCCTCTTCCGGTTTTTTCAATTTCAAAAAGATGGTTGTTCCCCTGCCCTGTTTCTCTGCCTCCTCGATGGTGAAGGAGCCGTCCCCTTTGGATCGCCAGCGAACAGCGGTCTCGGCCCCTGCGGCCCTGGTCGTTAAGGTCACTTCTTCGGCGACGATGAAGGCGCTGTAAAAACCTACACCAAACTTCCCTATCAATTCCGGCGTTAACACATCTTCCTTCTTTTTTGACTTTTCAAGGGCTTCCAAAAAAAGGGCTGTACCGCTCTTGGCAATGGTCCCGATATTCTCCATGACCTCTTCATAGCTCATGCCGACCCCGTTATCGGATATCTCGAGCGTATTTTTATCCTTGTCCGGGGTAATACGGATAGAAAAATCGGTATCGTCTCCCAGGATATCCCGTTCGGTCTGACTCCTGAAGCGAAGGCGGTCAATGGCGTCGGATGCATTGGAGATCAATTCCCTGAGAAAAATATCCTTATTAGAATACAGGGAATGAATGATGAGATTGAGAACCTGCTGAACTTCCGTTTTAAATTGATGTGTCTCCTGTTTATGTTCCATATCCTCTCCCTTTCCTTTTTCTGATTTTTTTCCGTGAACGTTTTTTCTCAATATCTTTTCAAAAGTCCTGGCAGTAATGGAGTCATAAGGTCTTTTTTGCTGCTGTATCTGAAATGCAATACCAGGGAATTTGAACAAGATACTTTTCTCAAAACTTTATCGCAACGGATATAAAATGGGCGCGATTTTCCATATGTCAAGTCCTAAGATCCGGAGTATATTCCCATTTTAACCAGGCCTTTGTTGACGTATTGCTTTTATTTCGTTTTATGTTTACAGTAGGTAATAACCCTATAAAAAGGAGGCACGAACCATGGCTCCCCTTTCCATTTCTAAAAATTCGTTTGGCCACACGGGACCAGATGTCACCATTGTGGGGCTGGGTGGAGAAGGTGTGCTTAGAACACACGGTCGCGGTGAAGAGGCTGCGACGGTCATTGAAGAAGCCTTTGCCGCCGGAATCACCTACTTTGAGTCGGCAAGGGCCTACGCCGGGAGCGAAGGTTATTACGGTCTCGTCTGGCCGAAACACGCGGCGGACAGGGAAAGGCTGTTTCAGACCAGCAAGTCAGCAATGAGGGACAAAAATGGCGCCCTTTCCGATCTCCACGCCACACTCACCAACATGCGTCTGGAATATCTGGATCTCTGGCAGATCCACGACGTGAGGACGGAAGATGATTTGGAGGCTATCGCCGGACCCGGAGGCGCTCTTGAGGCGTTCGTCCAGGCAAAAGCGGAAGGGAAAGTCAGGTTTATCGGCGTTACGGGACATCATGATCCGGCCATCCTGACGCGCGCGGTAAAAGAATGGCCCCTGGATTCCGTCCTGATGCCGGTCAATCCCATAGAGGGCGTGTTAGGTGGCTTTCTGGATACCACCTTGCCGGCCGCAAAAGTAAAAGGGATGGCTGTCATCGCCATGAAGGTTTTAGGGGCGTCCTATTACCTGTCCCCTGATGTGGGAATTACCGCAGAAGTCCTTATTCGTTACGCCCTATCGCATCCTGTGAATCTCGCCGTTGTGGGCTGCTCCAGCCCACAGGAAGTGCGCGCTCTGGCCCATGTGGGGCAAAATTTCAAACCCATGCCAGGCGAAGACATGAAAAAAGTGGAGGAACTTTTTGCGCCTCATGTACAAAAATTAGCCTTTTATCGGGGAATATTATGATTCTCTTTGAGGAAAACAGACGACCCTTCCGAGCGGTCTTGTGGGTCATCGGAATGCTGAGCATCCTCGCATTAGGATGTTCTAACGAAAAACCAGAGAACAGATCCAAAACAGGGACGCTTAAGGGGTTCACCTTTTTTGATCTGGGCGCCGACTCAAAATACTCTCGATCCGTTAGGGACGACCTGGATGCAAAACTGGGCTCGGACTCCATCTCCCAGAATAACACCATCGATCTTTCCATACACGAGCAAGGATTCCTCGAAAAATGGTTCCCCGCGCTTGCGGAGCTGAATGGCCGGCTAAATGGGTCTCCCGGGCAGCGAGTGGAACACAACACCACCAAATTGATGTTCCGCTATGCCCGTGCCAAGAACACCCCGTTCCTTTATGTGGAACTGTTTTTCTCGGACGATACGCTGAAGCCTTTGCTTTTCCGGATTATCGCAGGACCGGACGGCAATGCCATTCTGGAAACCATACGCAAAAAATACGGACCTCCAAAGGAATTTCAATGGGGACAGAAGGAAGGCCAAACGCAATATTGGGAAAACGGCGACAATCTTTTCATCGTTTCTTCCTACAAGAACAGGAGGGGTATCCCGGAATATCTTTTCTGCATCTATTATGTGGACAATCTTAAGGAGATGCTGACGACGGAAGAAGCCAGAAGGAAGGCCGAAGACGCCAGGATTCGAAAGGCCGGAAAATCGGCCTTTTAGTCCCGCAAACCGTATCTTATTCAAAAACAATGGTACGAATAGAGTCAGGAGGTCTTTTTTGCTGCCGTATCTTGGATAAACCTTCACCGACCGTCGATAGGTCCTTTTAGGCTGGTGCAACGAAGCTATTATTATCCATCCATTTTTCCGTGCCAGCCTAAAAGGACCGATGGCTCTACAGGAATCAGATGCGGCAGCAAAAGAGAGCTCCTGACGGAATGGCTTCCTGATTCCGTATTTCGCTGCCAGGGAATTTGAATAGGATACAGCAAACCCATGTTTCTTCCAACCACTTCAAAAGAGATTGAACTTTTAGGCTGGGATCAGCCCGACATCATCCTGATCACAGGCGACAGCTATATAGACAGTCCCTACGTGGGAATCTCCGTAATCGGGAAAGTCCTGCAGAACGCGGGATTTCGCACGGCGATTATCGCCCAGCCCGACATGGATTCGGATCGGGATATTGCAAGGCTTGGAGAACCGAAACTGTTCTGGGGAATTTCAGGAGGATGCGTCGACTCGCTTGTGGCAAATTATACCGCCTCCGGAAAGAAACGAAAAACGGACGATTACACCCCCGGCGGGATAAATAACCGAAGGCCGGACAGGGCCCTTATCCAATACACAAACCTGATTAAACGCTTTTTCAAAGACACCGTTCCCATTGTATTGGGCGGTATCGAAGCCAGCCTGAGACGGATCTGCCACTACGATTTCTGGTCCGATTGCATCCGGAGATCCATCCTGTTTGATGCAAAGGCGGATTTTCTGGTCTACGGTATGGGTGAAAAAACCGCAGTAGAACTTGCCCGGGGACTGAGAGACGGCAACCCTGTTCATACGATTCGCGGGCTGTGTTACATCGCAAAGGAGAAGAAGGCGGACTTCACGGAAATCCCCTCTTTTGAAGAAGTGCGGTCCGATCCGGACAAGTTTATCGAAATGTTCCACATCTTCTACCGCAACAATGACCCTCTTACCGCCAAAGGGCTTTTGCAGAAACAGGATTCACGGTATCTCGTCCAGAATCCTCCCCAACCCTATCTGACGACTGAGGAGCTCGATGCGGTTCATAACCTGGAATACGCAAGGGCGTTGCACCCCTATTACAGGCAATTCGGGAATGTGAAGGCGCTTGATACCATTCAATTCTCCATTCCCACCCATCGGGGATGTTACGGGGAGTGCAATTTCTGCGCGATTTCCGTTCACCAGGGAAGAACGATCCGTTTTCGCAGTGAAAAATCCATATTAAAAGAGGCCAGGCGAATTGCGGAAATGCCGGAGTTCAAGGGAACCATTACCGATGCCGGCGGGCCTACCGGAAACATGTATGGATTTGAATGTGCCAGGAAGCTGAAAAAAGGAAGCTGTCCGGACCGAAGATGCCTCTACCCGGAGGTTTGTCCGAACCTGAGAACAGACCATTTCCCTCTGATACGTCTTCTGAAGAAACTGCGCGATATAAAGGGCGTCAAAAGGGTATTTACAGCCTCGGGAATACGATATGACCTCATCCTGTCGGACAAAAGCCACGGCAGGGCCTATTTGAAGGAACTGGTCGATCACCACGTTTCGGGACAATTAAAAATCGCTCCCGAACATACCGAAGAGGAGGTGCTCCGCCTCATGGGAAAATCGGGGATGTCATCCCTGCCGCAATTCAAGAAGGAATTTGACGCCTTGTCGAAAAAATCCGGGAAAAAGCAGTTTCTCACCTACTATCTCATGGCTGCCCATCCGGGATGCACCGAAAACCACATGAGAAAACTGAAACACTTCACCCGTGAAAAGCTGAAAACGAATCCCAGGCAGGTCCAGATCTTCACCCCAACCCCCTCCACGTATGCCTCACTCATGTACCACACCGGCCTGGATCCATTTACCGGAAAAAAGATTTTTGTAGAAAAAAGTTTTAGAGGTCGCGAAGCTCAAAAGGACCTTTTCATGCAAAACGAAAGGCGAGACATGCGAAAATGTATTACGTCTTGATAAGAGGTCCCTCTTACGGAAATCTTCCCTTCGAAGAAAGAGAGAAGATCAGGGAAGAACTGAGAAAGGAACTGGAAGCCCAGGGGATCCGCTTCCTGGAATATAATTGGATTTGGGACGAAGACGATCGGTGTCTCCTGTTAGTTGGACAGTATGAGCGCATGGAAAGCGCCAGCTTGTGGATACAGGCTCTGAAGTCCATGGGTTTTTCAGTGTGCACCAAGACTCAACTGCCGGGAGACGGCTCAGAATCGGGATCAATATCGAATTCGGCCCACCCTCTGCACTTGCCCTTCGATACCGATCCCGATAGCGATGGCGGTTTGAATCATTGAACTTAGGACGTTTAATATGAAAAGAATTTTCCCGTGTTCAGCCCTGATTCTATTTTTCGTTTTCGGCTGCGCCCACCCCCCTGTCAAGGAAATGGGAAACGAAGCGCCCATCTATTCCGGAATCAGTTATCCAGACACTCTCCTACAAGAACACACCCCGTTGTTCGCGGCTTACGGCTGGAAAGATGCCTGGAACAGAATCGGCACGCCCTCCGCAAAGACTGATGAAAAAGGGGAGGAACGGATCTACGTGGATGAAGACAAGCCGGCCGTTTATGTGATGAAACGGAAATTCGAGACACAAAGGGGTTCCTATACCAATCTCATTTACCGTATCCATTTTTCCGAAGTTCCTTATAGCCTCGTTCCTTTCTACCTGACCGCAGGGAAGAACGTGGGATTGCTGGTGGTCCTGACTCTTGACGAAAAGAACAGGCCTCTGCTTGTTACCACCGTGCACACATGCGGGTGCTACGTGGCCATTATCCCCACCAATTATCTGCCCCAAGATGCGTACCCGAAAGACTGGAACCTTGCTGAACCGGTCCGGGTGTATGGAGAAACCCTGCCTCCCCTGCTGGATTTTCGGCGTAAACAGTCCCCGAAACTTTTGGTGCATCTGCGCCCGGATGTACACCGGGTCATGAAGCTGGAAGTGGTGGAAGGAGCTATTTTTGCCAATCCAGATGCCCGGATTGTCATTGAAACCCCTCTCCTGCCCATGGAAGATCTTAAGCAGATTCCCATCAACAATCGACAGACCAGCTTTTATTACGAAGAATGGCCTTACAAGGGATTTGTGAAAAATTCTTTCAAATCTTGGGAAGCGATCTCGCTGAGCCTGATCAGCCTTGATTTTTTTGTCGGCACGGACAAGATCTACGGAGACAGCAGCATAACAGGAACCCGATTTTACACCAGCCTGAAACCCTGGGACAGAGAAGAGTCCGACATGTGGCATTTTGATCGGTTTCTGAGGTTTAACGGGTGGAGGCTTTAAGAACACCGAATTTCTTACATCTTTTCTCCCATTTTCCGATCTTCTTCCTGCATAAAACGTGTCTATTTAAAGATCCTGGCAGTAATGGAGTCATAAGGCCTTTTTTGCTGCCGCATCTTGGATCAAACTTCACCGGCCGTTGATAGGTTCTTTTTGGCTGGTGCAATGAATCGTAAAAATAAGGAAAATAAATTGTAACCTTTATGGAAGTCCTGACGATTTTGAAGGCAAGCAGAACGTTCTGGGTATAAAATGGTAGAGAGTTGATTTTGGAAAACAGGGAATTCGACATTTGCAGTAGTAACCTTATTTTACCATGGAGGACAAAATGAAAACAAAAAAAGTCGTAACAGTTGCTGTATCCGTATTGTTTGTATGTGCAGTGGCCCTGACCGTACAGGCTGGAATTCCCGGCATGGGACCCGGTATGTTCCCTTTTAAGGCATTGATGGCCCTGAATCTGACGGGGGCTCAAAAAACGCAGATCGGTGAAATTCTCAAGAAATACGAGCCACAGCAGGAAGAGGCTTCGAAAAAGATGCAGGAAGTCCGGGATATTATCGAACCCGTGCTTACTGCATCGGAGTTCAACGAAGCGAACATCCGGCAGGCGTGTGAGCAGGTAGCCCCCACCGTTCAGGACCTGGTCGTTCTCAAGGCAAAGGTCATGTATGAAATACGGAGCGTGCTTACGCCGGAGCAGATCAAGACCTTGGAAGAAAGAAGGGCAGAAATGAAGGGAAAGATCGAGAAACGAAAAGAGTTTCGCAAAACGTTCCTCGATACCTGGCTTCAAATGCCGGCGGAATGATTCTCAATTGCGGGCCGGGAGAGCCTTTGTCCGGTTGCCCCGGCCCTGTTCCCTGGCACAAGAATCTCCCGGGGAAATGATCTGTTGCACCGAAAACATTTTTACCCTAAAATCCACATGGGCTAAAACGCGTGGGATTCACCAGGAAAAACCAGGAAGAAGACAAGTCAGTTCCCTTTGACGACGATACGATCATTCACCGGGTTCTTGGGGGAGAAGTGAATGCGTACGAACTTCTCCTGAAGAAATACCGGAAGAACGTTTTAGCCATTATCAAGAGACATGTTCCGCCCGCTGAGATTGAAGAGCTCACCCAAATCGTGTTTGTCAGGGCCTATCAATCTCTCCCGTCCTTTCACTTAAACTCGGATTTCAGGAAGTGGATCTCCTCCATCGCCATAAGGAGCTGCCACGACTACTGGAGGAAAGCCTACCGGAATCGTGAAATCCCCATAAGCGCATTAAGCGAGGACCACGGGAACTGGCTGGAAGAGATCATAGCCCCATCATCCAGCCAGGCCTGGGACGATACCAATATTCAGGAAGAAAAAAGGGAATTGCTGGAATGGGCGCTTAATCAGCTTTCGCCCCAGGATCGCATGGTAACCGAGCTGGTTTATTTAGAGGGCATGAAAGGAAAGGAAGCTGCAGAACTTCTGGGTTGGAGCACGGCAAACGTGAAAATAAGGACATTTCGGTCACGAAAAAGGCTCAGAAAACTCCTTTTGGGAACAGGTCGAAGAAGTGAGGAAACAGCATGAAAAACAGGAACAAATCCGACAGGCTGCAGCAGGCTCTGAAAGAAGCGTATTTCCTGAGAGACACCGTGCATGTGGAACCCGGATGGGAAACGCAGGTGATGCGACAGGTAAGAGGCCTTGGCCCGCTGAATTCCGGACGGAGTTGGATTGATCTCATCGAAGATTATTTTTGGAAATTCGCCCCGGTTGCCTGCATCTTGATTCTGGTGTTGTCAATTGCGCTTATTTTTCAATTCGATTTCATCAAGGAAGCGGAGCTGGCAAGAACCTTCTTTGAAGGTTCCGTGGACTATTCCTTCTTTCAAGTACTGGGAAATTCCTAAGGACAAAACAGATGGCGAAAATAAAATTATTTACGGGACTTACCCTTATCTTTCTGCTGGGCGCGCTGGCAGGGGCGTTAGGGACGGGCTTTTACATTAAAGAGCATGTGGAAGAGTTTCTCGAAACAGGGGGACCACCAACAGACAAAATTATGCGCAGGCTCACAAGAGATCTTGGCCTGACCCGCGAACAACAAGAGAAAATAGGGCCCATTATTGTGGAAGCCCACGAAAAACTTTCCGAACTGAGAAAAAAGAGTTTCCCCGAGATGAGAAAGATCCGGGAGAACAGTTTCGCCCTGATCAAGAAAGAACTGAACCAAGATCAACAGAAAAAACTGGAAGCCCTGAAAAACCGCTTGAAGAAACACTGGTCTGGCCGCCTTAAGTCTCCCTCGCCACCACCCGAGGAAAGAGGCCCACAAAAACCGCTGCCATAAAGACACAGATTGGAAGAGGGACTCACTTCAATTTATTCTGGAGTGATTCCAAGGTAAGCTTCAGGCACTCTTTCAGGCTGGCGCCTACGCCTTGCCCGGTGAAGGCGCTGGCCGAAAACGAGGGCACCTTTAATTCCCGGTTCAGGTCCTTTTCCAGGCTATCAATAGATAGGAGGCGAATACCCTCTTTTGCAAGATCCCTTTTGTTATATTGTAAAACCAAGGGAGTCTCCGTAATTTTCAAGCCGTGACTGAGGAGGTTTTCTTGGAGATTTTTTAAAGACACGATGTTGTGTTCACGCCTGAGAAGAAGGGAGTCGGCCACAAAAACCAACCCGTCAACACCTCTTAAAACAACTTTTCTTGTGGAGTCGTATCGAACCTGACCGGGCACTGTGTAGAGCTGAATCCGGACATCATAGCCACGCACTTTTCCTAATTTCAGGGGAAGAAAATCAAAGAATAAGGTGCGGTCTCCTTTTGTTTTGATGGAAATCATCTCTCCGGTGGTTTGATTTCGGTAGGTCTTGAAAATATGCTCCAGGTTGGTTGTTTTGCCTCCTCTTCCGGGACCATAAAAGACGATTTTGCATTCCATCTCTTTGGTTTTAAAGTTAAGCTTGGGCATGTGATCGAACTCCGGTTATACTTGATTCATCAATGAAAAGAATTACCTTTCGATGGCCTAAAAGCTCAAATGGGGGATGAGCTACCAAAATCATTATCCCATAAAATGGGCTAAAAGCATATTCAAAAAGGACAAAGCCCGTCAAGAAACTTCTTCACAAAACTGCATGCAGACTGAAATACTCGATGACAAAGCCTGTCAGGGGACAAGTTCCCGCAACTTAGGCCTTGACACCGATTGGTAGTTTTCTTAGTCTCATTGCTCTGTCGATCCTTTGAAATATTCGGGAGCGCTTTTCCAAGCCCATATTTGAAGCGCTCGTCGGCATTGCGGTTGAGCATACCGTGTGGAATATTTTAGAAAGCGGCAGACTCTATACATTGACGCTGAACAAGTGATGGAAAAATGGATTTTGATATCGGAATAAAGGAAGCTGAAATTTATCGGTCCATGGGTTTGCTTCAGGAATCCTTGAGCGTTTACGATGAAATCCTGGCGACGCTTTCGAAAGAGGAAACCGGACGCAGAGAAATCATCCTCAAGACGGTTCAGGTCTTGAAGAAGGAAATCGAGACCCAGGAAAACCACATTCCGGAAATTTCCGCCGAGGATATCTCCGTTATTCAGGAAGCGATCGTAATCGATGACCAAAGCGGCATACTGGAAAATGCCATAGCTTTCAAACAATTAGGCCTCATTAATGAGGCAGTGGCTGAATATGAAAGACTTTTTCAACCAGATTATCCCATAATAAAAATTATTCCGGAATTTCTGGAGTGCCTGTTGAAGCTGGCCTACCCGGATGAAGCGGTAGAAAGGGTTCTTCGGACGGTCGGCCGATTGGAACTTGAGAGCCGACAATTGGCCCAGATCAAGTTTTCGATAGGACTTCAACTGCAACATAGCGGACATAAAGATTTGGCGCTGCAGCAGTTCAAATCCGCTTCAAAGCTGGATCCATCGAACCGGGAGATTGCGCAGGAACTTAAAGTCGGCAGACCGACAGTTGCTCCAGGATCGAGATACAGCTATCTCCTTAAAGAGCGGATTGTAACCCTTTCCCTGCTTCAACAAGCCTTGGCCTTTTCAAAAAAATTAAACAAAAGCGTAGAATCTATTTTGATCGAACATTTTAAAGTCAGCAAGGAAACCATCGGCAAATCCCTTTCCGAGTTCTACCATTGTCCTTTTCGAAGTTTTGATGCCGACCTGCCGGTTCCGATTGAAATTATCCGTAATTTAAAACAGCCCTATCTTTTGCATGCCGGATGGGTCCCGTTAAGCTGGGGCAAAAAGGGCTTGGAAATTCTCATTGATGATCCCACCGACCTGGGGAAACTGGATCAGATCACCGGATTAATGAAGGCCAACCGGATTGAATTTTTGGTGGGAATCAAAGAGGACATTGAGCTATTTATCGAGCATTTTTTCAAGAAAGAACCTGAGGAACCCGATGAGGACATGCTCGACACATTGGACATGATCTCTTTTGCCAGTTTTGAAGAAGAAGAGGCTGCTGACGAAGAGGATTCCTTGCTCGATGAGTCATCGAGCAAGATCTCTAAAATGATTGATCAGGTGCTCGTCACAGCATTTCGAAACAATGCATCAGATATACATATCGAACCTTCCGTCGTCTCAAAGAAAACCCATATCCGATTTAGAACGGACGGGGTTTGTCAAAACTACTTCGAGGTGCCCATCAGCATGGCGAAGGGCCTGGTTTCAAGGGTTAAAATAATGGCGGGATTGGATATTGCTGAAAAACGCCTGCCACAGGATGGAAAAATCAAGTTCAAACGGAAAGGGGTGCCTCCTTTTGAACTGAGGCTCGCCACCCTGCCGACATCAGGCGGCTTCGAATCCGCCGCGTTGCGGATTCTATCCGATCCCGGGGCCATGAAGTTGGAGGATATGGGCCTCAGCGAACGGAACCTTAAAGTTCTCAGGAAAATGATTCATCAGCCTCATGGGTTGATACTGGCCGCGGGCCCGACCGGTTCCGGTAAAACCACTGCCCTGCATGCGGCACTTGGGAAGATCAATCACCCCGACATTAAGATATGGACCGCGGAGGATCCGGTTGAGATTACCCAGGCGGGCTTGAGCCAGGTGGAGGTAAAGCCCAAAATCGGGCTTGATTTTGCACGGGTTATGCGCGCTTTTTTGAGAGCCGATCCCGATGTGATCATGATTGGCGAAATGCGTGATAACGAGACCGCATCCATCGCATTGGAAGCCTCTTTGACCGGGCACCTTGTGTTTTCAACTTTACATACCAACAGCGCGCCCGAAACAGTAACCCGATTGTTGGATATGGGTTTAAATACCCTAAACTTCTCGGACGCCTTCCTATGCGTTTTGGCTCAGCGACTGATCAGAAAGCTGTGTCTCGATTGTCGAAAGGCGTATCATCCTTCACAGGAAGAATTCAACGAAATTGCAGCCGATTATGGGATTGAACACTTCCAGCGATTGGGGATTCAATATACTGAAGCGCTCATGCTTTATGCCCCGGTGGGATGTGAAGAATGCTTAAAAACCGGCTACAAGGGACGAATGGCAGTCCATGAACTTATGGAGGGGACTCCTCGAATAAAACAATTGATAAAAGAGCGAGCAAATTCGGAGGCTCTTTTTGCCCAGGCCTTGGTGGAAGGGATGACTACCCTGAAACAGGATGGAATTCAGAAAGTTTTTTCGGGATTAACGGATATCAGTGAGGTAAGGCGAGTTTGCATTAGTTAGTTAGCTAGTGAGGAAATGCCACGGAATTTTGTGGCAGCCAGTGCGTTTCAAATAGACCGAGGTCCAGTATGCCGGAAACTGCCTTAATTGTTGATAACGATTTCTTCTTCGTGAAATTTCTTGGAGATTTGATCGAGGAGAGAGGGTATAAGGTTTTCCAGGCCTATGACGGCAAACAGGCTATATCAACACTGGAAAACACAAAGGTGGATTATGTTTTTGTAAACATTCTCATGCCCAAAATGGATGGTGGGCAGTTTATTCATTTTATTCGTGAAAAATATCCGGATGCCGATTTTTCAATCATTGGCATGTCGGATGCCTTCATGGAATTGTGGGAAATAGAAAAAGAGGTGGGTGCGGACTATTATTTCCAGAAAAGGCCCATGGAAAAAATGGCCGACTATGTGAACAAATTCATGGAATTGATCGAAGGCGCTCCTTTTCTCGCATCGGCGGATAAGGACCTGTTCGATTTTGAAAAGGCATTCCGGCGGCAGGCAACAGTGGATTTGCTTGAAGCCTTGAGCTTCCAGCAGGGACTTGTAGAAAGTGCAGGCGTCGGAATCATCGTAATAGAAAGAGATGCCAGGATTGTCCTTGTGAACTCACTGGCCTTGGAAATTCTGAATCAACCGCTCTCAAATATGCTGGCGCGGCGTATAACCACGGTTTTTCCATCGAATGAAACAAACAAAATACTGAAGGGCTTGAAAGCGGTAGCGAAAAACACACAACTGAGAAGGAAAGCCTTTGCTGTCTTCGCCAATAAGAGTCTCATTCAAATGACGGTTTCGCTTTTAAGGGTAAACGGGGAAATCGAAGGATGGATATTGATGCTGGACAACAGAGATCTGTTGACGGGAATGGACTGAAAGTGGGGTTATGGGCCTGAAAACAGGTATCCCATTTCATAAAGAACAAGGATGGCGAAAAATATCAAGGCTGCTGCACCGAAGCAAAACAACCATGTTTTTCCGGATGTTTTACCCTTTGACCCATTCAACGGTTCCGATGCAATTTTTGAAGGTTTTGTCTCAATTCGGGGAGGAGGGGGCACCTTCCCGTGCTGCTCCTTCTTGATGTCTGAATCTTCTTGTTTGGGAAATTTACTGGTGTCAATTTCAGCGGTTAAGGATCTTGAAACATCGTGATGCGATTTGGCTGCACATTGCTTTTTAGGCTCATCTATTGTTTGAGGGGTGGGCCGTCCAACCTCTTGGTACTCCTCGGTATCAAGAAAGTTCAAGGCATTTTCTATTTCCGAAACAGCACACGCCTCTTCCGGTTGCCCGGGTGCGATGTTCTTTCCCCCGTTTTTGGATTCCAAAACAGGCATGCCCTTCTATCCCCTCAACATTCGCGGCGCGGTTTGAAAACATTATTTTCAAGATTAATTTCTCACAGCAGTCCTGTCAATTGTTTTCCTGTCGGTGGGAGAAACCATGCCAGCAATTTTTTGGCATGTGGGATTAATTATAACGGACAAAATCGAATGAATTTGAATAGAGATTTAAGATGAGTAAGAATGTGGTTCTTTCCGGCAACCTTCATTTCCTCGGCATCCCCGAGCTGCTCCAGTTGCTTGCGGCAAACAGCAGCACGGGGGTCTTGAGGTTGACTAATTCCCATGCGTGGGGCCCGGCTTCCATCACTTTTTTGGGAGGAAATCCAATCCATGCGGTTTATGGTTCCGCAAGCGGCCTCGATGCACTTTATCCCTTGTTTGGCTGGACAACAGGCCAATTCGAATTCAGCCGGGAAAAGACTACCGACGAAAGAACCATTCGAGGGAGCCAAATGGAAATCGTCCTCGAGGGCCTCCGCATGCTGGATGAAGGCCTCATCAAAAGAATAGGACCGGGATGGATGGAAAAAGACCGGCCCGGCCGAATGGACAATCCATTGAAACTTCCGTTAGTCAAGAAACCTGTTAGCCATTATGCTTACATGGCGGCGGAAGAAGAATTTTCCAAGGGAACAACCATCATTGAAGAGGGAGAATTCGGCAACTGGATCTGGATGGTCCTCCATGGGACGGCGGAGATGTCAAAGAAAACCATTGCCGGGCCTACGAAGATTTTGAAGGTGGGCGAAGGCGCATTTATCGGCAATATTTCATCCATGATGACGAGGGACCGTCGTCGAATTGCCACGTTCACCGCAACCGAAACCATACGCTTGGGAGTGATAGATCCCGCGCCTATTTATGCCCAATATTCAAGTCTTTCCAAAGAATTCAAGAGTGTGCTCCTGAGCCTTGACAACCGCTTCAGGAAAATGACCGAACGACTTTCTGAAATTTATTCCGAAATCAACGCAAAAGAAAGAGCCTCTTACAGTCAAAATAAACAACCCGGAAAAGGAAGAAGGATAGAAGATCCTTTTCTTATCCTGAAAGGAAGTGTTACGATTGTTAAGGAGATGAAAGATCAAAATATTTCCCTCATCAGCTTGCATCCGGATGATTTTTTTGGCCCACTTCCATTTCTTGAGATGGGGCACGAACGCAATTCCGCGTCCGTTTTCTTTTCCGACGACCTGGAAACCACCCCGTTGGACCCGGATGCGCTCCAAGGCGAGTATGATCAACTCAGCAATATACTTAAAAGCCTCATCGATTTTTCCCTCGACTGCATCTCCATAGCAACCATGAAGGTCGTCCAGCTTTTCAAGTAGACAGACTTAATATCCTTACACATAGGGAATCAGCATGGCAACCAGACAAACTCGCTATTTCATCCCCGTTTGTATTGCTTTACTGTTGTGGATGCCTCTTTCCTATGCCGCCACCCAGCAACCCGCTCCTGAAAGTCAAAATCAACCGACCCTTGCTCTTCCCGAAGATGTGAGTACCATCATCGCAGAAAGAGCCGCAGATGTTAAAACGGAGATCGCAAACCGGGCAAGCTCGCTTTTCGAAAGAACTCCTATCGGCTGGAGTTGGGGTACGATCGAATATCTTTATACATGGGCCGTCGGCTTGCCGGGGAGATTTCCAGAGCTTGTCAGGCATGTTAAGGAGCAGAGCCACGTTCTCGGGGTAGCGGGGTCCTGCATCGTATTTGTCTTTTTGGCAGCCGTAATTTACAGCCTGTTGGGAAGAAAGCGTATTCTCGCACAGATCGAAAAAAAGGTGCAGCCACTACGGCCGAAAATCCCGCAGACCATCTACCCGTTTTTCCTTTCAGTCCTCAAGGTCTTGGTCTCCGCCTTAATACCACTGATTCTGCTCCTCGCTTATTCTCTGATCAATGCTTTTATCCACTATCGAGCAGCCTGGTTTCAGCTGACCGGAACATTAATGATTCTCTGGGTTATCGCCGCCCTGGTCATCAGCCTCTTGCGTGAGTCGCTGACCCAAGACCTTTTTCAGGCGACATCTCTCTATGGGAAGAAGATTTTCCGGCTTGCCCGTCTGGTCGTTCTATACGGCATAGTCGGTTTTGCTGTAATCCAGGGCGCGGCGGCCTTTCATATTCGACCCGATGTGATCAACCTGTTGAAATTCGCGATCGCTGTTTCGATTGTTGTGATCCTTTTTTTGTTCCATTTGATGAAAACCGCCTTTCTGTCCATTATGCCGGATCTGCCCTATCGAACCTATCGGGGTGTCATTAGAATTGTAAACAAGTTTTATTATCCTTTCGTCTTTCTCTCTTTCGTCATAGCACTCCTTTGGTGCATCGGCTACAAGGAATTAGGCCGGGGTTTTTTTATAAAAATATGGTCTTCGGGTGGCGCCTACCTTTTGATTATGCTGGCTTACCACAGGATAAGGGGGTGGATAGAGAGATGGCACGCAGGGAAAGATGCTTCAGATGAAGCCGCCCAATTTCTCTTCAAATCTCTCAGGACAATGCTGCTGTACGCCACCGTACTGGCAGCGATTGCCATCATCTTGAACCTTCTGGGACTGCTGGAACTCATTGAACGAGTTATTTCGTTTCCGGTTGTAGAACTGGGGCCGACCACGCAAGTGAGTCTATGGATGATGATAAAGGCGGTTATCATCCTTCTCGCATTTATCTACGCCGCACGTCTGCTGCAGGCGTATCTGGATTATAAAATTTATCCGTCCCTTGCCATCGACCCCGGCCTGGGTCATGCCCTGGATACCTCATTAAAATGCGTGGTTATTGCAATCGGTGTTTTGATCTCCTTGAAGGTTGTAGGGCTTGATCTTCGTTTTCTTCTGGTTTTTGCCGGCGCCGCCGGTATCGGAATCGGCTTGGGATTGCAGCATACCGCAGCCAATATCATCAGTGGTTTTGCAATCATATTCGGCGGCAAAATCAGAAAAGGCGACTGGATTGAAGTAGAAAAAGGGCTGGGCATGGTATCCGATATCTATCTGCGTGCCACCAAGGTGAGAACCAGAGACAATATCGAATACCTTGTTCCGAACTCCAACCTTCTTTCGAGCACGATTGTCAATTATTCCTTGTCGTCGCCCATGATTCGCATCGATCTGCCGGTGGGGGTTTCCTATCGCTCAGACCCCAAGGAGATCAAGAAGATATTACTGGAGGTTGCGGAAAAAGAGCCTATGGTTTCGAAATATAGGAAGCCTATGGTGAGATTTATACAATATGGCGACAGTTCCATTAATTTTGAGCTGCTGATATGGATAGATGTCCGGGTAACGCCAAGGCGAAATGTTCGCAGTTCGCTTTATTTTGAAATCTTTGAAGAATTCAAAAAGGCAGGAATCGAAATTCCTTTTCCGCAAAGGGATATACATATCCGCAGCTCGGATGAGAACACGGCTGCGATACCACCGCAGCATCCTGTAGGCGGAATCTAAAACCAATACCCGTTAATGAACCGCATTCATTCACGGGTATTGGATCTAAAACGCCGCCGGACGAAATCGGCACATCCGTTTTTTCAAATTGTGGATTCCTGAAGGTCCTCCGTCAGGCTTGCCCCCTATTCAAAGGCGTGATAGGATAATAGGGCAATTTCAATCGTGGAGGGAGAACCGTGATGAAGAAAAGAACGCATTATGCCATTACCGTGCTGTGCGAAGACCGAGTGGGACTTGTAGCCCGTTTTACCGGGGCTATCACCCAGCTTGGGGGAAATATCGAGGACTTGGAGCAGAGTGTGCGGTCGGGTTATTTCACCATTACACTCATGGCCGCATTTGAACAGGGCCAGGATGCAAAGCTGGTTCAGAAAGAACTGGAAAAGACCGGGAAAACGAAAACATTGGCGGTAAGCGTGCTTCCCCGCAGGAATAAGCCGGGCCCGCCTCCGGTCCAGGGAGAACCGTTCGTACTGATCGTCTCCGGCACGGACGCACCCGGAATTTTCACGGCCGTAACCACCTGCCTGGCGGAAAGAGCCATCAATGTGGAGAATCTGATCTGCCGTACGGGTGATGGTCTGTTTACCATCACAGGGGACTTGACCGTTCCTGAAGAAGTGGATATCAAAGCCCTCCGGTCAAACATCATGGAAATTTTGGCTGAAAGGGAGGTAAACGTAACTTTGATGCACGGAGACATTTTTGCTGCGACCAACCAAATCTCCATGCCCGCGGCCAACACAGGAGGAAGAAAATGATCCGGAATGAAGATATTCTGGCAACGGTACGGATGTTTCGAGAAGAACATCTCGATGTCCGGACCGTCACCCTGGGTATAAATATCGCGGATTGCGTTTCCCAAGATCCCACCGAGTTCTGCGATAAAGTAAAGATGAAAATAGAGCGGATTGCCGGCCCTCTTGTACCGGTCTGCGACCGGATTTCCGACCGCTACGGAATCCCCGTTGTAAATAAACGAATTGCCATCTCACCCATCGGCTCCATAGCCGGCCATCTGGATTCGGAAGGTCTCTATTTAATGGGCAGATCCCTTGATGAAGTGGCCAAGCTGGTTCGAGTGGACCTTCTGGGCGGTTATACGGCCCTGGTACATAAAGGGACCACACCCGGTGAGGAACGCCTCATGGAAGCCTTGCCCGAAGTGCTTTCAAAAACAGAAAGGGTATGTGCATCCGTCAATGTAGCTACCACAAAGGCCGGGATAAATATGAACGCCATATTGAAACTGGGCCGTATCATACAGCTGACGGCGCAAAAGAGCGCGGACAACGACGGATTTGCCTGTGCGAAACTCTGTGTCTTCGCCAATATGCCCGAAGACAATCCGTTCATGGCCGGCGCCTATCTCGGTTTCGGGGAATCGGAAGCAGTCATTCATGTGGGCGTCAGCGGTCCCGGCGTGGTCAAAAGGGCGATAGAAAGGCTGCGGGCACGAACACCTGATCCTGACTTGCAGGAACTGGCAAACACCATCAAACAGACGGCATTTCGCGTGTCCAGGGTGGGGGAACTGGTAGGAAGGGAAGTCGCCGCAGGCGTGGGGTCTTCATTTGGAGGCATCGATCTCTCCCTGGCGCCAACCCCCATGATGGGAGATTCGGTGGGTGAAATTCTTCAGGCCATGGGAATTGCGAAAATAGGCGCTCCGGGCAGCACCGCGGCCATTGCCATGCTCAATGATGCTGTGAAGAAGGGAGGCCTATTCGCCTCTTCCTCCGTGGGAGGCATGAGCGGGGCCTTTATCCCGGTGGCGGAAGACCGGGCGTTAGCGGAAGCAGCCGCCGATGGAAGCCTCTCCATCGAAAAGCTGGAGGCCATGACATCGGTCTGTTCTGTAGGGCTCGACATGGTATGCATTCCGGGCGATACGGATGCGGATACCATAAGTGCGCTCATCGCCGATGAAATGGCCATCGGCGTCATCAATAACAAGACCACCGCAACTCGCCTGATTCCGGTTCCTGACAAAAAACCGGGAGAATGGGTTCACTGGGGAGGACTTTTCGGCTCTTCTCCCGTCATGGAGATCCGTGCATCCGGTTCATCGAGCGCTTTCGTCAGGTGCGGAGGCCGCATACCCGCGCCGGTTCATTCGTTTAAAAACTAATTGGAACGCAGATGAATGCACGCAATCTGCTGAACCACTCGGTTGATGCATTCCTTCACGGAAAAACTCTTGGGTTTTGTCGGCAATATGGAAGCTGACCCGTCAATAAAAAAGGCAGGGTCTTTGTGACCCTGCCTTCCAAAACACAAACCAGCAAGAAATAGATGTCGCGATAGCACAATCTCGGCGGGAAGGCGATGATGTTAATCGTATTATCTAAGCCCGCTGCGATTACGATCAACCATCGTTTTCGGTCAGCAGCCTTGAATCAGCTTCCTGTTGCAACGTATCTATGTTGCGATCACTTCTACACGTAGATTGCGGGACCTCAAACACGATCCACTCACTCCAGTTGCCGCAGTCCCCCTCCACACACGCAATGACCGCCCATTGGCAACCTTCGATTATCCCACTGGGCGATACGGCACATTTTCCATTGATATCGCTGCACGCCGCCTCCTGGGCTGTGTACCAGGCTAGATATACCGGATCGCCCTCCAAATCACTGACTGTAAGGCAATACCGGGTTGCCCCGGGAACCGACTTCCATTCGTAAGTAGGACTTGAGGTGTCCACAACGCCCTTGGGCGCCACCGGATTAGCTTTGTCCATGTCATATCGGCTCTCTGCCGTGCAGATCCCACACCCTAAGAGGCTAATAAGTACGACCTGGCAAACGCCATATATCCTTCTCAACATATTCTTCCTCATTGCACAATCCTCCTTGGTTTCTCTGTTACGATCCGCAATTGCCTCTGGCGATGTCCTTGTTGCAAGTCGTGGGTGTGGCCCCTCCATGACTTATAAATCGTTGATGAAATCCTGAAATTCCTGCCCCCTGTCCTTGCGAAAACGAAATGATCTGCGAGGAACAGGAGGAGGGGTTAGGGTAAATAAGAAGATGAATGGTTGAAATCGTGCATTATGGTATGGCTTTCATCATTTTCCGTCAATACTGGTTTTTTACCTGGGGGTATTTTAAAATATAGGCCAATATTATAATAACAAAACCTGACTTTTTGCCCAATGTTTGATGGGTGTTTACCTCTTTTTAAGCCCCAGCTTTTCCCGTATGTTGGCTCGATGCCAGTCGACTGTTCTCCTGCTCACGCTCAGAATATCTGCGATCTCCTGGCTTCTTTTCCCCTCTTTGATGAGAGCGATCACGCGCGATTCCATTTGTGTAAGCGTGATATCTGAAGAAGCATTATGCCAGTAAGTGTTGGATAAACAATTACTAAAATCTGCCAAATCCTCCTTATCCGGAGGTAAATCTTTCCCCATTATGGAATTCCGGAGGCCCATTTCAATGGCTGCTTTTATCTGGGCACTGTGAAATGGTTTGACCACATATCCAGCCACTTCTCTTCTGTACGCCCTGTCAAAAATTTCTTGTTCGGCGTGGCCGGTAACTAAAATAATAGGGATATTTTGTACGGACCTTATTTTATCGATGGCCTGAATACCATCTATTTTCCCGGGCATCTTGACATCCATAAGGATCAGATCCGGCCGTAACCGTCTTGCCATGATAACGGACTCTTCCCCTGATTCCGCAATTCCCGCAATCATATAACCGCAGGAAGTGAGGAGCTCTTCCAGTTCCATGGAAACCACCATGTCGTCTTCAGCAATCATGATTCTTTTCATGTTGTGATCCATACTGGACATTCATACCCCCGTTTCGGCTTTTTTGGCTTGGTTTTTGAGGAGACCGAACAATAGGATCGATCACCGTAACAAAGCAAGAAAATCATGCATTTTAAACGCCTTCACGAGCGGGTATAGAAGGCACAGGAAAATCAGGCCTGCTGCCGTACAGGAAGCCAGAGCGCCCGGGTAGGTCTGCGTGTTGAGCCACAAAGAAATGAAACGTCTGATCCCTTCCAATACTACCCCCAGAAAAATGCTCGAAAGGACCATTTTACCAACCATCAGATAGACGGCTACGCTCTCACGGTTTTTCGTACGCCGATTCCAGATGGCATAAAGAAGTGCAACCTGCATGAACGCCGATAGAGAAACACCAAGGGCGACCCCCGGAGCGCCGAACCGATTCATGCCTACCAAAAAAACAGGGATGCTCAAAATCACCGCAAGCGTTCCCAAAAGGGCTGGAAGAAGCGTATTCTGCATGGCATAATATCCTCTCACCACAATCGTCTGGGCGGAAAAGGCAAAGGCACCGAACATGAGATAGGGAAGAAGATGGGCAGTCAACGCGGTGGCAGCAGCACCAAACCGGCCTCTTTGGAAGAGGAGGAAAACCACCTCGTGCCGGAGTACAATCATTAGCACGGAAAAAGGTATGACAAGAGACAAGGCGGTCAGGGTCCGGTTCATGAGCTTTTTCATCTCATCTATCTTTCCCTGAGCCACAAGGTTGGACATGAAAGGGTACGACGCGACGCCCACGGCCTGCCCGAAAAGACCAACCAGAATGAAAACAATTCTCAAACCATAGTTTAAAGCGGCAACCGTTCCCTTGGGCATGTAAGAACCGAAGAACCGGAAAAAGACCTCCGTTGAAAAAACCATGGTAAGGCCCAGAATAAGAGGGAGCGTAAGGAAGAAATACCGCCTCACATCCGGATGCCGAAAATTCATGCTGGGCACAAATTTCATTCCAATCCGGCCGGCGCCAATCCATTGCACCAGAAAATTCCCGATAAAAGCCCCCCCCAGCACGCCCCAGGCAAAGCCCTCCATTCCGATTCGAGGGGCCAAAAAAAGACCTCCGGCCACAATTCCCAGATTGTAAAGCAGAGGAGCCAGGGCAGGAAGAAAAAACCGTTCCCGGGCAAATTGCACCGCCATAAAGAGCCCCCCGGCAAAAAAGAAAAACTGGGCAGGCAGGACAATGCAGGTCATTCTCACCGTAAGCGCTCTGACAGCCGGGTCCTCGACGCCTGGAGCAATGATATCCACCAGGGTATCTGTCCAGAGACAGCCGGCGAGAATCAAAAGGAGGAGAAAGAAACCGAAAACAGTAAAGATTATCGAAAAAACCCGCCACCCCTCCTCTTCCATATCCCTGGCGAGATAGCTACTGAAAATGGGGATAAACGTAATGGAAAGAAAACCCGTAGCGGCCACATGATTCAAGATCTCCGGGAGCAGGAAGGCCAACTGATAGGCATCCACCTGGCTTCCCGCACCTCCCACATAAGCGACCACCGCCTCCCGAAACAAGCCGATGATTCGACTCAGGAAAACGGAAGACATCATGATGAAGGAGGCAATGCCCACCTTTCTGTAAAGAGATCCCTTCATAGGCAGGAATTCCTATACATTTCCAGGCTTCATGGGTAGACAACTTCTCATAATTTCAGACTGCATTTAACATCCTTCATCCTGCAATAATGAAAATTATTCAGATATCTCAATGAGTATTAAAGCGTCATCGAACCGCATGGGCAACGAGTATAAAGGACCCCATCCCATCAGTCAACAGCATCCACCGATGTTGGCCAATTACCCTGATATACCCTCCGCAATCGGAAGCGAAAACCCACAATAAGAATTGCTGCAGCATCCATTTTTTCTTTGACTGAATCCGTTCGCTGAATTATCCTCATTGAGGAATATCGAACGCGAGCGTCCCGGGCGCTTTCACGGGATTTGGGTATGGTTGCCGCGAAAAGGCCTGAGAAATCTTCATCCATCCAGCAAGGCAACGGGCCTTTACTATCCCTTGAGAAATCAATCCCAATGCATTGCAGAAAGGCTTCCAATGAAAAGAAGAGTAGTCATTACAGGTCTGGGTCCGGTCACCCCCATCGGAATCGGTAAAGAAGAATTTTGGGATTCTCTCCTTTCCGGAAAATCCGGAGCCGGAAGAGTCCATTTTGAGGGTGTTGACATGGAGCAGTATAACTCCAAAATTGCCTGTGCCATTGAAAATTTTTCCCTGACGGACTTCATCGAAAGAAGCAAAGACAATAAATATCTGGGACGAACCTCCCAATTTGCCATTGCCGGAGCCAAGCTGGCGCTTGAAGACGCGGGTTTTACCCTCGAACCCGTTGTTGTGGAAAGGGGACCCAAAACCTATTGTATTAAAGGGGAAAGTCCTTCGAAGGTAGGTGTTATTCTTGGTGTTGGAAGCCAGAATATGGATTTGTGCGAAAAATCCTTTTACCGCTTTGTGAAATCAAACGGTCCTAAAAAAGTCTCGCCCTTTGCACTCCCCCATTCACAGATTTGTGCCGTAGCGGTGAACGTGACCGTCAAATTCGGAATCCTGGGGGTCGCGTTCAATGTTTCCACTGCCTGCGCATCCGCCAACCATGCTATCATCGAAGGGTATAAGCAGATCGTGTTAGGGGATGAAAAAGTCATCGTAACCGGAGGGGCCGATGCGTGCATAACACCCCTGGTATTTGGGGGTTTCGTGGCCCTGAATGCCATGAGTACGAGAAATGACGATCCCCAAAAAGCCTCCCGGCCATTTGATAAGGATCGGGACGGATTCGTTATGGGAGAGGGCGCAGGCATTATCATTCTCGAGGAGCTGGAACACGCCCTGGAAAGAGGCGCCAGAATCTACTGCGAGATCACCGGATATGGCGCTACTTCCGATGCCTATCATATTACGGTTCCTGAACCGGGGGGAGAGATGCAGGCCAAGGCCATGAAGGACGCGCTGAGAAGGGGGCAAACGGAGCCGGAGGAAATCGACTACATCAATGCCCACGGTACCTCAACGCCGTTGAATGATCCTGTTGAAACCACGGCCATAAAGAACGCCTTAGGCAAACACGCGTACCATGTCCCCATCAGCTCCACAAAGTCCATGGCCGGACATCTCATAGGAGCTTCAGGGGGAATAGAAGCCATTGCAATGGCCTTGATGTTTGAAAGGAATACAATCCATCCGACCATCAACCTCGATCATCCAGCGGAAGACTGCGACCTTGACTATGTCCCCAATAAGCCCAGGGAGAAGGTGATTGCCAAGGCCATCAGCAACAGCTTTGGATTCGGGGGCCAGAATGCCTGCATCCTGTTCGAACGGCATGAAAACAACCGGTAGCATGACGGACAGGAAAACCCGTGATCTTCACTTGGGAAATGTTTCTTTCATAAACAAAGTACAGAGGACACATACGATGGAAGATCCAAGCAATACCATCAAGATGGTGGTATAACCTTCCAGTGAATAGGCTCCTGCCGGCGTCTTGGGGTACATGTCCAGAATTTCCCCCAAAAAAGGCATGAACACCGCCCCTCCTAAAAAGGGAAAAAGGTTGACAAGACCCACCGATGTACCTGCAATTTCAATCGGAAAAAGTTCTTTGGTGGTCGTAAATCCGATAACCACCACGGAGGAGGCAAAGAGGGAAAGCAATAGAAAGACGATAAACAGGGTGAAATGAGTGAGACCAGAAGGGTATGCACAAAGAACCAAGAGTTCCAGCGCCAGACCCAGACTGCAGCAGACGATGACCTTTTTCCTGCTTTTGAGAATTTTATCGGACAAAAACCCCAAAAAAGGACTTCCACCGATCATGCCCCATGCGATCATACTCAGGACGGCGCCGGCCTCGGCCCTCGTTAAACCATAAACATCCATGAGATAAGGACCGCTCCATAACGCCCCGAATCCGAAGAAAATACCACAGTCAAAAAAATACCATACAGCGAGGGGCCAGAAATATTTCTCGGAGACCACCCGGCGAAATCCATCCCAGAGGGGTATTTTTTCCATAGCGGGGTCGGTTTTCCCCTGCTTGTCCGCCAACTCGGAAAGGGGGGGCCATCCCTTGTCTTCGGGCCGATCTCTGACAACAATCCAGACCAGGAGCAATAGGGCGAAGGTGGCGGCGCCAATCAGTTCAAAAGAAACCCTCCACCCGAAAAGACCCGTCATCAAGGCCAGCGCCCATGTGGCTCCCAGTGCCCCCGCCCCTCCAATGGCGTTTAGCAACCCGGCCATCAAGGCAAATTCATTTGCACGAAACCACCTGGATATGATTTTCATGGTGGGGATAAATACCATGGATACGCCAAGCCCCACCATGACCCTTCCCACAAAGGCCATTCCGATTCCCGAGGCCAGACCGAACAGGATGCTCCCGACGGAGGCGATCAAGAGGGAGAAGGTGACCGTCTTTCGAGGGCCCAGGGAATCTGAAAGGAGCCCGGCAGGAATCTGCATGGCCGCGTAACAGTAAAAGTACACCGAACCCAGAAGTCCCAGGACACTGGCGGTGGTCTGAAAATCCCTCACAAGTTCGTTCGCGACAACCGACAGGGACAACCGGTGAAAATATACGAAAAAATATCCCAACCCCAGGATCGTGAAAACAGCCCATCGAAACCTGTTCATCTCTTTATTCATCAATGTCCCCGCCTCATCTCTCCGGTTTCCCCTTACCTCTGCGCAAGTCGATAAAATAAGGAGGTTTTCAGAACAATTGCATCCTCTGAGCACATCTCATGACAGCAATAGCAGCGGATGCACTTGCTTTCGTCAATTTGCGCATACGTCTTTTGGGAATTTTTCACCATGGAAATAGCCTTTGCGGGGCATGCCTGATAACACGCTGCGCAGGCAACGCAGTTTTTCTTCAAAATCCTTGGTTTTCGTGAGAGACTGTCTTTGAAAATCGGCTGCAGCGGTCTCTGCCACCAGGAAAGATGGTTAACAAATCCCGTTCCTTCCGTAATGGTTGGAGGGAATTTAAAATCAGAAACTTTCAATGAGGACAAAGGCGCGCCGATCAGTTCTATCTGCTCGATCCGGTGGGGACGGATACCGCGCTTTTCGGCCTGAACCAGGAAGGGGTTATTTTTTCGATCCAATCCCATGATTTCGCCGGCCACCACATCCAGAGCAAGGGCATTTTCGGCGGCCAGAATCAGGCCGACCTTTTTGGGATCGCCTGTTCCCGGACCGTCGCCCTCCATGGCCATCACCGCGTCCATGATGGATACCCGAGACGGAACAGCCAGCATGAGATCGAGAAGCATATTCACAAAAAGACTCTTGTCGGCTAACTTTGCGTGATAACCTGGTTTGGTGCGCCCGGGAATCACCCCGAAGTGATTTTTTACGGCGCCGGTCATGTGGGTAAAAGAATGCGTCTTCAACTTGCACAGATTCAGCATGCCGTCCGCTTTTAAGACCGGCGTGATGACCTCAAACCATTTGATCAACTCCCCCTCGGGAAAAGATAATTTTTCAAACGACGTATCAAAATTGAGTTCCGCCCCCGAATCTTGGGCCGCCTGCCACATGCCGTTCGTATGGTAGATTTTCTCAAGAACCGCTTTTGTGTACCTGAATCCGGAACCCGGGCTATCCACGATAAGAGCTTTCGCTTTTTCCTTCGTCACCATGCGAGCCACGGCGGTAACCACTGCAGGGTGGGTAGATACCGCCTCATCCGGCCTTGCTTCCCGGAGCAGGTTCACTTTCAGTGCAATGTCTTCTCCCTTCCTGACGAAACGGTTCATTCCCCCCATCATTTCCAGGAGTTCATTCATTTTGCTTTCGGTCTGGGCATACTCCCCACATTTGACCACATAGACCCTGTTGTCCACGGATTCTCCTCTTTACAATTGAATAAGCTGCTGTATTATAGAGACAGTCAACGGGAGGCACAAGAAGAAATCATATCGAAACCGCTCCAGCACTCCAACCTTCTTGATTCACACCCCTGAAGCGGGGACAGGGTCATTTGCTGAGGGAAACGACTTGAAAGTGGATAAGGATTCCCCTTCAAAACAAAACAGAAGAGGTCTCGGCAAGGCTATGGCGCTGATTGCTTTCATTATAGCGGCCCTCGTTCTGATCCGATTCACGCCTGTCAGAGGGTACCTTACAGCAGAATCCTTCGGCAACTTCATGGAAAAAGCCGGGTATTGGGCCCCTCTCCTTTTTATCCTTATTTATGCGGTCGGAGTATGCCTGTTCGTCCCGGGAACCCTTCTGACGGGGTTGGGCGCCGCCATCTTCGGGGCCTACTGGGGCTTTCTCTACGTTTGGGTCGGGGCCATGCTGGGGGCAGCCGCGGCCTTCTTTATCGGAAGAACGCTGGGGAGGGAATTTGCGGCATCCCTTATCGGAAACCGGTTGAAGAAATATGATGACGCCATCGAAAGAAATGGATTCGCAACCGTCCTGTACCTTCGATTGGTCTATTTCCCCTTCACACCCCTGAATTTCGGCATGGGCCTTACCAAGGTTCGTTTCAGTGATTATCTGTTTGGAACAGGCTTGGGAATCATTGTTGGTACGTTCATATTCACCTTTTTTATCGGGACGTTGAAAGAGATATGGGCGTCTGGAAACTGGGGAGAACTATTGTCTCTTAAAATCTTCTTTTCAGTGGGGCTGTTCGTTTTTTCATTTTTCATCCCGAAGATCGTGAAAAGGTTCAAATGACCCGGCATTTTGAAGACCCGCACGGAAAATGAGGCGGCCTACGTTTTGGCAACCGCTCCCGACTCCGCCGTTCCTTTCCAGTCATGTCACATGGAGCGTACGCCCGAACCCTGCCAGATAGTGATTATAGGGGCATCCGGCGATCTGACCGCGAGAAAACTTATCCCTTCTCTTTTCAACCTGTATGTTATCGGCGCCCTCCCCGCCTCGTTCAGTATTATCGGCTGCGCCCGCACGGAAATGTCGGACAGCCGATTCAGAGAAAGCATGCACCAAGCGGTTCTGCAAACAGATCTGCCTGAAAAGTCCAAATGGGCTGATTTTGCACAACGCCTTCATTATCGAACCATTGAATACGGTTCCATCCCTTCTTTCAAAGCATTATATGACTCATTGGATGCTTTTGACCCGAACTTTCAAACCAGGGGAAATCGAATATTTTATTTGGCCATCCCCCCTACCCTGTACCAATCCACCGCCCAGTGCCTCGGCCAATCCGGTCTTTCCTCCATGGGGAGCCCGGGACAAAGCTGGTCGAGAATTGTTGTGGAAAAACCGTTTGGCCAGGATCTGGAGACGGCCGTGGAGCTGGACCGGGCGATCCACGAATATTTCACGGAAAACCAGATATTTCGAATCGACCACTATCTTGCAAAGGAAACGGTTCAGAATATCCTCATGTTCCGTTTCGCAAACACCATCTTCGAGCCGATCTGGAACAGGCGATATATTGAAAGCGTGAGCATCACGGCCGCCGAAACCCTCGGCGTGGAACATCGGGCCGGATATTACGAGGAATCGGGGGTTCTTCGGGATATGTTCCAAAACCACATGATGCAGTTGCTGTCTATGGTGGCCATGGAACCACCATCTCTCTTCGAAGCTGAAAGGGTGAGAGACGAAAAGGCAAAGGTATACCGGTCCATGCGACCGTTTGCCGTGCAGAATTGGACCGCCAACCTGGTTTTGGGGCAGTACGGGGAAGGAACTGTCGAAGGAAACCGGGTTCCCGCCTATCGCAGTGAAAAAGGGGTCGACAAGACGTCGTTAGTTCCCACTTTCGCCGCCATGAAGGTGTTCATTGACAACTGGCGGTGGGAAGGGGTCCCCTTTTTTCTGAAATCCGGGAAAAGACTCCGCGAGAAAAGAACCGAAATTGCCATCCAGTTCAGGGAGGTCCCCCATTCCATGTTTCGACACACGGTGGGAGAGTTAATCTCCCCAAATAGGCTTGTTTTGACAATCTATCCGGAGGAAAGAATTTCGCTGAACTTTCAGACGAAAAATCCCGGGGCAAAACTTTGTTTGAGACCTGTAAACATGGATTTCAATTATCACCAGAATTACTCGGGGGCTCAAATGGATGCCTATGAGAAAGTCTTGATCGATTGCATGATCGGGGACCAGATGCTCTTCTGGAGACAGGATGGCGTGGAGCTGTGCTGGTCTTTTCTCACGCCGATCCTGAGGCAATGCGAAACCTGCAAAGATCGCCCAAATCTGCTCTACCCGTATCCGTCGGGCTCCCCGGGGCCGAAAGAGGCGGAAAGGCTTCGGGAATAAGAAAGGGAAGGAAAACGCCTGCAATGGGTTGGGAATTATCCGGCAAAATCTCTGACATCCTCAAAAAATCCCTGGAATGTGGTTGCATCAACAAACAGGATGCCATCGCTCTCATGCGCATTGAACCCATTTCGGGTCCGGGGCCCGACCGATGCATGGCTTTCCAGGAGGACACCCTCTTTCCCTGGCTCACGATTCGGGAAAACATCGCCTTTGGACTGAAGAGGGGTACACGAGGAAAATTGGCGCGGGATGCCGAAGTAGATCGCTTCATCGCCCTCGTGGGCCTTGACGAATTCAAGGATTACCTGCCCCATGAGATTTCAGGAGGGATGAAACAACGGGTAGCCCTTGCGCGGGTGCTCATCTTAAACCCCCGGGTGCTTCTCATGGATGAACCTTTTGCTTCTCTTGATGCCCAGACAAGGGAAGAAATGCAGCACCTCCTGTTGTCCCTTTGGAAAAAGATGTCTTACACCATCGTCTTTGTCACGCACGACGTGGATGAAGCCGTTATTCTGGCGGACAGGATCTTTCTCATGGGCAAAGATCCGAGAACCATTCGATTCACCGTCCCCGTAGAACTTCCGAGACCCAGAAAGAGAGACACCGGAGAATTCATTTTCTTCAGCCAGAAACTTCATGAAAGACTCCGGACATGACCTCCCCCCCTAACCGCATCATTATCTTCACCCGTTATCCTACTCCCGGCGCCACCAAAACCCGGCTTATTTCTTCGCTGGGACCGGTTGGCGCGGCTGATCTTCAGCGCAGTCTTACCGAAAGAATCTGCAAACAGGCCTTTGCATATGCCGCGAAAAACAGGATATCCATAGAAATCTGCGTGAAAGATGGGAATGAGAAAAAGATGCGAACCTGGCTGGGAAAGGGGTTCGAATATTCCCGGCAGGCGCCCGGAGATCTCGGGCAGAGCATGAAGACCGCCTTCACAAATGCGTTCAGCAGAGGGAGCCGTCGGGTCATACTCCTGGGCACGGACATCCCGGAACTGGAAGAAAAGCACCTGAAAAAGGGGTTTGAGGCACTGGAAAAAAACGACCTCGTGCTGGGGCCCAGTACCGACGGCGGGTACTACCTGGTGGGCTTATGCCGGAGTGCGGCGATATTCGAAGGCGTCTCCTGGGGTCAGGCCACCGTGCTTGATCAAACCATCGGCCTGGCTCAAAAAGCGGGCCTGAGAATCTTTACCCTGGAACCCCTCACGGACATCGACACGGAGCAAGACCTGGATATTCTGCCCGCCTCCAAGATATGGAAGAAACCCTATGTATCCGTCATCATTCCCACTCTCAATGAACAGCAGGATATCAGAAAAGCCATTGCAAGCGCAGTGGATGTCGATGCGGAAATCCTGGTAGTGGATGGGGGCAGCAGAGATGAGACCGTGGCGATTGCCAAGAAGGCGGGTGTGCACATAGAGATCCGTAAGAGGGGAAGAGCAGCGCAGCAGAACCTCGGGGCAGCTGTTGCTTCCGGACGTGTTCTCCTGTTTCTCCACGCCGATACGCGACTCCCTGCCGGTTATCCAACCCACATTTTCAATGCCTTCATGGATCCCCGGACGGCTCTCGGTGCGTTCCGATTCAAGACGGACCGCCACACCTCGGTTATGCAACTGATCACCTATGGGACAAATTTCCGGGCGCGCTATCTGAAGATGCCCTATGGCGACCAGGCCCTTTTCGTCAGAAAAACCACTTTTGACCGGGTGGGCGGTTTTCCGCAAATGCCGCTTTCGGAGGATCTATTCCTGGTTCGACGGATCGCAAAAGAAGGCCGGATACGCGTCGCCGATGCCGATGCCGTCACTTCCGCCAGAAGATGGGATCGTCTCGGACCAATCAAAACAACGCTGATAAACCAGATTATCCTGACAGGCCTGTGCCTGAGGATCTCCCCCAGGACCCTCGCGTCCCTCTATGGAAGAAGATCCGGACCGGGCTAACCACAGATCCAACGCGTCATTTTTTCTTTCTGTTTTTCTTCGAAATTGCCTGATTGAGCTTCTCCCCGAGGCTACCCATTGCCCCCCCCTTTTCCGGGGCAAAAGAACGCCAGTCATCCACATTTTCTTTATCCCCCGGACCTACCGATATCTTGCGCTCATCGGCATTGATCTGCTCAATCACCACGGCAACAGGATCCCCCGGTCGTAATTTTTCGAGTTCTCCGGATGCAGCGGACTCTTTGAATTTCGATTTGGGGAGAAGCGCGGTAATTCCCGGTTCCAGGTTGATGAATAGCCCGAATTTTTCGAGCTTCTCCACCTTCCCCCTGATGACCTGGCCCACCCGGTATTTTTCCTTTACACTATCCCATGGATCTCCTGCCACATCTCTGAGGCTTAACGAAATTCTTCTTTTCGCCTCATCCACCTCTTTGATCACAACCTGAACGGAATCGCCCGGGGTAACAATATCTTCGGGTTTCGAAACGCGTTTTGTGTAACTCATTTCGCTGATGTGAACCAGTCCTTCAACCCCTGGCATAAGCTCCACGAAGGCACCGAATGGGGCACAACGCGTCACTTTTCCCGTCACGGAATCTCCCACCCGGTACTTCTTTCCGACCGATTCCCAAGGGTCCCCCATGGTCTGTTTGACGGAAAGTGCGATTTTGGTCTGGTTCGGTTTTTCCCCGGATTCCAGGCCAATCACCCTGACCACCACCGTGTCCCCTATACTGAGTATGTCATCGGGTTTTTCCACCCTCGACCATCCTAGTTCCGAAATGTGCACCATCCCTTCCACGCCGGGGCCAAGTTCAATAAAGGCGCCATAGGGCATCAGTTGGGTAACCTTGCCCTCCAGTTCAAGCCCCACCGAAAGCCTTTCAAGGAAAGCTTTCCGTTCCTTTTCCAACGCTTTGTTTAGGAGCTTGCGCCTCGAAAGGACTATGTTGCGTGCCTCTTCATCAAACTCGGTAATCAAAAACTGGAAGGTTTCCCCAATGTATTCTTCCGGTTTTTCCACGTATCTCAAATCAATCTGACTGATCGGACAAAAGGCCCTTCGCTGAACCACCTCCACTTCAAAGCCGCCCTTAACCAGAGACTTCACTTTCCCTTCCACCGGGATTTCCTCTTCAAAGGCATCCATCAGAAGATCCATGCCGCCGATTCCCGAAACGGCCTTGGAAAGTCTGATCTCCGTACCGGTTACGGCAACCGCGTAGAGATCTACAAAATCTCCTATCTTAAAGGACAGTTCGCCATTTTCATCAAGAAGCTCCTGTTTTTCCACAAAGCCGTCGATTCTTGTCCCCGTGTCCACAAAAACCGTGTCCCTTCCGATGGAAATAATCTCTCCTCTGATTCTATCCCCCATGTGGATGTCTTCTTTCATTCCCGCGGAGTAGGCCTCAAACATTCCCGCAAAGCTCTCTTCTTCGTCCGCTTCTTCTTCCCCATGGTCTTCCGTTAATGCTTCTTCCAGCTCCTCATTATTCAAACCTTCATTGTTACTCATTCCTTTTCTCCCTGCCTTGGACTCCCCTGCAAAAAAAGTAATTATTTTCTCTTTGAACAAGACACGCAATCGTTCTCATTCTTGACATATTTGATATCTTATCATATGAATATTTTTTTAGAAACCATATCTATCAGACACAGGCATTTAAAAAAAGGAGAGCTCATGACCTCAACAATGACCTATCTGGATAAACCCTGGCTGGCCCACTACGACAAGGGGGTTCCTGAATTTGTGGATTATGAAGAAACCTGTATACCCGAATTCCTGAACCGTTCCGCGGAAAGATTTCCTAACAATATGGCGCTCCTTTTTCAGGGATATCGGGTCACCTACAAAGAACTCAAGACAATGGTAGATCGATTTGCCGTGTGTCTATCCAAATTCGGCATCCAAAAAGGCGACAGTGTAGCCATCCTGCTTCCCAATATCATTCCCTGCGTAGTGGGATATTACGCCATTTTGAAGGTCGGCGCCACGGCGGTCATGAACAACCCCCTTTATACGGACAGGGAGCTGGAACATCAGTTCAACGATTCCGGCGCCAAATTGCTCATCACCCTGGATCTCCTTGGAAACCGCATGATTGACCTGCGGCCCAAGACCGGCATCAAACAAATCATCTATACCTCCATAGGAGACTATCTGCCGTTTCCCAAGAGCCTGCTTTTTCCCCTCGTAGGCAAGAAAAAAGGACTGAAAGCAGACGTCAAATCAGCGCCGGACGTCTACAAATGGAAAAGCGTCCTTGCAAGCTGCACGGGCAACGCGCCAACAGTAAAGCTTTCCTTTGAGGATACGGCCATGTACCAGTACACGGGCGGCACCACCGGTGTTTCAAAAGGCGTCATGCTGACCCATGGCAACCTGAGCAAACAGGTCCAGCATATTCGGGCCTGGTTCCCCATGTTTAATGATGGCGAAGAGATCATGCTTGGCGCTTTGCCCTTTTTCCATGTTTTCGGACTCTCAACGGCCATGAATTATTCCATCTACGCAGGCTGGGGCAATATCCTGGTTCCCAAGCCCCAACCTGAAGCACTGCTCGAAACCATCTCCCAATTCAAACCCACTTTTGCTCCGCTCGTACCCACCATGTTCATCGGTCTGCTCAACCATCCCAGGATAGAGCAGGCAGACATGACAAGCATCAAGGGCTGTTTTTCCGGAAGCGCGCCCCTGCCCGTGGAAGTCATACGAGACTTTGAAAAGAGGACGGGCTCCGTTATCGTCGAAGGATTCGGGATGACGGAATCATCCCCGGTCACCCACATCAATCCTTTCAATGGACATCGAAAGGTGGGGAGTATCGGCCTGCCCATCTCCGATACCCTGTGCCGCATCGTAGATCTGAATAACGGAGAAACCGATCTCCCGGTAGGGGAAGCGGGCGAATTGCTTGTCAAAGGCCCTCAGGTCATGAAGGGTTACTGGAACAATCCGGAAGCAACCGCCGAAACCCTGACGGATGGATGGCTCCATACGGGAGACATCGGGAAAATGGATGAGGACGGGTATTTCTATATTGTGGACCGAAAAAAGGACATGATTATCTCCGGGGGTTACAACGTATATCCCAGGGATATCGAGGAAGTCTTCTTTGAACATCCCAAGGTCGTGGAAGCCGCGGCCGTGGGCGTCCCCCATCCCAAAAGGGGAGAACAGGTCAAGGTTTTTGTGGTCCTGAAAGAAGGGGAAACAGGCACGGAAGAAGAATTCATCCAGTACTGCAAAGGCAAACTTGCCGCTTACAAGCTCCCCACCATTATCGAGTTCAGGAAGGAACTGCCCAAGACGAATGTGGGAAAAATCCTCAAAAAAGACCTGAGGCCCTGACAACAAAAACAGGAAGCCCCAGCGCAGGAAAAGGAGCAGAAAATGGGTGGAAAAAGAATCCTGGCGCCATTCAACTTCTCTGACTATGACGAAAAGGCCCTGCACTATATTATCAGGAACTACGCGGGCCAGAAGTGGGTGAAAGTTGTTCTGTTTCATGTGTATACCCCTTTGCCGGAACTTGACGGATACTCCAATCCGGGTCTGGGGCGATTAAAAAGTACCATGGCTTCCATGTGGCGAGAGGTAAGGGAAAAGGAAAAGGACTTGGCGCAGGTGAAGAAAGACCTGGTGGAAAACGGCTTTCTGGAAAAGCAGGTGCAGTACATTTTCCAGAAAAGAGAAAAAAGCATCGGGATCGAGATCGTTAAGGCAGTCCGAACCGGCAACTACGATACCATCGTAACGGCCCAGAAGCCGGGCAGAGCTACCCGTTCTTTTACCCGTAAGATCCATGACATCCTGCTCTCTGAATTGCGCAACAGGGAGATTGTATTCATCACCTGAGGAGCCCAAGAACCATCTGAGGGCTGAATCAACGGAATATTGCCGACAGGAGGGTGTACCTATGGCAGACGAAGATAAAATTACGATAGACATCTTCAAGGTGGTTGCAAAGGCTATGGCGGAATCCGCCGATCTACCCGTTATGCTCAATCATCTCAGTCAGTTGCTGACGGCGGCTCTTGAAATCAAAGGCTGTGCCATTTTCGTGCTCAATGTGGAAGAAGAAGGGCTTGAAAAGCTCGCAAGTTTCGGTCTGAGTACCACCTACCTGGGCAAGGGAAATCTTCGCGCGGACCGGAGCGTTGGATGCACATTGCTCGGAGACCCTGTCATCATCAGCGACATCTCCCTTTCTAATCAGCTCCAGTATCCGGAAATGGCGAAGAAAGAAGGCATTGCGTCCATCGTTTCCATGCCGGTTTTTTTTCTCCGGGAGGTTGTCGGGGTTCTTCGTCTCTATCACCACAAGGTATGGCATATCTCAGAGAGGGATGTGGAATCGCTGCTGATTCTCGGAGAGAATATCGGCATTGCCATGATGTTGACGCGCCTGCTCAATACCGTCCAGGATGTGCAGGCGGTCCTGCGTGAACTGCCGCCTGAGTTGTCGCGCCTGAACAGAGAGGATTGAGGGAAGGACCTTCATCCACCTGCAAGGAGAAAGAATTGACCTCGCCCCTCGTATGGATCGATCTGGAAATGACCGGTCTCGACCCTGAACAATCAGGTCATTGTGGAAATCGCGTCCGTGGTAACCGATGATCAATTAAACGTAATCGGGGAGGGACCCGATTTGCCTATCCACTATCCGTCCGCCATCCTCTCCCGAATGGAGCCATGGAGTCTCAAACATCACACGGAATCAGGGCTTCTGGAACGGATTAACGCATCCTCTTATACGTGCAAAAACGCCGAAGAGGAAACCCTTCGCTTCATTTCCCGACACTGCAAGAAAGGGGCTTCCCCCATGTGCGGCAATACCATTGGACAGGATCGCCGTTTCCTTGTAAAGCATATGCCAACGCTGGAGAAGTTCTTTCATTATCGAAATATCGATGTGAGTTCCATCAAGGAGCTGGTCAAAAGATGGTACCCATCCCTCCCCCCATTCACAAAAAGGAAGGCGCACCTGGCCCTGAGTGATATCCTGGAATCGATCAATGAACTGAGGTATTACCGCGAAAACGTTTTCAGGACCCTTCCACGAAATGAATAACCTCGAGATTATCCAACAGAACCGGCAGGAATACTCGGATTCCTATGATTCGATGAACTGGCTCACCCCTGAAAAGGCCGACGCGGCCACCCGGCTTCGGGAAGAGTTGCTTCAGGCGATCTTTGATAACCATCCCGCCGGGCCCGCATGGAAGTTCTCCAGGACCAAACTGTTCACCCATGCCATTTCCCCGGGATGTGACCTTTGCGGCAATGGCGGCTGGTCCTGTCTTTTTATCAATGGAATATGTAATGCCCAATGCTTTTACTGCCCTTCGGAGCAGAAGGAAAAGGGACAGCCGACTACCAGTGCGCTGGAATTCGCGAGTCCCCGCGATTATGCCGATTATGTCCGGATTTTCAATATCAAAGGCGTAAGTTTCAGCGGAGGAGAACCCTTCCTAACTCTTGACCGGGTGATGCTTTTCTTGAAAACCCTGCGATCCAGGGTTTCTCATCCATTATACATCTGGATGTATACCAACGGCCTTCTGGTAACGGAGGACAAGCTCAAAGCGTTGCGGGACAATGGTCTTGACGAAATCCGTTTTGATATCAGCGCCAACCACTACCGCCTCGATGCCCTGAAAAAGGCACTGGGGATCATCCCCCGCGTAACCGTAGAGATCCCGGCGATTCCGGAAGACCTGGAGACAACCCGGCAGGCAATCAAAGAACTGTACGACACTGGCGTCAACCATCTCAACCTGCACCAGTTAAGGGTTACGCCGTTTAACAAAACAAAGTTCATCCAAAGGCCCTATACATTTCTTCATGGTCCCAAGGTCACGGTCCTGGAAACTGAGCTTACCGCGCTGGAGTTGATCCGGTATGCACTGGAGCAAAGCATTGCACTTCCCATCAACTATTGTTCCTTTACCTACCGCCACCAGTTCCAACGGGCCGGTGGCCGTACAAGAAATTCCATGCAGATCAAAGCAACCCATGAGGATATCACCCCCACCGGCCATATCCGGACCATGAGTCTTTGTGGCGACAAAGAAGAGATCGGCGCCATCCATCAGCACCTCTTGTCACAGGAGAGCGACACCTCTTTATGGCGCCTGGCCAAAGACTCTGAACAGCTTTTTTTCAGTGGCGCTCTGTGGCCTCTTATCGATTTTTCCCATGTCAGACTAAAGGTCGGGTACAGCAGCACATCTTTAAAAACATCGGTCTCCTTCCTTCATCCTTTTAAGGAGGTGTCGCTGAACAAGAAAAGGAAGGTGGTCATCGAAAGGCATGTGGAGCAGCCCGGCATTTGGCTTGAAGGAGAACAGATCCAGCTTTTCCAACAGGGGTTTGTAAGGCCCAAAGCGGATTTATCCACCGATCTCTCTGAAAACCTCCAGAAGATGCCTCGGGACCTGCTCAGAGAAATCAGCCCGTTTGAAGCCTTTACCCCTGGACTGGCGCCGTATTACTGAGAAGTAGAAGACAGATAGTCATGCCTTGGTTGGTTTAAGCAACATAGGAACAGCAATAATCGGTTACTCTTTTGACTCTGAGTCCGAATTTGGAGCGGGCGGGGACTTCGAAAGATTCCCCATCTTCCACGGTTGTCCATCCTTTCGCCTCCGGCAATAACACTTCAAGATCGCCGGAAATAATTTCCATAATTTCCTTATTGTCGGTATTGAATTCATATTCCCCGGGGAGCATTATGCCCAGAGTCTTTCGGGAACCGTCAGGGAAAATGACGGTGCGGCTGGTAACCTTTCCGTCAAAGTAAATGTTTGCTTTTTTAATGATCGTCACGTGCTTAAATTCAGACATAAAAACCTCCCAACCCATTATTATTCCTAAAGTTTATTTCTTGCCAGAAGTGGATAGGGCGATGTCTAAAAATTCGCCCCATGGCACCTTTGGAAGATTGGTTCAAGATTCAAAGGTTCAACGGAAAGCAACCTATTTGAAATGGCGGGAAAGTCAAGGAAAATCTCTTTTGGTAAGGTATGGACATGATACAATCCCCATCCAAATGAACGGGGAATGGGATGAATAGAACTGTTTTCTTCTTTCTTCCTCCAATTTACGGCTCTCCAACCCCGGTGGAAAAGAGAAAACGGGCGAATGACTGCACATTCTTTTCCAGACCCTAAACCCAATACCCGTGAATCAATATTATTGATTCACGGGTATTGCCCCTAAACCCGTTTGCACGTAAACTCATCGACGGAAGCATCTAAGATATTACGCTCAAGCTGCATATCGGGCTTCCACCAGACCGTATGGTCTCGCTGTCTTTCGGCGAATTTCTGTCGGGCATTTATTACATTACCTTGTGCTTCTTCAGCGAAAATTTCCGAAATTCCAGCATCACCCACGATCCTGCCATCTTTCATGAACCTATCGTAATCAAGAATTCCTTTTTTATTGAAGTGCAGATAATAGTAAATGGCACGCAAGACCTGGGTGGGCTTTCGTTTCTCTATCATCACGATTATTTCTGCAGCACGTACACGCTTTCCTGCAAACCTTTCAGTATTTTTCTCTGGTGAACCTTTCATCAATCGTTCAAATTTAGCATATGGCACTCGAAAAATCTCATCATCATCTGATACAAAAAAGAGCCTTACCGAAGCTGACATATAGCTACCTCATAATGCCGTTTAATCCAAATTTGATGGTCCCGTAAAAAAAACATTATTCGTTTTCGTCATTCCAGTAAACCTTCCATTTTTTCTGGTACTTTTTCCACAGCCAACCGCTCCATATGTTCGATTTAAAACTTTGTTCTGGGTAATACACGCATTCCTTTCGCCACCCTCTCGCCGACATACTGGTGAATAATTGAAAGGTAATCTCTTCCTCCCCGTGCTCTTCTCCTGGCAACAAACCGTATTACACTCAACACTTTTACCAACTCTTTTTCAGGGATATCCTTTAAATCCGTTTCGATAACACCTTTTACCAGATGAAATCCTCTCGCTATGATTGGGGTTGAAATTTCAGCAGCCTCTTCCTTGAAGTGATATTTGTCAAGCAGGAGTTCCAAGATTTTAATCGCATCTTCATCCTTGATTAGGTTTCCCGTTTCATTATCAAATGCGCACAAACTCCCTTCAATGGCATTGGAATAATCTTGTAAATCGAGATCATTTTCCATGTCTCTCGTCGAATAAGACGGGATTTCATTATACTTTTTTCTTGGGATGGTTTCCTTATAGAATGTGCACCCATCGCACTCGTCTTTTTGCCTTGTCTGACCGCAACACAACGCGCAGACCATTCCTTCTACAAGTTGACATCTTCTCTTCCCTTTTTTTGCGTTACATACCGGACATTTTGCCATAACGTTTCCTCTTTCGTTTAACCTATTGTTCCCGCGAAATACGCTTCGTCCCACAGCCCTTTTTCCCCTTCTAAAGAGGCCATAAGATCGGGGAACCGCTCAAGAATGGCGGCTTCTGATAATCGTTTCAGTTTTTGGGCCATATTGTCCGGAGAGACTTCCCCGTCCGACTCCACGTAAATATGGATATGGTCCGGGGCCAGCCACAGGACGGTGGCAAAACCACCCACTGCCTCGCTGCAACTCATGATACTATCTCTGATGAAATCAATCATAGGCGCAGGCTCGGCAAAGACCGGTCTTCTGCCAATCACGTTCCAGGCAAAATGGAGCTTGATCTCAAGCATCACATCATCGGGATTACGAGCCAGTTTTTGCAAAGCCAAAGCCCTTTGATACTTCAGCCTATCGGAATCCAAACGTTTTTCAAAGTCGATCTCCGCGGACTGGAACCTGGGTTCCGGCCGGGTTTCCTGCCCGGATGACGCCACCAGTTTCAACAACGGTTGAAAGGCATGGCATTCAAAAAAGGTTGGATCCTGTGTTGACCGGTTTAATTCACAGAGGATTTCTTCTTCAAAACTCACATCCTGGCAAAAGCTGCACGTTCCATGGATGAATGGCTTGGAGGTCTTGGCACAATCCCTGCATTTTGCGGGAATACCATTCCGAGATGGCGTATTTTCCAATTTTCTATCTCCTTTCATGCTTCCATATATGTGAGTTCAGCATCTGAAAAACTCTTAAAGGCTGGATGTAACTCGATCTTGCCATAAATGGTGCCTTCTTTTTATCGCAATGGCTTCAATTCGTTCAAGCCGACTCCTTGAAAACCAATATTTCTTTTCTTCCTCGATATCATCTAATAGAAAGCGTCTCCTTGATGGCATCCTTATGGATGCCATAATTGACCTTGGCGAGGGGGCTCTGAAGATTCCAGTCCAACCGGAGCCGCTGACTCTCCCCATCCTTGAGCCGCTGAAAGAAATCGTTACACGCAATATCTATATCAATGTTCATGAGGTCCAAAAAAACGACCTCCATTAAAATGGATCATGTGATACGGGTTATCTGCAATCCAGACCTCGGTTTCCCATGCTATATCTGCCGCATTTCTGCGGAATTCTGTCCGGTTCGGAAAGGCAGTTACATATACCCTGCCCACTTTGCAGGTTGCTAAAGCTTCTTCCAGCTCTACCCATCTTTTGGGGGATATTGGCCCATGACTTGTAACTGCCTCAATCAAAAACAACCAGTTGCGTTTTTCATCAAAAACCACAACGTCAGGCAATTTGTCATGTGACATGGGCGGCACTCCGATAGACTCAAGAAACTCACTTTCCAAAATCATGAGTTTACCGCCTTCATTCCGACTGCTGGCCGTGTCTCCTATATATAGAAGCCGACCACCTTTCCCAATAAATCTGGAGCAGAATTCATGGACAATATCGGCATGCAATTGATTATGCTTCCCCGGGGAAAGTGAAATTTTCTTTCCATCAGGTAACGTGATGGGAATTTTTTCTTTATCCAGAGTTTTTGCATAAAGAGATTTCAGGGCGATTGAATTCTGTTTATACTCCTCAACTTTCTTCATCCATTCCCCCGCGGGGTACGCTCTCAAAACAGCAAGAATTGACTCGTTCAGCGAATAGTTATTATCCTTGCTATTTGTGGGACGAGAAGGGTCATCTCGATTTCGATCTACAATTCGGGCTTGCTCAAATTGATGTAATGTTTGGCGGCGGATAGTTTCACGACTATTCGGTTTATAATCCTGTTTGTAGTGCTTACGGATGAATTGCATAATATCTACGGTTGGGAGCAGTGGTGATTTTGCGTTCCCCCATACTTCCGGGCGAAGGTCTGCTAGAGCCAAAAATACCCATCCTGATCTATCATTATATTGTGCCTTTGGCATGCCAAGGGCTTTTAATATTCCCTTAGACTGTTTTAGCTTCCCCTCTCGCTGTTTTTTTGTGCTCATTGCAGGCTCCGTATATTCAGTGCGGATTGGACAATCTGATCTACTGACAATTGCTCATAGCCTTTAGCCCTCTGCACTTCCGTTCCTATTAATATAATCTGATCTCTTGTCGGCAATTTCAAAAGTCGTATTTCCGTAGCGTTGACCTGGGTATTTCCAGATATGGAACGGAAATAACGATCCATAAAGGTAGAATTAAACAACGCAGCCAACCCGAATGCTTCTGAAATATCCATATCTTCGCCTTTTACTCCGATATAGTTCAAATGATTTTCTAATCCAATCAGGTGATTTTTGAATTGTTCAGGGTCATGGATACCTGCGACGAGACGGCGCTTTTCATCTTTAGAGCTGAATCGTTTTAGAATTACATAAACTTTGTTGCTACAAGTGTGTTTTTCGTATCCTTCCTTCAAAACAAAACGCACGTCCTTCGGGTGTTTTCCGGTCCATTCGATGCGGAACGCCTTAACATTGTGCATTCTCAACAAAGGGATGCTATCTTTTTGGACCTTTGCTGTAATAAATTCTCTTGTGCGAAATTCCACCACCGGGCCGGTGGAAATATAATAATTGTTTCCTTCAAAGCTGCTGGGCCAATGTTCAACCAACCTCAGAATATGGCCGTCCGCCGCATTTTCCGGAATCCGAATAATATTTTGTCGATTGCTTCCATCAATAATCAGTTTTTGCGGATAGCGAACTACCTCGGAATCCGCCAAGTCCTCCGAGCAAGTGCTTGACCTTATTTCTATAGTGGGTCGCTGTTCATTTTTTAAGAATTTACAAATAATGTTCTCTTGCAGCACCCCCATATTTTTGAAAAGCCGGTTTCTGGAGCGAAAAACATGCACCCGTTCTAAGCTCATTCTTGATTGGAGATAGCAACGGAAGCCTTTGAAGTAGAGGCCATTTGTAAAACTGCGTGGAACAATGGCAACCATTTGCCCTCCCAGCGCCAGGCACGACGATACAACCGCCATAAAGGATGCGTAGATATTGGGATTTCCTTTAAACAGATCGGCAGTTGCACCACTGTATATGGAGTCTTTGGAGTTATACTTGAAATATGGCGGATTGATTATTGCGATATGAAAGTTATGCTCCTGTTTATCAGGTCTCGACAAAATGAAATCCTCGTTGAGAATTTCATAAGAGAATTTTCCACTTTTTTTGATAAACATTCCAACCAATCGATTCATGTTTTCTTCGAGTGCCGGCAATATATCTTTATCGATCTCGAAAAGAACTGCATGGACTCGACGGTTTCCCAGCTCTAAGCAGCGGCGAGCCGCGGATGTTGTAAGAATTCCTTCCCCTGCGCCAGCATCGAGAATTTTAACCAACTCAACGTTACCGATGGAATCGAGCATTGATGCCATATAATCAGCTGTTTTGGACTCAGTAAGAAACTGTCCTAGCTCTTTGCTTTGCGATCTGGACTTGAGATCGAATAAGCTAAGTTGTTTCACAGCATTAATATTCGGCACAAGATCAACTTCCTATTCATTTGATTATCTGTTCTTAGGATATATTCTTTTAATTTGGATCTCAATATTCTCAAAATGGTCGCATAACTCTCCGAGTTCTCGCGCTTTTCGAGGAGAATCGGCATGATTTGATTCTGCCGCCATCCAGCCAGCAAGGTCGCTTATTTCACTTAGAGACATGCGAATGGCATGAATGCCCTCTTTTTTAGACATCCGAGTTAAAGTTGATTTTAACTGCCCAAAAACAATCGCATTCTTTAAAATTAGATCGCACTCATAATCATCAAGTTCAACTGGATATTTTGCAGTATTTTCAGACATAATATTTATTTCCTTTGCACTTAACATACGCGTGACCGACTCAAAGCGTTATCTCTGTCCCTTGCACCGCTATGGTCTTTTTTTTCTTTTGCCCATTCATCCTCCAATGCGGCGAACTGGCTCAAAGAGGCATAGGTGCATTGAAGTCGGATTGGTAGTTCAGCGCTGGGTCAGCACAATCTAGAATCTAGTTTTCGCCCATCTGGTCCTCGACGAGACGTTGTGGGTCGGGCGCGACCTGCTGGTAGCCGATCACCGAGTCCGGCGTAGGAAAGGACGTTATGAGGGATGGGTTGCCCCGCTCCAGATCCCAGAAGTAGTGCAGGTTGCCGTTGGAGAGGATCACGAACCGGCAGTTCTGGGACCTGGCATACCTGCGGGCCTGCTCCTTGCCGACGAGAGGGTTCTTGTTCTCCGATTTGGCCTCAAGAACGAGGAGAGGGAAACCTCTGGCGTCTAACAGCAGGAAGTCGATAAAGCCCCTGCCCGGCTTCTCGAAGTCTCGCCAAGTGCCTCCAGACGGATGACTTGATCGCACGGTGAGTTTAAGGGGAAGTTGGCGCGCAGGCTCCCCTCCGGAAAAAAGCGCCAGCCCGCCGCTTCGAGCAGCTTGTTGATCTTGATACGGGATGTAGCTTCTTTATTCGCCATTCGGTTCCTCAGTGACACTATGGTTGATCAAGCGTTATAACACCAGCGCCTCCGCCTTGGTCGCTTTTACCCAGTCGTGTTCAGACGTAAGGGGCATTTTTGGGGACGTCCATAAGAACCTGAATAACTCCCGTCCGTTCATCAGTCCCTTATTTAAAGAGCCCATCGCATTTTCTTGAACTATCCCTGTTTTTTCTCCATGCTCTCGATGATGATCTCGGCGGCTATCCTCGCACCGATTCCCGGGGGCAAAGCACACCGCTCGTAGCCTTGCATCCCCTTGAAGGCCTCGAAGTTTTCTTCACTGGCCCTGGGGTCCATATAACGGTCAAAGATCACCTCCTCATGGATCTTCGGGCAGAGGATCGTGCCGAGAGCCTGCTCAAAACGAGGAATGAACTCCCTGGCGGCAGTCATGGTCCTCCCGGTTGCCTCGTAGTCGGTGGCATCCTTGCTGCCAAAGTAGAGGCCCAGGGCCATGAGCCCGCCCGTCACACCGCCGCAGATCCATCCGGTCATGCCGAAGCCGGGAAAGGGTGAAAGGGCTTTGATGATCTTCATATCCTGGCACAGACCAAACTCTTCCATCACAGCCAGGGCCGAACCCTTGGCGCAGTTATGGCTTCCAAATTCATACTCCTCTCCCCGCAGTTGAACCCGGTCCAGGATCTCGTTCTTCGAAGCCACAATATGCACTGTATCCAGCCTCTTTTCCGGAATTCCTTCTTCTGAAAATGCCTTCAGCCTGGAATCAATCCCGGCCGCGTCCCAATCCCGTATTCGCAACGCCTCCACTCTTGCCTTCAATGCTTTTAAGTCACCCATTTGATTTCTCCACAGCAAAGGACGATCGTCTCCAAAGACTACGTCTTGTAACTTTTCAAATCTTCGCGTACGGAAAACAGATGGAGTATTTGAGAGACCCCTTGAAAGGCGTGAATCTCTTTTCTACCATCATCATGTACCTCATCCGTTTTGCCGGACCAGACATTTACTATCCTCTTGAAATGCCCAGTTCGGCGGATTGGAAACATCCCCTATTGGTTCTTTCTCATTTGGCTCAGAAGTACTCTTATATATCGCACACTCGAAAGGACAAGCGCGAGCCCTATTCCTATGTATAGCATCGCCAAATATGGTTTAGGAATCAAGGAATGTCGCAACAGGATTCCCATTGCAATCATCACTGCCACGATAATATAACTTTTCCAGGTTATGAAAGAGAAAATGCACCTCGTTCCTTGCATCGGCAATATTCGTCCCAAATTTTTATCCACGATTTTCAAAAATCCGAAATGATGAACGACAAGAGCCACAGCAACACCTATTCCTCCAAATAAAAATGATCCGTGGACATGAAATGCATCCAGCCAGGAAAATGCCATAAACAAGAGCATGGTTCCCACACCAAACCACATGAAGCCCGCCAGAAACAGCAGGACACTCTTATTTACGGCAGGTTTCATTTTGGATATCTTTCGAGTCATTTTATCATTATGATATATAAAGTATCCCGGGCACGTCTCTCCGTGCTTTTCAAGTCATCATGCGTTTTAATAAATCATGGTTCCCATGTGAAGTTTAAATGTTGTGGGTCAGGTGTCAAGTCCACTTTTGACGCATATTATGGAATGGGGTAGCGGCGTACAACGTTTAGGGACCGTACCCTATTGTTTCTGAAACTGCGAAATTTGCCTTGAAATGGCTACAAGTTCCCCATTTTCATCCCACAGCTCGCCATCCTCCTCCACAAAGCCTCCGGTTATGAAACGGGAACGAAAAATGCATTTCAGCCATTTGGTTTTGGGAATGGCTCGGATGTTCACCGACATCTCTATGGTGGGAACCCAGGCGATGATGCCCTGGCTTGCAAGCACCGGTGGGGGAAAAGCATCCGCCAACAGCAGGATCGAAAGCTGATCGAAGGGCCTGTCGTCTTTGAATTTTATCCATCCTTTCTGCTCCGATTTTGCCACAAGATCTCCGGACATCCATCCCGCGCACCCAGGGTCCAACCGATCATCCACGTTGCGAAAAATGGTATAACGGGGCATTTCCGGAATTGCAATACAATCCTTCAGAGGCGCAAGAACGGGAGCGCTCTTTTCATAGCGGTTTTCACCGGAAATCTCACCTTCGGTACATGTCCCGAATGCTCGAACCGTTTCCGTTCCTTGTTGCTGAAGCCTCGCCTCCCAACGCTCGAATTGCCTTGAAGACCCGATCTGTTTAACGGCCAGAAATGCCTCGCCCGGAACCGAGCGGGCAATAAAATTGGCCGTCAGTATAGCGAGCTTTGCCTTGCCGCTTTTCTGCAAAATAGCGTTGGCGAGCAGCGCCATGAGATAGCCCCCATCGGGGTTCCCGTTCACCGACCAGTTGTCGCTGATAGTCCCCGCATAGAGAAAAGGTTCCTTTGCGGTTACAGAAATGTCACGATCGAAAAGATGCATTCCTATCCCTTTCATCAGCTGTTCACAATTTTATCGTTCAAAATATTTCTTGCAAGAATGCCCTGTTTTTCATACATCTGAAAGCGGGCGCCAAAAGTTTTTTAAAACCCGTTTTCCGAGACTATATGCCCCTTTTGCCAAGGAATTGCAAGAAGGAACGCTTCCCTGGATCCAGACCGTGATTCTGAACAACACAACGAAACACCATAAGGCCAGATCCGCCCCGGGTTGTATTATGACCTGCAACAAATACCGGAAGCTGTTTGGGATAGGCCCTCTCGGAGCACGCAACAGCACAGCCGGATTTTTTTCTTTAACAACCAACCTTCGGAGGTCTCATGAGCAAATTCATGCAAATCGATATTCGTATTCTCCCTTTTTTTGAAAAAACCTTTGAAAAGAACTTTCCAAACATCGCGGAGCTGTTGCAACACCTCTCTTATGGAGAAATGGTCAAGAAGAATCCTTCCTTCTATGATCTCGTCGATGCCATGGTGACGATCATGGAACACCCGGACACTCCGAAAGAGGTCAAAGAGACTATTGCTCCGGCCGTCAGAAAAATGAATGGTCTCAAGGAGACCGCGCGAGATTATCTGCTTTCAAGGAAACTGAATGATCTCGACCGGGTCCTTTACCAGATAGAAGACCAGTTCGAAGATCTGGAAAGGTCTCTTTAAAAGACATACGACTGGGAAACCAATAAACCGCGGGAGGGAAAATCATGGGAAGAAAAACGACCTGTTCTCTTTTCATCTTCACGTTTGTGGTGCTGACCATCGCCTGTTCTCCTTCGGTGGCAGGCGAGTTTGACAGCTTTCTAAACAGTTTAAAACAGGCGGTAGGACAGAGCAATACGCTAAGTACCGACGAAATGATTTCCGGCCTGAAGGAAGCCCTTGAAACGGGTACAAAAAAAGCTGTCGCCGCCCTTGAAAAGCCGGGGGGCTATTTTCAAAACCCCAAAGTGAAAATTCCCCTTCCCGAATCGGTCCGGAAAATCGAAGGGATTCTCCAGGCAGTGGGATATGGTCCCCAGTTGGAGGCCTTTGACAAAAGCATGAATACAGCGGCTGAAGCCGCCGCCCCTAAGGCCAAGGCCATCTTCTGGGACAGCATCAAGAATATGTCCATATCCGATGCCGAAAAAATCCTCAAGGGCGGTGATACGGCGGCAACGGATTATCTGAGGGAAAAGAGCTCCGCACGTCTGACCGCGGCGTTCCGTCCCGTTATTCACGACAGCATGTCTCAAGTGGGAACAGCCCGCGAATATCAGGCCTTAACCAATCAAATCCAGAGCCTGCCGTTTACAAAAAGCCTCCACCTTGATCTGGACGATTACGTAACGGGCGGAGCCCTGAAAGGGCTCTTTTACCTGCTGGGCCAGGAAGAAAAGAAAATACGGCAGGACCCGGCGGCAAGGGGCACGGAACTTTTGAAAAAGGTCTTCGGAAGCGCATCCTGATCGGTGGTTTTTCATCCGTTTTTTTGTGGGAACATCGGTTTTTCGATCCGTATCCGTGGTTGACTTCTCATTCCCCATGATTAGTTTCTGGAAACAACACAAACCCTTTAGCGCCTCAGTTCATTCAAAAAAATATGCCCGGAAAAGATTACTACAAAATTTTAGACGTCCCAAAATCGGCTTCCGCCGAAGAGATCAAAAAGGCCTATCGAAAACTCGCCTTGAAATATCACCCGGATCACAACCGCGGGAATGACGACGCCGAGGCCAAATTCAAAGATCTTAACGAAGCTTACGCAGTATTGAGGGACCCTGAAAAGAGAAAACAGTACGACTTGTTTGGAGCAGATGGTTTTCAGAAAAGATACTCTCAGGAAGACATATTCCGGGGATTCGATCTGGGAAGTATTTTCAGAGAGTTTGGTTTTGCCGGAGGAGGAGGTGGCAGAGGACAATCGAATTTCGGGAATATGTTTGGGGGCATGGGAGGACAGGGTTATGGCGGTTTTCAAAATCAGTACGCTTCGAAAGGCCAGAACCTTATCTACGAACTGCCCATGACTCTTGAAGAGCTCTGCATTACCACCAAAAAAGAGATCGCCTATCAGCTTGACGGGAACCAGGAAAAGGTAACCGTAAAGGTCCCTGCGGGGATTGCCGGAGGGCAGAAACTGAGACTTCGGGGGAAAGGACGCCCAGGCTCCAATGGGGGACCGCCAGGCGATCTCCTCATTCAGATCAAGGAGCTTTCCCACCCTCTCTATAAGAGAGAGGAGGACGACCTGTACATGAGACAGGAAATCAAATTTTCTGAAGCGGTTTTAGGGACGGAAATTGAAATCCCTACTATACATCAAAAGGTTCTAAAACTCAAAATTCCACCTGGGACACAAGATAATGCCAAGTTCCGACTGAAAGGATTCGGGATGCCGTCCTCCAAAGCAAACGGAAAGGGGAACGCCTTTGTGGTGATCGGCATTCATGTCCCGAAGGAGTTGAATGAGGAGCAGAAATCGATTTTGGAAACACTGACCAAGGTGGGGTTGTAGACTCCTTTTAAAAACATGAAAGCTATCTGCGTTTTTTCAGGGGGGCTCGACAGCATGCTGGCTGCAAGCCTCGTCAGGGCTCAGGACATCGATGTTCTGGCCCTTTTTTTTGAGACTCCTTTTTTCACCTCGGCAAAGGCCAGGGAATCATCCCGCATATTGAATATCCCCTTCAGGGTAGTAAACATCACGGAACGTCACCTCCCGGTTATCAAAAATCCGAAACACGGATACGGGTCGGCGATGAATCCCTGCATCGACTGCCACGCCCTCATGTTCCGCATAGCCGGTGAAGTGATGCAGGATGAGCGCGCCGATTTCATCATAACCGGGGAGGTTTTAGGGCAGAGACCCATGTCCCAGAACAGACGCTCCCTTGCTCTGGTGGAAAAGGAAAGTGGAATGACGGGGCTCATTCTGAGACCGCTTTCCGCAAAACTTTTGGATATGACCGTTCCTGAAGAAAAGGGCTGGGTGAAAAGAGACCTTTTGTTGGATATCAAGGGGCGATCGAGAAAGCCCCAGATGGCTTTGGCCAAAGAACTCAACCTGACAGGTTATCCATCACCAGCGGGCGGATGCCTTCTCACGGAAAAAGAGTTCTCAAAAAAGCTGAAAGATTTGTTCGACTTCCAGCAGAACCCGGACGTCAGCCATCTTGAGCTGCTGAAAGTCGGCCGTCATTTCAGGATTGCCCCGCAGAGGAAAGTGATCGTAGGCCGAAACAAGAAAGAAAACACAGTCATCAGAAATCTTGCGGGAACAGATGATCTTCTGATTTTCTCCATATCTGTCCCAGGGCCGACCGCATTAGTCTCCGGAGAACCGTCGCAGGAGCAATTGGAGCTGGCATGTGGTATTGCAGCCGCTTACAGTGATGCGAGAGACAGGGATTCCTGCGACCTGAGAATCATAAAAAACACCGGCGAAAAGATTGTCGATGGTCCCCGTACCGGACAAGGAGCAGTTCAGGCCGTTCATGATCTGAGGGCCCCCACTCTGGACTTGCAGATGAGCCCCACAAAATGAACAAATCAAGATTGTTTTCGGCATTTGCCCTATTTGCCTGCACCTGGATTATGGTGGTCTGGGACACGCCGCTCAAAACCCTCTGGCCGGTGATGGTTGCGCTGTATTTTGTGTTGGCAACCCGCAAAGCCATCTGGGGCCTCTTATCAGGGGCGCTGGCAGGCTCCCTTCTTCTCTCAAACGGCAACCCCTGGCAGGCCTTCCTGCATCTCTTCACGCTGCACCTGGCCCCCAGCCTGCAAAGCTCCTGGAAAATGGGCGCCATCGTCTTCACACTTCTCCTTGGAGGCTTTGCCGCCATCCTTGATGGGGGAGGTGGGTTTCAGACCATTCTTCAGTTCTTTCTTCGCAAAGGAGGGGATGCCTCCAAACGCCTGCAGGCCGCAGCGGCAAGTTTGGGGATACTTTGTTTCTTTGACGGACTGGCCAATAGTATGATGGTCGGTCGCGTCTGTAAGGATATGGCCGGAAAATGCGGGGTATCGCGCGTAAAACTGGCCTATATTGCTGATTCTACTTCGTCGGCTGTAGCCTGTCTGGCTTTTGTATCCACCTGGGTCGCCTACCAGATGAGCATGATCAGGGAAGGATATCAACTTATCGGTCGACAGATTAATCCCTATATGGTTTTTCTCCAATCGATCCCTTCCAACTTTTACTGCTGGTTTACCCTGGTTCTGCTTTTTGTCTCTATTTTTCGAAAATTCAATCCCGGATCCATGAAACTCTTCGAGGATTCAACCCCGGTCGCGGAAGCGGCAGACATCCAATCGATTGCGGACGACCGCGAAATACGGGCCGGAATTCACACGGTAATCATCCCTGTTTTCGTCCTGATTTTATCCTTCCTTTTCGGGTTTTACCTTCTGGGCTGTTCCGAATCCCTTCTGCCCGTCACATTTGGAAAGATTGCAGCGGCTTTTGGATCGGATGCCGGTCCACTCGTGCTGACGCTATCGAGCCTTTTTGCTTCCGTTGTGGCCATAGGCATGTATCCCTCCAAAGGCTCAAGCCGCATCCTCGAAGGGCTCATTTCGTTCAAACACGGGGTGCAATCGCTCATCGGTCCGATCTTCATCCTGATTTCGGCATGGATGTTAGGGAGCGTCCTCAGCGCCTTGCAAACCGCCCAATACCTTTCCTCCCTGATAACCGAGACAAACGCCTCGGTGCTTATCCCATCCCTGATCTTTATCACCGGTGCAATTGTTTCATTTTCCACCGGCACCTCCTGGGGAACCATGGGGATCCTCTTTCCTCTTGCAATTCCCATAGCCGCCACGGCCTGCCACGCCATGGCCCCGCATCTGCAGGAATCCTATCTCCATCTCGCAGTAGCAGCTGTTTTCAGCGGCGCCGTATTTGGGGATCATTGCTCTCCCTTCAGCGACACCACCATCGTTTCCTCCATATCGTCCGGGGTAGAGCCCCACGATCACATACGAACCCAGATGCCTTTCGCGCTGATAACCGCCGTTGTCGCAATACTTTTCGGATTCTTGCCTGCAAGCTTCGGCGTCTCGCCAATTTTACTCCTCTTTTCAGGGACTTTATTCCTGATCGTCCTTCCTTCCTTGCTGAGCGGATGTAAAAAGAAAAAGGCACGGGAACCAATTCGATAATCCCCATCCATGCATCCCATGGAAAACCCTCGGGTTCTCCCCTACCCGAATAGGCTCATCTCCTGGAAAAGGAATGAAGATTTCTGTTACAAGACCCTTATATTCTTCTTGACACGTCCCTTTGCCACCATTATTCTATACCCAAACAGTATAGAACACTGAACCGTTCGGATCTGTCCTTTTTATAATGAGATTTACAGCAATGTGAAGCCTGACATTTTGGACAGGCATTCTTTCTCTTTCAAGAGAGTACAAGATTGATGAAACGCAAGAATGTCATTTTTTATCTGATCTCCTGCATCCTCTCTCTCCTGCTGGCCACTTCCGGCCTCGCGCAGGGTCTGGGTGTATGCGGAGAGAAATGTTGTGAAAAAGCCCGAAAGGTAGAGCCCCGAAAGGTGGAACAGGGAAGTCTCCTGAACCCAAAAACATTCCATACTGGCGGCCTTGATGTCAAACTGTCCCTGTGTAATCTTCATGACGACATTTTAGATAAGTTAGGTCTTCCTGTCCCAACAGAAAAACCCGCCGAGGCCCTGCCGCCCTGCTGCCACCTGGAAAAGGCGGAAAAGAGGGTCCAGGGGATAACCAATCCAACGAAATCCCCGCGCACCCATCGTCTCAGCTTTGCAGGAATTCACACTATCCTGTTTGACCTCCATGCCCTGAACAGCTACCGTAATCGGGCCATTGCAGACTGTGCAATTCACCCGAGAGCCGCACCGGTTCCCTTGTATCTCAGGAATGCCTCCTTCCTCTGTTAATCCAACCGGCCGGTTTTTGGCAGTCGAACCTTAATTTCTGCTGAAATCCGACATACACACCCGTTTATTCTCATTCGCCAACGCAAAAGCGTGCCCATTCAACCATGGAATTTTCCGTGAAAGGGACGGTTATTGCGAGCTATGCCGACAGTCAAGAGGAACCATACCAAATACAATCAAGAAGAAAAATGGAGGATATTATGTCAAAGAAAAAATCAGCATCCATAGAGAAAGCAAGTGTAGAAAAAAAAGCAGCTGTCCTGGGCAACCAAAACAGGAAAAAAGGGGCGGTAACCTACGCAGCTATCGGTGTGACAGTCATACTGGTTCTTGTGGTCGCGGTCCTGTTCTTTAAAAAAGATGGACAGAGTTCGGAAAAAATCACTGCGGCAACGGAAGTATCCTATCCCGTTGCCCTGTTCCAGGATGGAAAAGCAAAACATTTTGATTTAGCGGATAGTGACGGAACTGTGATCAAATACTTCATACTGAAAAGCTCCGACGGCGTAATCAGGGCAGCCTTCGATGCCTGTGACGTATGCTGGCCGAGCGGAAAGGGTTACTACCAGGATGGGGATGTCATGGTCTGCAGAAACTGCGGAAGACGATTTGCCTCGGTGAAGATCAACGAGGTGAAGGGCGGATGCAACCCGGCGCCCCTGAAACGGACCATCACGGGAGACAAACTGGTAATTCAGACGTCCGACATCCTTGCAGGCAAACAATATTTTGATTTCTCAAAGGGGGGCAAATCATGAAATTGTCCGATATATCCTTTGGTAACCTGAAACGGCGCAAGGCCAAGGCCATCTTCGTGTTGATCGGCCTCCTGGTAGGAGTCACTGCCGTTGTTGCATTCATCAGCCTGGTGGATGCCATGACCAGGGACATCAACCACAAACTGGAAAAATACGGCGCCAACATCATGATCCTCCCCAAAACGGAAAACCTTTCTCTCACCTACGGGGGCATGGCCATCGGGGGAATCTCCTTTGAAATGAAGGAGATTCTCCAGAAAGACCTTCAGAAGATCAAAGGGATAAAGAATTCCGCCAATGTTGCCGCGGTAGGCCCCATGGTTCTGGGCTCCCTGAAGGTCAGCGGCAGCAATGTTCTTCTGGCCGGCGTCGATTTTGACGTGATGCCCATTCTCAGACCCTGGTGGGACATCAAGGGGAAAGCCCCCGGAAAGGAGGGTATCCTGATGGGGTCCGAGGCCGCCCACATTTTAGGGCTCAAGGAGGGTGACACCCTCGATGCCAATGGAACGCCCCTCAAGGTCACAGGGATCATCCAGCCTACGGGATCGCAGGACGACCAGATCATCTTCGCCCAACTGGATACAGCCCAGAAAATCCTGGGCAAGGAAGGGCGTATTTCCATGGCGGAGGTCGCGGCCCTCTGTTCAGGCTGTCCCATCGATGACATGGTGATACAGATCTCCAAGGTTCTTCCCGATTCCAAGGTCATGGCCATAAGGCAGGTAGTGGAAGGACGTATGGAAACCCTGGGGCACTTCAACAAGTTCGCCTACGGACTTTCTCTGCTGGTCATGCTTGTGGGCGGTCTTGTGGTTCTCGTAACCATGATGGGAAGCGTCCGGGAAAGGACATCCGAATTCGGTGTCTTCATGGCCATCGGTTTTAAGAAGAGTCATGTGATGCGCATAGTCCTCTTCGAAGCGGCGGTCATCTCCGCCATAGCGGGTGTTTTGGGGTACATCATGGGCCTGGGCGCCACAAGACTCAGCCTTCCCTTTTTTACGGAAAGCGTGGACGTACATCTGGTATTCAATCCTACCCTGGCTGCGAGCGTACTTGGCGGAGCGATCCTTTTGGGTCTCCTCTCAAGCGTATACCCGGCCATTATGGCGGGCAACCTGGATCCCAACGAAGCCCTGAGAAGTCTATAGGAGGTAGTAAATATGGCCTACATGCAGGTTAATAATCTTGTAAAACGATATGGAAAAGGAGAAGCCGCCTTCATGGCTGTGAAGGGGATGAGTTTCGATATAGAACAGGGAGAATTTGTAGCCATTGTGGGGGAATCGGGATCGGGAAAGTCCACCTTGCTGTCGATGATGGGCGCCTTAAACACGCCCACGAACGGAAAATATTTCGTGGATGGAATAGATGTGTACGCACTCTCCCTCGACCAGCGCGCGGATTTCCGAAAGGAATTTCTGGGATTCATCTTCCAGAGTTTTCACCTGATCCCCTATCTATCCGTGGTAGAAAATGTAATGCTTCCCCTGGCCATATCGAAAAGGAAAGCAAAGGAACAGTTGGAGATGGCCGAAGATGCCCTGAAGAACGTGGGGCTTTACAGCAAAGCCGCTCGGTTGCCTAATGAAATTTCAGGCGGAGAACAGGAAAGGGTGGCTATTGCAAGGGCCATCGTAAACAATCCTACCGTTCTTCTGGCCGATGAACCCACCGGCAATCTGGACACGAAGACCAGCCGGGAGATCATCGATCTCTTTCATAAGCTGAATCAATACGGGAATCACCATCGTCATGGTCACCCACAATCCGGAATGCGCCAAAGAAGCCAACAGGGTTCTGTGCGTTTCGGATGGATTGATCATGGAACAGGAATGTCAGATCAGCACGGTGGATTTTCCCTATATCGTGCCGGTTGTCACTGATCATGGGTTGGCAAGGACTTTTGCAGTCCAATCACACTGATTAAAAAGGAGAGAAAGTTGGAAAAACAAACCAGTCTTACCAGGAAGATTTCCATAGGGCTCACCATCGGCCTCATCATTCTCATCACGGCTGTGGCCTTTGCCATAACCTCCAGAAAGGATGACATACCGTCGCCGCAGTCTCTCGAAAAAGCGGGAGCTACTTTGGATACCGATAAAAAAGATTTAGTTAAAGTTGTCCTGAATGTGAGCAACATGTCCTGTTCGGGATGCATTGCATCAATCAAAGAAAGTCTCAAAGGAATAGAGGGGATACAGGATATCCTTGTGGACATCGGCAGTGGAAAGGTAGAGGTCTACTACCATCCCGCGTTGTTAACAGACCCTTCCCGTATTGAAAAGGCCATAACGGCAGACGGTTACCCTGCCACGACACTAAAAACCGTCGGCCCTGACGAAATCAGGAAAGAGCGTAATCTGGCAGCGTCCAAAGCACAGTATTATATCGCATCCGTGGGTGGTTATGACATCTCAAGGGCTGATTTTGATGTGGAAATGAAGGTGGCCAAGACAAAGACTCCGGAAAAGCTCCGGGGATGAATTCACCAATCCGGATGCCGGATCCCTCAACGACAGCCTCAAGGCACAGGTTGCCTCCAGGTTGATAAACGAGGGCGTTCTGCTTGGGGCAATCAATCATGCCGACTACAAACTCAATAAAGAGGCCATCAATGCCGAACTGAAAGAATATATTCGGAAAAGCGGCAAAACCGAAAAGGAGTTCCAAAAATCGATTCTTGACGCAGGGTATAACTACAATTACTTTTTAAAGAGATTTGAGACGAGCCTCCTGATTAATAAGTATGTAGATGAAAAGGTCCTGGCGGATTCAACCAACCCTTCCGATCGGCAGAGGATCTTCGCATCCTGGTTCAATAACGCAAAAGGTCTCTCTGAGGTCGTATATTATGACAAGGATATCGAACAGGCCATAAAAAATCAAAGCGCATCGAGCAGCTGTTGTGCAACAAGATAATTTGCGGAACCTTTTTTTCCGCCTGGCCGAGACCGGACGAAAGCGTCCGGTTTGGCCACTATCACCCACAATGACATATCCCCGTTCCAACCCCTCCAGGTTGGAGCGGGAACCCCACGAAAGGAGGGTTTAAAATGGAAAAGATCAATAAAGAAACAACGACCGTCGTAGATCCGGTATGCGGGATGACAATTGACCCGGATAAATATCCCTTCACCTCCACATACAAGGGGGAACCCTATCATTTCTGTTCGGAGATCTGCCTCGAGCAATTTGGAGGCCATGAACAAGGCTTCTTAGACCAAGCAAAGGGAAAAAAGAAAGGATGGTGGGCCCGGTATCTGGAGAAACTCAAGAAACAGGAAGGAGAGGTTCGTTCCTGCTGTCATTGAACCGAGGCGCTGAAGCCACGGTGAATAAGGGGAAACATGGAGAGCAAATACGTAAAAAAACAGACAATGCTTGTGGTCGCTTTTGCGGCCCTTGCGGCAGGATTTCTTGGCGGCATTATCTTCAGCGCCTACAAAACCGCTTCCGAACCCGGTTTGTCGGTTACAGCCCCCGGAAAGGAGGGCGAAAACCAGGAAATTTCCGACGAGCAGGCGAAGAGTATCCTTTCTCTTGAAAAAGAAGTTTCTCTCCTTCCCCGGAACGCGGAAGCCTGGGTGCAATTGGGGAACCTGTATTTTGATACCAACCAGGTCAAAAAGGCTATCGGGGCGTATAACAAATCCCTGGAATTGGACCCAAAAAATCCCAGTGTTCTGACAGACCTTGGGGTCATGTATCGTCGCAATGGCCAACCATTGGAAGCCATCAAGGCCTTTGATCGCGCCATTGCGGCAGACCCGAAGCATGAAGTGTCGAGATTCAATAAAGGCGTGGTCTTTCTGTACGATTTGAAGGAGCCTGAAAAGGCGATCAAGGCATGGGAAGGACTTCTGGAGGTGAATCCCCTCGCAGAAACCCCCAACGGCGATCTTCTCATGGAGGTGGTAAAGAATCTTAAGGAGAAGAAAACACAGTAAAAGTTCGGGGCTTAGCCATTTTCCTGAAGGGAGAACAAAAGGGGATGAACCTTTACCAACGGCCGGGATGTATACGCATCTTCTTCAAAAACCCCGTCGGTAATGGAGTCACAGGGTCTTTTTTGCTGCCGCATCTTGGATCGACCTTCACCGACCGTTGAGAGGCCCTTCTATGCTGGTACAAAAAATAATGCTGACTTTTTAACGACCTCTCCGTACCAGCATAGAAGGACCGGTGCTCCACAGGAATCAGATGCGGCAGCAAAAAAGACCCTGTGGCGGAATGGCGTTGCTGACTCCAAACATCATATCAGGGAATTTGAACAGCATACATTTACACCACCCTAATCATAGGTGTAGACCTTGTATATCGTGTGAGAGCCCAGGAGGACATCAATGTTTCCTTCAAGCTCCTCTCTTCTCTTATCCGCGAACCACCTATTCCAGTCTTCAAGAGTCTTCCAGGTGCTGATCACCAGATATTCGTTGGGATCATCAATATTTCGCATGGTTTCACCGGAGATGTATCCGGGTTGCTGGAAGGCCATTTTCCTTATCTCGACCAACATGGAAGAAAGGTGCGGCAGCAGTTCTGCTCCGTGCCCCCCATGCAGCGCGGCAAACCGTCGGGTCATGAGAACACGTATGGTCATCTGTTTTCTCCTTCAGTCTGTTCGATTCAATACAAATGGATACCCTTTCGGACGGAGGATTTGTTTCATGAGATAAAATTTTTCAGGGTTAATAAAACCCCGGCGGCACAAGCCGATCCAATCACCCCGGACACGTTGGGACCCATGGCGTACATCAGCAGCATATTCTCGGAATCCGCTTCAGTTCCCAGTTTCTGGCTCACACGCGCTGCCATCGGCACCGCGGATACCCCGGCTGAACCGATAAGCGGATTGATCTTGGTTCGCAAAAACAGGTTCATAATCTTGGCCATTAAAACCCCGGATGCCGTCCCGATGCTGAATGCGATGGCTCCCAAAAGCAAGATGCCCAGCGTTCCAAGATTCAAAAAAGTCTCCGATGTCAACCTCGATCCGACCCCAAGACCCAACAGGATGGTGACAATATTTATCAAGGCGTTTTGAGTCGTCTTGGAGAGACGCTCCACGACGCCGCACTCCCTCATCAGGTTCCCGAACATGAAAAATCCGATAAGAGGCGCCGCCGAAGGAAGAAGCAGAAGGCACAATCCGAGAACCAGCAGTGGATATACGATCTTTTCGGCCTTTCCCACGTACCTCAGCTGGTCCATGCGGATTTTTCGTTCTTCCAAGCTGGTCAACACCCGCATGATGGGTGGTTGTATGATGGGAACAAGCGCCATGTAGGAATAGGCCGCAATGGCCACAGGACCCAGCAGGTGCGGAGAAAGTCGGCTCGTGAGAAAAATCGCCGTGGGACCGTCAGCCCCGCCTATGATCCCGATAGAGGCAGCGTCCAAAAGGTTGAAGTTGATTCCCGGCACCCATTCCGATAACAGCAAGGCCCCTATGAGTGTGCTGAAAATCCCGAACTGGGCGGCCCCCCCCAGAAGGGCGGTCTTCGGATTGGCGATCATGGGCCCAAAATCCGTCATGGCGCCAACACCCATAAAGACCAGCAAGGGAAGCGCGCCGGTCTTAATACCGACTTCGTAAATGTAATAAAGCATGCCTCCGGGATCATTGAGTCCGGCCATGGGAATATTGGCCAGGATACATCCGAACCCCAGGGGCACAAGGATCAGCGGTTCAAACTCCTTCTTGATGGCAAGGAACAACAAAAGAAGGCCTAAACCCACCATGAGGATGCGCCCCAGCCCGTCCGTCCATTTTCCGGTGGCAGGGAAAACATAGGCGTAAATCCCCGTGGATTGAAGAAATTGCGAGATCATCTCTCCCAGAGGAACCAGGGTCACCTCCGTGGACGTTGGAGACCCGGCCTGAGCCGGTGCGGCAAAGAACACTGCCGACAGGAGCAGGAAACACAATACCAGAAGTTTGATTCTCATCTTCTATACTCCCGCCTAAGACAGGATCGCTACCAGCTGCCCGGTTTTTACTACCTGGTCTTTTTCAACCTTAATGCTGACCACCGTGCCGTCGCTGGGCGCTACCACGGGTGTTTCCATTTTCATCGCTTCGAGAATCATCAACGTATCCCCCTTCTCCACCCAATCCCCCGAGGAGAAAAATATCTGGGATACAATGCCCTGCAATTTGGCCCTCACTTCGATCTTTGCCTCTGGCTTAGCAGCCTCGCCCGAAGCCGGTTCAATGGTCTTCACCTCACCGGTTGATTCCTCCACCGTGACATGAAATACCTTGCCTTCCACGGTCACCTTGTAATCGGCAGGTCCCGCCTTTCTCTCCACGACAGGGTGCGTCGGCTCATCGATCTGCAACTCTCCTTCGCGCTTTTCGCTGACCTTCCGAACATTGACCGTCATCTTTCCCTTTAAGAAGTCGAGACCTTTGTTGCCTTTAGGTGTCGCCAGGGCGCCTATGATGAAAATGTTTTCATCCGTAACCGGCAATTTTTCCTTTTCGAGAATCGCCTTGGCCTTGGGTATCCCGGGCTCGATGACATCCAGGGGATCCCCCTTGAAAACCGGTTTTCCAAGCTGCTCTTCGGCAAGACGGACGATCTCGGCATCCGGTTCCACGGGGGTACGACCAAAATATCCCAGCACCATATTGCCGTAACCTTCCGTAATAGTTTTCCATGGACCTTGTGTCACATTTGCATAGGCCTGCTGAAAATAAAACTGCGATACCGGCGTAACCGACGTACCAAAACCGCCCTTGGCCACGCATTCGGACATGGCTTGAATCACCTTGGGATAGAGATCAAGCGTTCCCGTATCCCGCATCATCATGGTGTTTGCCGTCAAAGCCCCACCCGGCATGGGAGAAAGGATGACCTCGGACGAAACCTGGCGTGCTTCCGCAGGAAAAAAGTAATCCTTGAGGCACTCCTCCAGCACCCGGTTCGCTTCCATTACCTTGGAGACATCAATATCCAGGGTATAATCCGTTCCTTTAAGTGTATGCCACATGGAGAGGATATCAGGCTGGCAGGTCCCTCCGGACAGTGGTGGACGAGCAAGATCGACCCCGTCGCATCCGGCCTCTATGGCAGCCTGATACTGCAGCAATCCCACACCCGCGGTTTCATGGCTGTGCATCCATATCACTTCGTCATCGCCCAGCAATTTACGCGCGGCCTTTATCGTGTCATATACCTTTTTTGGGTTAGACGTGCCCGAGGCGTCTTTGAAGCAAATGGAATCGTAGGGCAACCCCGAATCAAGGATCTCCCGGAGGGTTTTTATGTAGAAATCCACGTCATGGGCTCCGCAGCAACCCGGCGGGAGTTCCATCATGGACACCACCACCTGGTGATGAAGCCCAGCATTTTTGATACAGGTTCCTGAATAGGTGAGGTTGCGGACATCATTTAAGGCGTCGAAATTCCGAATATGGGTCATACCGTGTTTCTTGAACAACCGGGCATGCAGATCAATCATGTCTTTCGGCTGCGCGGAAAGAGCCACCACGTTTATTCCCCGGGCCAGCGTCTGGAGGCTTGCTTTGCTGCCCGCCGCCTCGCGGAATCGATCCATCATGTCAAATGCGGATTCACCACAATACATGAAAAGACTTTGAAAACGGGCCCCACCGCCTGCCTCCAGGTAGTCGATTCCCGCATCCACAGCGGCTGCCACAGCAGGTATGAAATCATCGGTCAGCGCGCGGGCGCCGAAGACCGACTGAAACCCGTCACGCAGGGACGTATCCATAAAACGTATCTTTTTCATAATAAGAGAATACCTCTCCGTTCTTACTCAGTTGACCAGCAATCCAGTAGCGATTCACTTCCGAAGCGTACGTGCACGGTGGGCCGCAATGGCAGCGGTGATGACGGCTGCCATAACCTTGCTTTCTCCCTTCACAGCACCTTTCCTGATCCTTTTTTGTCCGGCGGTCTCAATCTCGATCAGCTCACTGGCACTCAACGAACCGAGAAGCTTGAAAGACAGTTGGACGAGCAAAATCAATACAATGAGAAAGATGCCCACCGCGCCCATGCCTAATAAGGTCAGTTTTAATCCTGCGGCAATCATGCACAGCCCTCATTTATTTTTCTTCTTCAACGAAACATCCCAAATATCCCCAATTAGAAGGCTATAGTGTGAATGGAAATGTGTGTCAAGAAAAAAGATATCGCCTAAAAGCCTGTTATAATAATATTAACTGATTGATATCACGTTCATATACGGGGCGACTTCTAATCTCCTTTCGATTCCAGGCAAGTTTGTGTTACCATGAAATTTGGATTTTCCTGTCCCATGATGACAGGGTCTGGCCCATCTTCCAAACCCGAAATTGAAAAGCAGGAAATCCTAAGGAGTTCATCTTCAGAGTCAGATATCTGTGCCGAACACAAAATGGAAACAGGGCTTTTATTTCAGGAGGATTCGCGATGGAAAACAGGATGTTTAATGCCTTTGTAGTTGAAGAAACCGATGAAAAAACATTTACCGGTCATGTAAAAACAAGAAACATCGAGGACCTCCCGAAGGGAGATGTGACCATACGCGTAAATTATTCGTCCTTGAACTATAAGGATGCTCTCTCGGCCACAGGGAACAGGGGCGTCACGAAAACATACCCACACACACCAGGCATTGACGCAGCGGGGTTCATAGAAGAGAGTTCCGTCGACCGGTTCAAGTCAGGCGAACCCGTTATTTGCACCAGTTATGATCTGGGCATGAATACGCCTGGTGGATTCGGCCAGGTCATTCGTGTTCCCGCGGACTGGATAGTCAAACTGCCTCCCGGTCTGACCCTCAAAGAGAGTATGATATTGGGCACCGCGGGTTTTACGGCAGGCTTATCCGTGCGCAAAATGACGGCCTCCGTCAAGCCGGAACAGGGACCGGTAGTGGTCACGGGAGCCACCGGCGGTGTCGGAAGCGTTGCCGTGGCCGTTCTTTCCAAATTGGGGTACTCCGTAACAGCCGTTTCCGGAAAAGCCGACTCAGAGACTTTTCTGCGTAAACTGGGGGTCAAGGAGATCCTTAAAAGGGAAACATTCCTGAAGGACGGCAATCGCCCGCTCCTGCACCCGGTCTGGGCAGGCGCCATCGATACCGTCGGAGGGGAATACCTGGCAACGGCCATCAAGTCCACCATGCCGTTAGGCGTAGTCACCTGCTGCGGAAATGCCGCTTCGCCCGAGCTTCCCATCACGGTATTCCCTTTCATATTGCGAGGGGTAACCCTTGCCGGGGTCAATTCTCAGAGCTGCCCCATGCCCATAAGAGAAGAGGTATGGGGAAAACTGGCTGATGAATGGAAATTCGATGGGCTTGACGAGATCTGCACCGAAATATCGCTGGAGGCATTAAACGAAAAGATCCCGTTGATCCTGAAAGGACGGTTGAAAGGAAGAACGGTCGTGAATCTGAAAAGGTGATCTCGGCGGCAATCTTCGTCCCCGAAGAGTTCGGCTTCCCGGGCTCCCACGCTCTCGCGTGAGGACTCATGCCTTTCTATCGGAATTAAATCCGCCTGAAAAAATGAGCATTGCGGGTCCTGTTCAACGTCTCATGAGACCATTATGTCTCATGGTTGATACGATACAATATGGGCTGTTCCCCCCTCTTTTCCCCTAATAATGGCCAGGAATACCCGGGAAGCCAAACAATAACCAACTGATTTTCCTATGCATTCATTCACGGATCCGCAAATCTGACAATTTGGCACAGAATTTGGATATACAAAGAAGTAATTCAAGCATTTAGTTCGAAAGACCGGATTTCTGTTTCCTATTCAAAACTCCTGGTACGTTGTTCGGATTCAGCAAAGCCATTCCGTCACAGGGTCTTTTGTGACCCCATTACTGCCAAGGTTTTTGAATAAGGTACGTTCGAATATTTTCCTTTTTTGGCGAATCGGTGTTTGTTCATTATCCTTGTTTCCCATTTGCGAATAAATGAACAGGGCGATGAGAATTTAATTTTGTTTTGGGAGGAAATTGGGAATGAGGCCATGCGATAAAAGTATTAAGACGACTCTTGGCCTCGTAGAGGAAATGCTGGAACTTGCTGATAAGGGAGACGCCGTTCGGGAAGATTCCGGTTGTGGGATACTCTATGGAGTCCTCAGGGATGCAGCCTTTAAGATTAAAAAGCTGGCGGAATCCGAAAAGAATGCTCATATTCGAAAGGGCTGGTGGGAAGAATAGAACCGGCAAAAGAGTAATTTAGTATTTGACTGGACACTTTTTTAGGAGGAAAACAGCATGGAAGAAAAAATATTGGATGCAATGAAACAAGCCGGAAAGCCAGTCAGGCCGGGGGATATTGCAAAAACACTTGGCGTGGAGAGTAAAGAAGTTTCCAAAGTAATCACCAATCTCAAGAATGAGGGGAAGATCTTTTCTCCAAAAAGGTGTTACTATTCAATCAGTGAATAGCAATCTATCCATAAAGAGGGAAGCAAATCCTGTATGGAGGGAAACATGGCCCAACCAGAAGAGATGTGGCAATGCCAGACAACCAGTTGCGGGTATATCTACAATCCTGATAAGGGGGACCGCAAAGGAAAAATTCCCAAAGGGACCGCTTTCGAGGATCTTCCGGACGATTGGAAATGTCCCGTCTGCGGAGCAAGCAAGAAAGCTTTTAAGCGGTTAGGGTGACCAGGCGCCATTGTGGCAGTTGGTATCTAACCTAAAATATGTAATTCTTTGTTGTCTGTTGGCCGTCGGATTCAAAAAGGATTAGAATGAGCCATACACAAGGAGAAAAAGATGACCGCAACTAAATGGAAAAAGGTACACCTGTACCAATGCCCTTGCGGTTACTCTTATGACCCTGAAAAAGGGGATGAAAGCAAGGGCTGGAAACCCGGGACAGCGTTTGAGAAACTGCCTGATCAATTGACGTGCCCTGCATGCCAGGGGGCTAAGATCCATTTTAGGGAAAAAAGTTTTTCCGTCCCTTTGAAATGAAAAATAGCGAATTTCAGGAAGACCATACAACACTTTACAGTTCAGGAGGAATTGTTTATGAAGTTAAAAGGCAGCCGGACTGAGACCAACTTGTTGACCGCATTTGCAGGAGAATCTCAGGCAAGAAATCGATATACCTATTTTGCAAGCCAGGCAAAGAAAGAAGGATTTGAGCAGATATCCGATATTTTTACGGAAACGGCGAACCAGGAAAAGGAACACGCCAAAAGGCTTTTCAAATTTCTTGAGGGTGGGGAAGTAACGATTAGCGCGGCATTTCCGGCCGGCGTCATCGGATCTACCCTGGAGAATCTCAAGGCAGCTGCGGCAGGGGAACATTACGAACAGACGGAGATGTATCCGGGATTTGCGAAAATCGCCAGGGAGGAAGGTTTCGATGCGTTCGCCAAGGTATTTGAATCCATTGCCATAGCGGAAAAACAGCACGAAAAAAGATACAATGACCTGTCTGCAAACATAGTCGCAGGAAGGGTCTTCAAAAAGGATACGGAAGTGGTCTGGAGATGCAGAAACTGCGGGTATCTATTTACTGGAAAAGAAGCTCCGGATCCCTGCCCTGCCTGTGATCATCCACAGGCGCATTTTGAATTGCTGGGCGAAAATTATTGACCGATTCTAAAGACCTGAATTATAAACCTTGTATCGATAGATGAACGGGAGAATAACATGGCAGAGAGACTGGAAGTCTATAAATGCGAAATGTGCGGGAATATCATTGAAGTATTGCACGGCGCCGGCGGAGAACTGGTATGTTGCGGCAGTCCCATGATTCTTCAGAAAGAAAATACCGTTGATGCCGCCAAGGAAAAACATGTGCCCGTCGTGGAAAAAATAGCCGGCGGTTTCAAGGTGAAAGTAGGCAGCGTTGCCCATCCCATGGAGGAGAAACATTTTATCGAATGGATAGAAGTGATCGCCGACGGGAAGGACTATATTCAGTTCCTGAAACCAGGAGATGCGCCCGAGGCCACTTTCAATATTGCAGCGGCTAACGTAACGGCAAGAGAATATTGTACGATTCACGGACAATGGAAAAGCTGACAGGACACTGAAAGGAGAATGAGCAATGGGAGAATGGAAATGTAAAGAGTGTGGATACACTCTTCAGGCGGATACGCCACCTGAGGAATGTCCCTCCTGTAAAGAAAAGTGCGAGTTTCTGGATGTTGCCTGCTATATACCGGATTGCGGTCAGACCGGTCAGGATCCCAGGCTGAAATAAGGTTCCCCTGAAAACTGGAGGATACAAGATGTCTGAAAAAAAATATAAGGTGAGGGCGGAATGCCCGGCATGTGCGTGCGGAAGTGTAAGCGAAGTTAGCCCGGAAGCCATGAGGGAAAAATTCATCGGAGATGAAAAGGAGATCGATATCCTTTGTCCGCTCTGCGGGACCAAACACAAAGGACATGTTGAAGCGGAAGAAGAGTAATAGACTTGGAGGTCAAGGATGAAAAAAGTGCTGATCGTATATTCCACCAGGACAGGCGAGACAAAACATATCGCTGACCTGATCGGAGAGGGCATCCGTTTTGAAGGGCTTGAAGCGGAGGTGAAGAATGGTTCCGGAATCAAAAAGGAAAGCGACCTGGAGGGCTATGACGGGTACGTTTTTGGATCATCGACCTATCACGGTGAAATGATCCAGGGGATGAAAGCCATTTTATTTCTGGCCGAAAAGGCGGGGCTTGAAGGCAAGGTAGGCGCTTCATTTGGAGCATTCGGATGGAGTGGTGAAGCCCCGGTGCGAATTTTTGATACCATGAAAAATATTTTCAAGATGAACATGGTCGGAGGACCTCTTCGCTTGAAATCCGCCAACCTTGGAGGTGGATCCCAGATGGCCCAGGATTACGGACGGGAGATCGCAAAAAGGTTGAAAGGTTAAAAAAATATTAATCCTATTGATTTAAGGAGAAAAACCATGACAACACCACAGCATTGCCCCGGATGGGAGCAGTTTAAGAACCTGAAAGCTTTTACCTGCTCATGCCCCAACTGCAACGAGAAGATAGAGATCTTCTCCGATGAATTTGATAAGGCCCACACCTGCTCGGCGTGCGGGAAGGAAATCGACTTCACACAGTGCAAACTGGATGCAGGGGCCTGAAAACCGAGGCTGTTCGACCGGGGCTTTTTCGACCTGATTCTGCATGAAACAGAATCACTCCATTGAAGAACCCGAGGATTAGACACCATGCAATTTGAATATGAAATCACCAAGCATCCGGCCCAGGAGTTCACTCAGCTCATCTATTTTTGCACAGACGCGGGAGAGTGCAGCTACGATGAACTTCCGCCGGATCAGGCAAAGGCCTTAGAAAACGTTCTCAATGAACGGGGCGCCCTTGGTTGGGAGATGGCCCAGATGTTCATCGGCCAGGAAGGAATTATGATTATCTGGAAGAGGGGCATAGAGAGCGCCCATTGATAGACTGCAGAGGATCATCTGAATGTTTATACTTGGTTTACAGGGAAGCCCGCGGCTGCATGGGAATACAAGCATCCTGCTCGCGCATTTTTTAGAGGAAGCGGGGAAACTTGGCGCCCGTACCCAGACCGTTGATGCGGCGAAGAAGAACATACCGGCATGCAGAGAGTGCGGGACCTGCGAAAAAAAGGGGTTCTGTCCGATTGATGACGATATGCAGGGGATCTATCCTCTTCTGTGGGAGGCTGATCTTATCGTCTTGGCTACACCCATATTCTTTTATGGCGCAACAGCCCAGCTTAAGGCGCTTATTGATCGATCCCAGGCCCTCTGGTCGAGGAAATATGCCCTCGGGCTTTCCGACCCCGGAAGACCATGGCGTAAGGGAGTCCTTCTCGCCGTCGGCGCTACAAAAGGGAAAAATCTTTTTGAGGGAGTCTCTCTGACTGCCAAATACTTTTTTGATGCGGTTGGCGCCGATTTCGTGGGTGAACTTACCTATAAACAGATCGAATCATCAGGGGACATAAAAGCCCATCCAACTGCCTTAAATGATGCAAAAGAGATGGCGCAAAGCCTGGCCGCTCCTTTCCTGAAAAGAAAGAAAGTTCTCTTTCTATGCCGGGAAAACGCTTGTCGAAGCCAGATGGCCGCAGCCTTTGCGAGACATTATGCAGGGGATCGTGTAGAGGCCCTGAGTGCGGGGAGCGCACCTTCGGAGGAGATCAATCCCGTCATGGTAGAAGCCATGCAGGAAAAAAAAATCGATATGGCCTACCTGAAACCGAAATCCTTAGAATCCCTTTCTTTTCCGGGAAAACCCGATCTGATCGTTTCCATGGGTTGCGGGGATAGTTGCCCGATTTTTCCCGGAGTTCCCGTAGAAGACTGGAATCTGGAAGATCCCGCGGCAAAATCCGAATCCTTTATGCGGGAAATAAGGGACGAAATAGAAAAACGGGTGAAACACCTTATTGACAAGAAAGGGTAAACCCTGCTTTTATGGGTTGCCGTTACGAAATTCCCGATTATGTTTTGTAAGCACCTGACCTCGGAATGGCCGGGGTTTATGACATTTTATCATTGTTAACGCTATGGAGGAAAACAGTATGGATAAGTATGTATGTTCAGTATGCGGTTATGTTTATGATCCGGCAGACGGCGACCCGGACAATGGGGTTGCTCCCGGTACGGCCTTTGATGATATCCCGGACGACTGGACCTGCCCCGTCTGCGGCGCGGCCAAAGATATGTTTGGAAAGGAGTAATAGATGAAACCCATCGAGATCGCCGATGGGATTTACTCGGTTGGTGTTGTCGACTGGAACATCAGAGACTTTCACGGCTATTCCACATACAAGGGGACTACCTATAATTCGTACCTTGTTGTAGATGATAAAATCACCTTGGTCGATGCCGTGAAAAAGGAATTTGCGGATGAACTCATCGGCAACATTTCTCAAATTGTAGATCCCAAAAAGATAGAGTACATGGTAAGCAACCACACGGAGATGGACCATTCCGGGGGGTTGGCAAGGGTCATGCACAGGATCGGAGAGGACAAACCTCTGTACTGTTCCAAGATGGGGCATAAGGCTCTGTCCGCGCATTTTCCGCAGAAATGGAATTATATGCCCGTAGAAAACGGGGGGGAATTGCGTCTTGGTAAAAACAGCCTGACCTTTATGGAAACCAGGATGCTCCATTGGCCGGACAGCATGTTTTCTTACGTAAAGGAGCAGAATCTTCTTTTTTCCAGTGATGCATTCGGCCAGCATTACGCCGGGCCGGAGAAGTTTGACGATGAGATCGGGGACGATATCCTGCCCCACGCGATGAAATATTTTGGCAATATCCTTCTCCCCTATGCACCGTTGGTTTTGAAACTGGTGCAAAAGGTGACTGATATGGGTCTGGCCATTGACACCATATGCCCGGATCACGGCGTCATCTGGCGAAAGGATCCTTCAAAAATCATCAAGGCCTACGTGGACTGGAGTGAGCAGAAACCCAGGCGCAAAGCCGTGGTCGTATATGACACCATGTGGCACAGTACGGAAACCATGGCAAACACGATCGTGGATGAGCTCGGACGTGCACGGAGTGTATGCAAAACCTCTTGCTCTGAGGCGCAATCATCGAAGTGATATTATCACGGAGATCATGGATGCGGGAGCCGTCATTGTGGGATCTCCGACCATGAATAACGGGATTTTTCCCACTATGGGCGATTTCATGACATACATGAAAGGCCTGAAGCCGTTGAACAAGGTGGGTGCCGCATTCGGATCTTACGGGTGGAGCGGTGAAGCCGTAAAAGTTCTGAGCGGCGAACTGGAACAGATGAAATTCAATGTGGTGGACCCGGGTGTTCGAATCCAGTTTGTGCCGGATGAAAGTGCACTGAATGCCTGCCGCGAACTCGCCAAAAAGGTCGCTGAAGCATTGCCTGCAAAGTAAGGCAGGTTTCGGCGTATGAACATATTGTCGGCCACGCCGCGGGGGTTCCGCCCCCGCGGCAGGCTGCAATGCCCGGACAAATCCATTCGCGAAACATCTTTCCATAATCCCGCCAAACGTATACCCCATATTTGAAAACCGCCACATGACACATCAGGACATCCCAGCATGGCCCGATACATGGAAAACGGTTATGAAGTAATCACATTTTAGAAAAATAATGGACACAAAACCGCCCCGCAAAAAGAAATGTCCCGATTGCCATCAGTGCCAGCTCTGCAGCGAAACCCGCTGCCGGACCTGCAGGGGGGAAGGACCTGTCGACATGCAGCCTCCCACGTTGGCGCGGTTTTTCACCCATGGAGACTATCTTGAGTGGAAAAAGAAGAGGGACAGTGCAAAAAAAACTCCGGGCAACATCGGAGAAGAATCAGAATAAGAATTATCCATGTCACATTACCGCCTTTGCCTTCCCCGTCAAATCAATACGCACCAAGCTGCCGTTAACTGAAAATCCCTGATACCGGTTCTCGCGATTTCCTTCGGCAACACCATCTCTTGCTTAATCCTGATATCGGAATTCCAGATCGTTTTTGACATGAAAGGCTATTTGAGATATTCTCATTGCATCTGAATACGCCTGATACTTGTCTTTCGGGTATGGTATCACCACCAACGGGAGTTCGCATTCGACCACAAGATATTGATTTGCGACGTGGAATCATCCTAAAACCTTTTCGGGAGTGAAGCCTGTGAATGCGAAAAACCGACTTACTGTTTTGATTTTGATCATGTCGCTGTGCTCCCTGGCAGTCTCGGCGCTTACCATAGCATTCCTTTATCAAACCGCATTTAGAGAGCAGGAAGCGCGCCTGATGGAAACAGTCCAAAGCCAGGCCAAGTTGATCGAGGCGGTCGCGAGACACGATGCCGCCCAACACCAGTGCCGACGATCGGAGCGGTGTTCTATCGGACACACTCGCACAAATAGACGACGCTCAACGAGATTATGAGAAGGTAGGCAGTAAGGTGGAATTTGTTCTCGGCAAACGAAACGGGGATTTCATTGATTTCCTGCTCAAGCCCAGAAACAGCAACCTCGGTCTTTCCTGCCCCATCAATTTTGACTCCAAACAGGCCGAACCGATGAAGCGAGCCCTGGCGGGACAATCCGGAACGATTATCGGGAGGGATTGTCGAGATGAGATGGTGCTGGCCGCCCATGAACCGCTCCCTGAATTGGGTTGGGGCATTGTGGCGAAAGTAGACATGTCGAAAATTCGCGCGCCGTTTGTCAAGGCGGCACTCCTGGCGCTCATGTTTACAGCAGTGCTTGTGCTGGCAGGCGCGACGCTGTTCGTCAAGATCAGCAATCCTATTTTGCGGCGGTTGGAGCAGCATAACACCGAACTGGAGACACGCGTCGAGGAGCGCACGTCAGGACTGATTCTGGCAAACGAACAGCTGAAAACCGAAATTGGAGGCCGGATCAGTTTCCAGAAGAAACTGGAAGACAGCAGAACCGTTTTCCAGGGAGTCGTCAACGCCATCTCGGATCCGTTGATTTTGCTCAGCAAGGATTTGAAAGTGAACATGCTAAACAAAGCAGCTGAAAAATACTATGGCCGGAGAGGGGATCAGGATTTTGCCGAATGTCCGTGCCACCAGATGCTGAGGGACCAGAACGCGCCCTGCGAAGGCTGCCAGATCGCTGCCGCCGTCCAGACAGGCCAATCGGTCCAGCTTGAGCGAGGGGGCTTCATGGACCCCAAAAGGATCGAGCACGTTTTTGTTATTCCCGTACAAATACCCAATCGGAGAGGCACGGAATATCTTGTCCGGATCAGCGACATCACCGAACAGCGGATGCTCGAAGAGCAGGCCATCCACAACGAAAAAATGGCACAGCTCGGACTTATGGTAACCAGCATCGCCCATGAGATCAACAACCCCAACGCTATCATCAGCTTCAACATTCCGATTTTGAGAGACTGCATTCGAGAAATAGCGCCGGTCATCGAGGAATATGCCGAGCGGCATCCCGACCTGGAAATATGCCGGATGCCATATGCCGAGTTTCGCGAAGACATCTTCAGGAACCTGGACAATATCGAGCAGGCCTCCAGGCGCATCAGCGAATTCGTATCGAATTTGAAAGCAGTTGTTTGCGATAGGGACAGGATCAGGGAGGAGTGGGTGCACGTGGCAGCCATGGCTGAAAAGGCGATTTCGGGCTACCGTACCCAGCTTGGCGAAAATGCCGTGCCGGTCCACGCGAAACTTCCGGAAAACCACACACGAATCTGGTCCGATTCCAGAGCCCTGGAGCAAATATTGATCAACCTTCTGCTCAACGCAGCCCAGGCGTGCACGGGCGAAGATCCCCGGATTAAACTTGTCATCGAGGTTTCCGACCACTGGCTGGACCATACGATTCTTACCGTCACCGATAGCGGCGAAGGGATGGATGCAGAGACGTTGAAGCACATCTTCGAGCCTTTTTTCACCTCCAGGTCTCACGGCAGGGGAACGGGTCTGGGGCTTTACGTTTGCCGCAATCTGGTGGAGAGCTTGAGGGGGAGGATTGAAGTTGCCAGCGAGCCGGGCCATGGAAGCACTTTCAAGGTGATTTTGCCCGACAGGGAGCAGCGAAATTCAAAAAGGATTTAAGCCAAATGAAACAGCGAATTCTGGTAGTTGACGACGATATCGGTTTTTTGGACACCATCCGGCGAGGGTTAATCACCTCAGGGTTCAGGAACATAAGGGCGGAGGCCGACCCCAGGATAGCCGCTGCCGACATCGAGAGCGGAGAAGCTTACGACCTCGCCCTGATCGATGTCAGCATGCCGGGGATGAATGGAGATGAACTGCTGCAGCGGATCATCAAAGCAAGCCCGGAAACCGAATGCATTATGGTGACGGCTCATGACGATGCCCGAATGGCGGTCAAATGTCTCAAACTTGGCGCATACGACTACCTCGTGAAGCCGATGTCGAAAGAGGACCTGATGTCCTCCATCGAAAGGGCATTGGAAAGAAAGCGAAATCTGGAAATCCTCAACCTGACAAAACACGGCAGCCTGCCCGAAATACGAAACAGGGAAGCTTTCGAGCCGATTATCACCCAGTCGACGAGCATGCTCCGGATATTGAAAGAAGCGGAGTTGCATGCCGAAAGCGACATTCCAATTCTGATCACCGGCGAAACAGGGACCGGTAAGGAACTCCTCGCCAAGGCGATTCATGCGTCAAGCAGCCGAGCAACCTCCGTTTTTATGCCCCTCAACATGGGATCGCTGACCGCCACCCTGTTCGATGCCGAGTTTTTCGGTCACAAAAAGGGGGCGTTTACCGGGGCCGAAAACGACCACTCCGGCTATCTGGAAACCGCCAACCGGGGGACGCTTTTTCTGGATGAAATCGCCAATCTGGCGTCCGACCTTCAGGGAAAACTGCTCCGGGTGTTGCAAGAAGGCGAATTCATGAAAATCGGCACCGCCACCCCCCGCAGGGTCGATGTGCGCTTCATCTCGGCCACCAACGCGGATGTAGACCGCCTGATGCGCCAAAACCTCTTCCGCAGAGACCTGTACTACCGACTCCGGGGGGGCTGGATCAACCTCCCGCCCCTGAGGAAACGCAAAGAGGACATTCCGCTGCTGGCAAAGAGCTTCATCCGAAAATTCGCCGGCGCAGCCCATCCGGGCATCGATCCGGAGGCGTTGCAAATGCTCATGGATTACAACTATCCCGGAAATATCCGCGAGCTCAAAGCGATCATTCAATCCGCACTGAATCTTGCTCAGGGAGGGTCCATTTGCTCAAGGCACCTCGCCCCCGACCTGCACGGTTTCGAACCGTCCGACAGGGCAACGTCCCCGCAGGTTTCCGGGGCCAAGCAGTCCCTTTGGCAGGTTGAAAAATCCCACATCATGGAGATCTATCGTCAGACCGGGCAAAACAAGTCGCAAACAGCTCGTATCCTGGACATTGCCCTGAACACGCTGAGAAAGAAGCTTGAGTCGTATGGGATGGACTAAGCCTGCAGAAACAGCATAGTCAGAAATTGCACACTTCTATCCAACGTTCCGTAATTCCTATATAATCTGTTTTATTGTAGGCAATTTTTGCACCCCGCCCCTTGTTTTGGAAAGTGGCCCTTCTCGATTGAAAGCCCTGCTTAAAACCACTCAAATAGCTGATTTCACAACCTATTACATTGCAATTAGACTTGCCGTCGGAGTGTGGAACGGGTCTTGCTGTAATGGTTATTGCGGATCGCCGAACTGAACCGTTAATTCCGAAAATCTATCCAAACAGGCGATTCAGTGACGAAGGAGGGCTGGATGAACATGGGAAAAAAGAGAATTTCCCCGCTATCGGGTAAGTGCGGAGATGGCTCAAATTTCGAATCCACCAGGAGTCACTTTTTGCTCGATCAAGAACATCGGGGAAAACGGCCTTGCCCTCGATTATCAACCAATAGAAAACGATCCATTCAGGTCGGACTCCATCGATATCATCTCACACGGCTGCTACGGTCTCCACATTTCAAACATCTCCTGTCAAACCGTTTATGATATCGGAAGGCTGATGGAGAATCAGTCGTTCAGTGGAGGGGAACTGCGCACGAGGGGCCTGAGATTCGTCGACCTTACCAATGAACAAAAAGAAAAACTGGGATTATTGATGAACTTTTTCAGCCACAGTTCCTGCGAACCCCATCAGGGAAACAGGTGATTTTGGGTGATGCGTCGTATTTGAGCGCCGTTGCTCGAATCGACTAATCTTAATCCGATAGATGTTGATTCACAACGGAGCGGTTTGATCAGCAAGCTTCACCTGAGAGGATTTTCTCTTGTTGCCTCTCAACCAATAACCACACCCAAGTAAAACTGCAGTTTTCCTCCGATAAAAATACAGTATTCACCCCATTGTCTCCCCTGGTTAAAAACACTAAAGTGCCTATAAGGGGCGTTTTTGCTTCTTTCATAGACACAAAGACAAACCTTGGCATTGGCCAATATTTCTGTAGAGCTGTAAATGCGTTTAGCAGGTGCACCGAATAAAAAAAAGAGAGCGGCATCTGCAAAAGCCAAACCTCGAGCGATCGGGGGACGGAAAAACCGCGGGGCTCATGTAACCGGCACCAGGGAAGCCTGCGGGTTTTAGTTACTAAGAATACAGTATGCAACCCATTGTCTTCCCTGGTCGGAAGCGCTAATTGCTATACCGCATGGTCCTTTCATAGACACAAAGACAAACCCATCGTGAGGTGGGGACGGAAAGCCACGGATCTCATGAAGACAGCTGGGTGGACACACTGCCCCACAAATTTAAAGGAGGTACAACAAATTGTTAAAAGCGAGGAGTACGAGACTGTTCATGTTTTTATGCGTTTGGATTATGGCAACGCCGTATGTTTTTGCTGCGGAACCCGCGACGGCACTGGAGAATCAAAATCAAAAGGAAAGCTACAGCATCGGTTATCAGGTCGGGCGCAGCATGACGACCGACGGCGTCAACGTCGATATGGAGAAGCTTATCCAGGGCCTGCAGGATGCCGTCAGCAACAAACAGCCCCTTCTGACCGATGAAGAGATGAAAACGCTCATCGTGGACCTCAAGAAGAGGGCACGCGAAATCCAGATGAGAAAAATCCAGGAGCAGATTGTCGAAAACGCAAAGGAGTCGGAGAAGTTTCTGGAGGAGAATAAGAAGAAGGAAGGCATCAAAACCACCAAGAGCGGCCTCCAGTACAAGGTGTTGAAGGAGGGTAACGGGAGCTCCCCCGGCCCGGAAGACTTCGTCACGGTCAACTATAAAGGCACGTTTATAGACGGAAAGGAATTCGACAGCTCCTACGCAAAAGGCGAGCCGGCAAAAATTCAGGTCGATGGCGTCATCAAGGGCTGGACCGAGGCATTGCCCATGATGAAGGTTGGCTCCAAGTGGGAGCTTTTTGTCCCCCCGGACCTTGCCTATGGAAGGGGCGGTCTCGGTCAGAAGAATTCCACCCAACAAGGTTCTCGTTTTTGAGATGGAACTGGTCGGGGTCGAAAAAGGGGATAAAGCGGCACAGCCTTCGAGCCCACGGATCGCCCAGACACGCACGGTGAGAAAAATGAACCTCATGGGGGAAATAGTGAAAGCAAGACATGGATACATCATACAGGCCAAGCGGGGCGATGTACCCACTGAGATGTATACGATCCTCAATCCAAATCCCAAGGTATTGGACGAGTTCGTAAAAAACCAGAAGACCGTTCCCATTGAGGTCCGGAGTGTTTCAGGTGACAACGTGAACATCGAGAAGATCGACGGCAAGGCCTATCCTTAAACATTCAGGCTAACCCGTGGCCAAACCGAAAAAATTAAATTTCTCATCGGGAGTAAATCGAACATGAAATTCTGAGAGGAGGTAAAAAGAAACGGAATCAGCAAGAGGGTTTATTGGTTTTTTGATGAGATGAATGGTAAGAAATTGAATCGAAAGGAGACCAGAAAAATGAAAAAGAGGATTATTGTAATGATGAGTGTGGCAGCGTTCCTGCTCACTGTCGCCAATGCGGGCGCGGTGAAACGTTACTGCGCCGGCACTGCTCAATACCGAGCCAGCTTCCGATGCAAACACTCCTGCCGGTGGCAGGAGATATCCCGAAGTTGTAGATCAGTTGCCGGAGGCTAAGATAACATAATGGTTGTAACGATGCGATCGAGGCACACCGGCTTATAATATCCATTTGAGGGAATTCCAGGCGCAGATTCTGCCCAGCACGGGCGTCCCGCTGGCGGTTCCGGCTGACTACTGCCCCCAACACCCGTCGTCGGTCTGGGGCTACTACTGATACCGATGCACGACGATCGCATGCGGATGCGGCTGCATGTCCGCCCCAGCTACCTCGGTCCGGTCGTCGTGGCGGAGAGAGGACTCCGACTCACCCGACATACATAAATGAATTGCCTGTCAATGGCTTTGTGCAGGCCAACCTGCTGCCCATAGATCAGACGCTCGACTGGGCAAACCCTTTAGGCGATACAGGGTCCTACGGGTTGCGATCCGGGAAACACCGGGCCTTTACCAACCCGACATGCGGTCATGCTGCCATACGCGGGCCCGTTGCCTGATTCAGTACACATCCATGGCGGCGAGGTAGCGCCGGCCTGGGACGGCGGGCCTGATTCCTGGTTTACGCACGAATCTGATAGCACACGCCCACAGCACTGCATAGGATTTCAGCGGCAACACTTACGAGTACCTAAACGGACAGCAGGAGGCAACGATCTGGTTCCATCCCCATGGCTTCGGCATCACGCGGCTGAACGTGTTCGCGGGTATGGCAGGCGTTTACGCCATAATGGATCCGGGAGGACCAAGTGCACCGCTTGCCACCATGCCGGCGTTCCCACAGCATGACATCCCGCTCATCATCCAGGACAGGAGTTTCGACACGACCGGCCAGATTTTCTACAACCTGGCATCGAACCCTCAACCCAACCCGACGGTCCACCCCTTCTGGATTCCGGAGTTCATCGGAGACGCCATCTGCGTGAACGGAAAGACCTGGCCGAATCTGAACGTGGAGCCCAGGCAATACCGCTTCCGCCTCTTGGACGGCTCCAATGCACGGTTCTATGACCTTACGCTCAATGCGGTTATGGCAAATAAAAATAAACCGAACAAAACGAGCAACATGAATATGCCCTTCATCGCCATTGCCACGGACGACGGCTATCTCGCAGACCGCCGTCTCAACGCCCAACATCCTCATTGCGCCGGGCGAGCGCTATGAGGTCATCGTGGATTTCGCGGCGACTTCCCGTCGGGACCAGGTCATTATGATGAATTCGGCGCGGACTCCGTACCCGGGCGGCGATGCAAAACCCACGGCGGGAGGCACCGATACCGTCATGCAATTCACTGGTTGCTGGCCAGATACCTCAATACCACCATAGCAGCTGGGACAGTCCTCAGAACGCTACAACTAACCCCATCGATCCGGTCATCATGGTTCACTCCCTACCGTTCCGCTGTAATCACCAGCGCCGCAACTGAAAATATCGTTCGCCAGTTGACCCTGAACGAGGTGATCGGTCCGGGAGGCCCGCTCGAACTGGTCGTGAACAACTCGAAATACAATCTGAATAGACCACCGGATGCTTTGCCTGGCACCACCGGGGTAGTGCTCTGCCGCGAAACAGAGCTTCCGGCGGTGGGGGACACCGAAATATGGGAAATTATCAACATCACGGCCGATGCGCACCCGATGCATACGCACCTTGTGAGCTTCCAGCTCCTGGACCGCACGCCGTTCACGTCCGTCATGGATCAATCAGTATGACGCCCTGCTTCTTGCCAATGGCGTGCTCCCGGGGAGGCGGTCCTCCGAACCAGTACAGTTCGGGGAACGCCGACGGCGCGATCGGTGGCAACCCGGCAATCGCCTTTTCTGCAGAACAAGCGGACGCTTCCGCTGCCGTATGAGATGGGCTGGAAGGATACCGTCATCACCTATCCCGGGAGAGGTAACCCGGATAGTAGTTCGGTGGGCGCCTCAGGACGCGCCGGTGACAGGTACGCCCTAGTGGACCGTGCGGGACCGGTGGCCAGGGTGCCGGCCTGTACAGATGGCTGTGTGCCAGGGGAAGGAAGCAATCTTATCCTTTCGACCCGGCTGCACTCGTTAGTGGCGTGGGCTATGTCTGGCATTGCCATATCCTCGATCACGAAGACAACGAGATGATGCGTAACTATACCGTGGAATGGCAAGACAAAGCATAGCGATTATCCTGTCATGGGAGACCTCAATAACGACGGTTGCGTCGGACGCTCTGATTACAATATGCTGATCGCGGCCATCCGAAGTCGAAATACTGACCCCGCAATTCATGATATCAACGGTGACGGCGTCGTAACCACAGCGGATGTCAGCGCGATAGCGCAGCTGTTCGAGCAGAATTGTCCTTAAGGAAATCGAGAGAGTATATTAACATCCTTCCCATCCCATAAAAGGGATGGGAAAGATTCATTGAGCCAGGATTAATTTTAAACAAGAGTAAAATAAAGCGAGGAATAAAAAATGAAAAAAGTTATTTTGTTATTGAGCGTGGGTATTTCCCTGATCTTAGCTGCCGGGCCGGCTTTTGGCTTCAGTCTGTGGCTGGATCCTGTGTCCCAACAAATTTACGAAAATAGTACTGCTTCAGTTAATCTGTGGGTGGGAGAACTTAATGGTGATTTTGCTCTTGATAGTGGAACAAGTGAACATCCCAGCCTTGGGGCATATGACTTGAGTATCCTTTTTAACGATACTATTTTGGGTTTTAACAATGCAGTTTTCACAGATTTTCTGGATGTGACAGTTGATAACGTGGCCTATGGAAGCAACACTTTTGCTCAGGAATTTTCTCCAGGATATTTGATCCTGTCCGGATTTTCTGATTATTATGGGACAGAACCCGCCCCTGCTACGCAGGCATCCTCAGGAATGCTTGCAACTATTTTTTTCGATGGAATAGCTCCCGGGATTTAGCTTTCTGGACCTGCAAGTAGATTTTTTTGGTGTGAGCACCCTGGGGGGCGCTCCTATGTCCTTTTTTGCATACAATGCGGAGGATTACCCTTATTACGAGTCTGCTGGGGGTGATTCGATTATTGGCGCCGACATAACTGTAGCGCCGGTCCCCGAACCTGCGACCATGCTGCTTCTCGGGATAGGTCTGGTAGGTTTGGCCGGATTTCGCAGAAAGAAATATACGAAGAGACAAGCATGATGGGATAGATGGTGGGGTAAGCTTCGCACTTGCTCTTTCAAAGGAGGAATTGCATGAAAAAATTGTTCATGATTTTATCTCTGCTTGCCGGCCTGGGCCTCGGTCCGGCAGCCAACGCAAGGGCTGCTCCAATCGATTTTGGTATCGATGGGCCCAATTCGAATGTGTCGGTCACCGGCACCTGGCTCGGCACCATATCGCCGTCCCTCGATGCTGATCTTGATTCCCGGATTTTTTCACTGGGGGATGGGGAAAGCTACTCGTTTGACTTTTTTACATTAACTGTGGATCCTGCCTGCTGGGGCATCGGCGTGGGAAGTGCCTCTGTTGTGGCTACCCTGGCCTTTGAGTCCCCTTCCGGGTCTGGTTCTGTTACTGGTGAAGGAGAGGCTTGGTGGCTTACCATCTTCGGCGCATTGTCAGGGGGGAAACTGATCTGGGACGAAAATCTGCCTCAGACCGTCGTTCTTACAAGCGGCGAATATTTCGATGTGGACTATAGCGATATCTGCGCATTCGGCCCTGGCGACTCGGCTACTGTGCAGGCGATTGTTACGGCCCATGAAGCCGCCCCGGTTCCTGAACCTGCGACCGTGCTGCTTCTGGCGTCAGGTCTGCTTGGACTGGCAGGACTCGGGCGAAGGTTCAAGAAAACAACCTGATCAGGGTCAAGGTCCGGTTGATTAATGTTACAGTGCAGAGGGGCCTTATGGGTGGCCCCTCCCTGCACTGGATCACTGTTAATATAATCCTGTTGCACTTGAACAATATTTCAGTTTGAAGCATTAATACGTTTAAAATATGTATTTATTATTGAATTTGATATGAGAGCGACCCTGGATATGAAAAAAGTCACCATTGCGATAGTTATTCTCTGCATTGCTCTTCTCTCTTTTCTGGCTGGAGGGCATTATGCAAAAGCACCGTCCGTCGAATCGGTGAGGGACGAGCCGGACTATTCAAGCCCCGGCGAGGAAGGCAACGCGGTCCCGCTCTCTCCCGGAGCGGTGAAGATCAGCCCGGCCAGGCGGCAGCTTATCGGGGTGAAGGTCGCCGCTGCCGAAAAAAGACCAATGACCTACACCCTCCGCCTCTATGGGAGGGTTGTTCCCGACGAAACCAGGACCTATCGCGTCAATTCCTCGACCGACTGCTGGATCAGGGAGATTTCCGACGTTACCACGGGAAGCATCGTCAGGAAAAATCAGATCCTGGCGGAGGCGCTTGCCGCTTACTACAATGCCCAGTTGACTTATCTGATTGCCCTGGACAATGTCGACCGCATCAAGCAACAGTTAGGAGGTCAACTCCGCCACCAGCAGACCGATCTCGCCAACAACCAGATCCGCGTGGCCGTCCAGGCCCTCCAGAATCTGGGGATCACCGACGCCCAGACCGAGGAATTGGCCAATACGAGGCAGGCACGGCCCTACCTGCAGGTGAGATCGCCGGCCGACGGCGTCGTTTTGAACCGGAATGTCACCCTCAACCAATGGTTCAAGGCCGCGGAGGAGTTTTACACCATAGCCGACATCGGAAAGGTCTGGGTCTATGCGGATGTCTATGAGGACGAGGCCATGCATATGAGGCCCGGGATGACCGTGGCGGTAAAGCACGCCCAGATGGGAAAGACCTTCAACGCAAGCGTGGGCGAGGTGCTCCCCCTCTTCGATCCCACGTCCAGGACGCTCAAGGTGCGGCTTGATGTGGACAATCCCCGATATGACCTCAGGCCCGACATGTTTGTGGACGTCGAGATTCCCATCACCATGCCGCCGTCCCTGAATGTGCCGGCAGACGCCGTCCTTGACGCAGGGACGATGGCGATTGTCTATGTGGATGCAGGCAACGGGGCCTTCGAACCCCGCAGGGTTCAAACAGGCTGGAGATTAGGCAGACAGGTTGAAATCACGGGCGGCCTCAAGCCAGGAGAAAAGATCGCCGTTTCAGGTAATTTCCTTCATCGACTCCGAAAGCAGGATGGAAATCGCCGCTCTGGGTCCGGATCTGAAACTGCGCGTAGACCCTGTTTGCGGCAGGAACGTGGATGCAGAAGAGGCTGAGATGCTCGAAAGGATCGCTTCCTACGCAAATGAGACCTTTTATTTCTCTTCGGACGAATGCAAAAGGGAATTCGAAAAAGAACCGGAAAAATACGTTCGGAAAGAACAGCCGGAAATGAAAAAGAGAGGATCACGCCGCTGGTGCCGGGGATGAAACGCACCTGGGCGGATCTGCTCAGGCCTTTCAAGGGAGACCGGAGCGAATTAAAAAGGCCGATGCTGAATTCAAAGAAGGAGACGAAGGACACCCCCGGCGATACCCGACAACGCCGGAGGTCATCGATTGGGACGGTCCGGACAAGGAGGGCGCGCCGCCTCCCGAATGGAGCAAAGGATGGGGAGGATTCCCCGGCGCCAAATATTTAGGAATCAAAAGAGAAGACAAGGAAGACCCCTCCCAGCAATCGGACGGGACCGCCGCGGCTTCAGATGAAAAGGCGGCGGATACACAGATGGGCAGCCGTGAAGCCGCCGTGACACCCGATGTCCCTGCCTCCGAGACAAAGTCCGAAATCCAAGAACAACCGGCCTCCGACCAGCCGCAACCTCCGGCAAGCAATGATTAACCGCATCATAGATTTTTCCGTCAAACACAAGCCGATCGTATTCCTGCTCGTCGCCGCCGGCTGCATCTGGGGCTGGTGGTCGATGAAACACGTCTCCCTTGACGCCATCCCGGACGTGAGCGACACCCAGGTGATCATCTTTTCCCGCTGGGACCGAAGTCCGGACCTTGTGGAAGAGCAGGTGACCTATCCCATTGTATCGACCATGGTGGGCGCGCCAAAGGTGAAGGCCGTCCGCGGATTTTCCGACTTCGGCTATTCTTATGTTTACGTCATCTTCGAGGACGGCACGGACATCTACTGGGCCCGGTCGCGGACCCAGGAATATCTTTCCGCGGTGCTGCCCCGGCTGCCGGAGGGCGCCAAAACCGAGATTGGACCGGATGCCACGCCGCTTGGCTGGGTCTTTCAGTACGCCCTGGTGGACGAATCCGGGAAGAACAGCCTGGCCGATCTGCGGACCTACCAGGATTTTTACCTCAAATATTATCTCAGAGTCGGTGCCGGGCGTGGCCGAGGTGGCGCCCGTTGGGGGTTTTGGAAAACAGTACCAGGTGAATGTGGACCCGAACCGGCTTCAGGCCTTCAACCTCTCCATCAACCGGGTGGTGGAGGCGGTGCGAGACGGCAACTATGAATCGGCGGGACGTCTCATCGAGTTCGGGGGAACAGAATACAGCGTTCGCGGCCGCGGCTATCGTCAAGTCGGTTGAGGACATCGAGAACATCGCGGTTTCGGCAACCGATACGGGCACGCCCATTCGCGTCAAGGACATCGCTCAGGTGGTCCTGGGCCCGGATATCCGAAGGGGGGTTGCGGATCTGGACGGCAAGGGCGATGTGGTCTCCGGGATCGTCATCATGCGACACGGGCAGAACGCCCTGGACGTGATCCAGCGGGTCAAGGCGAAGCTCAAGGAGATCGAGCCCGGGCTGCCTCCGGGCGTAAAGGTCGTGACGATTTACGACCGATCCGACCTGATCCTTGGCGCCATCAGCAATCTCAAATCCACCGTCGTCGAGGTGCTGATCACCGTGGCCCTGGTTGTTTTCGTCTTCCTCTGGCACATTCCGAGCGCCATCATCCCGGTGATCACTCTGCCTATTGCCATTCTCCTCTCTTTTATCCCCTTGCGAATGCTGGGGGTCACGGCCAATATCATGTCGCTGGGCGGGATCGCCATCGCCATCGGGGCCATGGTGGATGCGGCCATCGTGGTGGTCGAACAGACCCACAAGAACCTGGAGCAGTGGGAGGAAACCGGTCGAAAGGAGGATTACCGATCGGTGATCGTCCGCGCCGTGAAGCAGGTGGCAGGACCCAGTTTCTTCGCCCTGCTGGTGATCGCCGTTTCTTTCCTGCCCATCCTTACCCTGGAGGCCCAGGAAGGCCGCCTCTTCAAGCCGCTTGCTTACACCAAAACGCTCGCAATGATCATTGCCGCCGTTCTGGCGATTACCCTGGACCCTGCCCTGCGGTTGCTCTTGACCCACATGAAGAATTTCAATTTTCGCCCTGCATGGCTGTGCCGGGCATCCAATGCCGTTTTGGTGGGAACCATCAGGTCCGAGGAGAAACACCCCATCAGCCGTTTCCTGATCCGTATCTACAATCCGGTGGCAACCTGGTCGCTGCGCTGGAGATGGCTGGTGATTGCGGGGTCTCTGGTATTGATGATCGCCACGGTCCCGATCTATTTAAAGCTCGGCTCGGAGTTCATGCCTCCCCTGGAAGAAGGGTCCATCCTCTATATGCCCACCACCATGCCGGGAATCTCCGTTACCGAGGCCCAGCGATTGCTTCAGGTCACCGACGGCATCATTAAACAATTTCCGGAAGTGAAATACGTGCTGGGAAAGGCAGGCAGGGCCGAGACCTCCACCGATCCGGCGCCGCTCTCCATGCTGGAGACCGTGATTATTCTCAAGCCCAAGTCCGAATGGCGCAAAAAGGACACCTGGTACACCTCCTGGGCGCCGGAATGGGCGAAGAGACTTTTCCGGCACATCACCCCGGACCACATCTCCCAGCAGGAGCTAATCAGTGAGATGAACGAGGCGGTCCGCATTCCCGGCTTAGCGAATTCGTGGACCATGCCCATCAAGGGCAGAATCGATATGTTGAGTACCGGACTGCGAACTCCGGTGGGGCTTAAAATCAACGGCTCGGATCTCGAAACCATCGAAAAGATCGGGGCCCGGATCGAATCCCTTCTGCCGTCCATCAAAGGAACGCGGGGCGTTTTCGCCGAGCGGACCGCCACCGGCTATTTTCTCGATGTGGAGTGGAACCGGGTGGAATTGGCGCGTTATGGCCTGAGCATGCGGGAGGCCCAGGCCGTGGTGGAGAATGCCATCGGCGGCGACAACATAACCACCACGGTGGAAGGAAGGGAGCGCTATCCGGTGAACGTGCGGTATAAACGCGGCTTCCGGTCCGACATGGGGGCGCTGAAAAGGATTCTTGTACCTGCTTTCGGGGGAAAAGAGCAAATTCCCCTGGCTCATTTGGCTGACATCCGGATGAAAAGCGGCCCCTCCATGATCCGAAACGAGGACGGGCTCCTCTCCGGCTACGTGTATGTGGATATCGCCGATCGCGATCCGAACGGCTACATTGAAGCGGCGGACCGCCTGCTGCGGAAAGAGGTGAAGCTGCCCCCGGGTTATGCCTTTATGTGGAGCGGCGACTACCAGGCTTCGCAGCGCGTCAAGGAGCGGTTAACCGTCATCGTTCCATTGACCCTGTTCCTGATTTTGCTGCTGCTCTATATGAACACCCGGTCTATGACCAAGACCTTTATCATCCTTCTGGCGGTGCCCTTTTCCGCCATCGGCGCCTTCTGGTTCCTTTACCTGTTAGGCTACAACCTGAGCATCGGAGTCTGGGTGGGGCTCATCGCCCTGCTGGGCGTGGACGCGGAGACGGGGGTCTTCATGCTCCTTTACCTCGACCTGGCCTATGAAAAGGCAAAGAGCGAAGGCCGGCTCCGCAGTCTGGCCGATCTGCAGGAAGCCATTCGATACGGGGCGGTGAAACGGCTGCGGCCCAAATTCATGACGGTTTCAACCACTTTTTTAGGGCTTATCCCGATCCTGTGGGCGGTCGGAAGCGGTTCGGATGTCATGAAACGGATCGCCGCCCCCATGATCGGAGGCATATTGACCTCCTTTTTGCTGGAACTGCTGGTCTATCCGTCCGTCTATCAGATCTGGAAATGGAACTTTGAGTTGAAGAAGCAGTTGAAGACATGAGCCATAGATTCCCCGGACTCACAGTCATTCCCGACAGCAAACGGGCCTCCCGGCGCCTCTCGGCCACTGCCGTCAGAATCCTGACTGTCTCATTCATCCTGTTTCTTCTGACAGGGGGCATGGCTGAATCACGAGAGCTTACGGTCAAAAAAAATGCGAAAGGATACCAGGTGGAAGCAACGATAGACAGATATCCCCTTGTCTTAGGCGACAATCATATCCAAATCGGCATCAAGGACGGGTCGGGCAAGAGCATTACCGACGCGGAAGTGTTGGTGAATTATTATATGCCGCCCATGCCCAGGATGGTCCCCATGAACTATAAAACAAAGGCTGACCCGGAAGACGAGAAATATGAAGCCAAAATGGATATCATCATGGCCGGTCCATGGTATATTCGGATCATCATCAAGCACGAGGGGAAGATCGCAACCGTAAGATTTAATGTGGATGCCCAATAGATTCGTTCCCATGCAGGAACGTGGAACGAGGTATTCAAATTGACTAAGTAGAAATGGATGTAAACATGGAAACGGAAAAGGAGAAAGTGAAGATGAAAAGAAGAAAAACAAGTGTTCTGGTAATGGCTCTGTGTATGTTCACCGCAACGATGGTCTTTGCCATGGTGCAGAAAGACATTCAGGAGTATCCCTCCTGTAAATACTGCGGAATGGACAGACAAAAATTTGCCCAAACCAGAATGCTGATTGAATATGACGACGGGTCGGCCGTTGGACTATGCAGTATTCACTGCGCAGCCGTTGACCTGTGTTTAAATATCGATAAAACCCCCAAGGCCATAAAGGTGGGAGATTTTAACAACAAGAATCTCATCGATGCCGAGACCGCGGTATGGGTCATCGGCGGGAAAAAGATGGGCGTGATGACCAAGCAGGGTAAGTGGGCATTTGAAAACAAGGCCGACGCCGAAAAGTTTGTCGAAGAAAACGGAGGGGCAATCGCCAGTTTTGACAATGCCATGAAGGCTTCTTATGAAGACATGTATCAGGACACCAAGATGATCCGGGAAAAACGAAAAATGAAGAGAATGAAAAAGATGTAATAAGCAACGTCGCGGAATAACAAAGGACTGTTCTGAAAAATGCTTATGAGAAAATCGACGCTGTACCTGGTCTATATGGCGTGCAACATCGCCGTCTTTTTTCTGATTTTCGCCCATGCGTCTTTCCAGGAAAAGGGCAATGGCCGATTTTTTGGTGAAGAAACAGAGCTTTTGAATACGCTCCAGTTAACCGATCTCTGTCTCTTTACCGAGGCCACCTATACGCGTCATCTATCTCAGGCGGATTTACACACCCCTTTTCAGGATTCCCCCATGTCGCTGGAACATTTTCCTTCCGGATCGCTGGTAGCGCCCCCGGAAGGTCTCAGGAAATGGTATGGCCAAATGGATTAAGAGTCAAAGGAACATCATCGACTTCACCCTTGCCTCTCTCATGAGAAAAAAGGGGAAAAACATTGCCCTGTTTCTTGTTTATACCACGGTCGTATTTTTCCTGGCTTCCGTACTTTTCTTCACCTACTCTCTCAGGCGAGAAGCCTCCATAATCCTTCAGGGTTCGCCCGACATGATCGTCCAGAAGATGGCCGTTGGCCGCCACGATCTGATACCCATCAGCTATATGGACAAAATCCGGAAGATTCGGGGCGTCACTTCTGTAAAAGAGCGCCTCTGGGGAAATTATTATGACCCTATCTCCGGCGCCAATTACACAATAATGGCCTCCGATGACAACAGGCTCACACCCGGGAAGATTATCATCGGTGAGGGCGTGGCGAGAACAAGGCTCCTCTTTGACGGGGATGTGATGGAATTCAAGGCCCATGACGGGAATATCATTGAGTTTGAGATCGGAGGGACACTCTCTCGGGAATCCGCATTGGTGTCCTCCGATCTCGTCCTGATTTCGGAGAATGACTTCAGGACACTCTTTGGCACACCAAAGGGCTATGCCACCGATGTAACGCTGGCGATCAGAAACCCAAGGGAAATTCCTACCATCGCCATAAAGGTTGCGGAACGTCTCCCGGATTCGAGACAAATCCTCAAGGATGAAATCCTGAGGACCTATGATGCCATTTTCAATTGGCGCGGGGGGGTCATGATGGTGATCCTCATGGGCGCCCTCCTGGCTTTTGTCATCTTCGCATGCGATCGGGCATCGGGTTTGAGTCAGGAAGAGAGAAGGGAAATCGGGATACTGAAGGCCATCGGGTGGGAGACATCGGATGTCCTTTTGATGAAGTTTTGGGAGGGAATGATCGTTTCCCTTTCCGCTTTTCTCATGGGGGTTATTCTGGCCTATTTTCACGTATTTTTCGCTTCGTCCATGCTCTTTGAACCAGTACTTAAAGGCTGGTCCGTCCTCTATCCACACTTCAAGGCAAGGCCCTACATAGACGGCAGCCAGATCGTGGCACTTTTCTTCCTTACGGTGGTTCCCTACACGGTGGCAACGATTATCCCCTCGTGGCGGGCCGCGACGATCGACCCTGATTCGGTGATGAGGACGTAGGAGTGATTGAGCTTCAGGACATTCGAAAGGTCTTCAACGCCGGCAGGCCAAATGAATTTGTGGCCCTTAGAAGGAGTCAGCCTTTCCATTGACGATGGCAAGGTGACCGTATTCAGGGGCCCCAGCGGCTCTGGAAAAACGACGCTCTTGAGTCTGATCGGTTGTATGGGAAGGCCTACATCAGGACGAATCTGGCTCCTTGGAAGGGAGATGACCAGCCTGCCGGAAAGATTTCTGACAGAGATAAGACGGAAAACATTCGGGTTCATTTTCCAACAGTTCAATCTTATCAAAGGTATTTCCGCCCTGGAAAACGCCATGTTGCCGGCCTATCCCTTGGGTGAAGATTATGCATCCTTGAAGAAGCGGGCAATGGATCTCTTTGATCTTTTCAGTATCCCGAAGAAGGCGAGCGCCAAGGTAGAGTGGCTCTCCGGCGGTGAGGCCCAGCGGGTTGCCATTGTGCGGGCACTCATCAACAATCCCCTCGTGATCGTTGCCGATGAACCGACCTCACACCTGGATACAGCCCTTTCACGGGAGTTCATGGAGATTGTGGGAAGATTCAAGGATGAAAAGAAAACCGTTCTCATCGCCAGTCATGATCCGCTTGTGTGCGAATCGGAAGTAGTCGATAAGGTGATTGGCGTAAGGGACGGAGCAATCGATGAGGCGGGTTGATGATCTTTCATCCCATCATCATCTCCCTTTTTGTGGCCTCGGCAATCTGCGGTATAATCGTTCTGTACGCCTCATCGTACGCCATCCGAATCCTTTGGCAATGGGATATTCGAAGCGGAAGTGAACGTCAACTCGGCCTTGAGAGAAAAACGTACCTGATTTCTACCTTCCTTACCTATCTTTTTGCTTTTGAAATCCTCTCCCTTTTTCTCTACATTTTCACAGCGGACCAACTCCATACCCTTCTGACAGGGGCCATGTGCGCGGCCGGATCTCTTTATGCCAATGAATACGGTTATCCCGCTCTCCTCCTCAAATTGTTCAATTTCCTTATGGCGGGCTTGTGGCTAATCTTGAATTACACGGACAATCGCGCCTATGATTATCCGCTGATCAAGAAGAAATATGCCTTTCTTCTCGTTCTGGCGCCTTTTATTCTCCTTGAAATCGTGCTGCAGGCCAATTATTTCCTGCGGCTCAGTCCTGATATTATTACGTCCTGCTGCGGGAGTCTATTCAGCGCCGGGGGGAGCAATCTCACATCGGAGTTGACAATATTTCCCGCTAATCCCATGAAAGTGGCGTTTTATTCGAGCATGGTCCTCACGCTGGCCTTAGGGGCCTACTACTATGTGAAGAAAAAGGGTGGATATGGCTTTTCCGGAGCGAGCATCATCACCTTTTTCATATCCATGTTAGCCATCTTTTCATTTATCAGTCTTTATTTTTATGAACTGCCGACCCATCATTGCCCATTCTGTTTCCTGCAGGAAGAATACGGTTACATAGGTTATCCGCTTTACATTTCTCTTCTTGGCGCAACCATATGCGGCGCGGGGGTGGGTATGCTGATGCCCTTTGGGAAGATAAAAAGTCTCAAGGAGATCGTTCCCGCAATTCAGAAGAAACTCACCTTGGCCGCATTGATCCTGTTTAGCGTATTTTCAGTGATTGCCGGCACCGGCATGGTTTTATCAAACCTTGTGCTTGAGGGATAAGGGACAGGAGGATATCTTCTCAATAAATGGCGAGTGTCGCTTTTTGAGTCTCCTTTTTCCGAACCACCACTTGCACGGAAATAACAAACACATGCCGCCGATTACAAGGAGGTAGACTTTGAGCCCGCATTCCGGCGTTAACGAGGTTCGAATTCAGGCAGCCGTTTTGCGAAAAAGGGGCGGCCCCTTGAGGATTGAATCCCTCGTGATGGAAGGGCCTCGGGAAGACGAGATCCTGGTCCGCCTGACTGCCTCGGGCATCTGCCGGACCGACATCGACTTCCGCGACCACTTCGATGGAGCCCCCGGCCCGGTGGTTTTGGGTCATGAAGGTGCTGGAATCGTACAAGTGGCCGGCAGCCGTGTAACAAATGTCAGGCCCGGCGAACACGTCGTGCTCTCTTATCAATCCTGCGGCAACTGCCCTCCATGCAAAGGCGGGCGCCCCGTGGATTGCGAGCGCTTCTGGGAGGCAAACTTCGGTTTCCAGCGTCTGGACGGCACCAATTCGCTCCAGCGAAACGGCGTGCACGGCCATTTCTTCGGCCAATCCTCCTTTGCCACCCATGCCCTGGTCACCGAGAGAAACCTGGTCAAGGTCTCCAAGGCTCTGCCTTTGGACCTTCTGGCGCCGTTGGGTTGCGGCCTGCAGACGGGAGCAGGAACCGTAATGAATTCCCTTGCGGTATCGAAAGGAGAAAGCATCGCCGTTTTCGGCACCGGCGCCGTGGGACTGGCCGCGGTCATGGCGGCACGCATCGTGGGCGCCGAGCCAATCATCGGTGTGGACATCCACCCGAAAAGGCTTGCCCTCGCCCTGGAGCTTGGCGCTTCCCAAACGATCGATACCCGCCATAACGACATCGCCACGCGCATCGCCCAAATCACCGGAAAAGGAGTCGATTACGTGGTGGAGACCACCGGCAGCCCGAAGATGCACCATCTGGCCGTCGACGTACTGAACCCCTACGGCGCCGTAGCACTCTTAACAGGGGAAACCGGGAGAGACGATCTTCCCCAGGGGAAAAGAACCATCGGGATCATAGAGGGCGACGCCGTGCCGCAGAGTTTCATCCCCAAGCTGATCGAGCTCTATCAGACCGGACAGTTTCCCTTTGACCGCATGGTGAAGTTTTATGATTTTAAAGATATCAACCGGGCCATGGCCGATGCCGGACGCGGAGAAACCATCAAGCCTGTGCTGAGGATCAGCGACCGATAAAGAGGCCTTTACGCGTCTACAGCCAAATGGAACAACCCGCAATGAGGCACATTCGGGATTTCGTGCCACCTGGAAAATTCTCACATTGCTTTTTCACCCTCTCTGACATCGCGAACGGGGCGCCCTTCGGAAGTAGCGACCATAGGATTGTTGCACGATCCGGGCCGAGGCATTATATTGTCGACTAAGAAGTAGAATCCCTCCCTCGGCATTCTCATTGATTCCCTGGATCATGTCCAATTGGGGGCTCTTCTGCTTAAAAAATGAGGGATGCCGGAGATCCTCACACGCAGTCTTAAATATCAGACGTATCCGGAGTGAGTCTTTACCACCGGATAGGGTTCAAATGGAAGGAAGAATAAGAATGGGACCCATTGCCCACCTGATTAGGAGCCAGTGATGACAACGCGATTTGTTTTTATTAAGACCCTTTTTATCGCTGCAATCATTCTTTTTTCACAGTCTGTATTAGCGATCATGATCGGCTTGAGCACTGAACAGCTGACCAAAGCCTCGCAAACAATCATTATAGGGCAGGTCATGGATGTCAAATCCCAGTGGGATGAAACCGGGGATGAAATTGTTACCAGGGCTGATGTCGCTGTAAAAGAAATCATCCGGGGCGGTTTCAACCATGAGAGACACCTCATCGTAGAATATGAAGGAGGCGAGATAGGGGACATCGGGCTACGGGTTTCCGATTCGCCCACCCTTATAAAAGGTGAAAATGTAGTTCTATTCCTCAAACTCTTAAAGGAAACAAAGAACGGATTGCTCTGTAAGATAGTGGGAAGAGCCCAGGGAAAATACTCCATAGATCAAGACGGAATTGCAAGAAAAACGGGATTTAATGTGCTCAAGGGAAAAGAGGCTATTGAAAACGATATCCCTGTAAATGAACTTGTAAGCAGGATAAGGGCTGTCAAATGACATATAAACGATCACTCTCCAGATCCACAACCGGTAGTCTGGTCCTTGTATTTATCCTATGCCTTTGGTGCATGAATTCGCAAGCCTACCAGGTTTATGAGACGTCAAACGGGGACGAGATAAAATGGACCACGACAAGTGCAACCTATTTTATCAATAGTTCCGGAGGTCCTTCCGGTACTCTCTCCGCGATTCAGTCTGCGATGCAGACATGGACAAACGTCATTAGCTCTTCTTTTGAGTTCATCTATGGCGGGGACACGCCGAGTTCGTGCGGATCTCGCGACGATGTTAACAGAATATGTTTCGCGTCGATGGGATCAACGGGAACATTAGCCAAGAACTCCATTTGGTACCAACTGAGTACAGGGAAAATTTTGGAGACGGACATCAAATTCAATACCGATTACGCCTTCAAAACCGATGGGGCCGCCGATGCGTATGATGTCCAAAATATTGCCACCCATGAATTGGGGCATTCTTTGGCCTTGGCCGACCTTTACGAATCTTCCGATTCCGACAAGACCATGTATGGTTATGCAGCCAAGGGGGAGACGAAAAAGAGAACCCTGACCCAGGACGACATGGATGGGATCACCTATTTGTATCCTTCAGGGGCCTGGGGGCCTGGAACCCAAAGGTGGGTATTTCCAACCGGGGACGGCGTATTTTCATCTCCGGCCATGGGGTGGGACGGCACGATCTATGTGGGATCTTATGACAAGAATCTTTATGCGATAAATCCCGATGGGACCCAGAAGTGGGCGTTTCCAACCGGAGGCTACATACTTTCATCCTCCCCGGCCATCGGGTCAGACGGCAGCATCTATGTGGGCTCCTATGATTTCAATCTCTATGCCATAAATCCCGATGGGAGCCAAAAATGGGTCTTCCCAACGGGAGATGCCGTAAATTCATCGCCAGCCATCGGAACGGATGGGACGATCTTTGTGGGTTCACTCGATGACAATCTTTATGCGATAAATCCCGATGGAACCCAGAAGTGGGCGTTTCCAACCGGAGGGGGCGTTCGATCATCCCCGGCCATAGGACCGGACGGCATCATCTACGCAGGTTCATTCGACAAAAATCTTTATGCCATAAATCCCGATGGGACCCAAAAGTGGGTGTTTCCAACCGGGAATATCCTGGTGTCGTCCCCGGCCATTGCATCGAACGGCATCCTCTATGTGGGTTCCTATGATTTCAATCTCTATGCGATAAATCCCGATGGGACCCAGAAGTGGGTATTCCCAACTAAATATTTTATAGATTCATCCCCGGCCATAGGCCCGGACGGGACGATCTATGTGGGATCAGAAGACAAAAATCTCTACGCGATAAATCCCGATGGAACCCAAAAGTGGGCATTCCAGACGGGGAACCCCGTGAAGTCATCCCCGGCCATAGGCGCGGACGGGACGATCTATATAGGATCTTATAAAAATCTCTATGCCATAAATCCTGATGGAACCCAAAAGTGGGCATTCCAAACCGGGGACTCCGTGGATTCATCCCCGGCCATCGGTTCGGATGGCACCATCTATGTAGGTTCACGCGATTCCAACCTTTATGCCGTATACGGGAATTCAGGAGGATTGGCAAACAGTGATTGGCCGATGTTTCATCATGATCTCAGGCATGCCGGAGTAGGTTCCTTTTTTCCCGCACCGGATATCAAGGCCAACGGCTGTAACGGTTCCATCACGGTATCGCCTAATACTCCTGTTTTTATCTCCATTAGCCTGAATGCAAGTTATTTTGATGCTCAAAATGCCGATTGGTGGGTGGTGGAATTGACACCTTCAGGGGACATCAACTATTTCGAACTATCCACAGGATCCATGGTTCCGGGGTTTTTGCCGACGTATCAAGGGCCGCTATTTGACTTCGGAAGCACACAGATTTTGAATGCTTCTGATCTGACGGCAGGCACCCACATTTTTTGTTTCGGTGTTGATCTGGATATGAACGGCTCGCTGAACACCGATACTCTATTTTATGATTTTGTAACGGTCAGTGTCGCCAACCAATAATAACCGCCAACAAGGGGATCATCGCGACTTTTAAACGTTAGGGCCGCGGGTTTCAAAAGGCCATAGCCGGGATTTTAATATCTTGTTCTGTTCAACTCACAGGAAAGGATCTTACCATGCTCAGAGCACGAATCTCGTTCATCCTCGTTTTTTGTTTGGCCTCAACAATAGTTCATGCGGGGGACTTTACACTGACAAGCCCAACGATTGGATCTGGTGGGGTTCTCACGGAAAAACAGGTGTTTAATGGATTTGGCTGTTCAGGGGAAAATCAATCGCCTGCGCTTAAATGGACGGCCGGTCCAAAGGGAACAAAAAGCTATGCGATTACCGTCTACGATCCTGATGCGCCGACCGGGTCGGGTTGGTGGCATTGGATCCTCTACAATATCCCCGCGGATGTTGGCGAGATACCCGCAGGCGCCGGCGATCCAACCGGGAAGCTTTTGCCTCCGGGCGCCGTTCAAGGTCGTACGGATTACGGCACCCACGCCTTTGGCGGTGCATGTCCGCCGAAAGGCGATAGGCCCCACCGCTATATCTTTACGATTTATGCACTCAAGGTTAGAACGATTGACGTTCCATCCGATTCAAGCGCGGCATTAGTCGGTTATATGATTAACGCCAACTCCCTCGGGAAAGCAAGCTTTACCGCCACGTATGGTCGCTGACCATTTTCCGCGCCTAAGCCCTACGTCCGCGCAGGCCAAGGATCTCTCTTGCCTCGAATGGATTGGCTATCTCACGACCCGCTTCGCGGGCTATTCCCGCTATGGTTTCGATGAGGATTCCATTGTTTCGCGCCCTGTCTCCATTGGGCAGGTAGAACGTATCCTCCAGGCCGGTCCGTAGATTCCCTCCCAGCTCCGCGCATCTGCGGTGAAGGCCCCACACCTCTTTTCTACCCACCGCAATCACCTGGTAATGAGTCCCTTCCGGCATCTCCGCCACCAGCAGCGGGAGCCACTCCTTTTTCGCAGGCATGCCGCTGGCCACTCCCATAACGAGGGAGATATGGGCGTCTCCCTGGAACATGCCGTTTTTCTTGTAAAGACCCACACTGCGGACGATCCCCGAGTCAAAACACTCAAATTCGGGAACCACATCGTTGGCCGTCATGACATCCAGAAATCCTTTTACCTTCTCTACCGAATTATCGAACAAGGTGGGCGGCCAGGCCCAGGAACCGTCTGCCTTGAGCTTGAGATAGTTCAGAGAACCGGCATTGCAGGCCGCCATCTCGGGCTTGAATTTTTCAAGACAGGCGACCGGCCCCGATATGTCCGGCCCCATGACCCCGGTACTCATGCAGATGATGATCTCCGGAACCCGGTCCTTGATGGCGGCCAAAATATCGCCAACCGTATGGAGATCCCACGCGGGAAGATGGCCCATTCCTTTTCTCTGGTCCCTGAAATGACAGTGCACAATCGATGCCCCCGCATCAAAGGCCTGCCGGGCGTGATCCGCCATCTCCTCCGGCGTCACGGGCACATGGTGAACGGCAGGGTCGGTCAGTACACCCGTGAGAGCGCATGTAATCACCGCTTTTTCACTCATTTTCATTTCCCCTTAAACACCCCTTTTCGTTTCTGCATGAAGGCCGTCATGGCCTCAAAGAGATCCTCTGAAGGCAGAATCATGGATGATCTCGCCGCATTGTACTCCAGGGATTGCTGGAGGGTGGCATCCTCATCATAGAGCAACACCTCCTTGGCCCCCTGAACGGCCAGGGGTGGATTGCCTGCGATCTCCTTTGCCATTTCCAGAGCCTTTGCAAACAACGCCTCCTTGTCGGGATACACGTCATTGACCAGATGGATCATCATCGCCCGTTGGGCATCAATCCGGTGCCCCCTGAAGGCCATCTCCCTCGCATGGCCCCGTCCCACGATTTTGGGCAGCCTCTGGAGTCCCCCTACATCGGTAATGATGGCCAGGGTCGCTTCCGGCAGGGCGAATACGGCATCGGCGGAACAGATCCGGATGTCGCAACAGGCCGCCAGTTCAAGACCGGCGCCCAGGCAGTAACCGTGTATGGCGGCAATGGTGGGACGGGAAATTCGTTCCAGCCGATTATGGATCTCTTGTGTTTCAAGGACCATCTTAAAAAACGCCGTTTTCTGGGATGCCCCCGGCGTCCCACCGAGAACGGAGATCAGTTCATTCTCCGGTCCCAGATCCAAACCGGCGGAGAAGGCCTTTCCTTCTCCCTTAAGGACGATGACCCGCGCTTCTCCGTCCTCTTCCGCCATGCCCACCGCATTCCCCAGGGATTTCCAAAGTTTGGCGTTCATGGCATTTCTCTTTTCCGGCCTGTTCAAGGTGATGTAGGCTACATGTCCCTCCCTGTGATAGGTCACCAGGTCTTTCCGTCCGGATGGTTCTTCGCTCATTTTCATTCACCCCTTTCGACTCAAATGCTTGGTCTTGATCATGCTCTCGGCCATTCCGCCCCGCCGGTCATAAGCATATCCTCCGTCCAAATACTGCCTAAAAGAATTAATTATATGTATTTCAGTATCTTGACTTAGTTAATGAATATTACTCAACGCGTCAAGTCTTTTTTCCGAATGAATCGCGTTCATAAAATTACTCGGATACGGATGGAACCAATAGTTGACTTTACAAATTGCCTAAATCATTTTAAGATGTTTGAAATTTTCAGAGCTTTTGGCTTGGCGCCGCACAAAAAATGGTATTACAGGAACAGGAGGAGATAACCATGTCGGATCACCGGGATTTGACGGACAAATCCTGCAGGGGGGGTAGCAGGGGACGCAAGATACCTAAAGATTCTCCGGCCGCTTTCCGATATTCTTTGAAGCCGGTAGGACCGCCTGGTATCTTATTCAAATTTCCTGGTACTATGTTTGGAGTCAGCAAAGCCATTCCGCCACAGGGTCTTTTTTGAATAAGATACACTGCTTGAAAGCCATAATTTATTGAGAGTATTGAATGCCATTCAAACGAAAACAGAGAAAAATGATAAAAATTCAGCACATTGTCCTGTTGTATGCGGGGTTCCTGTGTTTAAGCAGCAGCCCTCTCGTTCTGGGCGCTCGAGTGACGGGAGAGGACGGAATAACCTCAGCCATCTCTTCCGTGCCACAGAAATCCGAAACAGCTCCTCCCGTCAAAGCCGTTGCAACGGGTACACCGGAGAATGCCTCCCAAATCCAGATTCCTCCTCCGAAGGCACAGCCCACAACACCCCCTTCGAAGGGCCAAGTCGCTTCAAAACCGACCACTGCACCCATCGGAAAAGAGGACCCGGAACCCAAAAATCAAGAGTCAAACGCGGGGAAGAAGGTTCCGGAGGAGGCCTACGTCACGATCGATTTCGATGATGTGGACATCCCCATTTTCATCAAATTCATTAGTGAATTAACGGGGAAGAACTTTGTGATAGATAAGGCTGTCCGCGGAAAGGTCACCATTATTTCCCCGAAGAAGATCTCGGTAAAGGAAGCCTACAAAGTCTTTGAATCCGTCCTTGATGTGCACGGATTCACTACGGTGCCCGCAGGGAGCATCATTAAGATCGTACCCACTGTAGACGCCAAGGGCATGAATGTTGAAACCCTTTTAGAAAGGGAGGCCCTGTCCGCGGATGACAAAGTAGCCACCCAGCTTATCCCGTTGAAATATGCGGACCCCGAGGAGCTTAAAAAGCTGTTTACTCCATTGATTTCCAAGAACAGCGTGATGGTCGCCTATTCCCCCACCCAGACACTCATCGTTACGGATGTTCTCTCCAACATTAAACGGTTAATGAAGATCACCAAGGCGATTGACGTGGAAGGAGTCGGCGAGCAAATTACCGTCCTGCCACTTCAATATGCGGATGCCGCTGTCCTGGTAAAATCGATAGGCACCTTGTTTCAACAGAGCCGCGTACGGCGCAAGAACGCCGCCAGCCAGACAGAGGAAACGGTTAATATTGTCGCCGACCAAAGAACCAATTCCCTGATCCTCCTGGCCTCGGAAGATTCCACCGTAAGGATTGTAAACCTTGTAAGAATGTTAGACAAAGAAACTCCCAAGGGAGAAGGGGATATTCGGGTTTACTACCTTCAACACGCCAACGCCGAAGACCTCACCAAGGTCCTGACATCCCTGCCTTCAAAACAGAACGAGGAATCGCAGAAAGGAAAAACACCCCTCATTTCAAAAGAAGCCCGGATCGTGGCGGATAAGGCTACCAATTCTCTCGTCATCATGGCAGGGAAAAATGACTACGTTGTGCTGGAAGAAGTCATCAAGAAACTGGATATCCCGAGACTTATGGTCTATATAGAAGCCTTGATCATGGAGGTGAACGTGACCAAGGACTTCCAATTGGGCGTTGAATGGGAGGGGGTCAAGAGCTTTTCCTACGATGGAAAGGAGGGGGGGGTTTTTGGGGGATCGAGCAGCTCGGGATTTCAGAACTTTGCTAATATTGCGAAAAATGCCGCTCTTCCCGCGGGGTTTTCCCTGGGAGTCATCGGCCAGGCCATTGAAATCGGGGGAATCAAATTCCCCAATCTGGCCGCGGTTGTTACGGCCTACCAGCAGGACCAGGATGTCAACATCCTTTCGACGCCCCAGATTCTCACAACGGACAACGAAGAAGCCGAAATCATGGTGGGAAAGAATATTCCCTACATCACCAGTGCAAACATCACCGACGCGCAGCAGAATTACACCAACTATCAATACAAGGACGTAGGAGTGACGTTGAAGGTAACTCCCCAGATCAGTACGGATCGGCACGTCCGACTCAAAATATTTCAGGAAATCAGCAGACTGATTTCCACCGGGGATCTGACCAGCGGACTGCCGGCCACCTACAAGCGAATGGCCCAGACAACCGTCATCGTCAAAGATGCCAATACGATCGTCATCGCCGGGCTCATAGGGGACGATACAAGCGATACGGAATACAGCGTGCCATGTCTCGGAGGCGTTCCCCTGTTGGGCTGGCTTTTCAGGTCGTCCACGAAAAAACGGGAAAAAACCAACCTTTTCGTATTCCTCACTCCCAGGATCATAGAAAATCCTATGGAAGCCAAGACCATTTACGAGGATAAAAAGGACCATATCGACCGGATCAAAGAAGGGGTCATCAAAATGTACAAAGTTCCCGATCAAAACCCTCCGACCCAGGGAGAAGGCAAGTAGGCGTCGCCATGAAGCATAAACGGTTGGGCGAGATTCTGATAGAGGAATTCCATCTGAAAGAAGAGGCCATTGCAGCGGCCCTGCACATACAGGAAGAAAAGGGAGGCCGCATCGGGGAGATTTTGATTCGTCAAAAACGGATTACGGAATCCGACCTGCTCCATGCCCTGGGAATCCAATTCCATATTCCCGTAAGCCCTTCTCTGAGTCTGGAAGGCCTCGATACGGATTTTGCCACAAAAGTGCCTATCCATTTCCTGAAAAAATACCGGATGGCCCCCGTCGCAAATGGAAAAAAGATGACCATCGCCATCAATGATCCGCTTTCTTTTCAACCCCTGGATGACCTGCGTACGCTCCTGGGCATGGACGGGGCGGACATTGTTCTTGCTCCATATTCGGATATTCTTTCCATTATCAATTTTGCCTATGATGTGAGCCGTGACTCCGCTGAACAGGTTATCGAAGACATGCACGGCCAGGACACGGATCAAATTCTATCAGAAATCGTGGATACGGAAGACCTCCTCGAAAATACGAGCGATGCGCCGGTTGTAAAACTCGTAAACCTGATGCTTTCCCAGGCCGTTAAGGCAAGGGCCAGCGATATCCATATTGAACATTCCCATCACAAATTGAAAATTCGCTACCGTGTGGACGGAATCCTCTATGACATGCTTTCTCCACCAAAGCATATTCAGTCGGCGCTCATTTCCCGCATAAAAATTATGGCCAGCATGAACATTGCGGAAAAGAGGCTGCCGCAGGACGGCCGCATAGAGATCAGAATCGCGGACAAGAATATCGACATCCGGGTTTCCACTATTCCCGTGGCCTTTGGAGAACGGGTGGTGCTGAGACTGCTGGACAAAACCAACGTCCTGCTGAAAGTAAGGGATCTAGGTATGCCGCCGGAGAGCCTGGACCGTTTTGATGAACTCATCAGGACGCCTCACGGCATCATTCTTGTAACGGGACCGACCGGAAGTGGAAAGACAACAACCCTTTACGGCGCCCTATCGACAATCAACAAGACGGACATTAATATTATCACCATCGAAGACCCGATTGAATACCAGATAGATAATATCGGACAGATCCAGGTGAATTCCAAGATCGGGCTCACATTTGCCAAAGGTCTTCGTTCCATCGTAAGGCAGGACCCGGATGTCATTCTTGTGGGTGAAATCAGGGATCTGGAGACCGCTGAAATTGCCATTCAGTCTGCCTTGACAGGCCATCTGGTTTTTTCCACCCTCCACACAAACGATTCAGCAAGCGCTGTTACGCGACTTATCGATATGGGTATTGAACCTTTTCTGGTCACCTCTTCCGTAACCGCCATCATAGCCCAGAGACTGGTGCGCATTATCTGCGAAGATTGCAGGGAAGCCTATGAACCCGATCCGGCAACCCTGCAGAACATCGGAATCAGTCCCGAAATGCTGCAAGGAAGAAAGGTATACCGTGGAAGGGGATGTCCGTCGTGCCTGAATACGGGTTTCAAGGGCAGATCGGGTATTTTTGAGCTTATGGTCCTGGATGAAAATATCAAGAACCTCATTCTAAAAACTCCCGACGCGAATGCCATAAAAAGGCAGGCGATAGACCAGGGAATGACCACACTGAGACAGGATGGAACAAGAAAACTGCTCGAGGGAGTAACCACGGTTGAGGAAGTTTTCAGGGTTACTTATCAGTAAAAAGGAGACAACCGTACTATGAAAGAAATCTTAGTCATCGATAACGACGTACTCATTTTAGAGTTTGTCGCCGATCTGCTTCCCAAGGACCAATACCTTGTACTCACCGCAAAGGACGGGCTTTCCGCCCTTGAAATCCTCAAGACCCACACCCCCGATATCATCTTCGTAGATATGGTCATGCCCAATATCAGCGGGACAAAACTCTGCCGGATCTTCCAGGGAATGGAACGACTCAGAAAGACCTTCGTGGTGATTCTTTCTGCCACGGTTGCCGAAGAAGACGTCGATTACGCTGCTATCGGGGCAGATGCCTGCATAGCCAAAGGTCCTCTTTCGGAAATGGCCAATAACATCCTCTTTGTCATCGAACACCCCGATATTGCTGCCTCCAAGTGCGCTTCAGGGGAAGTGATAGGAGGGAAACACAATTACGCAAGGGCGATCACGGAAGAACTCTTATCCATAAAAAAACACTTTGAGACCATTCTGGACGCCATGTCCGACGGCATTCTGGAAGTGGCTCCAGGTGGAGAGATCGTTTACGCCAACAAAAAGGCGGTCTCCCTGACAGGAATACCTGAAGAAAATTTATTGGGACTCCCGATCTCCGAGATACTCGCCGGAAACGACATCGCCGAAGTTGAAAGATGTCTGGACAGAATCTCGGAAGATCCCACGCCCGCTTTTCGCGGCTCCCCCATAACCCTCAATATGCACCAGGTTAGCCTCAGCATCCTTCCCGTCGTCAATGATGGTCCTTCCACCTCCATTATCATTTTAACCGATATTACCGACAAACTGAGGATGGCCGAGCAACTGGTTCACGCAAAAAAAATGGAGGCACTCGGAACCCTTGCCGGAGGAATCGCACATAATTTCAACAATCTTCTTATGGCGATCCAGGGAAATATATCCCTTATGTGCCTGGAGAAGGGCTTGGGTCCACGGCATTATGATAAATTGAAAACAGTGGAAGAATACGTCCTGAGCGGGTCACAACTTACCCGTCAACTTTTAGGGCTTGCCAAGGGCGGTCATCGGAACGTTAAGACACTAAATCTGAACTGGCTGGTGAAGGAAAGTTCCGATATCTTCGGACGCACCAAAAAAGAGATTATTATTCATAGGAAACTGGAGGAGAAAATATGGCCCGTGGAAGCAGATGAAAGCCAGATTGAACAGACGTTGTTGAACTTGTATGTGAACGCCTGGCAGGCCATGAAAAGTGGCGGCGATCTGTATATTGAAACAAAAAATATCACGCTGAAAAGCAACGATGCCATACCCTACGGTCTTAAGGCCGATATGTATGTTCAGATTTCCATTGCCGACAATGGCTCGGGAATGGATAAGAAAATCATGGGGAAAATTTTTGATCCATTTTTTACAACAAAAGAACTTGGCATCGGAACGGGGCTTGGGCTTGCTTCCGTATACAGTGCTATCAAAGACCATAATGGCGCCATCACGGTGGAGAGCGAGCAAGGGGTGGGAACGCGATTCGACATTTATCTTCCCGTATCCGGAAAAATCCCGGACCTGCAGCCCAACCTACCGGAAATCATACAAAAAGGCAAAGGGACCATACTGTTTATAGAGGATGAAGACTGGATCATCGGCATAACAAAGGAAATGCTTGAAAAACTGGGTTACGTATGTTTCACAGCCGAAAACGGATACGACGCGGTATGCCTTTACAAAGAGAAGGGATCGGAGATCGATGTGGTCATCCTCGACCTGATTATGCCCGGCCTGGGTGGTGGGGAAACATTTGACAAACTCAAGGAAATAAATCCCGATGTGAGAGTCATCCTTTCCAGTGGGTACGGCATGGATGGCGAGGTGTCGGATATTTTGAATCGGGGATGTTGTGATTTCATACAGAAACCATTTAAGATGGATGCCTTGTCAAAAAAAGTCAAAGCTGCAATGGACAAAAAGTAATGGAGAATAAAAAGAAGATATTTGCGGTTATTTTTGACTGCGATGGCGTCATGTTTGATTCCAGACAGGCGAATGTCAATTTTTACAATCACCTGTTGGAGCGCTTCGGCCTTCCCCCCATGGATGAACAAGAGACGGCATTCGTTCATATGGCAACCGGAACGGAATCCGTAAAGCACATTTTCAGAAACACAGACTTTTTTGACAAGGCTGAGGCCTATCGAATGCAGATGGATTACAGCCCTTTCATACGGGATATGTATATTGAACCGGGCTTGAAAACGCTGCTGAAACATCTTAGGGCCGAGTACCGATTAGCAGTGGCCACAAACCGAAGCAATACGATACAGGAAGTTCTCAGACGCAATGGGCTTACAGACCTTTTTGAAATCGTAATCTCTTCCCTGGATGTAAAATATCCAAAGCCCCATCCGGAAGGGCTCCTCAAAATTCTGGATTTTTTCGCCCTTTCAAGTACAGAAGCGGTCTATATTGGGGACTCTAGTGTGGACTATGAAACCGCCGAGGCGGCGAAGGTCCCCTTTATCGCCTTCAGGAACGATGATTTGCAGACGCCATACAAGGTGGAAAGCATGGAGGAGATTATTCCTGCTTTAAAGGAGATGGAAGAATCCATCCCCTGAAGGTATCCTCGACCGTCATGTCCTTCGATTCCGGGACCTCTCAGATCTTTCCACCCTCCAAATTCCTTTCTTACGATTTTTGCGTAAGGATTGATTTGAATAGTTTTCTCCCGCAACCGTGTTGGCTTCGAGTGGATCAAATACCATAATGTAGTCGTCATAAGAATTTCCGGTTTGACGCCAAAAACACAGCGAATATAGTTTCACTACGAAAGGCCCGATACCGTTGTTGACAATCACTGTTTCGCTTCGGTGGGGAGGTACGGGTTCTGATGGCTTTTCTGATCACCCACAAGAATATCTTTTGCTAAATCGCCTATCTTTTTTTGAAGGATTGTATAATCAGATGATTTAATAAAGCCTTCGTCGCATAACTCGCGATAACTCCTTCGACTGAATTGATTCAACAGGCACACAATCACTTTGATATTCGGCTGGATCGTTTTGATGGTTCTTAAGAGCTTATCCGCGCACTTATCCGGAGAACTTTCATCCATTATGACCAACTCAATATCATTGGCCTGGGCAATATCCGCGGCTTCTCTGCAATCGGACGAGACCAAAACCTCATGTCCTTCTTCTGCCAGGATCTCACGATACAAGGAGGCCAGATGGGGGTAGCTCTCCACAATTAATATTTTCGACATGAGTGCACCTCCTTTCTTTCCCACTCAAAAGGAGCCTTTAACGGGTGTTTTATGAAACAACACCAAATGGACCAAACCAGGAACCCGGCAAACTCCGCCGGGAGTTTTCAGGTAACCAATGTGTAATCTGTTTCTCATGGTCTCGATTGTAAAATCGATAAATCTCGGCTTGTTTTCAGTAGTAAACCCTTTTCATCCCCTTTTCTTTAAGATAACCATCTCGACAGGATTGTCTATTTTCACCCGGACAGCCAAGGGGTGGTCCATGACATTCATGGTCCTTTCCATTTCATGGCACAAACAGAAAGTGGTATTGCATCGTGACCGGAGCGTTTGGGATTT
>CAVVFZ010000024.1:0-22999 GCA_963747555.1 uncultured delta proteobacterium
CAACAATCTATGTGAAACTCATAGCCTTTTGGGACGTATCCGATTCAGAGGAAAAGGCCCGCATGAAACGGGCTTGTGCAAAATTCCGGCTCATGGTGTCGGGATCGGCCGCTCTTCCCGTATCCGTTTTTGATCAATGGAGGGAAATTACGGGGCATACCATGCTGGAACGTTACGGAATGACCGAGATCGGAATGGCCCTTTCAAATCCGTATCATGGGGAACGACGTCCCGGTTCTGTCGGCGTACCGCTCCCCGGTGTGGATGTGCGCATTGTGAACGAGCAGGGAATGCGGGTTTCTGACGGGACTTCGGGAGAGTTGCAGGTCAAAGGGCCTTCGGTCTTTCTTGAGTATTGGCAGCGACCCTCGGAAACCGAACAGAGTTTCCAGGAGGAATGGTTCCGCACCGGGGATGTAGGGGTTGTTGAAGAGGGTTATTACCGGATAATGGGTCGCATGAGTACGGATATCATCAAGACGGGCGGGTATAAAGTCTCCGGACTGGAGATCGAAGAAATCCTGCGCGACCATCCCGATATCGCGGATTGCGCGGTGTTTGGCATGGATGATCCGGAGTGGGGAGAGCGCGTGTGTGCGGCGGTTGTATTGAGGGAAAATGTTGCTATGCCCATGGAACAGCTTCGTGCCTGGGCGAAGGAGCGAATGGCGCCGTATAAGATTCCTTCCCGCGTACTCTTTATCGACGAACTTCCTCGAAACGCTCTCGGAAAGGTTGTCAAGCCTGATATCAAGCCCCTGTTTCGTGATAATGGATGAGAATTACAGTGTTTCAGATCGAAATCGGGATCGAAATCGATACGTCGCGTTCACCTGCTCTTCGACACCGATTTCGATTTGCGTAAGAAGACCTGTAATTGGAAACCGGCAATCTGAAACGCTTTATTGGACTCTGGTTTTTTCTTGACACATCGTTGCGCTATTTCCTACACTTTGTTACCATAAATTTCGCATATGGTTTATTTGCCTGTTATTGATGAGGAGGATGAGGAATGTCTGAAAAGAAATCTTTTCTTGACGGAAAGAGAATTCTTGCTGTTGACGATGAGCAAGACGTTTTGGAAACCATTGTGGATGCACTGGAGACTGCTCATGTTGACAAGGCTTCCGATTTCAAGACTGCTGAAAAAAAAATAGCCGAAAACAGGTATGACCTCGCCATTCTTGATATTATGGGTGTCGATGGGCTGACATTATTAGAGCAAACTGTAGATAAGGGAATTCCTACCGTCATGTTGACTGCCCATGCCATGAATGTGGAAACGCTTATGACCTCTGTAAAAAGAGGCGCCATCTCATTCCTACCGAAAGAAAAGCTTGCTGATCTCGATATCATTCTTGAAGATATGCTTAAGGCCATGCATAACGGGGAACCCACTTGGAAAATTCTTTTCGATGAACTGGAAGGATTTTTTAACGAAAAATTTGGTCCCGGGTGGAAAGAAAAAGACAAAGACTTCTGGCTGGACTTTCAGAAGCGGTCCTACGTGAGCAAAGGCATGCAGAGTCGACTCATGCACGATGAGAAGGTTTTGTCCCACGGCATATGAACGGAATACTCCATATTGCCGATTTTGCGGGGAAGCAGCGTTTGCGGGCATCGGCGTTTTTATTCCAAAAGAAACATCCTGAAAACCCTTGACAAGAAACGGATTCTCTGTTTGAATCTATCAGTTATTTGTCAATTTCCATTCTCACCAAAAATTAAAGGCTTTACTGGAATTAAGTATGATTCTTCCCTGTGATTGTGTAATTAAAACTAACAAAAAACGTTTTTTTTCAGCGAAACGGGATCTGCCTTTCGGATTATGGGATTCAAAGCTTTTTCCCGGCGCATTTTTCTTGAGCCGTAGGGCCCTTGTGGTGTTGTAAACCTTTCAAAAAGTTGTCTTGGTTCGGGTTGAAATCATTTTATTAACTTTTGGTTGAGAAAGGAGTGGTTATGGGTATGAAAAAAAGTATTTTTTCCGTGGTGTTGTGTCTTGTTGCTGTCTTTATGGTTTATGGTTTGGCGTCGGCAAAAGCAGCCCCTTCCCTGAATCAATGGAAACCGGCATTCGATCCTTCCGGGGCAAAATACAAATGCGTTGTTTCAAACGTCTCCCACCCTGTTCTTAAAGGCGTTTTTGCAGGGTTTGCCATTCGGGATGAGTTATGGAAACGCACGAACGGTCAGATTTATCTGGATTACAAACCTTTTTCCATGCTCGGTGGAGAAGTGGAAGTGCTCGGTCAGTTGCAGATGGGCGCCATTCAGGGAATGGCCTGCAGTTCCGTTGCATCCACCAACCTCGGGCCCAGATTCGGCTTGATTAACCTTCCTTTCTTAGTGGATTCCTTTGATAAACTGGATAAATTCATCAATAGTGGAAAGCTCTTTACACATTATATGAGGGCCATGGAGCACCAGGGGATCATTGGCCTGGACATTACCGGTTACGGTAACTATGGCTGGGCTACAACGGTTCCCGTGAAAAATATTGAGGACGCGAAAAAGGTCAAATTCCGCATCGCGGAAGCGGCCGTAAACAAGCTGACTTACAAGGCGTGGGGTTTCAATCCGGTGGTTATGCCGTGGCCCGATGTGCCTATCGCTCTCAAGCAAGGGGTGATTACCGGACTGGATCACACCCCCGCAGTATGTTATATTACCAAGAAATTCGAGGTAGCAAAATATTTTACCAGGGTGAATTACGCGCAGGGCCTGTTCCTCTGGATATTCAACAAGGCCTGGTTTGACTCTCTGCCAAACACCCTTCAGAAGATCTTTGTGGATGTGGTGCATGATGTGTGTGCCCAGATTCGAAAAGAGACCGTCGTACAGGAAGCATGGGCCATAGAAGAAGCCAAGGCGAAAGCCGGCGTTACATTCTTCGATCTGTCTGAGGAAGATCACAATACCCTTAAGAGAGAAGGCAATTCCGTCTATAAGGATTTTGCCCCCGAGATTAACCAGCTCTATCCGAGCGATACCTACCGGCCAAAAGATTTTCTGAAGGAAGTGCAGGATTATTTGGGTTACAAACCGTAAATGATTGGTAAAGCGGAGGGTGACAGGTACTTCACTTCACTCTCCGCTTTTTTTATCTGGAGCGATAGTCCATGGCGAAAATGTTCAGGTTTATTGATAAGATCCTCTCCTTTGTTGAGGACTGGGTGCTTTTTCTTTCCACGTTCGTGGCCCTGCTTTCTCTTTTTGTGAACGTTGTCTTGAGATACGGCTTCAACTATTCCCTGGCCTGGTCGGAAGAGTTGGTAAGGGAGGTGATTATTCTCACGACGTTCATCGGGTGCAGCGCTGCAATCAAGGCCCGCTCCATGATTAAGATAGACGCGCTGGTTCAAATAGTTCCCCGCTTGAAGAGTCCCCTTACTTTCTTCAGTAATGCTGTCACGCTGATATTTGCCGGCATGATGATGTATTACGGCTGGCTGATGACGGCCCTTCAGGTTACGACCCACCAGAAAACCATTATACTTGAGATCCCTCTGGCCTATCTTTATGCGCTTCTGCCGGTCATGGGAATCATGATGTTTATTAGAACCTGCATGGTTTTGTACGAGGATATTCAGGCCCTCGGAAATAAACCGATAGCTGCCTGAGTTCTTCATTTCAGGGTCGTCATTGTGAGAAGCTGATTCACCTTCCAAATTTGCGGAGACGATTTTATTATGGAAGTAGGCCATTTTATTATATTGGGCATCTTGTTGGGCTGCATGGCAACGCTCGTGCCCGTGTTTATGTGTCTCTTTTTTACAGCGGTCCTCGGTTTCATCTTCTTTACGGATCTCCCGTTACTTCTCCTGGCTCAGACCCTCTTTCGAAGTATGGACAATTTTGCCCTGGTGGTTGTCCTCTATTTCATCCTTTGCGGAAACATCATGACAGCCGGTTCCATTGTGGACAAACTCATCAAAGTAGCCAATGTTCTTGTAAGCTGGCTTCCCGGTGGTCTTGGTATGGCAGGGGTTTTAGGATGCGGGCTTTTCGGCGCCATTTCCGGATCTACCGTGGCAACCGTGGTGGCTCTGGGTGGATTCATGATCCCCGCGTTGATTGAAAATGGATACCGCGAAAAGTACACCATCGGCGTTATGACCACCTCTCCCAACCTGGGCGTCATTATCCCGCCCAGCATCGGGATGATTCTGTACAGCATGATCAGCAATGTTTCTCTGGAAGGCCTTTTCCTTACCGGGTTCTTGCCGGGAATCATGATCATGTTCGGTGTATGTCTGTACACCTATGTAATTCACAGAAAAAGAACCGATTTTGTCAGGATGCCGGTTCCTTCGTTTATAGAAGTCCTGAAAATTTTGAAAGAGGGGTTCTGGTCCCTGATGCTCATCGTCATCATTTTCGGCGGTATTTTTTCGGGCGCTTTTACAGCCAATGAAGCTGCCGTGGTGGCCTGCGTGTACGCTTTTTTTGTGGAGCTTTTTATCCATCGCGCCATCAAACTGAAAGATGTCAAGCAGATCACGATCAACTCAGCCGTGACATCAGCGACCTTGCTCATCATTGTTGCGGGCGCCACCTGTTTTGGCCGATACCTTACCATGGCGAACATACCGAACAAGATTACCGAAGCCGTCATGTCCAATATTCATTCTCCCATTGTCTTTCTCCTTGTTATTAATCTCCTTCTCATTTTTGTCGGAATGTTTATGGACATCATCTCCGCCACCCTGATTCTGGGACCGGTAATCCTCCCCATGTTGAATGGGTTTCACATAGACCCCCTGCATTTCGGTTTGATCATGACGGTCAATCTGGCCATTGCCTACTGCACGCCGCCCATGGGAGTGAGTCTGTATATTACCGGGGCTATGGCAAACAAGGATCTGCTTTATGTCAGCCGTGCCGTTATCCCGTTTCTGATTATTCAATACGCTGTTCTTTTCATTTTCACCTACGCGCCGAATCTTACCCTGTGGCTGCCAAGGATGTTTGGATTCGCGGGGCAATAAATTGTTACTGAACCACTACTGCAACAAATCCGAAATCAAATGGAGGGTGATCTTTAAATGAATTATGCAAATTACGCTAAAATCCACGCACGTCACTTACCCGACAAGATCTGTCTGATCGAACGGACTCCTGCCCTGAAACAAAGGAGAACGCTGACCTGGAAAGCGTTTAATGATCAGATCAACAGAACGGCGAACTATCTTTCAAAAGAGTTGGGGGTAAGGGATGGCGATTATGTGATGCATCTGCAGAATAACAGCCTTGAATGGTTGATAACCTATTATGCCATCATAAAACTGGGGGCTGTGGTTGTGCCCCTGAATTTCAGGTTCATGGGATCGGACATCCTGTTTGCGGCGGATGTATGCGATCCGATAGTCTTTATCTTGGGGTCCGAATTCCTCCCGGTTGTGCAGCCCATAAAAGGGGAACTTTCAAGCGTAAAAAATTATATCTGTGTCGGGGACAAAGTGCCCGAGGACATGATTGATTACAATACTGTTGCTGCTTATGATGACGCGTCCGAAGCCATAGTGGACCTGGATCCTCAGCATGCCATTGCCATGATGTTCACGTCCGGCACTACGGGAAAGCCCAAACCGGTGCTTCATACCCATTACTCCGTTAATAATGTCGCCATTGCCAATGGGATGAGCTATTTTGTTGAGAAAAATGATAATTATCTGTTTTTTCTTCCTCTGTATCACAGTGGAACCATGTTCCTCTGGGCTCCGTTCTATGCGACGGGTGCGACGGGTACGATCCTGAGGGACATGAGAAATCCTGCATGGCTTATAGAAGTCTTGGCTGAAGAGAAATGCACGGATGTCCTGTTTGTGGTCCCCATTGCCGTGGCCATATTAAATGCTATTAAGAGCGGCGAAATCAAGCTTTCGGACTACGACCTTTCCAACTGGAGATATATGGAGATCGGAGCGCAGCCTGTTCCCTTTGAAGTCATGAAAAAGCTTGTAGATACGCTGCCTTGCAAAGTGTCTAATATCTATGGAATTACAGAAGGGGGAGGCGGTGGAACTTTCAATCTCTATCCCGAGGATGTCCTGAGAAAGCCTGGATCCATCGGAAAACCCACCTTTGGGGTTGAGGCCAAGATTGTTGATTTTGATAAAGAGCTTCCTCCCGGGAAAGTAGGAGAGCTCATATTTACCACCAACCGGATGATGAAAGAGTATTTCAACAACCCCGAGATGACGGCCGAGACTCTGGTGGATGGCTGGCTCTATACGGGCGATCTCCTCATGACGGACGAAGAAGGGTTCTTTTATATCGTTGACCGGAAAAAGGATATGATCACGAGTGGCGGGGAAAATATTTTTCCCGTGGAAATTGAAGACGTCCTCATGGAGCATCCGAAGATCGATGATGTTGCCTGTATCGGTTATGCCGACGACCGGCTTGTGGAAGCGGTGATGGCCATTGTTCAGGTTAAAGAGGGAGAAAGCATGACCGAGGAAGAAGTAATCGAATTTGCAAAGACGAAGCTTTCCATGTACAAGGTTCCGCGGAAAGTTGTCTTTGACCCGGTTATGAGGAACCCGACGGGAAAGCTTATGAAACCTCAGATGAGGGTGAAATATACAGGCAGAAAAGAGGCCTTCAGGAAACTTGATTAGTGTTCTTTCTTTACCGGGCCTTTCACTCTCTTGAGGCCCGATTCTATTGCTACCCTGAAAATTCAGAACGGCTCGCGTATATCCCGTGCCCATCCCACTGGGGTCGGAAACAAAAGGAATGCAACACGGTGTTTCCGGCCTCAGTCTTGGAGGAGGGGATGGGGTCGACCCCTTTAAATCTGCTCGAAATGCTCAGCGGAGAATACGTGCGCATATAGCCCGGCCACCCACTGTTTCCCGGCTTGGGTTACGTTGAGATACCTTACCGCCTCGCCAATGAAGGGTTTGACCACTTTCCAGAAAAAACCGGCATACCCCTTGCGCATATCTCCCGGATTTTTGTACCCGTTTTCTTGGTTGGCGCCAAACTGTTCAAATTCGTAAAAAAGGGCGGGGACTTTTCGCACATAGTCGGGATCGCCGAGCTGCCCGATAAAGTCGGCCGCCCGAACCAAACCTGCATAGCTCGCCGTATCCTGATATGCCGGATCATTGGGAGGGGGAAAGCGTGTCATTTCTATGTAGGAACAGACCCGGTTCACATCCATGAACTCTACGAGCATTTTGTCGGCGAATCTTTCACGTACGAATTGTTGTCCCCTGTTCACATGATAGGGTGTCAGTGCCGCATCCGTACCTCCCGGGGAGAGCTCCACGGTCTCATTATTGATTCCGGTTGCACAGATCCCCGGGCCGTCTTGTTTGCAGATACCGCTTACGTACCCGATATCATGACATAACAGGGCCGTAATCATATTTACCCAGTCGCCCGGCGTCACCCCTCCATCTATGAGATGTTTTCCGATAAGGATTTGCTGGCCAACAGTGGTAACCAGCATGGTGTGCTCTACATTGTGATAGAGCATGTCCGAATTGGCGATATTTTCAAGGGCGAACCGAGCGAGCCAGGCGATGAATCCACTGGCCCCGACATCAAGCGTGCCGTACGCTCTTTTAAATTCGACTTCGATACAATTGGAAAATTCCTCGATGATGAGGCGCTTAAAGTTCAGCTGCATGGGAACTCCCTTTAAGATGGATGATGACCTTCTTGCAAGATTGCCGTGTCTTTATCTCTTGCGTGGGTAAGGACATTGGTGGCCTTTTCAGCCTCGTAAGAAACGAGAGAAGGAGGATGTGAAAAAAAATTTTCGCAAAAAAATAGAGTCAACACAGATGAATGTCAAGGATAAAAGAAATGTGCCTGGCAATGCATATTGACATATTGAGACTTTTCATTCGGGAAAGAATCTGATAATAATAAAAGCATGTTTTCGCCTACCCGCTTTTTTACAAAAAATCGTTCCTCTGTTCATAGGATTTTCTTCTGTTTGTCTGCGCACCACGCTCTTCTTTTTTTTCTGCCTCTGCTCGTCACTGTTCTGGTCTGTGAAGTCGCGTATGCGAGAGATCCTTCCACCTATACCGTCAAACGGGGAGATACCCTGAGCGACATCGCCATGATTTATGGGATTTCTGTTGCGCAATTGTGCCGGTGGAACAATATCCGCGGGCACAAGATCCTTGCAGGTCGGCAGCTCGTCCTGTGGCCTGATGCCGTGTCCACCTCGTATGTGGTCAAGAGCGGCGACACCCTTTCTGAAATCGCCCTCTGGTCAGGCGTTTCTCTTTCTTCCCTTCGACGTCTGAATCAGATTTCCAACGACCGCATCTATCCTGGTCAGAAGCTCAATCTGCATTCGGATGAAGTCCGGGAATTTCCGCCACTCATCCATGAAGTAATAACGGGCGATACGCTCTGGGATATTGCACGCTCCTACAATCTCAGCGTCTCGGAACTGAAAGAAATGAACGGCCTGAAGACCAGCAGGATTACTCAGGGGATGAAACTGAAAGTGGGCGAAGTATCGAAGAAAACCGAACCCGAGGAGGAGCCTTTCGAATACGTTGTAAGAAAAGGAGACAATCTTTCCGTCATTGCTCAACGATTTAGTGTTGGAATCAATCTGCTCCGGCAATTGAACCATTTGAAAAGCGATCGAATTCATCCCGGGCAGAAGCTGCAGCTTCGGCCTTCTTCTCTTGAGGAAGCGGTTTATATTGTACGTTCCGGTGACACCCTTTCTTCTATTGCCTTGAAGTACAAAATGAAACTTCAGGATTTGGTGAGTATCAATGGCATCGAGGGCAGCAAAATCCTTGTGGGGCAGAAACTGCGCCTTAGAATAACTCCTGCACACACTCATATGGTAGAGCGCGGAGATTCACTTTGGGAAATCGCACACGCTTATGGAATGACCGTGAAGGAGCTCAAAGAACTCAACGGTTTGACCGCGGATCAAATCTATCCAGGACAGGAATTACAGCTGGGAATTAAACCACCCATAACCCTTGATTCCTATACGGTGAAGCAGGGAGATTATCTGAGCAGGATTGCACGCCTGCACCAGATGAGTGTTTCCGAACTGAAACAGTTGAATGAACTGAGCTCTTCCCTCATTTATCCCGGCCAGAAACTGAAAGTGAATCCTATCCTGCGAAAAAGCCAAGATTGGAATGCAATCGCTGAAATGAGATGGGACACACTCATTAAACCGCTCAGAAGTCTTCGAAAAATTCCCGCCGGAAATGGACCCTACTACGGCAGAAGTCCAACCGCCATCCTGCAGGAGAGCGGTTCCTATTACGAAGGATCTACTCTATCGCTCCACAGAAGCTACCAGCAGGCGAAAAAATTGTGGGGCGCTTTCGAGCAGGCGATCGGACAAATGACCCGCTTGAGCAGTGATCTGAAGGGGTGGCATTTTGTGCTGGACCCGGGCCATGGAGGTCTTGATCCCGGAGCTGTGGTTGAGCATGTTGACGACAACGGCAATAGTGCCTATGTGGTTGAAGATGAATATGTTTATGATGTGGCCCTGAGAGTTTACGTGATGCTGCGCATGAATGGCGCTGAAGTTACCATGACTCTGCTGAGCCCCAATCATCTCATCCGGAGTTCCAAACTCATTGAACATACCTTTGTCAATGAAAAGAATGAGGTATATAACAGCCCCACTTTTAACAGGGGAAACAATCACTCACACTGGCCCAATGGAGGCCGAAACGGGAATCTTTCACGCCGTGTGAAAATTGCCAAAAGGGCTTTCAAGGGTGTTCCGAAGAAACGCAGAATATTCCTTTCGTTTCATGCCGATATTGATCATCGGTCGCCGGAAGCCCCCCTGGTGTTGTATTACGAGAACAGAAGAAGCCGAAAGGTGGACAAACCTTCACGGAAATTCTCACAGGCGATTCTTTCCGCACTCGGGGCCGGGGCCTATGTTCGGGGGCAGAATCTTGCGGTGTTAAGAAATAATCCGGCGTACGTGAAAGTCCTGCTGGAGCTTCGAAATCTGGCATACACGGACCATGCCTGGGCCTTGCGGTTTGAAGAGTTACGACAGCGGGATGCGGAAAAAGTGGTTCAAGGGATTCTCAATTATGTCGGGCAATCGGGGTGAGAACCACAGGGTTTGTTGTCTGTGAAAGGAATACGGAAATGGAAAAAAAACCGGCCATCGGAAAATCCCTCTTGGTACTTAACGGCGTTTGCCTGGCAGCGGGCCTGTGGTTGCTTTTCGGCCTGCCGGCTTTTTGCTGGAGTCTCGAGCTTACCGTGCCTGCCCGTGTTTACCAGGGAGACATCTTTGTGGGACGTATTACGCCGTTTGCATCGGTCTTTTCAGATGAGAAGGCCTTGACTGTGAGCCCCACCGGATATTTTGCGGTCGGCATATCGCGTGAAAGGAAAAATGATCTGGTCATTCTGGGTACGGATGGGAAAAAGAGGGTGTCCAAAAAAATACGGATCATGGCGTATCCATGGATCGTTCAACGAATCGATGGCCTTCCGAAGGATTATGTTGATCCTCCTTTGGAGGCAAGAAAGAAAATCCGCCGGGACAATCAGCGCGTTCTTGCGTGTCGAACAGGGGAGTCCAACCCTGATCCTCTGTTTTTGAAAGGTGGTTTTTCCGCTCCTGTGGAGGGACCCATGACAAGCGTTTTTGGAAGCCAACGCATTCTGAATGGACGATCCCGATCTCCTCATCGCGGGGTGGATTTCGCTGTGCCGGAAGGCACTTTGGTTGTCAGCCCTGCGGATGGAATTGTCACTCTGGCGGCGACGGGAATGTATCTTATGGGGAATGTCCTGATGATAGATCATGGGCTGGGGGTCCAGTCGATCTTTATTCACCTGGAGCGCATTCTGGTTAGAGAAGGAGATCGGATAAAAAAGGGTGAGGGCATAGCGCTTGCGGGAAAAACAGGACGCGCAACCGGCCCCCACCTCCACTGGGGGGTCAGTGCCGGGGCTACGGTTGTAGACCCTGCACGGGTCTTAAAGGGAGTTTACGGCATTCCTTGAGGGAGGGAGAATGGGGCCTAAAACCGGAATTGAAATTGAACTCCGCATATGGCATATCTCCCATTATCCACTTTTTTTATCGCTTGAATTCCGGTTGTCATCGCCGTTGTCATACCACATGAATTCCGGGATAAATTTATAGCCCTTGCTCATTGTTATGGGGGTGGTCATGCCGTAGAACCGGGATGTGTATTCCATGGGGTTCTTGTCGCTCCTGCTTTTCATCTGTTCATAAATGCTGAACTCCAGCGATCCGAAACCGGTTTTCACTCCATGGGAGCCGATATACGTATTGATCTGATTATCCAACGCTTGCATGTCGTTAGCTCCGGGAAGAAATGCGACTAATATTCAGACTTCCCGATCTTGTGCCGATCATCTGAAACGGCATGGGGGTGAAATGGGAGTGCTGGTGTGTCCGGCAAGGATCTGAATGGTCGGCGTGATATCCCGCCAACCGGAAGGCGTGGCGCAGGTTGACGCCGTCGATCAGACCTCCTTCGGTGTCTCCACTTGTTTGTTCCAACCCGAACTCCACATACATGCCTACATTTTCTTCTTTGGTCCACCGGACATGAAACCGCGTCACATTCGGGACCTGAATTGCAATATTGGTGAAGGGACGGTCATTGATCCCCTTCAAGATTGCGTTTTCTTTGTTTCTGCTCAGATAGTAACAATCCACAAAAATGCGACCTCCAATGCTTATTTCCGCCTATACGGAATCGACAAAAGGCGTAAATAAAATCCGGAAAAGAAGAACAAAAACAGGGTCCATACGCGATATTTTAGCATTAAGCCTCTATCTCTGAAATGGTTGTTGCTTTTTTTTCGCAAACCCCTAAAATGTCCTGCATTCTGATAAGGTCGTTGCCTTAAATGAAAGGGGTTCCTTCTTTTGAAAGGAACATGGAAAGTTCCCTGGCAGAACTTTTTTTCTGTGGTTATTTTGCCACAGTCTCTGTCTGAAAGCATCTTACAGAGCCTTTCCCTAATCGGGCGTTATTGAAAAAGTTGTAATAGTTTCAGATTGATATGCTTATTCAGATATTCTTTTAAGACAACTTGTATTCTATGGCACGACATTTGCTAGGAATATTGAAGAACGTTTTTCTGTATGGCTGATTCAGGAACCTTTACCTTTTGCGAATTAGAATGAACGGTTTCTTTCTTCCGGCCTCATTAAAGTGACTCTACATTATAGCGTTATCGTGCGGGAAAGTGGTTTACGAAATTGAATTTGTGAGAAGGATAAACCCCGTTCTCCCTAAATTGAAAGGAAACCTTCGTGGATTATAAACAACGTACACTTCGTGATGAGGTCTCGTGTACCGGGATCGGTCTTCACTGTGGTGAAAGGGTCAAGATGACCCTCAGGCCTGCTCCGTGCGGTACTGGAATCAGATTTATGCGACGGGACATCCCGGGAAATCCCGTGGTTGAAGCCAAATTTGAAAACGTGAAAGATACCACGCTTGCTACGAGCATTGGCGCAAATGGTTGCAGGGTGGGGACCATAGAGCACCTGATGGCTGCCTTTTATGGATTGGGAATTGACAATGTGCAGGTAGGGTTGGATGGTCCTGAAGTACCTATTATGGATGGGAGTTCCGCACCATTTGTTTTTCTGATTAAAAGTGTTGGAATCAAGGAGCAGGAGGCACCCAAACGCTTCATCGTGGTCAAGAAATCCCTCAAAATTGAAGATGGAGACCGCTCTATCTCTGTCCATCCGTCAAAAGAGTTGAAAATAAGCTATATGATCGATTTTAAACACCCCATGCTGAGAAACCAGGAATACGAATTGTGTTTTTCCGGAGGGGATTTCGTCAGAGAAATCAGCAGGGCCAGGACATTTGGTTTTCTGAAAGATGTCCAGACTCTGAAGGCAAATGGTCTTGCCCGGGGGGGATCCCTGGACAATGCCGTTGTTATTGATGATTTCAGGATTTTGAACGAAGATGGGCTTCGGTTTAAGGACGAGTTTGTACGACATAAAATTCTGGATTTTGTAGGGGATCTTTCTCTCATCTGCGCCCCTGTTATTGGACATTTTGTGGTCCGGAAGTCGGGACATTTTCTGAATCAGCTGATGCTCGAGAAGCTGATCCAATCGAAGCGGCATTGGAAGAGTCTTTCTTTCGATACTGCGGAAGAATATTCAAACAATAGCTTGAAGATTCCTGCCTTGGGATTTACTGAACCCGCATTTTTCTGAAATAACCCATTAATCCAGGGTGTTCCTTAAAGCGTCTGTGGATACTCTGGATTATTCTTCACAAGACTTTTGATTACACACGTCTTCCTGATATGCCTTGCTTTTTCAGAACACTTCTCTTATCATCTGAACTTTAAAAATCTCAAAAAATGTGAACCAGTCCTCTTTCTCGTGGTGATGCGCGTGGATGGAGTCACCGCGTCATGCAGCAGAGTTTCGTTAGGCCAGAAATGGGTTTAGAAAAACTATGTCGAAAACGCCCAAAAAAATGCTCTTAAGGGCTAGAAAATACGTATCGGTCTTCCTGAGTCTTCTATTCCTTTTGAGCGGATCTGTTTGGGCCGATGAGGCACGTATCACGGATATCGTGGTTACCAATTCCACGGAAGACCTTCTTGTGTATTTTACCGTGACGGACTGTTTCACTGAAGATATGAAAAAGGCCATTGATAATGGGGTGAGCACGGTTTTCAACTTCTTGATAAGACTTGATGAGGTGAGGGATTTCTGGTGGGATAAAGAAATTGCGGACCTCAGAATCAGCCATGAAATAAAGTATGACAATCTCAAGAATATCTACATCTTAAAGCTCGCATCAGGGGATGGCAAAGAAATATATGTAAAGGACTTCGATAAGGCGAGAAAACTGATGTCGGAGGTGGCTGGATATAAAGTAACTTCTCTGAAAAACCTTCAAAAAGGGGTGCGTTATCAGATCGGCATCATGGCGGAACTGGACAAAATACGGCTGCCTTTTTACTTCCATTACGTTTTCTTTTTCCTTTCACTCTGGGATTTTAAGACGGATTGGTACATTGTTGATTTCAAATATTGATTGCTTCCATAACCCGTCATGAAGGATTATCTGAAAGCCGAGTTTTTGGATCTCAAACGCCGCCGGAAGGAAAGATATCTCATTATCTTTCTGGGGGTCGTAATATCCATCCTGATCTATTTGGGGCGAAACCTTTTTCATCTTGGGCCATCTCTTCCTTTTTCCAGCAGCATCCTCGCTTTCGGTCTCATCAATCTCAACGTTATTCTGCTCCTGCTTCTGCTTTTCCTGACGGTCAGAAACCTTGTAAAGCTTCTTTTTGAAAGAAAAAAAAGCATTATGGGCGCCAAACTCAGGACAAAACTGGTTTTGGCATTCGTGAGCCTTACTCTTTTGCCAACCGTGATTCTTTTTTTTGTTTCCGTGCAATTTATTTCTTCATCCATTGATTACTGGTTTAATCTGCAGGTGGAACAATCCCTGGAGAATTCTCTGGAGGTAGGTCAGGATCATTACAAGGGAATCATGGATGAAATTCTTTCCTTTGGCAATAATTTTGGTCGGGTTATCAGTTATGAAGGTTTGATGATCCCTTCGAAAAAGGAAGATCTGGAAAAATACGTCGGAGAAAAGCTGAAGGAATTCGGGCTGGCGTCTATTATGGTTTTCTCTCAGGATCTTGAACTGATGGCCGTTACAAAAAGTCATAGAATCGATCTGAGTTCCTTCAAGAAGCCGGATGCAGAGATTCTCAGGAATACCCTGAAAAAGGGGACAGACAACCAGTTTATTCAATCCTCAGCCCATGGGGATCTGGTTAACGGGATTGTGCCCGTTTTTTCAAGGACAAAATCCAAGGCCGTTGTGGGACTTATCGTATTGTCTAAGTTTGTTCCCGGCATCTTTGTGAACCGCCTTCATGCCATTTCAAAGGGGCTTCAGGAATACAGACAGCTCAAGATGCTGAAAACGCCTATAAAGGCCAGCCACATGATTACGCTGTCTATCGTCACACTGCTCATCATTTTTTCTTCTGTCTGGTTTGGTTTCTATTTATCCAAAGAAATTACGGTTCCGATCAAGGAACTGGCGGAAGCAACAAATCGTATCGCGTCGGGAGATTATGATTTTTTTATAGATTTGGAGACAAAGGATGAAATGGGAGTCCTGGTCAATTCCTTTAATCGAATGACCAAGGATCTCAAGACCGGAAAGGAGAAACTGGAAAATGCCCACAGGGAATTGGTGGAGAGCAATCTAGAACTGGAACAGCGGCGACTCTATATGGAAATTGTTCTGGCCAATGTGGCTGCCGGTGTTGTTTCCGCTAATGCCCAAGGGAAAATACTTACCATTAATAAGTCGGCGGAAAGGATGTTGAATATCGAGAAGTCCACGATTATCGGAAAGGATTATCGGGATGTTCTTGAACAGGATTATAGCAAAATGCTTGAAAAATTCCTGGGGGATGAGGGACTGTTCGAGAAAGGATTTCTGGAAAAACAGATCAGGCTATCGGTTGGTGGAAGAAGACTGACGCTACTGGTTACGCTGAACGTCCTGCGTGACGACAGGGGAAGATATTTAGGGCTCGTGGCCGTGTTTGAGGATCTTAGTGAAATAGAAAAGGCACAGAGAGTGGCGGCCTGGCGTGAGGTTGCCAGAAGGATTGCCCATGAGGTAAAGAACCCGCTTACGCCTATTCAGCTTTCAGCCCAGCGCCTTCAGAAACGATATGGTGCTGTGCTGGCGGATGAAGATGGAGGCGTTTTCAAAGAATGTACCGGTATGATTGTGACGCAGGTGGAGGAATTAAAGCGTCTTGTGAACGAATTTTCCAACTTTGCCCGCATGCCGGCCACCAATCCGGTGCCTTCCGATATCCGGAGGATCATATCCGAAGCGCTCAATGTTTACCGGGAGGCCCACAAAGATATTGAATTTATTTTTGTTCCGCCCGAGGACACGCCGGTTTTCAACCTTGATCGGGAACAGATGAAGAGGGCCATGATCAATCTCTTTGATAATGCGGTAGAAGCTCTTGAAGGGCGGGGGTTGGTTTCAGTGAATTTGAATTATGACAACATCTTGAAAATAGTCAGCATCGAAGTCACCGATAATGGGAAGGGAATCAGTGCTGAAAACAAAGAACTCCTGTTTGAGCCTTACTTTTCCACCAAGAAACAGGGAACAGGACTTGGTCTTGCGATCGTCAATACCATTATTACGGATCATAACGGGTTTATTCGTGTTCAGAACAACAAGCCGAAAGGCACAAAGTTCATCATTGAACTGCCCGTGAGGTTATAAAACTTTTCTTATGTTTTTGTATCATTTTATCTGGACCTTCCCCCTTTTTTTCTTCCTTCCGCTCAAACGTTTTGTGCGGAACCAGCGACTGAGGGATAGATTCGCTCTGGATTCAAACTTCCCATTCCCTGCCAAAAACCACATCTGGATTCATGCCCTTTCTGTGGGAGAGGTCATTTCGGCACTCCCCCTTGTGGACGCCCTGCAGGTAAGATATCCTGATCAGAGAGTGGTTTTTACGGTTACGACCAGAAGTGGCATGTCGGTGGCAAGAGAGAAACTGAAAAACAAGGGTGTTATACTGCAGTTTATGCCTCTGGATGCGTGGTGGGTTCTGCGGAAGTTTGTCCGACGTATCCAGCCGTCGGTTTTCATTCTGGTGGAGACGGATATCTGGCCTGGTCTGCTGGATTGGCTTGAAAGAAAAGGGGTAAGGAGCATTTTGGTGAATGGTCGGATTTCGCCTCGAACTTTCAAGGCCTACAATAAGGCGCGATTCTTTGTTCGAAAGCTCTTTGATCCGTTTGAATGGTGCCTGATGCAATCAGATCTGGATCGAAATCGACTCCTGAGTATCGGTGTTCCGGAAGAAAAAGTCAGGACCATTGGAAATATCAAATTCGACCAGGTATGGGTGGGTATGGGCAGGAAGGAGCAAGAAAAATGGTTGGGCGCGCTGAAAATCAAACCCGGCGCTTTTCTGTGGGTGGCAGGAAGCACCCATCCTGGCGAGGAAGAGATCCTGCTGGATGCCTTTATAAGGATACGTGTTTCAATTCCCCGTTTATGCCTTATTCTGGCTCCGAGGGATATCGGAAGGTCTCGGGAGATTGTGGAAATGGTTTCGTCAAGAGGGTTGAAAGGGGTTTTGAGAAGCAGGCTTTCAGAGGTTGAAGAGGATGAGTGGGATGTTCTTATCTTGGATACCATGGGAGAGTTGGGAAGGATTTACGGTCTTGCAAAAGTAAGTTTTGTCGGTGGCAGCCTTGTTCCCGTAGGAGGGCATAACCTTCTTGAACCTGCCAGTTTTGGTTGTCCCGTAATCTTCGGCCCACATACCCATAATTTTGTTTTGATGTCTTCCATGCTTCTTGAATGGGAAGGCGGTTTGCGTGTTGATGATGCAGAGAGCCTTCATGATGCCTTAAAAAGTCTTTTGCTGGATAGCGTAAAATGCCGCATGATGGGCGAGCAGGCCAGCGCCTTTGTGAAATCCAACAGCGGGGCGCTTGAGAGGGTGCTTGAAATGATAAATTCGAGAGCGGATTATTGATGAATTTATTCTCTGAACCCGACTGGGATCGGATCCATAACCGGACAAAATGGAACTGCTGGACGCTGCCTCTGAGTGTTTTTTCCTTTTTTTATGGTACAGGGGTTCGAGTGCGGCTGCGGCGTTATTATTCGGGTGCTTTGAAAGTCAGGCGGCTTCCAGGTTTTGTTGTAAGTGTGGGCAATCTAACGGCAGGCGGTACGGGAAAAACCCCGGCAGTGGTCATGCTGGCTGAGTGGGCCTCTCAAGAAGGGGCGAAGGTTGCCGTGCTGTCGAGAGGTTACGGAGGCAGTCACGGCCATGAAGTGCTGGAGGTCTCCGATGGGAAAGAGGTGAGGCTCGACCCGCTCCTTAGCGGAGATGAACCGTGCCTTTTGGCGAAAAGACTTGACGGGGTGCCCGTTATTGTTGCAAATGACCGGTACAAAGCGGGTTTGTATGCGCACAGAAAATTCGAGTCTGATTTTTTTATTCTTGATGACGGTTATCAGCACATCAGACTGGCAAGGGATATGAATGTTGTCCTCTTGGATGCACGCAACCCTATCGGCAATGGCCATCTTCTCCCTTGGGGACCTTTGAGAGAACCTTTGAGGGAAGTAAGAAGGGCGGATGCCTGTATCCTTACAAGGGTCGGCAAATCCGGGAGAGACTGTGGCATCCCTGCCATTCTTGAAAAAGCACTTGGTTCGACTTCTTGTTTCTGCGCCGATCATATCCCTGAAAGGGTTGTTATCCCGCAGACAGGGGATTCCTATAGGCCGGAATTCTTGAAAGGCAGACGTGTTGTTGCCTTTGCCGGAATCGGTTCCCCTGATGCATTTCGGGAAACGTTGATGGAGGCAGGAGTGCAAGTGGTAAGATTTTTCGCCTTTCGAGACCATTATCGGTTTCGCGCAAAGGATCTTCAGGAGATTTTCAGGGTTCGGGAAAGCATGCATGCGGAAATGGCTATCACTACGGAAAAAGACTGGACAAGGATCTCCTCCCGGGAACAGCCTCGCGCTCAATTGGCCTATCTAACCATCAGGTTTTCCATCCTTGGCGATCGGAACCGTTTTTTTGAGATGATCCGGAAGTTTCGAGAGAAGAGATGATATTACCGGCAGCAACCGGATTCTTACAATAAGATATAACACCAAGAGTCAGATGAAGAGCAGACCAATCGAGAGAACAGGAATAGATAGGATACTGGTTCGTTCCACCAACTGGGTTGGCGATGCGGTTATGACGCTTCCTGCGCTCGAAGCCGTGAAAGAGAATTTCCCAGGGAGTATTATCTCGGTCCTTGTGAAACCGTGGGTTGAGCCCGTTTTCAGAAATCATCCCGCAGTGGATGAGGTCGTGATTATGCGGAAGGGTGGCGGGGCGTTTTCAGATTTTGGAGAACTTATTCGAGTGATCGGAACCGTGAGGAAAGGATCTTTTGACCTCGCCATTCTTTTTCAGAATGCCTTTGAGGCTGCTTTCATTTCCTGGAGCGGCGGGGTGCCGCTCAGGGCAGGATACAACACCGATGGCCGCGGAGTTCTGTTAACGCACAGCGTGCCAAGGACCAGGGATGTTTTGAATATCCACCAGGTAGAGTATTATCTGTCCCTTCTGCAAAGACTCGGTCTGAAGGCGGAGAAAAAGGATCCCGTCCTTCATCTTTCTGCTGAGGAACGAGCTGCGGCAGCGCAACGGCTGCGGGCTTCCGGCATAGAGGTGGGGACTCCGCTCGTGGGACTCAACGCCGGAGCTATTTTCGGGGGTGCGAAAAGATGGGCGCCGAAGAGGTTCGCGGCTATTGGCGACCAGGCTGTAGAAGGGTGGGGCGCCAGGGCCCTGGTGTTCGGAAGCGCGGGGGAAATGGAGATCGGAAAAGAGGTGATTGCGGCCATGAAGCATGAGGCCATCGATTTTTGCGGCCGGACATCCTTGCGGGAGGCAATGGCATTGGTGGGTATGTGCGATATTTTTGTCACCAATGATTCCGGCCTGATGCATGTGGCCTCCGCCCTGAATGTGCCCACCGTTGCGATTTTCGGCCCTACCGATCAGGTAGCCACAGGTCCCAGGGGAGCACGGGTACGGGTGGTGAATCACCGGGTGCACTGCAGCCCCTGCCTGAAACCGGAGTGCCCCGCGGATCATCAGTGCATGACCGCAATCGGCGTGGAAGAAGTGTGGAAGGCGATGCAGGATTTGAGAAATTTATCGTATTCAAATTTCCCGGCAGCAAAATGATGAGCCGGAAAAACCATTCCGTCACGAGGTCTTTTTTGCTGCCGCATCTGATTCCTATGGCATCACCGGCCCTTCTATGCTGGTACGGACAAGAGGATGAAATGCAAGGGATTTTGTTGCACCAGCATAGAAGGGCCTCTCGACGGTCGGTGAAGGTTTATCCAAGACGCGGCAGCAAAAAAGACCTCGTGACTCCATTCTGCCAGGATTTTGGACTAGGATATGAGAGATGACCAGTGAAAAGAAAAAACCGGCCGTATTTTTGGATCGGGATGGAACCATAAACGAACAGATGGGTTATATCAACCATGAAAGCCGCTTCGTTCTGCTCCCGGGCGTTGCCGAGGCGATCCGGCTCTTGAACCGGAACGGCTATTTGAGCATTGTGGTCTCCAACCAGTCGGGGGTCGGCCGCGGATATTTCCCCGTTGATCTGGTGTATAGAATCCATGACAGCATGAAATCCGAATTGAAAAATGAGGGCGCCGTCCTTGACGGCATCTATTTTTGCCCCCATTATCCGGGTACAAGCGTGCCGGAGTACAACAAACGCTGTACGTGCAGGAAACCGGGAACAGGACTGATCGATAAAGCTGTAAAGGATTTTCCCATTGAACTATCCGCTTCCTATGTGATAGGGGATCGGTGTTCCGATATCAAGATGGCCCACCAGGCAGGAATGAAAGGAATTCTGGTGAAAACGGGGTATGGACGAGGCGATCTGGAATACGTTTTTCCAAGACTTTCCTATCAGCCGGATTATGTGGCGGAAGATCTCCTCGGGGCGGTTCAGCGGATACTTACGGGGAGGTTGGATGGGTAAGCCAAATATCCTCGTTATAAAATTGAGCGCCATCGGCGATCTGGTGCATTCTCTTCCTTTTCTGGAAGTGTTAAAAAAGGGATATCCCAAGGCGGAAATTGACTGGGTTGTAGAGGAAGGGGCCTCCGATATCATCCTCGGGCATCCGTATATTCACCGGGTTATTGTGTCGCGTAGAAAATCCTGGTTGAAAAGGCTTGGTGGAAATGGATCAGAACGCTTAACGGTTTTCCGGGAAGTGCATCGGTTTTTGAAAGAGTTGAGGAGTTGCCGGTACGATATGATCGTTGACCTTCAGGGAATCCTGAAAAGTGGCGTCCTTGTGGGCCTGGCAAGGGGTGGAAGAAAGATTGGGATGAGCGGAAGCCGCGAAGGGGCATCGCTTTTTATCCGTGAACCCGCCATAAGGGTCGATTACAATCAACATGCCATTGAACGAACGCTGGCCGTTGCCGAATTCCTTGGTTGCGATATCAGAGCATCGAAAGGACGAATTCCTTTTACCGAAAAGAACAGTCGCAGGGTCGATAAGCTGTTACAAGGAAAGAATCTTGGGCGTAAGTGGTTGGTTGCCATTAATCCCATTGCCAAGGGGGATACCAAATTGTGGGAGGCGGGGCGATTCGGGCTACTGGCGGAGAGGTTGAGGGAAAACCTGGATTGTGACATTGCGTTCACCGGGGGGCCTGAGGACAGATCGGTCATCGAAGAAATAGCAAAGTCGATGAAAGAAAGGCCCCTGAATCTTGCGGGTTGTACGGGTCTCAAGGATCTTGCCTGTTTTTATACGCGATGTAGTTTACTGGTCACCACGGATACGGGTCCCATGCATATAGCCGCGGCCATGGGTTGTCCTACGGTAGCGCTCTTCGGACCAACCGCCGCCTGGCGCACAGGACCATACGGGCCGGGGCATGTGGTAATTACGGGGGATGTGGAATGCAGGCCCTGCTTTAGGAAAAGATGCAACAAGATGACATGTATGAAAGAGATATCCGTAAGTCGGGTATATGATGGCGTTAAAGAAATACTTGAGCGGAAAAAGGAGAATCAATAATGGCTATTAGCAAAGAATTATTAGATATTCTGGCGTGCCCCAAATGCAAAGGGGATATCTATCTGACCGAGGCCGGGGACGGCCTTATCTGTGACAAGTGCAAACTGCTCTACGAGATCAAGGACGATATTCCCATCATGCTGATTGATGAGGCGAAACCTCTCTGATAAGGACGCGGAATCAAGTTCTTGCGCGTTAAGTGGGAGTAATGGAGTGATGGAGTAATGCGGAGCTTGCTCCCGACACTCCGATACTCCAATGCCCATTTTCTCCTGCACGCCGATTAAAAATCAGGCGTATCCTATTCAAGAATCCGGGCAGAAATGGAGTCACGAGGTCTTTTTTGCTGCCACATCTTGGATAAACCTTCACCGGCCGTTGAGAGGCCCTCTATGCTGGTACAACAAAATCCCTTGCATTTCATCCTCTTGTGCGTACCAGCATAGAAGGGCCGGTGCTGCCATAGAAATCAGATGCGGCAGCAAAAAAGACCTCATGACGGAATGGCTCTCTGGCTCAGCATTTTATTTTGCCGCCAGGAAATTTGAATAGAATACAATCACGGGCTTGTCACGGATGCCTTTTTTGAGAGAATGGTGGCCTTCTTGTCCCGGCGATCATCCACTTTCAGGTCGATGACAATGCGCTGAGCTCCTTCGGAGAGATGTGCCGCATGCACCTCTTTTATCAGCTTGAAGAGGGCATCCAGATCCGGCACCTCGATGCTGGTACTCATTCCGCCCACATCGTAGGTGTAGCCTGATTTTTCAACGACTTCGACTCCCTTTTTGACAAATCGGCCCAAGCTGGTCCCTTCGCCGATGGGATAAATGGAAAGCTGTGCGATCATGGTTCGTTCTCCTTTTTTTATTTACTCCCCCATTGCCTCAACCACAAGCTCAGTCAGGTCTTTTACCTCAAGGTCCATCTTCTGCCTTCTCGCGCGTGTGGTCATGGTACGCACGCACTGCTGACAAGCCGTCACCACCATGTCCGCGCCCACGGCTTTTATGGAATCAAGCTTCATCTGCGCAACCTGTGCGGAAAGATCCGGTTCAGTCATTTCCACGTTTCCCCCTCCGCCGCAGCAGACGGAAAATTTGCGGTTCATGGGAAGATCCACAAACCGCAGTCCCGGAATGGATTTGATCACAGTTCTTGGTTCTTCAAAAATTCCCGTATTGCGCCCCAGATCGCAGGGGTCATGATAGGTGGCCGTGGCATCAATGGGCTTTTTGAGCGTGACCTTGCCGCTTTGGATCAAATCGGCGATCATCTGGCTGGCGTGTACCAGTCTGACATCCGTCTCATAAAGA
>CAVVFZ010000025.1:0-310548 GCA_963747555.1 uncultured delta proteobacterium
AATGAAGAAGGGCCTCCTCGACTTTATTTTTTAGAGACTCGAAGGTCGGGAAATAATGAAGGTGGATTTCTTTTTCCTTGATTTTTTTCCACAGTTTTTCGATTGGATTGTAATCTGGTGAATATGACGGCAAATTGTAAACAGTAAGGCGATCAACCCATCTGGCGAAAAATTCCCTCATGGCCTTGCTGGTGTGATATCTGGCCCCGTCTTGAATGAGAATAATGTGTTTTGTAGTTTTTAAGAGAACCTCTGTTAAAAATTCCGCATAGGATTCTGAATTGAGACGGCCTTTGTCATATCCCTTACAGAAGAATCGGCCGGAGAAATAGTCAATCAGTCCAAAGACTTTATAACCTTTGCGTTGTCCCGATGTTTTGACTACTGGTTGTTGCCCTCTTTTCGCCCAAGTGTAGCTTAAAGATCCCCACTGGGGAAAGGAGGCTTCATCGCCAAATAAAACATAGGCGTTTTTCTCCTTAGATATCCTTAAGATTTCGGGCCATGTTTTTTCCAACCACTCTTTTCGCTTTTCAGGATCTTTATGATCTGAGCCGAATTTCGCTTTTTGAAATGAAAATCCCATATTTTTAAGTAGTTGTGAGATGTAATACGCAGAATAGTAAACCCCAAACCTTTCATGTATAAGCAGTTGGATCATGGGACTGCGCCAGCAAGCGCTTGGAAAACCGGCCTTAATGGGGCCTTCGGTGATAATTGTATCAAGCTCTTTGCGTTGTGTTTTGGTCAGTTTGGAAGGCCTTCCACTGGGTTTTTTGGATTTCAAACCTTCCAAGCCTTTGAATAAAAATGATTTGAACCATAAACGAATTGATTCCTCGCTGACTTTGAGTGTATCTGCAATCACGGTATAACGAGTTCCATCACCTACAGCGAGTATGGCAAGGATTCGCTTTGCCATGGGTAGGTTGCCTATGTTTTGCGCATGTCGAAGCATTTTGTGAAGTCTTTTCTCGGTCCGGTTCTTCAAGGTGATTCTGAGATTTTTTTCATTGCAGATCTCCTTACTGAGTGCAGTTTTAATCACCTTCATACATTTTTTTATTTTCACTGTCTCTAAAAAAATGATGATAACCCCAAAAAGTTTTTGTTAAAGCCTATAGCAATATAAAAAAATTATTGGCAGGGTCTAAAACCTCTCCAGCCCGGCTTTTAGGTCTATGTTTCCACTGTAAGCCCATCGGCTGCTTTCTTAGCTGTGAGAGACGAACGGCGGGAAAGATTCGTTGGATCATCCCTGGCTTTTCAGCTTGCCCTGGTTGATCAGTTTCTTGGTGATCTGAAGAATGTATTTAGCGTGATCGTATGTGAAACGGCGTTTGTCGCCGCATCGGGAAGGTTCAGGATAATATCCACGATGGATTCTTTGTCGGAAGGTGTCAGGTAAGATGCCAAAAATCTTGCAGATATCGGCTGTTGTATAGTATGGTTTGTCAGGAAGACCAAGTTCGTTGAGAGGCGGTTCGTATGGTTTATTATATGGAGGGACAACGAGAATATTCAGGTAAGTCAGGAGGTGGCGCGGGTCTCTACTCTTCGAATCCACATCCCTGCGTTTGCGAATGGGACCCGGAATGCGCGGGGGGGTGTGAGGCTCCTTGTAGCGAAGGACGATACCCGCTGCAAAGAGCAGGATGTACATGATCAGATAGATCTGCGCCGTCAGCGCGGTTAGTATCCAGTAGGCGCTGTTTACGCTGGGCATGAGCAGAAAAATCAGCACGAGTCCCGTGACGACGAAGGTCTGAACGGAAAGAATGACCACCGGGACGCGCTTCTCATTGCAACGCTGGAAAAAGGGCGGCAAAAGACCGTCGCGCGCCGTTACGAGAAGCCCTTTGCTGGGTCCAAGTATCCAGGCTGCCACTTCTCCGATGGATCCCACCACAATCAGCGCGGCGATAGCAGGTACAAGCCATAGTATATGGTATGCTCCAAAGAACTTCTCAAAAGCTTCCATGACCCCTGCCACCAGACACAGTTCTTTGGCCGGCACACGAATGCGATGCCCATGGCGCCCAGCAGCAGGGCGCAGAAAGAGATGACCGTGGATAAGAGGATGGCCTGTAGGAAAGACACGTCCCGGGTCGCTCACATCTCCTTCATGGACCGCTGAAACTTCGATGCCGGATGTGATCACCATCACGCCCGCAAGGAAAACCAGGACTTTCAGGTTGGTCAGGTCCGGCAGCATGGCACGCCGGCGCAGGTCAACCTGCAAGGGATGGTCGGAAACCAGCCACGCGATTCCCAGGGCGATGATTAGAAACGTACTGACCATGGTGCCGATCACACCGAGGGTACTGATCCAGGCCCAGGTCTTTATGCCGTGAGAATTTGCGAAGGTTCCCGCCCAGTAGATGAAGAGAATGGTTGTGAGCATGTAGAGCTTGTTATCTGCCAGACCGGGCATGAAGATATAGGCGATAGTCGCGCCGATGAAAGAGAGAACGGTCGGAAACCAGATGACGTTTTCGCTCCATTGCATCCATATGGCAACGAAACCCCACCGTTCCCCAAGGGCCTCGCGCACGCATATGTAGGTTCCGCCGGGTCCCTTGGGGGGCCACCCTGCAGCCAGTTCCGCTGAGATGAAGGCGACCGGGATGAGAAAAAAACCGCGGAAAAGAGAAGGTAGAATCCCGCGGCTGTTCCTTCTTCGGCCAACAGGGGGAGACCCCGTATGCTGTATATGATTGCCAGATTGATCATGGCGATGGAAAATACGCCGAGGGTTTTGGCGCTCCCGGCCGGCGGTCTCTTTTTCTTTATATGTGGATTTTCCTTTTGCTTCTTTCGGCTGATCCGGCCACTTTACGGTGAGATGTACCACAGGGCGATCTCCAATACAAGGCAGGGCTGATCGGCGATCAGCAAGGAAGCAGGTTGTCATAATATCGCATGGTATCCGACCGTGTGACAAGTCCCGAACCATAGAACCGTAAACCTCTGAATCTGCTTTTTTAACAAGAGAATGTCCCATTGACAGCTCTTTCGAACTTCCTTATACTATCTTATCGTAAGTGAACTGATTTCAGACATTTTAAAAACGGCAGAGTTGGATCAATGCATGCTGTGCTGTTTACCCTAACGAAATTTCTGTTGGAGGCGGAAAATGAAAACAAAAGTGGGAGTTTTAACAGCAGGTGGAGATTGCCCCGGCATCAACAGTACGATTCACTGGCTCGTAAATTCGGCTATGGACAAAGATCTTGTCCCTCTGCGTGGGACGATGTTTGAGATCATAGGGATTATGGACGGCTGGAAAGGATTGACCGAATTAAAACCAAAAGACAAAGACAGTCTGAAGCGGTGGGTTATGCCTCTGGATCCCGATATCGTACGCACCTGGGACAGGTATGGAGGTACGCGCTTGGGGACGAGTCGGATTAATCCTTTTGATCCTCAGGATGACAAATCGGAAATATTGTTGAGTAACTACAAGGAGCTCGGTCTGGATGCTCTTGTGGTGCTGGGCGGACACGACAGCCTGGGTGTTGCTCACAAGCTCTATAAGAAAGGGCTTAAGGTTGTGGGTATTCCTAAAACCATTGACAAGGATCTGTCGGGTACCGACTATACATTAGGCTTTGATTCAGCAGTCAATATCATTACGGAGGACATTGATCGGCTCAGGATCACCGCCGGTTCTCACAGCCGCATATTCGTGGTAGAGTGCATGGGGAGAAAGGCCGGCTGGCTGGCCCTGGAAGGTGGTGAGGCGGCGGGCGCGGCCATCATCCTGATTCCTGAACACGATTTTGTTATGGAACGGGTTGCGGAGCTCCTGGCTATGAGGCGAAACGCGGGGATGCGTTACAGCATTGTGCTGGTCTCCGAAGGGGCCAAACCGAGGGGTATGGATCCCGTTCTCGAAAGAAGGGGGAGAGATGGGTTCGGACATTATTACCTTGGCGGTGTGGGCGGCCTGATTGCGGAAGAGATTGAGAAAAATACGGACCTTGAGGTAAGGTATGTAGCTCTCAGGCACCTTCAAAGAGGTGGGGCGCCCACTGCCTATGATCGCCGGATGGGAAGAAAATTCGGTGTCGCCGCCATTGATATGATTGTAAACGAAGATTTCGGCCGAATGGTAAGTCTCAACCAGGGCGCCATTTCATCGGTACCGTTGAAGACAGTGCTGGAAAGATTGAACCTGGTGAATGTGGAAAAGTTTTACAACACCAAAAATTACAGGTGTCTTGATCAGGTGCTGTAGCAAAGACGGATTGCTTTTTACGATACCGGCATGCGACTCTTAAGCGCGTGCTGGATCGTCATGCGGTCCATATATTTCAGATCTCCCCCCATGGGTATTCCCAGCGCGATCCTGGAAACCCGCAGGCTCTGGTATCGTTCCGTAAGCAGGGTGGAGAGAAATGAGGCCGTCGCTTCCCCTCCCGTCGTGGGGTTCGTCGCCAGGATGATCTCCCCGATCTCCTCATCCTGAATGCGCGACAAGAGTTTTCCGATTTTCAGATCTTCAGGACCAATCCCATCCAAAGGGGAAAGGACTCCGTGAAGAACATGGTACTTTCCCTTGAATATCCCCGAATCTTCCAGCGCAAGTTGATCTCCAGGCCATTCCACAACACAGACGGTGCCGTTGGCCCGGTTCGGGTTGCTGCAGATGGAACAGGGGTCGTCGTCGGTGAGGTTGAAACATGTAGAACAGAATCTGATTTTTTCTTTTACTTCCAGGAGGCTTTTTGCCAATGCCTCCGCCGTATCCTTTTTACTCCGAAGGATATGAAGCGCCATTCTCGTGGCAGACTTCTGTCCGATGCCCGGGAGCATGGTAAACTGCTCGATGAGCTTTTCCATCGGTGGGGGGTAAATGCCCATTTCTCTCTCGATCCGGATTACATGAGTCCCGGCATTCCGGGAATATTCATTCCTTTGGTCAACTTTCCCATCCCTTCATTCATCATTTCCTTGGCCCGGTTCATGGCGTCATTGATAGCGGCCATGATAAGGTCTTGGAGCATTTCTATGTCTTCCGGGTCTACGACTTCCGGTTCAATGTGAATGGAGAGGAGTTCCTGCTTTCCGTTGACCACGACGGTTACCATGCCACCGCCTGAGGTTGCTTCAACGGTCTGGTCTCCCAGCTCTTCCTGTAATTTACTCATCTGGGCCTGAAATTTTTGGGCTTGTTTGAGCAGTTGCCCCATGTTCGGCATGCCTTTCATCATTTTTCTCCTATGTCATTTGATTTTAAAATCGTGTCTGAACAGGGTTTTCATGAACTATTTCACACCATTTAAATCGTCCCCAACAATTTTTCCTTGAAAAAGCTTCAGAACATCCTGAACCGGGGGAGGAAGATGGTTCATTTCTGTCTGATCCCCTTCGCTGGAAATCACAGTGGCTGAGGTGGATTGCGAAACAGGGTCGTTGTCGCGAAAAGAGATTTTCACGTGAATGTTCCTATGAAAAAATTCACTGCAGAAATTTCCCAACATATCGTATCTGTCTTTATCATCAAAATACGTTGATGAAAAGGAGTGTTTATCGCCGGAAATCTCTACTTGGTCTTTTTCAAACAGGTTAAGATTCCAGCCTTTCAGGATAGCGTACATGGCTCCGTTCTTTTTGGCCAAAAATGCCAGGAAGTCATCCCAGGTCTTTTCCTTTTGGATGAAGGCCGGGACGGGTTTTCCGGCTTCCTGTTCATTCCCGTCTCCGGCCCAACTCTTTGCCGGATCGGAGATCTGCCGGGGGACGTTCCTGTCCTGCTGTACCGTAACACCAGCCAGCCGTTTTTCCAGTGCCCCGACCTTTTTCAACAGGTCGGCAAAAGAGAGAAAGTCGTCCAAATGGCACAGTTTGATCAGCGTTGTTTCGAGGATCAGCCGGGGAGAAGAGCTGTACTTCAGGTTCTCTTCCCGGTTGATGAGGAAATTCAGGATGGCATGCAGTTTTTGTTCTCCAGCGACCCGGGCCTGTCTTTGTATTTCCTTTTTATCTCTGTCGCTCAAGTCAAGAAGGTGGTCCTGCGTGGAAATTGTGCTCATGAGGAGGTTTCGGAACTGTCCCATGAGTGTCTTGTAGAATTCTTTGATATCGTGCCCGTGGTTGTAGATTTTTTCTACAATCTCCAGGCATTTTTCAGAAGAACCTTCTATGACCGCGGCGGATGTTTCAAATATGATGTTTCTGTCGATAATCCCCAGGATGTCCGTGATGTCTTTTTCGGTGATCTTCCGCCCTGCAAAGGAAATGACCTGGTCCATGAGGCTCTCGGCGTCCCGCATGCTTCCTTCGGCTTCTCGGGCAATGATGGCTATTCCCGACAATTCGATTTCAATGCCTTCGTCTTCCGCGATGGTTCGCAGATGATCTGTGATGCGGACCATGGAAATGCGTTTGAAATCGTATCTCTGGCACCTTGAGATAATCGTTATGGGGACCTTGTGGGTTTCCGTCGTGGCGCAGATGAATTTCACGTGATCGGGAGGTTCTTCCAGCGTTTTCAGAAGGGCATTAAAGGCAGGAAGGGTCAACATGTGCACTTCATCGATGATGTAGATGCGATACCTGCTGCTGGAAGGCATATACTTTATGCTGTCTCGAAGTTCTCTTATCTCATCAATGCCCCGATTGGACGCCCCGTCAATTTCCTGCACGTCCACAGAGGATCCTCCCGTGATCTCCAGGCAGGACCGGCATTTGTTGCAGGGAGTTCCGGGTTCTCCTTCCGTACAGTTGATGGCTTTTGCAAAGATTCGTGCTACGGATGTTTTTCCCACTCCTCTCGACCCGCTGAACAGATAGGCATGGGCAATCCGGTTGGTTTGGATGGCATTCATCAAGGTTCTGGTGATATGCTCCTGTCCTATGACATCCTCGAAGATTTGAGGGCGCCATTTTCTTGCTAAGACTTCGTAAGACATGTCATCATCGGGTGATAAAGGGTTTGTTTGAAAGGATCACAGGATTAGCTGACCATTCAGGATTCACTTTCGCGAAGTGATGAGGTCGGAAAAAATATGGCGGAGAGAGAGGGAGTCGAACCCTCGGTACCGCTATAAACAGCACACGCGATTTCCAGTCGCGCTCCTTCGGCCACTCGGACATCTCTCCGCATAAAACCCCCTGGTTTCCATACGCAGGGGCAAACGTGGGACCAATATAAAACAGATCTTACAATTTTGCAAGCGTGGCCAGCAATTCTCATTTTGGATTCTCTGTAATCTGAGGCCATGGGGGTCTGTATCGAAATGGCGCTAATGGTCCGCTTCGGACACCTTTTGCAGAGGCATAATTCCATCTTAACATTATCCAACAGGCGGTAAGACGGTTTTTACACAGGATTCCTTTTACAGGTGTCTGATCTTAGCCAAATTTTGAAGCTTTACCGCCGTGCCATGGAATGATCTATGGATTTTGGCGCCGTTTTGAGGCAGACCCCCATGGCCGATTTTAGGCAAAAAACCAAAATGAGAATTGCTGAAGCTTGGCGGAGAGCTTTGACCGGTTTATCCATTTTTTCCCCGTCATCAAAAAAACAGAATTCATCCCGGTCCGGCCTGGTTGTCACAGGCTTTTGTGGCTCCCGGCGCCAGTGGGGGTGATTATCCTGAATCGTCCGAAAAAGTCAAGGCAAAAACGTGAAAAGACAGAAAGCGAAATCCTAAGGAAGGCAAAGTGTTTTCTCTTCTTAACCCCTCAAGGGGACGGCCGTTCCATTATGCGCTTTTCAGCTTTTCCACGAGTTTTATGTAGGATTGCATGGCTTCCTTGCTCGGTGTCCCTTTCAAATTGTCCCATGCATCGAATTTTGCCCTCCCTTTGAAGTCGGTAAAGCCCGGCCTCTTGCCGGTGACGTCACCCACGGAACCCTGCTTATACAGGGCGTACAACTTTAAAAGGGTGTTGTTGTCCGGTCGTTTTGAGAGTTTCTGGACCTCCTCCGATGCTTTTTCAAATTTGCTTTTCAAATCAGCCATCACCTCTTCCTCCTATTGAAAGTGACCTTTTCGTATCCTATTCAAAAAGAAAGACCTTGTGACTCCATTACTGCCAAAGCCTTTGAATAACAATTTATCTTCTTTAGCCTGAACCCATTTGCGATAAAAATCAAGTGGAACCGACAATTCCGTCCACTTCCTGATGGAGTTTCCGGATCTCTTCAACCAGAGCGGAAGATCCCCTTCTCTTGGCCGAACGGAGGTCGTCTCCCCATTTCTGAAGGGTCGCGGTGTCTATCCGCCGCAGTTGGTTTTCCCGCGCCCATTCCCTGCCGATCTTCTGCCCGAGCCCTTCCAGGAGGCCCTTTACCTTCTCTCTGTCTGAATCAGGTATGGCCTGCAGCAGTTCTTTCATACGATGTTTCCACCCTTTGATAAGAAAAGTGCCTTCGTAAAATTTCTGAAACCATTCCTGTTCATCTTTTGCTGTCATGGAAAATTCTCCTTTAATCCACTATAATTGTTGGATTGTGCGAACCAAACAATCCTGTCCAATTTTATACCAGGAAAAGATTTGAATGCCAATTTCTTAATTGCAGCCGCGGCATTCATTGTTGCTGAAAATGCTTGACAATTTTAACGCAAAGCGTCAAATTATTCCCGGGGGGAGATCAGAAAAAGCCGGCATAGACTTCGTTTATCGGGGAATTGATCGATGGGTATTACTATTGTTCAGAAAAGTGATCTCAGTCATCCCAGAACCAACGCCAAAACCGCCCTGGTGCTTTCGGGCGGAGCCATTTCCGGGGGCGCTTTCAAACTGGGTGGTCTGCAGGCCCTCAGCAAGTTCATGCTCAATCGAAAAATCCGGGAATTCGACATCTATGTGGGAACGAGCGTGGGGGCTTTGCTCGCAACGTTCCTTGCGAACGGGGTGTCTACGGGAGAGTTGACCCAGAGCATGGAGGGTCGAAAAGGGCAGATCGACCCGATTCCCCTTTCAGCCATTTACTTTCCTAATTATATGGAACTCTTCCTCAATCCACTGCTTACGCTGAGCAGTGCCGCAACGTACATCCCTCGTTACCTGTTTCATTTTCTATCCGCCAATAATATGTTCAGGAAGGAGTTCAGAAAACTGGCAGGCGATTTTATCGTTCATCCCAATCAAGAAAATTTTCAGAAGTTCTTTCGATACTGTCTTCTAAAGACCGAAACCGGCAGTCACAAACTGTTTCTGCGCTGGAAATTTCTTCCAACCGGCTTTTTTTCCACGGAAAAATTTGAGCGCGCCATACGTAAGAATTTAGAGAAAAACTACCTGTGCAATGATTTTGAAACGCTTTATACGCAGAGGAAAAACGAACTGTATATTGTCGCTATGAACCTTAACACGGCCCAACGGGAAATTTTTGGGCACGGTCACAGGCAACACGTTCCCATTTCAAAAGCCATGGAGGCCTCCATGGCCCTGCCTCTTTTTTACAAGCCCGTGAAAATAGACGACATTGACTATGTGGACGGCGCTGTGATAAAAACTACAAGCATAGACCTTGCAATCCAGAAAGGGGCGGAATTGATTATCTGTTATAATCCGTTTCGGCCGTTCAACCACGAGGTCTTCTGTGAGCGATGCGAGGAAGGGCAGACCCATCTGGATATGGCGGAGGACGGGATCTATGCGGTTTTCAACCAGGTGCTGCGCACCCTTCTGCATTCGAGGCTGATGCATGGCATCAATTCCTATCGGAACGATCCGGAATTTAAAGGGGACTTGATTGTGATCGAGCCCACCGAGTACGATGCCGAGTTTTTCGATATGAACCCGATGGCCTTCTGGGAGCGGCGAAAGGCCGCAAAAAGAGGATTCCTTTCCGTGAAGTCGTCGATCCAGAACAGGTATCCTGAATTGAAAAGGATTCTGGCCGCCTACGGCATCCAGGTGAATGAGGAATTCGCCCGACCGGACCCGCGTTTTGCGGAACTCAAGCCCCTTCCTATGGTCTGCGCGGGGCCTGCAAAATAGAGTGGTGTGTTTGCTCAACCCAACCTATCAGTGATTCGTTAGTGTCGATTATGGTTTTCTGTGATCTGAAAGGAAAGCAAAATGACGGAATCGATGACCTATGCCGACAATTTTTGGCTCTGTATGGATGATCCGGCCAACCTGATGGTTATCACGGCCTTTATGGAATTTGAAGAACTCGTTGATTTTAAGAGGCTTACGTCCACGGTTGAGCAGCGTCTGGCCTCTTTTCCCCGCTTCAGAAAAAAGGTCGTGAAGTCTCCTTATGGCGTGGGTTCTCCCACGTGGGAGTTCGACAAGCATTTTGATATCCGGTCCCACGTCCATCGGGTGGCGCTGCCGGGCCGGGGGGATAAGGCGGAACTGCAGAGCATGGTGGGCGATTTCATGACGACCCCGCTGGATTTTAAAAAACCACTCTGGCAGGTCCATCTTATCGAAAATTACGGGGAAGGCTGCGTGATCCTGTTTCGCATTCACCACTGCATAGCCGATGGCATCGCCTTGGTCCATATCCTGCTGTCGGCTGCGGATACCGACCCCGACACCATATTCTCTGAGAGAGTCCCTCCAGTAAAAAGGAACCACACAACCCCTCTTTTCCCCTGGGGGCTTGAGGGCTTTATTAAGACTGCAAAAAGGGCAAAGGGGGCGACGTTGGCGGTGGGAGAAAAACTCCTGGGAGAGTGGCGGGAAGTGGTTTCCAGCCCCGAGCAACTGGTGGGACTGGCCAAGACCGGTTCGGAGTTTACCACGGATGTCGCCGCGGTCCTTGCCAGACTGACGGTGATGCCTTCAGACCCGAATACGGCGTTCAAGGGGGATGTCGGCGTCAGAAAAACCGCTGTATGGACGGAACCCATGTCGCTGGACAAGATCAAGATCGTGGGAAAAGCGATCAGTACGGCAACCCTCAATGACGTCTTGATTGCCACGGTGACAGGCGCCATGCGCAGATATCTGAAGAGCAGAAGTCATCGGGTGAATGAACTGGATCTCCGGGTCCTGGTCCCCGTAAATATTCGAAAACCCGGCACGGAAGACGAGCTTGGAAATAAGTTCAGCCTCGTCTTTCTTCCTCTGCCCATCTATCTTGAAGATCCCGTGTTGAGGCTCAAAGAGGTGCGGCGACGAACGGATCATCTCAAGAAATCGGCGGATGCCATCGTGCATTTCGGGTTACTGAGCGCAATCGGGGTGCTTCCGCCAACGTTTGCCAGATATTTCGCCAATTTTTTCAGCAATAAGGCCTCGGCCGTTCTTACCAATGTTCCCGGTCCCAAAGAGCCTCTTTACTTTGCTGGAAAGAAGATCAACAACATGATGTTCTGGGTTCCCCGGTCGGGTATGATCGGCCTGGGAATCAGTATCCTCAGCTACGATGGAAAGGTGACGGTAGGCATTGCCGCGGATGAGGGTCTGATGCCCGATCCTGAGGTGCTCCTTGAGGGCTTTGAAGACGAGTTCAATCACTTGGTGGATCTGGTCGTATCCGGAAAAATCTACGATGAACCGCTGGTATTGCACGACCGCTACAAGGAATCGCGGTGCAAAGCCCTGAACGAGAACGATGAACCATGCAAGAGGATGGCATTTCCGGGTTACGACTATTGCGAGATCCATCATCCGGACCTCGCGGTGAAGGGGAACCGGGAACGCACAGGAGATGCTGAAAAGGAAGCATCCTGGTTGGGCGCTTTCAGCGCCGGAAGACGGGGACAGTGCCAGGCCCTTACCAAGAAGGGGACGCAATGCAGGAATCGATCCAGCGCGGGTTCGGACTACTGCAACCTCCACAAGGCTGCGGCCGCTGAGGCCGATGCAAGGGAACTGGGCAAAATCATCAAAGAACTCAGTGAACGGTAAAGAACATGCAAGAGGATATCCCATGCTGCCTGAATATTTTGAATTTTCACTCCCCACGAAACTGATTTACGGGCCCGGCATTTTGAAGAACATCGGCCATGCCGTGGCCCCTTTCGGCAAACGACGGGCCATCCTCGTGACGGATAAGGTCCTCCTCAAGGCGGGCCCCGCGGACAGGGTAAAGGAAGGATTCAAAGGGACGGAGATCGAGATCGTCTGCACTTACAGCAATGTACCCCCCAATTCGGCCATCCGGACCGTGATGCAGTGCACGCGCCTTGCGAGGAAGCACAAGTGCGACATGGTGATCGCTGTCGGGGGCGGCAGTGTGATGGATACGGCCAAGGTCGCCAATCTTCTGACCGTCAAAGGCGGAAAAATTGAAGAGCATATGGGTGCCTATTTGCTGGATCCCAACGACCTTCTTCTGCCTTCCATCTTTATTCCCACCACGGCCGGTACGGGTTCGGAGGTGACCAAGATTGCCGTGATTGCGGACCCTGACAACGACGTGAAACTGCCCTTCGCGGAGGAACAGTTTCTCCCCCGCATGGCGATCCTTGATCCTGAGGTTACCGTTCCCATGCCCGGCAGACTGACAGCGACCACCGGGATGGATGCCCTGACCCATGCCATCGAGGCCTATGTGGATCGGGAGTGGTCTCCCGCCTCGGATGCCCTGGCCATTCACGCGATCCGGTTGATTACCGGCAACATCCTTCAGGCCTGTGCGCATCCCGAAGACATTCAGGCTCGGGGCGCCATGTTGGTGGGAAGTTTCCTCGCAGGAGTCGCCTTTTCCCATTCCATGGTAGGCATGACCCACGGCATTTCCCATGCCCTGGGCGGGGTCTACCACATTCCCCATGGGCTGGCCAACGCCCTGGTCCTGCCGGAGGTGATGGAATACAATCTGAATGCGAGGATGGGGCGCTTTTCGGATATCGCCATCGCCATGGGCGTGAATTTCCCCCAGATCGTTGAGCAGGGGGCCAGCCTGCTGAAGGCCAACATGCGGCCCGACTTTGTAACCAAGGCGCTGGACTCCATCGAGTTTGCGCGGCAGTGGTTCGATATACAATCCTTCAAAGTGAAGGGGCTTGCCATTGATGCCATGACAACCCTGAGCTTTGTCGATCAGTGGTTTCGAAAGCAGGCGGCAAAAGCCGGAATTGAAAAGGTGAGGATACTGAACAGGCAACTCGCTTATCTGACCGGAATGCCCCTTGACCTGAAGAGCGCCGGAATCGACGACAACCTGGCCAAACTGGATCAGGTTGCCACCACGGCGATGGAAGACGGTTCCATGTTGTACAACCCCAGGGAACCGGACCGGGAATCCGTAATCAGGATTGTACGAAAACTTTACCAAACCAGGGTCAAACCCGTACCGGTCTCGGAAAAGGACCTGCAGCCTATCGGAACCAGACTTGAAAAAAAGGACCTGCAAAACGTCTTTAAGGATTCGGAAATGCTCTATGATATCCTGCTTGGTTTTTATGAGCGTTTGAAAACGGATCCTGGGATCGGCCCGTCCCTTCAGAAAGTCCGGGTTGTGCGTGCAGTTCGTCTACAAGAATCCGGAGGCTGTCATCACTATCGATGCCGGCAAAGATGAGCCCCTCATCATCAAGGGAGCATTTGACGGGAAGCCGGATGTGACCATGACCATGAACGCCGATTTCGCCCATCTGTTCTGGCACGGCAAGGCAAATCTTATAAGCGCATTGACCCGTCGCCAGGTCACGGCCAGGGGAAATCTTCCGAAGACATTGAAACTGTTGCCCATTCTGGATCCCGCCTATGAGATGTATCCCCGATATCTGCGGGAAAAGGGGTTGGGCCATCTGGTGTTGGGATGAATCCTATCAGGAGGAGATTGTGAAGCAGATCGTCAGTATTAGTCTCGGCTCGGCGGACAGTGATTACGAATTCCAAACGGAATTTCTGGGGCACAAATTTCATATCAGGCGGTTCGGGACAGACGGGGACATTGTAAGGGCGGGCGGAAAGATGCTGGAGTGGCAGGACAGGGCGGATGTGATCGGCATCGGCAATATCCGTTTCCCCCACTTGATCGGCACTCCGCAGTCGATTAAGCGGCATAAGGAACGGATCCGGCAACTTTGCTCGCGTGTCCAGATTCCCGTGACAACGGGAAGCGCCCTGAGGAACGTGACCCACGAGTGGACGGTGCGTGATCTTCAGTTCGAATTCGACAACTATTTCACCAATATCCGGGCCTTGTTCCTGTCGGGTATGAGCAACTACATTATTGCCAGATCCATGTCAGAGTTCACCGCAAATATCACCTTTGCGGACCCTGTTTTGGAAAACGGAATTCCCAAGTTCCTGAAATCCATGGAAGACCTGGATTTATATGCCAAAGGTGCCCACGAGGTGCTGAAATGGGTTCCGGGCAACACGCATCTCTTCTTCCGTCATGCCCATCCGGGTATGGAATGAATATATCGTTCGAAAAGCCATGCAGAATGCCCAGGTAATTGTGGCGCCCCATTATGATTTTTACAGGCATCTTGAGAAAAGCGGGCTGGAGGAACTGGGTGGAAAAACCGTAATCACATCCTGCGCCTATGACGATCGGGTGGAATTTCTGAAGGATCGGGGCGTGGATATGATTATCGACACCGCTCCGAAGGTCTTGGAAAGGGTGGTGGGCTTCAACGTCCTGGAAGCCATGATCCTTGCGGCTCTTGGAAAGGGCCCGGATGAGATTACGGACGATGATCTGCTGGAGATCATCTGCGACGAAAAGATGGATCCCAGGGTGGTGTACCCTTCGGGAAACCCCAGGAGGGTGAACCGGTTCGCCTTTGTGATACATCCCCTCTCCAAGGAATTTCTCAAGAAAGATAAAACTCTGGATATGGTTTCCAAGGTGGCGCCGCCGGTCTTTATGGATGTAATGGAGAAGGTGATGGCCTACTCTCCCCCCTTTGTCTATTCAAAAATTACCGGCATTAAATCCCCCACCGGCGTGGAAGCGGAAGGGTGGTTGATTACCGTGGGCGGAACACCAAAACAGATGCTGGCCCACAGCCCGGAGTTTACTTACGTTCGCCTTCTTCAGGCGGCCAAGATGGCGAAACGCATGGGCGCGCAGATCATGGGGCTTGGCGCCTTTACCAAGGTCGTGGGAGACGCGGGTGTCACCGTAGCCCGGCAGTCGGAAATTCCCATTACCACGGGCAACAGCTACAGCGCTTCCGGGGCGCTCTGGGCTGCCGCGGATGCCGTGCGCCGCATGGGGTTGATTCAGATTGAGTCCGGGAAAAAAAATCAAGGGAAAGACCATGGTATTCGGGGCAACGGGCGCTATCGGATCGGTTTGCTGCCGCCTGCTTGCAAAGGCCTTTGAAGAGGTCCATATGGTGGCCCGTAACACGGCGAAACTGCTGGCCTTGAAGAAATCGATCCTGGAAGAGACCCCTGATGTGATCATTCATATCTCTACAAGGCCGGACAGGTATATAGGAGATATGGATGTGATCGTTACCGCTACGTCAGGGGCGGGAAAAACGATCCTCGATATCACCAAGGTGAAGCCGGGATGCGTGATCACCGATGTGGCGCGGCCCTTGGATCTTTCTCCGGAAGATGTGGCAAAACGGCCTGATGTGCTGGTGATTGAATCGGGGGAGATCGAACTTCCAGGCAACCCTGAGATGAAAAATATTGGTCTTCCGCCAAAGGTGGCCTACGCCTGTCTTGCCGAGACCATCGTTCTGGCCCTTGAAGGGCGCTATGAGACCTTCACCATAGGCAGGAATATTGAGTGGGAGAAGGTCCGGGAAATTTATAAATTAGGGCTGAAGCACGGCATGAAGCTGGCGGCCATTTCCGGAGTGAACGGTGTGTTTACCGATGAGGCCATAGAGAGGGTCAAGAGGCTCGCCCTAAAGGCCAGGGAAGAAGCCGAAATGGGAAATTGAAGACTGAACCACGCAACCACAAACCGTCTTTTAGCAGGGAGGAACCATGAAAAGAATAAAGGAATTGAAAGACCTGGTACAGGAAGCCATCGACAACGGGGCCACCACCGTCGAACAGATTCACAAATCCCTTGCGAACATGCCCTTTGAAGTCTTGGAAAAGATTAATCTGAGCGGGGCCACAGTCGATAAACTGGGAAACTTCCAGAAAGAAACGATTGGGACGGTGTACGATTTTATCCGGTCCGTCAATTCAAGGGCCGGAGATATCGCCAACGAACTTCTCCGGAAACTGGATTTGGATCAGGAGGAGGAAGTTGCACCGGCCAACGTTGGCCAATGCAAAGCCTTGACCAAAAGCGGAAAACGCTGCAAAAGAAAGGCCGTTGCCGGTTCTGTATATTGCTCCGTTCATAATGCCAAATGATTGTTTTGATATGAGCATGTGAAACTTCACAGGTTTCAGGTGTCAGGTTTTCTCTGGTTTCCATATCCCAGCGTGGGAACCAGTGGAAAACTTCAATAGTCAAATCGGTATCGAAGGGCAGGTGCGTAAGGCGGGTCGATTGCGATACCGATGCTTGTCGTTCCCCGACTTCAATCCGTTCCCCTTGCCTGCTACGTTCGCTGCATACGATGCTCTTGATTTGTTTATCTTTTTCAATAAAGCCCTCCTGATTTTAAAAAAATATTTCGGTAGAAAAAAGTTCTTGACAAAATGACGCAGTGCGTTATATTTAGGCCAAGGTCTCATCTCAGTGGTGAGTAAAATTGGATTTTACATTCAGGAGGATTCATAAAATGGCAAAGACACGGAAGGCCGTAAAAAAGGCGAACAAGGGGATGATGGATCAGCTTCATACCATCAAGTCGATTCGGAAATCTGCTGACAAATGGGCGGAAACCATGAAAGAAAGCAGGAAGAAATATGTGACGAAACCGTTTGAGACAGGGAAAACATTTCTTGCGGACCTGCGGGATGACCCGATCAGGATGGTGGAAGGGTGGTACGCAGATGGTAAGGATTTTGTCAGCGAGGTGGCAAAAGATCCCAAAGAGGTGTTCAAGGGAATTGCGGACAGCGGCAAGGAATTCATGGAAGGGATGAAGAAGAGTTTGCGGACGACCATGGACGACGCTGTGGACAGCGGCAATGATCTGTACAAAGGTATGAAAAAAGATTCGCGCAAACTGTTCGATGCGGCAGTGGATAGCGGTCGGAAATGGATGGAAAAGATTCCCATGGTGAAGAAGATCGAAAAGGGAGTGGGGAATACCCTGCGGTCCATTCCCGAAAAGCTGAATCTTCCCGACAAAAAGGATGTGGAAGATCTGGCCAAGGCGGTCAAGACCTTGAACCGGAAGATAAATGCGCTGGGCAAGGAGGTTGCCGCGTAAGAAGTTGAAGGAGGAAACTATGCACAATATCAAACGGTATGCAAATCGAAAACTCTACGATACCACGGATAAGAAATATATCACGCTGGACGGAATTTCTGAACTGATCAAGGGAGGAAAGAAGATTTCCGTGATAGACAATAAGACGGGTGAGGATCTGACTTCAGGCATTATCTCACAGATTCTGGCCAAAGATGGTCAGGTCAGGGGGAACGATCTGGCGTCGCGGGTGCTGATTCAATTGCTTAGAAAAGGGCCTGGAACGCTGGTCGATTACGGGAAAAAATATGTTTCTCTATGGGACCGGGCGTTGACCATGGCTGATGAGGAAATCGATAAATTGGTGGACCGTCTGGTCAGGGAAAAGGAGCTCTCTGAGTCGGAAGGATGCGCCCTCAAGAAGGATATGACGGGCCGGGCGGAGGACCTGAAGAAATGGGTTGGCGAAAAAATCGATCAGCGCGTAGATGAAATCCTTAATGCCATGAACCTTGTTACAAAGGATCAGGTGGCAGGTCTTACAGCGGAGATCAAGGCCCTGACCGGGAAAATCAAAAAGCTGGAGAAACTTCAGGCCCGGAAGGCGGCGCCGGGGAAAAAGGCGGAGGAAAAAGAGAGAAGGGCTGTGATTGAGGGGATTCCTGAGATGCCTGAGATGAAGGAGACTAAGCCCAGGGTCGTGGAGTTCAAGCGTGAGGTCCCTGCTGGTGAAAAAAAAGTCCCTGATTCAGGCGAAGAAAAGGAAATGGTGATGGGTGGTGAAGGATGATGAAATACAGGATGGAACGGGCTCTTTGAAGGATTTCGGGATCGAAACCGGTTCTGGAGGATCCTTCATGGCCCGTTTTATTGAAGTGCTTGCCCCCATAGGGGACCGGAGTCCTGGTGTCATAGTCATGCGCAGCCGCGCATTGGAGCTTTTGAAAAAGGCAAAGGCGGAAGGGGTGCTGGATCAGACGATACGGCAAATGGTTCTTTTTGCGGGTGCCGAGTATTTCCTGCCCCCTTCTTATGCCAAGTTTCAGCCGGTTGTTGTGGAAGGATTGATTTTTCTCATATCTCAACTGCCCCTCAAACGTCTGGCAGACAAAATGGTGGATCAGCTCCGTCTTCCCCTTTCCGCTACGCCCGGAGAAAGACTGTTTACCCTCGTGAAAGACATGCCGAGTCTTCAGAAACTTGGTCAGGTCATATGCCGAAGCCCCGGACTGGACCCCCAAGTCAAGGATTCTCTCACCGATCTGGAAGACAAGATCAAGACGGTGACTTATGGCCGCTTACGTCCTTTTCTCAAGAAGGCCCTCCAATCGACCGGGTCCGAATTTACCATAACGCCGGAGAAAATGATTCTCGCCGAGGCGAGTGTCTGCGCGGTGGTCCCCGCCAAGGTAAGAACCGGGAAAAATGGTCCCGATGTTTCATCTGTCCTGAAAATGGTGAAGCCCGCGGTCAGAAAAAATCTGCCGACGGAACTTCTGCTGCTCGACCGTACGGTTACCTTCCTTGATGATAACCGTTCCCGGTGGGGATTGGGTGATTTCAGCTTTCAGGGAACGCTCAGTCAGGTAAGAAGGCTCCTTGAAAATGAGGTGGACCTGAGCATGGAACAGGCCAACCTGGACAAGGCTCTCTCTTATCATTCTTCCGACAACGCGGTCCTGGTTCCGGTGCGTTCGGCGGCATCCACCCCCCTCATGACCGTGATGTCCCGGTTGGACGGCGCCAAGATCACGAATGTGGCTGGTCTCACCGCAAAGGAAAGACGACGTCTCGCCATTACCCTGGCTAGAATCTGTATTATCAGGCCCATTCAGGATATGAACGGAGAAAGCATTTTCCACGGAGATCCTCACGCCGGAAATCTGGCCTACACTTTTGAAGGGCAGTGGCCCAAGATCATCTTTTACGACTGGACCATGTTGGGACGGCTGGGGAGGTTGGAGCGACTAGCCATGGTTCTTCTGACGCTCGGGCTGATCACGGATCACGGCAAGGTGATTTTCTATGCCGCTGATGTGATTACCAAAGGCAGCATTTCCCTTGACAAGGCTATGAGCGGCAAGATCGATGGGGTGATCGAAGAGGCCATGAGCGGTCTCAGGAAAGGCGACAGGGGGATCCTGTCGAGTATAGAGTTCCTGTTTGAGAAATTTACTTACCAGGGGGTCGTGTTCTCCGCGGACTTGATGATGTATGAAAAAGCCCTGGTGACCCTCAAGGGGGTGTTGGCGGATATCGATCCCGATTTCAGCCGGGATGATTATCTTGTCAGGTCGGCCTTTACCACGTTTATGAATGATATGATTCACCTTCGCCTTGTGAAGATGGTAATGAAGGATATCTGGTCTATCTATCGGCACAGTTTTAACCTTCTCATGGATGTGCAGAACAGTTATCTACCGCTTCTTCAGGGACATTGCCCTGATGCGGGGGAAACTCCCCAAGATTCCCTTTTTTTGATAGGGGCAAGCCTCCTGGTTCAATGGGCTCATCACGAGTCTTCCTTACTGTATCCCGCTTTCACGCAAATCAGTTCCGAGCCCCATAATACTCCAAAATAGCCTCCGTGAGAGAATCGATAGTGTATTCCTTTGGGGTGAGTTTCACGCTTAGTCCGTTTTCCTCCGCCGTTTTTGCGGTTACGGGTCCGATGCAGGCAATGGATACGCTGGTCAGACTGTCCCTGAGAGTTGGATCGTAGCGATCCATCATGTTCAGAAAATTGGTTACCGTGGAGGAGCTGGTAAAGGTGATCATGTGGATTCGGCCTTCCCGGAGCATTTCCGCCACCATGGCCGTGTCGTGGTCGGGTTTGATGGTCTGGTAGGCAGGGATGACGTCCACGTCAAACCCCATCTTTCGCAGGTCTTCCGGAAGTACTTCCCTGGCCTTTGCAGCCCTTGGAAGAAGGATTTTTCCGGGAGGGTTCTCCATTTTCCTGAAGGCCTCAACGATGGCTTCCGCCCTGTACTCCGTCGGAACAAGATCCGGCACAATCCCCAGCCGACGCCACTTCTCCGCCGTTTTCGGACCGATGGCCCCAATGCGTATCCCTTTGAGTTCGCGGACGTCTTTTCCGTGAAAATGAAGCCGTTCAAGGAAAAATTTTACCCCGTTTGGAGAGGTGAAGAGAACCCACGCATAATCCGAAAGATGTTCGATGGCTCTATCGAGCGGTTCCCAACTCTCGGGAGGAATGACCTCTATGGTGGGAAACTGGATGCATTCGGCGCCCAGGGTTGCCAGCTTCTTGAGAAATCCGCTGGCCTGTTCCCTCGCCCTTGTCACGATAATCCGTTTTCCAAAAAGAGGTTTTGTTTCAAACCAGTTCAGTTCCTCTCTCAGGGTCACTACTTCCCCCACCACGATGATGGCCGGAGGACGAATCCCGGCGTTCCCGGTCCGTTCGGCAATATTCTCAAGTGTTCCGGTCACGGTCAGCTGGTCACTCATGGTTCCTCTGCGGATAACCGCCGCCGGCGTCAGGGAAGAGCGTCCGCAAGCGATGAGTCTATCGGCGATCTTGGCGATATTTCCCACGCCCATCAGAAAAACCAGTGTACCCGCGGCTGTGGCCAGTTTATCCCAGTGGATGTTGGATTTTTCTTTGGTGGGATCTTCGTGTCCGGTGACAAAAGCAACCGTCGCCGTATAATCTCGATGGGTGAGGGGGATTCCCGCATAAGCAGGGACGGATATGGCCGAGGTGACGCCTGGAACCACTTCGAAAGGAACTCCGGCCTTGATCAGCTCCTGGGCTTCTTCACCCCCGCGCCCAAAAATGAACGGGTCTCCTCCTTTGAGCCGCACCACGATTTTTCCGTTTGCCGTCTTTTCGATGATCAGGGCGTTGATATCCTCCTGCTTCATGGTGTGATCCCCGCCCTTTTTTCCCACATAGATAATTTCCGCATTTTCGGAGGCGTATTGCAGAAAGGTCCGGTTGGCGAGATAATCGTAAATGACCACATGGGCCTCCTGAATGCACTGTTTTGCCTTCAGTGTCAGGAGTCCTGGATCACCGGGGCCGGCGCCCACCAGGAATACTTTTCCCTGCATGGGAGTTGTGGTTGCTGTGTTTTTGCTGGGTGTCATGATAGGACCCTTTCTTTACCATGAAAAAGCTTTTTGACCACGAATTACACGAATGACACGAATTGTTGACGGGAGTTTTCTCCTCGTCTCCGCGGCGGCGCGGGAGAATCCAATCAGGAATTAGACAACTTCTTTCCGTAGACCCTTTCAAGGATCTCCTGCGCACCGTCGGCCAGGAGTCTATGCGCGAGCGCTTTTCCCATCCGGTCGGCGTCCTTTTTGTCTCCGGAAATGTGACCTTGAATGATCCGCGTTCCGTCCAGCTCGGCTACCATGCCCGTAAAATGGAGACGGTCATCCTCCAGGTGGGCCAGACCGGCGATCGGGACCTGACAACCCCCTTCCAGTTCCTTCAGGAAGGCCCGTTCAGCCGCTACGGCAATCCGCGTGGGGTCATGGTTAAGAAAATCGATCACGCCGATCGTTTCTACATCATCCGATCGTGTTTCAAGACCAAGTGCCCCCTGTCCGATGGCGGGCATGATTTTATTTGTGGGGATGATCTGGGAAATTCTGTCTTCAAGGCCCATTCGTCTAAGACCGGCCGTTGCCAGGATGATGCAATCCAATTCGCCGCCTTTCAGCTTTCCCAGGCGTGTGTCCACATTTCCCCGCAGGGGGCTGATGTTCAGATCTGGGCGGATACGAAGGATTTGGGCGGCCCGTCGAAGACTGCTGGTGCCCAATTTTGCTTTCCACGGCATCTGGTCGATGGTGGCATCCCCTGTTGAAATGAGGGCGTCCCGCGGATCTTCCCGTTCGGGGAAGGCGGCCAGCATCAATCCGTCGGGCAGTTCCGCCGGAACATCCTTCATGCTGTGCACGGCAAGGTCTACCCTGTTTTCCAGGAGGGCATCCTCAATTTCCTTTACAAACAGTCCTTTTCCTCCGACCTTACTCAGAGGGGCGTCCTGGATCTTATCGCCGGTTGTCTTGATGATGGTGAGTTCCACCCGAACATGGGGATATCTCTCCTGTACTTTGTTTCTGATCCACTCGCTCTGCGTCAGGGCCAGCTTGCTGCCCCGGGTGCCTATGCGTATGAGCATATCGTCTCCGACCGGTCGTAAAGTTATCTCTCTTTATTCGGGATTCGCCGCCAGGATATTTCGTGCCATTTCCAGGTCGAACGGTGTGGTTACTTTAATGTTCCTGTCCGATCCTTCCACAACCGTTACCGTGATTCCTGTTTTTTCCACGAGCAGGGAATCATCGGTAGCCTCTTCCCACCCTTCGGAAAGGGCCCTTTCGTGGGCGATCAGGATGTCGCTGTAGCGAAAGATCTGTGGGGTCTGTACCATCCATACCTTTTTTCTGTCATAGGTTCCTACTACTTCATGGTCCCTGTTGACCTCCTTTACGGTCTCTTTGGCAGGCAGTGCAGCGATGACGGCACGGTGTTTTCCGGCTGCCCGAATGATTCTTTCCACAAGCTCCACGGTAATCATGGGCCTGACTCCGTCGTGGATGAGGAGAAGGTCATATTTCCCTTCCGTGGCGCGTATGCCTATTCGTACGGAATCCTGTCTGCGCGGCCCGCCGGGAACGATCTTAACGACCTTATGCAAACCGAATGGAGCTGTAATATGCTCGCTGCAGAAACCCACATCCGCTTCAGGAACCACGAGAATGATGGCATCCACCTGATCGCATTTCTGAAGTGTTTCGAGGGTGATGGCTAAAAGGGGTCTGTTTTTGATTTCAAGAAACTGCTTGGCCCGACCTGCGCCCATCCTGACGCCTGACCCTGCGGCTGGGACAATGGCCGCCACGGTATCGGCGGATGGCTTCATAAAAGCGGCCCCTGCATTCGGAAAAAAGACTGTTCAGAACAAGAAAGAAACGCTGAAGTCTCCACCTGGTTCCCATGCCCCATCGTGGAAATCGATACGGTATACATTCCCATGCTGTAGCAGGAGAGCGAAAGAACCGGCAACCGGCAACGGGCAAGCGTACACTGGAAAAGAAGTTTCATTCGAGGCATAGGGCATGAATAGTGAAATTCAGTTCGAGGAAGGAAAATGGTATCCTATGCAAATTCCCTGGCACCATGTTTGGAGTCAGCAAGCCCATTCCGCCACAGGGTCTTTTTTGCTGCCAGGGTTTTGAATAAGATACGGAAAATGGGCAAAATAAGATGATGCTAAAAGAAAAGCAGATTTTGGCTCGCTCTGCCGCGACCTGCTTTTCCGGACACCTCGTCTCAGCCCACAACAACTTTCCGTGTCTGCTTTTTCAGCCGATTGATGCGCCTTCGAAGCACATTCACCTTTTCATTTTCCTTGTTCTCACGGGCGGCTTTCTTGGCTTCTCGGAGCTGCACGACCTTGGCTTTCAATTCTTTTATGTTCGCCTTAGGCTTTTTGACTTTTTTGGCTTTCGGCTCGGTGGCGAACTCTTCCTTGATGACCATGTATTCCCGAATAAGAGGGACCAGTTCTTCCTTCTTCATGGCGCTTACACCGGTAGCGCCGGGAATCGTCATGGCCATTTCCCTCAATTCGATAGCGGTCATCTTCTCCAGAGGCTTTTTGATAACAACCGGTTCCATCTTGGTCTCTTCCACGCTCTCTTTCTGATCTTCTTCAGCGCCTTCTTTTATCTCTTCTGCCATAGGTACTTCTCCTCATTATATACTTTTAGTCCGCCCAAATTATATATCCGGGCAGATTTTTCAAGCCCATGATATGAGCTTTGCAGCCACTATACCCATTTTCAAATCAAAATCAACACGAAAGATCCGTATAGCACAGGTCGATCCAAAAAAGCAACCCTTTCGGCTGTCGGCCTTGCTCAACGGCTAATCCCTTTTTCCTTTTTTGATAAAGGGAGAAAAAAGATCTACCGGTACGGGAAACATGATAGTGGAATTGCTTTCCGAAGAGATTTCTTTCATCGTCTGAAGGTATCGCAACTGCAGGGCTTCCGGATGTTCCTGGATGATGCCCGCAGCTTTTGCAAGTTTTGTTGCCGCCTGGTATTCCCCTTCGGCCGCGATGACTTTGGCCCTCCGCTCCCTTTCGGCCTCCGCCTGTCTCGCCATGGAGCGCTGCATCTCCTCCGGGAGGTCGATATGTTTTACCTCTACTGTGGTGACTTTGATTCCCCAAGGGTCTGTATGTTTATCAAGAATATTTTGTAACTGGGTGTTTATTTTTTCTCTTTCCGCAAGAATTTCATCCAGTTCCACCTGACCGCAAACGCTCCGGAGCGTAGTCTGGGCAAGCTGTGACGTGGCAAAGAGATAATTTTCCACCTCGATAGTGGCGTTTGTCGGGTTCATTACGCGAAAATAGACCACGGCATTGACCTTGATGGAAACATTGTCCCTGGTGATGACATCCTGCGAAGGCACGTCCATGGCCACAAGACGGAGGCTGACCTTGACCATCTTATCAATGATTGGGATCAGAATAATCAAGCCGGGTCCTTTGGTATTGATAATCCGGCCCAGACGGAAGATCACAGCCCTTTCGTATTCCTTTAGAATCTTGATGGCGGATGCCAAAAAGAGAACGATCAATACAATAGCGACAATAAAAAACATCTTTCACCTCCCCTGTCCAAGCGGTTTACGGTTGTCGGTTTATAGTTTACAGTCTTTTTAACCGTTATCCGGCGAGTGGTAACCGTAAACCCATTGAAGTGCCCCCTGCTTTCTTACTGCTCCCCAGCTCTTTTTACCTCCAGAAGCAGTCCTTTCACCGCCACAACCTCGGCCTTTTCCCCTTTATCCAGTTTTTCTTTTGAAAAAGCCCGCCATGTTTCCCCGTGTACGAACATGAGGCCCTCCGGGTCAAGCGTTTCCATGACCACTCCGGTCTCTCCTGGAAGACCGTCGGCGCCGCCAAGGGGCTTTCTGTGGATCGTACGGAAGGCAATGCCGGCAACCACCACAAAAAATCCTCCCACCAGGAGGATGGTCGGTAACATGAGTTTCAGGGAGACCTCCGTATCTTTAAACAGCATGATGGATCCAAGAGTCAGGGAGATGATTCCTCCCACGGAGAGCATGCCGTAACTGGCAACCTTTACCTCCGCGATAAAAAAGATGATCGCCAGGAGTATGAGCATGACGCCCGCATAGTTTACCGGCAGCGTCTGAAAAGAAAAAAAAGCCAGGATCAGGGAAATGCCGCCGATGACTCCCGGAAAGATGGCGCCGGGATGTGCCAGTTCAAAATAGAGTCCTGCCAGTCCGATCATCATCAGGATATAAGAAATGTTGGGATCGCTGATGGTTTGGAGAATTTTATCCCGGAATCCAGGGCGGTAAACGACTTTTTTAATCCCGACCGTGTTCAGTGTTACGGTCCCGGCGGAAGTAGTGATTTTCCTGCCGTCAAGCTTCTTGAGGAGATCATCCATGTTTTCTACCACCAGATCCACTACCTTCTTTTTGAGGGCTTCATCCGCTGTGATGGAGACACTTTCACGAATGGCCTTTTCCACCCACTCCCCATTTCTGCCCTTCTCTTCGGCGATTCCTTTTGCGTAGGCGGCCATGTCGTTCACCACCTTTTTTCCCATTTCACTTTCAATATCTTTTCCACCGGTGGAAACGGGATGGGCCGCGCCGATATTGGTTCCTTTTGCCATGGCCGCGACATCCGCAGCCTCCGTGATCATGACGCCGGCCGAAGCGGCTCCGGCGCCTTTGGGCCCCACATACACCACCACCGGAACGGGAGAATTGAGGATGGCTTTGATGATGGTGCGCATGGAAGACCCGAGCCCCCCAGGGGTATCCAGGCGAATGATGACCAGGGTGGCGTCTGCCTCCCTGGCCTTTTCAAGGCCCCGAACCACAAACATGGCGGTCCCGGGATTGATGGCGCCATCCAGTTCGATGATAAAGGCCAGTGGTTTTTCCAAAGATTCCGACAGGGATGAAGAAGGAGCGGAAAGAGAGAAAAAAGCGAACATCATAAGGGCAGGGAACCAGAATCTCTTTGTCCCGAACATGCTCATTTTACCTCCATCCCCAGTTTTCTCATCACTTGTTTGATATCTTCCCACGTCTCCCTCTTGGCTGCGGGGTTTCGCAAGAGGTAAGCCGGATGAAAGGTGGTCATGGTGGGGATCTCCTCGAAGGCACGCCATTGCCCCCGGTCGGCAGTGATCCTGAAACCTTTTCCAAACAGGGCCTGCGCTGCGACGCGGCCCAGGACGCAGATCACCTCGGGATGGATAATCCGGATCTGCTGCATCAGAAAGGGGAGACAGGTCCGTACTTCTTGCTCTTCGGGATCGCGGTTGTTGGGGGGCCGGCACTTGACCACATTGCAGATATAGACCTGTTCCCTTGTCAGTCCCATGCCGCCTTCGATAATTTTTGTCAGGAGCTGCCCCGATTTCCCAACAAAGGGTCTGCCCGCCAGGTCTTCGTCGCGCCCTGGTCCTTCTCCGATAAACACAAGCCGGGCATTGGGATCTCCCTCGCCAAATACCAGGGTTGTCCTGCCCGTGTGAAGGCCGCATCGGCGGCAATCACCGATATGGTTTCGAAGATCCTCGAGGGAAGCCAATTCGGAGGTAGTTTTTTCAGGGGGTTCGGTTTTGCGGGAGGTGATGTTCGGTTTGGCGGCAAGAACTTTCCGGGGAGGGGAGGTCTCTTTTTGCGGAATGGAAACGGCTGGTTTATCCAGTAATTCCACCAGATCCCGAGGTAGGGAAGGGGGGGCAAATCCCATCTCCGCATGGTCTTTGAGTCGTCCTTTCATATGGGAGAAGATCTCTTTTATTTCCTCTTGATAATCCATGAACCTCTTCCCCTCATCCCCTCAGTCCCACCGCCCTGTCCAGAATCAAACCGGCCACTTCATCTTTTGTCAGCAAAGGGGAATCCTCCACCCTGCCGTCCGCGTAGAGGATCTTGACCTGATTGGTGTCCGTTGCGAAACCTGCGTCGCTTCGGGAAACGTCGTTGGCGACGATCATGTCCAGGCTTTTCATTTTCACCTTTTCCATGGCATTGGCCAGCAGTTCCTGGGTTTCGGCTGCAAATCCAACCAGCACATGGGGGAAATCGGACTTTCTTTGTCCCAGTTCCAAGAGGATATCCGGGTTCCGGACCAGATCCAGGGAGATGCTGTTGTCGCCTTTCTTTATTTTTTGACAGGCCGTCACTTTCGGACGGTAATCGGAGACAGCGGCCGCCTTAATAATGATGGCGCAGTCATGGCGGTTTTCGAAGACGGTATTTCTCATTTCGACGGCCGTTCTCACCTTGAAAAACGTAACTCCGGGAGGCGGAATCAGGGAGGAAGGCCCACTGACAAGGACCACTTCCGCACCGCGTGCGGCCGCAACCCGCGCGAGAGCGTATCCCATTTTCCCGCTGGACCGGTTGGTGATGAATCGCACCGGATCGATGGGCTCCTCGGTAGGGCCGGCGGTAACAAGAATTTTGACGCCCGTCAGGTCCTGGGGTGTGACTACAATCCTTGCCTGCTCCAGAATATCCACAGGTTCCGGAAGGCGGCCTTTTCCTTCAGCACGGCAGGCCAGTTGTCCTTCTCCGGGGGCCATGACACGGATCCCTCTTTCCCGCAGCCGTTTTAGGTTGTCCTGCACCACCGGGTTTTGGAACATCTGCACGTTCATGGAGGGACAGACCAGAATTTTCGCGGTGGCAGCCACGATCATGGTGGAGAGGAAGTCATCGGCCAGGCCCCATGCCATTTTGGCGATGAAATTGGCGGTGGCGGGGGCTACGATCACCAGGTCCGATTCCTGGCCCCACGAGATATGATCCATCGCTCCCGCATCCTGGTCGAACATATGGCTGATGACCCGGCTTCCCGAAAGGGCCTCAAAGGTGAGGGGAGCAACAAACCGTTCCGCGTTGGCCGTCATGGCTACCTGGACCATCGCCTCTTCCCTCACAAGCAGGCGGACAAGCTCCGCCGCCTTGTAGGCGGCGATACCGCCGGTGACTCCAATAATGATCTTTTTTCCTTTCAAGGTCTGTTCCTTTGCATCGAACCGGGTGAAATGTGAACCAAACATTCACGGTTTAATCATGAACATGAAGGGCATGATGAAATCAGAATAATGGAAGGGAATTGAAATTGCAAAATGTTTTTTCTTCCTGTTCCGAAGCTCCAGGCTCCCTTTTCATTCCCACGCTACGCGCAGGAATTCATATAGATTGTATCTTATTCAAATTCCCTGGTAGGGAAATGTAGAATCAGGGAACCCATTGCGTCACGAGGCCTTTTGGGACTTTTCTTGCTTGAGCGTTTTTTTTATTTTCAGGGCATCCTGAACGTGGTATGAGTGATTATCCATGAAAAAGCTTCTTGACAAGCGGGGAAAAATTCAGAATTCTGTGTTCTGAACAAACCATGCGTGATGAAGCTCGTAAATTTTAATCAATCTGCCATTTCTTTAATGATTTTACAAACGGAGAATGACATGAACGGATTTTTAGAAGATGGCCCGATGAACCCCATCAAGGTACAGGACACTACCTTTAGAGATGGTCATCAGTCGCTTCTGGCGACCAGAATGCGCACGGAAGACATGCTTCCCATTGCGGAAAAGATGGACAGAGTGGGATTCTGGGCTATGGAGGTCTGGGGTGGCGCCACATTTGACACCATGCACCGTTTTTTGGCGGAAGATCCTTTCGAGCGCATCAGAACACTAAAAAAATACATTAAAAAGACGCCTTTTTCCATGTTGCTCAGGGGACAGAACCTGGTGGGATACCGGAATTACGCGGATGATGTGGCCAAATTATTTGTGGACAAAACCTGCGAAGCGGGGATGGATATTTTCAGGGTTTTCGACGCCTTGAATGATTTCCGGAATTTCGAGACCGTTGTGGAGAGGATCAAGGCCAACGGCAAGCATTTTCAGGGGACCATCTGCTATTCATTGACTGAACGCCGCATGGGAGGGGATATCTTTAACCTGGAATATTATCTTTCCAAGGCGCTGGAAATTCAGGATATGGGCGCGGATACCCTGTGTCTTAAAGACATGGCGGGCATCATGGCGCCCTTCGATATCGCCAAACTGATCGTAGAGCTTAAAAAGAAAATCACCATTCCCATTCATCTTCACACCCATTATACCAGCGGCATGGCTTCCATGATCTACATCGAGGCCATCAAGGCCGGCGTGGATATTGTGGATACCTGTCTTGCGCCCTTTGCGCTGAGAACGTCTCAGCCGGCTATAGAGCCGATCGTTGCAACGCTGTACGGCACAAAGAGGGACCCTGGATTCGACCTCAATCTCTTGCTGGAATTGGGGAACTATATCGAGAAGATTGCTCCCAAGTACAGGGATTATCTTGCCAAACACAAAATGTCCGTCATCGATACTGGAGTGCTTGCCCACCAGGTTCCCGGGGGGATGATTTCCAACCTGGTCAGCCAGCTTACCAAGGCAAAGGCGCTGGACCGGATCGATGAAGTGTATAAGGATGTGGCCGTCACGCGCAAGGAACTGGGAACTCCCCCACTTGTTACTCCCACGTCGCAGATCGTTGGGGTTCAGGCGGTCTTGAATGTGCTTTTCGGCCGCTATAAAATGGTGACCAATGAGGTCAAGGACCTTGTGTTCGGGCTTTATGGCAAAACCCCTGCGCCGATCGATCCGGAGGTGCAAAAAATGATCTTGAAAGGGTACAAAAGGGGGGAAACGCCCGTGACCGGTCGTGCCGCCGATTACCTTGAACCGGAACTGGACGGGGTGAGAGAAAAATTCAAAGACCTGATCAAGGATGACTTTGACCTGCTGGTCTGCGCCCTGTATCCTGTAACGGGCGAGACGTTCCTGAAATGGAAGTACGGTCTGGAAGAAATATCGATTGAAGTAGCGCCCAAGAGCCTGGCGGACATCCGGAGAGAAGATGAGGCCATGGCGGCGGCTATCGAGCGGGTTTGCAAGACGATGTAATCGTATGGAGGAATTATGGCTATTGACACAACCATTTACGTGCAATCTCCGGGAAGGGTTTCGGGGTATCTTGACTGGCTTCAGATGTTGACGGGGGCCTCGCTGATCCTGTTTATGTGGAGCCACATGGTCTTGGTGGCCAGCGTCAATCTGGGCGCAGGGGCCATGAATACCATCGCCGCTTTTTTCGAGGCTACCTATATGGCGCAGGTGGGAGGGCCTTTGATCGGGGCGGCATTTTTACTGCATTTTGTGCTTGCGGCGCGAAAGGTTCCATTCCGTGCGGAACAGCAGTCCACCATGTGGAAACACAGCCGCATGCTGCATCACACGGATACATGGCTGTGGATGATCCAGGCGGTGACCGCCATGGTAATTCTGATCATGGGTTCGATCCACATGTGGACCGTTTTGACGGATCTGCCGATTACGGCTGCCAAGAGTGCAGCAAGAGTGCAGGGCGGCTTCTGGTTGGTGTTTTATCTTATCCTTCTTCCCATGGTGGAGCTGCACGTGGGGATCGGTTTCTACCGCATCGCGGTGAAATGGGGATTTATCAAAAGAAAGACCCGCAAAGGATTCAAGCGTTTTGAGAATATTCTCACGGGGATCTTCATTTTCATCGGTCTCATCACTCTGATACGGTTCATGACACTGCCGATCTGAGTCAACGCGCAAAGCGCGGAGCGCAAAGAACATGGCGCAGAGCGGAACAACGCCATGTGCCATTGCGCCAAAATTAAATTCTCAAACCTAAGGGGAGTTATTATCGTTGGAAACCGAATTTACTGATCTCTTGTGCATCGGGGCCGGGCTTGCGGGAGAACGGGTTGCCGTTGAAGCCGCGGCTGCAGGTTTTGAAACCATCTGCCTGAGCATCGTTCCTCCCAGGCGTTCCCATTCGTCGGCTGCCCAGGGAGGCATGCAGGCCTCTTTGGGGAACTGTGCCAAGGGCGACGGGGATTGCCCGGACGTTCATTTTGAAGATACGGTGAAAGGTTCGGACTGGGGATGCGACCAGGAGGTGGCGCGGCTTTTCGTGGACACCGCCCCCAGGGCGGTGCGGGAAATGGCATTCTGGGGAATCCCGTGGAACCGGGTCGTTCCCGGAAAATCGACGTATTTTAAGGGTGGAAAACAGTTTGAAAAGGTGGAGCTGAAGGAAAAGGAAGGGCTGATTACTGCCAGGGATTTCGGGGGGACCGCCAAGTGGCGAACCTGTTATACCTCGGATGGTACGGGGCATACGCTCTTGTACACCATGGACAACAAAGTGGTGGAAATGGGCGTGAAAGTCCATGACCGGATGGAGGCCATTTCTCTCATCCACGACGGCGAGATCTGCATGGGGGCGGTGGCCCGGTGCCTCAAAACCGGCAGACTCAAGGCCTATTTGGCCAAGGCCACGTTGATTGCCACGGGGGGATACGGCAAAATTTACCGGGAAAGCACCAACGCGGTGATCAACGATGGGAGCGGCGCCATCATGGCACTGGAGACGGGGATCGTGCCGCTCGGCAATCCCGAGGCCATCCAGTTCCATCCCACCGGAATCGTGCCCACCAATATCCTGGTGACCGAAGGGTGTCGGGGCGACGGGGGGACGTTGCTGGATGTGGACCAGAAACGGTTCATGCCCGACTACGAACCGGAGAAGGCGGAGCTTGCCAGCCGGGACGTGGTCAGCCGCTGGATGACGCACCATATTCGACAGGGACACGGAGTAAAGAGTCCGTACGGCGATCACCTGTGGCTGGATATCCGGCATCTCGGGGAAAAACATATCAAGACCAAGCTGCGTGAGGTGGAGGAGATCTGCAATAATTTTCTTGGGGTGGACCCCATTACCCAGCTGATCCCCGTGCGTCCCGCGCAACACTACAGCATGGGCGGGGTCCGGACCAACAAAGATGGCGCCGCCTATGGGCTGAAAGGACTTTTTTCCGCGGGGGAAGCGGCCTGCTGGGACATGCACGGTTTTAACCGTTTGGGGGGAAACTCTTTGGCGGAAACCATCGTTGCCGGGAAAATCGTTGGTGACAAGGTGGCCGAATTTTTGAAGGGGTACGAGGTTCGGTGGGATACCGCTCGCGTGCGCGATGTGGCTTCCAAGGTTCAGGACCGGATCGACAGACTTGTCTCCTGTCGGGATGGACACGAAAACGTCTATGAAGTGCGCAATGCCATGCAGGATGAATTGATGGACAGGGTCGCTATTTTCCGAAACGGGAAGGATCTCCAGACAGCGGTGGACAATCTTCAGGGAATCTATGAAAGGTCTCGAAGAGTCGGGCTTCGTTCCAGCGGGGTAGGGGCCAGTCCGGAACTGGCCTTGGCCCTCAAGATTCAGGGGATGCTGCGCCTGGCCCTCTGTGTGGCCTATGGGGCACTTCAAAGGACGGAAAGCCGGGGTTGCCACGCCAGGGAGGACTTTGAGGCCCGTAACGACCATTTGTGGCTGAACCGGACGCTTGCTACCTGGAAAGAGGGCGATACTCTCCCAACATTAAACTACGAACCGGCGACCCAGGTGACGATTCTTCCTCCCGGGAGCAGGGGGTACGGGGCTTGTAAGATCATCGGATGCGATGGAGAGGTGATAGGAGATTAAGATGGGAAGAAGACTGAAATTCAACATATTTCGATACAACCCGGAAGACCGCGAGTCTGTCCCTCATACCGATGTCTTTTACCTGGAAGAGACGGACAGTATGACCCTTTTCATCGTCCTTACCCGGATCAGGGAAGAACAGGACCCTTCCCTCCAGTTCGATTTTTGTTGCCGTGCCGGTATCTGTGGTTCCTGCGCCATGATTATCAACGGCCGCCCCGGGCTTGCCTGTAAGACCCTGACCAAAGAGCTTCCAACGGAAATTACGCTCATGCCTCTTCCCGTGTTTAAACTGATCGGGGATCTTTCCGTTGATACGGGAACGTGGTTCCGGGCTATGAATGAAAAAGTGGGTTCGTGGATCCATACGGACAAGACCCTGGATCCGGATGCCGAGGAAGAGAGAATGGATAATGCTCTTGCCGAGGAGATCTACGAACTGGAGCGGTGCCTGGAATGCGGGTGCTGCGTGGCCGCCTGCGGTACAGCGAATATGCGGGAGGATTTTATCGGGGCGGTTGCCTTGAACCGCATTGCCCGTTTTATGCTGGATCCGAGGGATCAGCGAAAAGAGAAAGAATACTTTCAGGTGATTGGAACCGATCAGGGAATCTTCGGATGCATGGGACTATTGGCCTGCGAGGATGTCTGCCCCAAGGAACTTCCCCTGCAGGACCAGCTGGGCATCCTCAGACGGAAGATGGGATGGAGTGCCGTTAAACAGCTTTTCCGATTGGGGTGATGCAAAAAGTGAGGTGCGGATGAAGGCGAAAGTTGTTTTTCATGTAGACTGGGACGAGGAAAAGAGGCTGGTCATGGCGCTCAACAACATGGCCAACCTTTTGAAAGAAGTGCCTGCGGAAGAATGCGATATCCGACTGGTTGCCAACGGGGCCTCGGTGCTCCTTTTTCGCCGGCTTCCCGCCCCGGTTTATGCGGCACAATTGGAGGAGTTAGGCAGGAAAGGCGTCCGTTTTCTGGTATGCAGCAACTCTCTCAGAAATTCCGGTATCCTTCCGGAAGACCTTCTGGGGCCGTGCGAGATGGTGAAGGCAGGGATCGTTGAATTGGTGCGACTGCAGGCAGAAGGGTTCTCCTATGTCAAGCCCTGAAAATGATCTAAGGGAAAATCCACGGAAAAGGCACTGCCTCCAGTGGTCAGGCAGCCCTGTCGATCGGAAATAAAGGAGCAGCTGGAGATCCTTCCTGGACAAAGATCGGTATCCGCAGGGATAAAAGGGCAGCGTTTCGTCTGAAAATCGACGAAAAAACCCAATCGTTCCGAAAGAACCTTCATCCTCAATAAGTCCGCGCCCGCCCCCCCTGCATTAAACTGGTACGGCCTTTTTGACGAATACAGGTCCGTATCCTGGGTATGGAAGAACCCTCCGAAAATAAGCCCGCTGTTGATGTCCGTAACGCCCACCCCGGAATCTCTCACTTCCAGATGAACCGCCCCTTCCTTCTTTTCCGCGTAGACTTCTATGATCCCTTCGTCGGGGGTGTTCTCTATGGCGTTTTTTAGAAGTCCCGAAATGACTTTCCCGAGTATGGAAGGGCCTATCCACAGCTCAAGGTTTTCATCAAGGAACTCTCTGAATTCCAGCTGCCTCGCATCCATGGCCAGACGGGCGTGCTCAATAGCCTCACGGAAAAAGGAGGCGATATGAATCTTCTCGGGGAGGTCTTCTTCAACCGTGAAGAGCAAATTTAGGCGTTCGGCTATGAATTCCAGGATTTCGGCGCGGGAAGGGGGGCTCTCTTCCCTGAATTCTTCCACAAGATTCGCGGCATTTTCGATGATATTCATAAGTTGCCGTTGTTCTCGCAGGGGCTGCTGATTGAGAATATCGTTGATTTTCCCCTGGAGGTCCAGGAGACGTCTAAGTTGACGTCTCCCCCGATCCACCGTTTTTTGAACTCTGGGATTCTCCGTCTCATTCAATTGCCGGGCCAGCAATTCGAGTGCGGCGGAAAGAATGGACAGGGGGGTTTTTAATTCGTGGGAGAGGTGATTGATGACTCTTTCCTTGGCCTTGTCTAATACCTTAAGCTCCTCATACAGCCTGGCATTTTCAAGGGCAATGGTGATGTAGTGACATACCGAAGTCAACAGTTCCCGGTCATCCTCATTGAAACTTCCCGATATCTTATTGATGATCTGCAAGGTTCCGATGCATTCCCCATGTCGGTTAATCAGAGGAAGGCACAGGATATTCCGCGTCTTGAAATGGGTGACTCGATCCACTTCCCTGTAGAAACGAGGGTCTGCGTAGACATCGTCTATCTGTAGCGGCTCGCGGTTCTGAAAAACCCAGCCTGCAATCCCCTGATCCGCGGAAAAGCGGACTTCGTTGTGTCGCAGATCGGTGGAAACCCGCGACCAGAGCTGATTCTTTTTTGAATCGAACAGGAAAACCGAGCATCTCTCCGTTCCCATGAACGTGCGCGTCCTGCTCATAATCAGGTCGAATAGCACGTCTATATCCATTTCCGAGACCAGTGCTTTGCCCAATTCCAGCAGCATCCTGTGCCGATGAAGCTGATCTTGCAGCGTTTTGGTTTCTATCGGACACATCTCGCGCTCCATTGGTGATTCTGCTTCCATGCAGGCATTTCGTCCTTTTACCGTGTGTAGCTTGTGTGACGTGAATTTCACCGAGGTGCCCGGTTTGTTGGATCTCCTTCAGCAAGCATCTTTATCATGACCTGCTTTTCCCGGGGGCCAGGCAGGATACCGGTTATGACGGCTTCCAAGACCGTCTCGTTACGCTCATTGGTGAATACCGCCTCGGCTTTTGCTCGGCCTCTCTCATCCAATTCCGTAATAGTGAATTCGCACTGTATGGTTTCCCCGAAGTAGACTGGTTTCTTGAATTTGAAGGCCATTCCGGAGGCCAGCCATCCAATCTGCCCACCGATTTCAGTGATGAGACTCGCGACGAGGAGGCCGTGACAAATGTGGCCGTCAAAGTTTTTCACCCTGGCAAATCGTTCGTCATAATGAACGGGATTGTAGTCGCGGGAAATTTCGGCAAATTGCATCACGTCCTGTTCGCTGAACGTGCGTGATACGGAAAAAGTGTCGCCGATCTTCAACCCTTCAATCGCTTTTTTTCGAATGTGTGACATCAATCAGGTTCTTTTCCCGTGGTAGATTTGCGTGCGGCACTCTTTTTCTTGAGGATGATAAGGGTGATGATGGCGGAAAGGAGAATAAGGAGCGTCGTAAGCTGTGTTACGGTCATGTCCCCACCCAACAATACGCCCCTGTCATCCCCCCGCAGGCGTTCGATGAAGAGACGCGCCGTACTGTGCATGATCAGGAACCAGAGAAAGACCTGGCCGTCAAATCTGCGTCTTGACTGGAGCACCAGAAGGATGCCGAAAATTACCAAACCGCTGATGGAAGAGTAGATCTGGGTGGGCTGCAGAGGAATGTGGAGGGGCGCCAGGGAATTGGGGTTGGTGAACACAATGCCCAATTCCGAGCTGGTGGGCTTCCCGTAGCAGCAGCCCGCCATCAGGCATCCGATCCGACCGATGCCCTGTCCCAGGGCTATGGCTGGAGACCAGAGGTCCGCCATTTGCAAGAGGGTGATATCGCGTTTGCGTACATAAAGCGCGGAGACAAGAACGACTCCGATGAGCCCTCCCGAAAAGACCAGGCCTCCCTGCCATATCTTGAAGATGTCGAGAGGATTATCAACATAGTAGGAAAAATTGATGAGCACGTAGAGGATTCTTGATCCGACAATGGCCGAAATAATGATGAAAAACCCCATATCCATCACATCCTGGGAAGGGATGCCCCATGACTTTCCGATTCGCACCGTCACCAGGATGCCGGAAAGAAAGCCTATGGCCACGAGAAGACCGTAGGTATGCAGGGTGAAAGGACCTATAGTGAAGAGATTGGGAAGCATTATCGGCTCTCCTTCACGGTTGCGATGGACGCGCGAAAAGGAGGTTTGCCGCGACCATCAGGGTTCCCACCGTAATGGCCGCATCGGCTATATTAAACGCGGGCCAGTGGTGGCTTCCCACATAGACATCCAGAAAGTCGATTACTTCGCCGAATCTGAGCCGGTCTATGATGTTGCCCACGGCTCCGCCAAGAATCAGGGAGAGACTGAGCGTGAAAAATGCACTTTCGTCTTTCATTCGGAAAAACCATGCCAGGAGAAGAACAATGGCGACGGCACTCAGGGCAACAAGCAGCCACATCCCGGAGTTCGATTTGGCATGGTTCATGATGCCGAACGCCATCCCTTTGTTTCTCACATGAACCAGATCAAAAAAACCCTGGATAACCGGTATGGTTTCGTAGATGGCTATCTTGCTGAGAATGATCTGTTTGGTAAGCTGATCAAGAAATACCACCCCAAGGGCAGGCAGGATCAGCCAGAGATAATGTCGTCTAACACGTTCAGGCATCGTTTGCATATGGTTGGATGTTCATCGTTTTGGCCCACGGAAGGCTCACGAATCCAGCACCTTTCACATTTAGGATTTTTTGACGGGGATACGCCGATGACCATGCCGGGGATCTCTTCGCTTTCAAAACCGTTTTCCACCTGGTCTGGTGCCGCCAAATTTACGTCGGAAACAATAAAGATCGACCTCAGCTGATCGCGGTATGGAGACAGCGTTTCCATAAGAGGGGCAGGGAGACCCAGAACCACCAAGGCATCCAGCGGGTGTCCGATAACCTTTTCTCTCCTGGCAATTTCAAGCGCTTTGGTGACTTCTTTTCGTACGGAGATGATGCGGCCCCAGCGTTCCATCAGAGCCGGATCCCTGCAATCTTCATTGAGGGGGAGGAACGTGTCGGCGTGGACGCTCAACGGGCGCTTCCCCTTCATGTATTGCCAGATTTCATCGGCTGTAAAAGAAAGGACCGGGGCCATGAGCCTCACCAGGACTTCCAGAATTTCGTTCATCGCCGTCTGTGCACTGCGTCGCGCCATGGATTTGGGCGGCGACGTGTACAACCTGTCTTTTATGATATCCAGATAGAAGGAGGACAGGTCCAGTACGCAGAAGTTGTGAAGATCGTGGTAGACCAGATGGAATTCAAAACTATTGTAGGCATGTTGGATGCGTTTGCTTAGTTGTTGCAGGCTGTTAAGGGCCCACAGATCCAGTTCCTCCATCTCGGAGTAGGCTACCTTGTCGGTTTCCGGATCAAAGTCATTCAGGTTTCCGAGCAGGTAGCGGCAGGTGTTTCGAATCCGCCGGTAGGCTTCGGTCAGGCGCTGAAGAATCTCGGTGGAAAGGCGGATATTGTCCCGATAGTCCTCTCCTGCGACCCACAACCGCAGGATCTCAGCCCCGTATTGTTTGATCAGCTTCTCGGGGGCAATTACATTGCCGGCCGATTTATGCATGGCCTTTCCCGCGCCGTCTACCACAAAGCCGTGGGTCAGTACATTTTTATAGGGCGCCTTTTTCCGGGTCCCCACGGAGCACAAAAGGGAGCTGTGAAACCAGCCCCGGTGCTGGTCGCTTCCTTCGAGATAAAGATCCGCCGGGCTGTCCAGATAGGGCCTGTATTCCATCACCGCGGCATAGCTCACACCCGAATCAAACCACACATCCAGAATATCCGTTTCCTTGCGGAATTCTTTTGAGCCGCATTTGGGGCAGACCGACCCTTCAGGCATGAGGTCTTCCACGGAGTGGGTGAACCAGATATCTGCCCCCGATTTCTCGACCATCTGAGCCACATGATCGATGATCTCCTGAGAAATAATCACCTCATCGCATTCGGAGCAGAAAAATACGGTAATGGGCACTCCCCAGCTTCGCTGTCGGGAGATGCACCAGTCGGGTCGCTTGGCAATCATGCCCGAAATGCGGTCTTCTCCCCATGAGGGAAACCAGGAAACCGTCTTGATGGCGTCCAGGGCGTCTTTTCTCAGGCCGGTCTTATCCATGGAGATAAACCACTGTTTTGTCGATCGAAAAATAACCGGTTGTTTGCATCTCCAGCAGTGGGGGTATTCGTGGGTGATTTCCTGCTCACGGATAAGAGCCCCCACTTCCTTCAATTTGTCGTTTACCTTCCTGTTTGCTTCAAAGACCTGCATCCCGGCAAAGAACTCCACGTCCGGGGTGAAACGTCCTGAGTCGTCCAGCGGAGAATAGGCCTCCAGGCCGTATTTGAGCCCGGTCTCGTAGTCTTCCCGGCCGTGTCCCGGGGCTGTGTGTACGCAGCCAGTACCTGCTTCCAGCGTGACATAGGGTGCAAGAACGATTCTCGACGGCCGGTCATAGAGCGGATGTTTTGCTTCCAGGTTTTCAAGATCGATGGGATTGAGCGATCCGAGAACCTCATAGGAATCGATCCCGAAGGTATCCATGCACGCGGAAAGAAGTCCTTCCGCAAGGATCATGACTTCATTGTTGCCCGTATCCACTGCCACGTATTCCAGGTCGGGATGAAGGGCCACGGCCAGGTTTGCCGGCAGGGTCCAAGGGGTGGTGGTCCAGATGGCAACCGAGACCTTTTTCCCTTTCAGCCCGGGAAGAAGCATTTCCAGATTGGAAATCATGGGAAACTTCACAAAGATGGAAGGGGAAGTATGTCCTTCATATTCCACCTCGGCTTCGGCAAGGGCGGTCTTGCACGAGATGCACCAGTAGATCGGTTTTTTGCTGCGCACGAGGCTGCCATTGAGGGCAAACTTGCCGAATTCTCGTACGATAGTGGCTTCGTAAGGGAAATTCATCGTGAGGTAAGGCCGGTTCCACTCGCCCAGGACTCCGAGGCGTTTGAACTCGTTTCGCTGAATGTCGATATATTTCTCGGCATACCGACGACAGAATCCTCTGATCTCAGCAAGAGACATCTCCTTTTTCCTGGCGCCCAGTTCTCCGTCCACTTTATGTTCAATGGGAAGGCCGTGACAGTCCCATCCGGGAACGTAAGGGGTGTCGAACCCGGCCATCTGTTTGGATTTAATAATAATATCTTTCAGGACCTTGTTGAACGCCGTACCCATGTGGATGTTGCCGTTGGCATAGGGGGGGCCGTCGTGCAACATATACCGTTTGCGCCCATGGGAAGCCTGTCGGATGATTCCGTAAAGATCAATGTTTTCCCAGCTTTCAAGGATCTGGGGTTCTCTTTGAACCAGATTGGCTTTCATGGGGAATTTCGTTTTTGGCAGATTTAATGTCTCTTTATAGTCCATTACAGCGTTCCTCCAGAAATTATGATAAACAATCAAATTAGCAGAAAGATTAGAACAAGTCAATTGCTGAAATCGCCCGTCAGGGATTGTCATTTTGGTTCTTTGACCGCAACCGGCCATAGGGCTCTCTTCCAAAACCTCTGTAAATAAGATCTGGATCTTGCAAACCTTTTCCTGTATCCTTCCACACGAAATTGTTTATAAAGGTGGACGCCGTTCTTCGCTATATTCGCTCTACTGGTTTAGGAAAATGAAGAGGGAACAGATTCATCAGGACACTTTCATGGCTCGGTCTCCTTTTGAGAAGGCCCTTTCCTGGGTGGTACGCCGACCTTTTACGGTGCTGGTGGTCATTGCCCTCATAACCGCTCTTTTCGCATGGAAACTGCCTCATCTGCGAATCGGGACCTCCATTTACGATCTCGTCATAAAGAACCTGCCTGAAACACGTCAATACCAGAGATTTCAGGAAAATTTTGAATCCGATGAAATCATTCGCATCGTAATTAGAAGCAAGAACGTGTTTGATCCGGCCACCTTCAAGGTGATTGAAAAGCTCTCGGACGAGGCATCCCGGATAAAGGGGGTCAGGCGTGTAATCGGTCTTCCAGACATCAGGCGCACGGTGAGCAAGACCGAAAGCTGGAACTTGCAGCAATTCGCCGATTTCTTGTCCCCCGTGGACCTTTTTCAGCGAAATCTCATTTCGAAAGACCAACGCTCCACGATTCTTACGCTGGTTTTACACAAGCAGGCTTCCAGCAAAAACGTCCTCGATGAAGTGGAAAAACTCATCAGCCGGGTTCCGGGGAATCTCACCGTTTACCAAACCGGTCTACCGCTGGTTTCCGATGCCCTCTCAGAATATACTTCTCTCGATTTCAAAAGACTCCCACCCGTCACTTTGATTGTGATCGCTCTCATCCTCTTTCTCTTATTCCGCAATGTGGCGTGCCTGGTTCTTCCGCTCATGACCGTCATTCTAACCCAGATATGGACCTTCGGTCTCATGGCGTGGCTGAGAATTCCGCTGTCCATGATGACCATGATCGTACCCATATTCCTGATCGCCGTGGGTACGGCTTACTGCCTTCATATCTGTTCGGAATACATGAAATGCGCGAAGGATGCTTCCTCTGCACGGGAAGCTGCGTACAATTCCTTTCGGCTATTGACTTTCCCCACCGTTTTGGCCGTAACCACCACGATTATCGGAGTTGGATCGCTTTTTATCAACCGCATTACGGCGATCCGGGAGTTTGCCCTTTTTTCCTGCTTCGGGATGCTGAGCCTTTTGTTCATCATGCTGACGGCGTTTCCGGCGGCCATGACCCTTTTTCCCATCCCTTCCGCCGAGCGAAAGCCGTCCTGGGCGGGACTGGCCGGCCTGGATCGGTTTTTCCAGATGCTTTTAGGGAAGATCATCGCTATCAATATCCGGCGCCAGAGGACTACTTTCTTTTTCCTTATTGCCCTGCTTCTCTTTTGTGTCGCAGGGATTTTTCGCATCCGCGTGGAGACCAATCCGGTGGAGTATTTTAAACGCGATGTGCCGGTCAGCCGGCATTTTCATGATATATATCGTGATCTTTCCGGGAGCTTCCCTATGAATGTGCTCCTTTCTGGCAGCGGGGAGGATTTCTTTGAAGATCTGAAAAACATTCGTGAAATAGCCCGTCTGCAGAAATATCTCGAAACCTTGCCCGGGGTGGATAAGACGATCTCCTTTGTCGACTACCTGAAACTGGTCAACTATACGCTGAACCGATATGAGCCGAAATATTATTCGCTGCCGGAAGAGACCTTTGAACTGCGCATACTGATCAACAACTACAAGAGCCTTCTTGGCGAAGATATGCTGCTCCGATTTATGAAGCCCGATTTCAGCCTGACAAATATCCTGATGCTGACCCATATCTCAAGTTCCAGGGATTTTCTTGAGACCAAAAAGAAGATCCTTCGGGAAGTGAAGGCCGACTTCCCCGATACGCTGAAGTGTGAAGTGACCGGACTGGGAGTGGCCATATCGGCCAGCAGCGAAATTCTCACCAGCGGACAGGTGAAAAGCCTTTCCATTACGCTGGCATTGATCTTTATGGTCATGATTCTTCTCTTCCTTTCAGGCAAAGTAGGGCTGGTGGCCATCGCCGTTAATCTTTTCCCCATCGTGGTCAGTTTCGGCCTGATGGGCTGGCTTAACGTACATCTTTCCGTGGTGACCAGCCTCATCGCCAGCATTGCCATCGGATTGGCCGTGGATGACACGATCCATTATCTTTTCAGGTACAATAATGAGTTCAGGAAGGACCCGGACAAAGATAGGGCACTCACCAATACGATTCTTTCCGTGGGGAGACCCATGATCTTTACCACCCTGACCATCAGCTGCGGGTTTTCTATCCTTCTTTTCTCCCATTTCGCGCCTACCTCCCTTTTCGGTCTCATGATGCTCATCACCATGTTTGCCGCGCTTGTGGGGGATATCATTATTCTGCCTGCACTCATGCTGCATGTGGAGCTGGTCACGGCCTGGGATTTGCTCAAGTGGATTCCGACGATGAGCGGAATGCCTCCGGGCGTTGCGCATGAAATCAGGCAGCCTTTGAACGCCATTAAACTGGGAAACGATTTCCTGAAGATGATGCTCAGAAAAGGGCAGCCCATTTCGGATCAACAGCTCAACAACGTGGTTCATGAAATAGACAGGCAGGTGGACCGTGCGTCAGGGATCATCACCAGGCTCATCGAAATCGGACAAGGCTCCACTTTTGAAAGCGAACCTGTGGATATTAATCATCCCATTCGTGAGACACTGGGGATTGTAGAAAATGAACTGCCCCTGGAGAATATCGCCATTAAGATGGAGCTTGAGGAAGGATTGCCGCCCATCGTGGGGAATAACCGACGAATAGCGCAGATTTTTTTCAGCCTCCTTTCCAATGCGCGCGAGGCGATCCATGAAAAGATTCAAACAGATCCGAACGTCACGAATGGCGTCATAGAGATCAAGACATTCCGGGAAGGCAACCGGGTTGTTGCCCTGGTAACCGATTCAGGTGTGGGGATTCCTCCCTACGCAAGAGACAGAATTTTCGAGCCTTTCTTTTCTTCAAAAGAAAAGGGGAAGGGGCTCGGTCTGGCAATCAGCCGACAGATCATAAGGGCCTACAGGGGAAAAATTGAAGTGAAGAGTGAAGTTGGCGTAGGAACCACCATTAAACTGAGCTTTCCCGTAACCCAGTGATGTCGACCGGTTCCCGTCACCCGTCATAGGAATCAGATGCGGCAGCAAAAAGGACCTCGTGACGGAATGGCTTCCTGACGCTGTATTTCGCTGCCGGGGAATTTGAATAGGATACCGTGGAACCTATTTTTCTGTTGCATATATTCGCCGCTTATTCGAAAGTAATGCTTAAAAAGGAAGAAAGGAGAAAAAAATGTCCAAGACGGTTTACTGGATACAGGGAGGAGGATGCGGCGGAGACACGTGGTCCTTTCTGAACGCGGAATCTCCCGACCTGATCGAGCTTATCGAGATGCTCCCCATTGAAGTGCTTTGGCATCCGGCCCTGTCCGCGCTCAATCCTGCGGAGATTCAAAGGCTCAACGAAAGCATTATGGAGGACAGGCAACCCATCGATATCCTTTGTGTTGAGGGATCTATCATTCAAGGCCCGTCCAATACGGGGCTTGCGGATACGGTCTTGGGCAAACCGAAGAAAGACCTCGTCCGGGCCCTTGCCTATAAGGCTTCCTATGTGATTGCGGTTGGTACGTGTGCCAGTTTCGGGGGGTTCGGTGCGGACCACGAAGCGGAATCGACCGGGGTGCAATTTCATAAATACGGATCCGGTGGATTCCTTGGCAGGAACTTCAGGAGCAAAAGCGGCCTGCCTGTGATCAATCTTCCCGGTTGCCCGTGTCATTGCGATGTGCTGGCCGGAACTCTTACGGCGGTGGTCAACGAAACGGCCCTGGAACTGAATGAACAGCATTGTCCCATGGACTGGTACAGGATCATGGTTCATCAGGGGTGCACCAGGAATGAGTACCATGAATATCGGGTCGAAGAAAAGCGATTCGGCGAAAAGGGATGCCTTTTTTTCTACATGGGCTGTCAGGGTCCCCTTGTCACAGGCCCCTGCAACAAGATCCTCTGGAACAGGCGTTCTTCCAAGACCAGGGTCGGGGTTCCCTGTTTTGGTTGTACACGCCCTGATTTTCCTCAGCATTATCCCTTTTTTAAGACACGCAACATAGAAGGGATTCCCATTGAACTGCCGGCGGGAGTGAGCCGTGCTCACTATATGGCCTACAAGGGTATGGCTGCTGCGGCAGCTCCCAAGAGACTCATCAAACGAAAGTCCGGGATATAGATTATGGGCATAAAAAAGATTCAGGTTTTGCCATTAAACAGGGTAGAAGGTGATCTGGAGCTCCATCTGGAAATAGAGGATCAGGTGGTATCCGAGGCCAGAAGCATCGGGACGATGTATCGCGGCTTTGAAAACCTTCTCAGAGGACGTGCTCCTTTGGACGGGCTGGTTATTACGCCGAGGGTATGCGGAATTTGCAGCACTTCCCATTTGAAAGCGGCCACCAAGGCGCTGGACATGATTTTCAAGGTCCATGTTCCGGATGACGCCATACGGGTGAGAAACATTACCCTGATGGCGGAACAACTTCAAAATGACTTGCGGCATACATTTCTGCTCTTCATGCCTGACTTTGCCAGGTCTGCCTACAAAGGTCGTTCTTTTTTTGAGGAGGCTGTAGCCCGTTACCTGCCGCTCAAAGGAGAAACCGCTGTCCGCACGATCCGCGAAACGAAAAAAATAGTTGAAATTATAGCCATACTTGGAGGTCAATGGCCGCATTCCTCTTTCATGGTTCCGGGAGGAGTGGTATCTGTTCCCGGCCAGAATGATATCAACCAGTGTCGTAGTTTATTGTCAAATTTCAGGCGGTGGTACGAGAAGAGGGTGCTTGGGTGTACACTGGCGCGTTGGAAGGAAATAAGGAGTTCGAGAGACCTGGAGGCCTGGTACGATGAGGACCGTGCCCATCAGGAGGGGGATCTTGGTTTTTTTATGCAAATATCCAATGAGATCGGACTATACAACCTTGGAAAAGGGCACAATAATTTTGTCAGTTTCGGCTCCTTTGAGATGCCGGGAGACACGGTGATGGCAAGGGCCACGGACGAAGATCATCTTTTCCCATCAGGTTTTTCTCTTGATGGCGTACGATATCCGTTCCAACAGGAAAAAGTATCTGAAGATGTGGCCTTTTCCTATTTCAGGGACGTTAACGGCCCGGGGCATCCTTTTGAAGGGCAAACAGTCATAGAGGAGCCCGGCAGAAAGAAAGTTGGGTATTCCTGGTCAAAGGCGCCTCGCTACGACGGATATCCCGCCGAGACCGGCCCCCTGGCGGAATCGTTTATGGCGGCTAATCCACTGTTTTCCGACCTCTTGAAGAAAAGCGGTTCCAATGCCTTTCTGCGTCAGCTGGCCCGCCTGGTAAGACCCGCGTATGTCATGCCCGCGCTCGATTGCTGGCTCAAGGAAATCGTCCCGGGAAATGAAAATTTCTACAGGAAGAACGAGCAGCAGGAAAACGGTCGGGGGTTTGGTCTGATCCAGGCGCATAGAGGCGCCCTTGGCCATTGGGTGGAGCTGGAAGACGGGAAAATTTCCAACTATCAGATTATCACCCCAACGGCCTGGAACGGATCTCCACGGGACGGCAGAGGGGTAAGGGGACCCTGGGAAGAGGCAATCGTGGGAACGCAGATAAGGGACCCGGATGATCCTGTGGAAATCGGGCATATCGTCCGTTCCTTTGATCCTTGTCTGGTATGCTGCGTTCATGTACTGGATGGTCGCGGGAACAAAAAAACGGTGAAAATTCTGTGATTATGGTAGAGAAAGAACATGTAAGGCTGCTTATTTTTAGGCTAACGGCTAAGAGCTGATTGCGGTTTTCAGGTAAGAAAGAATGATTGGATAACACAGGGACCTCAGAAAATGAGCGTAAGAAATTTGGCCAAATCCCACGAAGACACCTCTGCACTGCGCATTCAGGAGCTCATCAGAGAAAATGCGATCCTTCGAAGGGAGATCCGTGTCGCACGGGAAGCAGCTGAAATCACTGCAAGCCTGGTTGTAAAGCAATTTGAGGAAACCGAAAGGGTGTTGCAGAGATTTCAGGATGCCAATGCCCAGAGAAAAGCGGTCCTCGATTCGGCTACCCGGATCGCCATTATTGCGACCGATATTCGGGGTATTATTTCGGTTTTCAATACCGGTGCGGAAAATCTTCTGCAATACAGGGCGGAAGAAGTCATCGGAAAGGCCACTCCGGAGATATTTCTCTTGCAATCCGAGTTAAAGACCCATGCAAAAGCGATCAAGACGGATACAACGCGAGAGGTGAAAGGCTATGAAGTCTTTCTGGAGTATGCCCGGCAGGGAAAAAAAGAACAACAGGAGTGGACCTATGTCAGAAAAGATGGCACCCACTTTCCGGCGGCGTTATCCATAAGCGCGCTGCGCGATCCGGATGGCTTCCTTTACGGCTTCTTGTGCATCGCCATGGATGTTACGGAGAAGAAGCGTTCCGAAAAGGCCTTGGCTGAAAGTGAAGGAAGCTACCGGTTCCTGATGGATAATATCCCGAACGTTGTTTTCCGCGGGTATGCCGACGGGACGCTGGATCTTTTCGATGATAAGATTGAGATCTTGACGGGGTACAAGAGGGAAGATTTTGATACGCGAAAAATGAACTGGTTCGATCTTATCGTCGAGGAAGATCGGGACTATGTCCGCCATAAATTTGTTGAAGCCCTGCGATCGGATCGTTCGTACATCAGGGAATACCGAATCCGGAAAAAAGATGGAACCATTGTCTGGATAGAAGGTTGCAGCAAGATTGTCTGTGATGACCAGGGGAAAGTGGAATTTGTCACCGGTTCTTTTCTGGATGTAACCGAAAGGAAAAGATCGGAGCAGGCCCTTCATGAATCTGAGGAAAAATATCGCTCCATGTTTATCAGCGGCCCGAACCCTATCTTCGTTCTCGATCGGGAAACCCTGGTGATTCTGGACGCCAGTCCCAGTGCGGAGGAGACATACGGATATTATAAAGATGAATTGATCGGTCGAAACTTTGAAGAACTGGGGCCTTTTGAATACCAGGAAGGGGCTTTTTCCCTGCTGGAATCCGACAACCAATCGGAGAGCTGCGTCTTCAGTCAGAGAATTAAGCATTACCGGCAGGGAGGAGAGCCGTTTTATGTGGAAGTAAAGGCTTGTCCAACCACCTACCAGGGTCGGCCGGCCATCATCCTGGCAGCGTCGGATATTACCGAAATTATTGAAAAAGATGCCCAGCTTTTTCAGGCCAGCAAGATGACTACCCTGGGCGAGATGTCGGCCGGAATCGCACACGAGCTCAACCAGCCGCTCAATGCCATAAAGATCGGCAACGACTTTCTCCGAAAACAGGTGGAACAGAACAGGACCATCCCCCCGGAGAGTTTGCGCCAGGTGGTTACATCCGTGGCCGAACAGGTGAATCGGGCTTCTGAAATCATCCGGAGTCTTCGGGAATTTGGAAGAAAGCCTGATTTCAGAAAGGAGATGGTCAGTCTGAATATGACCATCGGGGATGTGATGAAGATCATCGGCCAGCAACTGATCCTGCAAAACATCAAGGTGGTGTATGACCTGGATAAAGATTCGCCCCAGATTCTGGCCAATAAGAACCGTCTCGAGCAGGTTATCTTTAACCTGGTTACCAATGCGCGCGATGCCATTGAGCATAAAAATCGGGTCGGTGAAGATGGTGAGGAGAATGTCATTTCGCTTTCGACGTTTACCAATGGCAGTTATGTGGGATTTGCCGTATCGGATAACGGCGTCGGGATAACGGATGAAAACCTGGCAAAGATATTCGAGCCTTTCTTCACAACCAAGGAAGTGGGAAGGGGAATGGGACTGGGGCTTTCCATTACGTACGGTATTGTCAGGGATTTCGGTGGTACGATTGAAGTGAACCGCCAGCCAGGGGGAGGAACGCGGTTTCAGGTGCGTTTTCCACAACTCAAAAAAAATGAGGGATGAACCCCCCGAATCCCTTTGTTTGAAAACCTCTGATGGAGTTTTCGCATGAAAAAAATCCTGGTTATTGATGACGAAGTGCCGACCCTTCAAATGTTGAAACTGTTTCTTGAGGCCTGCGGCTATGTGGTTCTGACTGCCGAGAATGCGGATTCCGGGTTGGAGATTTTTGAAAGAGAAAGGCCGCCCATTGTGCTGACCGATATTAAGATGCCCGGAAAAGACGGCTTTTCCATCCTGAAAACCATCAAGGAAATGCGTCCTGAAACCGAAGTGATGGTCATTACGGGGCACGGGGACAAAGATCTGGCCAAACAGGCTTTTGATCTTGACGCCACCGAGTTTTTCAACAAGCCTTTGGATACGGATGCCCTGGATGCCGCCCTGGCCAGGCTGGAGGAGAAGCACAAAGCCGTTTGAAGGAAACTCTGGAACAGGAAAAATGTTGGATAAGAAAGGCTACCATGTGACAGGGTTGGCGGATTCAGTGAAAAATAAGAAGACTTGAAGTTCGCAGCTGATTTTCCCGGAGGCCGTATGTTGAATTCCATTCAGAAAATGTTTCCCATCCACTCAAAAAATCATTGATTTAATCACTTAAAAGGCCTATAATAAAAAATTAAATTGAAATACTATTTGAGCCTTTGGAGAAGTTGGTTCTCCACTGGGTATAAAAAGTATCGATATGTCTTGCCGGAATACCAACGTGGGGGTGTAGCTCAGATGGGAGAGCGGTACGTTCGCAACGTACAGGCCAGGGGTTCGATTCCCCTCATCTCCACCATTTTTTTTGATATTATCTACTGCCGGTAGATAATCCACCTATAATCCTTCCTTATCGGAAACCTTGCAGAATACAGGCTACAGGATCATGCGAACAGCGAGGATTGAGAGAAAAACCAAAGAAACCAAAATTCTTCTCGAATTGAATCTGGACGAGAGCGGGCGTTCGGTGCTGGATACCGGCATCGGTTTCATGGATCACATGCTCGATCTTATGACCGCCCATGGTTTGATGAAGCTGGAATTGAAGGCCAGTGGCGATAGAGAAGTCGATGATCACCATACCGTGGAGGATCTGGGTATCTGCCTCGGGCAGGCTTTCAACAAGGCCCTTGGGAGCAGGGAAGGGATCAGACGGTATGGAGAGGCAACCATCCCTATGGACGAAGCCATGGCCAGGGTTGTGATAGATCTCTCCAATCGGCCGTTTCTTGCTTATCGAGTGGCTTTTCCCCGGGGAACGTCCGGCGCTTTTGACGTAGGGCTGCTCAAGGAATTTTTTCGGGCCTTGACCATCCATGCGGGCATGACGGTGCATGTCGATCTACTCGCAGGAGAAGAACCTCATCATATTTCGGAAGCCATTTTTAAAGGTTTCGGCAGGGCTATCAAACAGGCCGCGACCGTCGAAGAACGCTTGGCTGGAATTCTGCCCTCAACCAAAGGGGTTCTATAATCATAAGGAGGGACTATGCGCCCAGGACCGGCTTCAAAGACGCGGCTTTTCCGGTGGTTGGTATGGAGTTGCTTAGGGTTCAGTTTCCTTGGATGCCAGGGAGGGAAGTCCCTTACCCCCTCAGAGGAGGCCGTTGCTGCCGCCACGAAAAGCGTGGTTGTCGTTGGTTTCAGCCCTGCGATGGGTCAGGGTGAACTGCCTGATATTGTCCGAAGCCCCGTCACCGGATCTGCCTTTATGGCCCAGCCTGTCTCCTTACAGGTGACGATGATGATGACGGAGAGGCTCTACGATAAACTTCTTGAAAACAAACGGTGGAAAATGGTCCCGCCTGGACAGGCAAGGGGTGTGTTTGAAAGCATCCTTGGGTCAGACAAGAAGATGGGGATGAGTGCGGTTGAAATGATTGAAGAGGTGGGGAAAACCTTTGGAACAGACGCCGTTGTGGGAGGCAGTATTTATCGATGGAGGGATCGGCGGGGTTCGGACTACGCCGTGGATTTTCCTGCTTCCGTAGCCTTTGACCTGTGGCTTGTCAGATCGTCTGACGGAGCTCTTCTCTGGAAGGGCAGTTACGATAAGACGCAACAATCCTTGATGGAAAATTTGTTCGATTACAGTACCTTTGCCGCGAGTGACGGCAAATGGTTGACAGCGGAAAAGCTGGCCATGATCGGATTGAAGAAGTTGATTGAAGAAATGCCCGGCGCTCCTCCCAAGAAGGAGAAATCTGTCGAAGGGGAGAAAAAGGAGTAAATCTTTGCTTGTTATTCCAGCCATAGATCTTAAAGAGGGGCGTTGCGTCAGACTCAGGCAGGGAAAAATGTCCGAAGAGACCATCTTTTCGGATCATCCAGAGGAAATGGCCAAAAAGTGGTTTGATGCGGGCGCGCGAAGACTGCACCTGGTGGACCTGGATGGAGCGTTTCAGGGCAGGCCCGTCAACCTAAAAGTGATCCGGCGGATTGTGGAGTCCGTACCGATCCCGGTCGAACTGGGTGGCGGCATAAGGGATATGACCACGATGGCCGCCTATTTTGACTTGGGAATTCAATATGTAATATTGGGAACGGTGGCCTGTAAAGATCCTGAATTTGTTATGGAAGCCTGCAAGGTGTTTCCAGGGAGGATCATCCTGGGAATCGACGCGAAAGATGGGATGGTCGCCTTGGAAGGCTGGACCGAAAATGTTGCTTTAAGCCCGGTTGAACTCGCCCGAAAATTTGAAAGAGAAAGCCTTGCCGCCATTATCTATACGGATATTCACAGAGACGGTATGCGGAGCGGCTGTAATGTGGAGGCCACAAAATACCTGGCCCAATCCGTGGAGATTCCGGTCATCGCATCGGGTGGAATATCCGGGCTGACGGACGTCCTGGAAATATTGCCCCTTTCAGAACACGGGGTTATGGGTATGATCACTGGACGAGCTCTCTATGATGGCAGTCTGGATCTTTTCGAGGCTATTCGGGTCTGTGACGACTGGCAGGGGATCAAAAATAATTAAGCTTGACATGTCGTCTGTTCGTCCTAAATTAGAGGAGGTTCGTGGAATGATGCCGCTGAAGGATAGAATAAGCGAAGACTTTAAAACCGCCATGAAGGCCAAGGATATTCTTCGACTCTCCATTCTCAGGATGCTCAGGTCTCAACTAAAAAACGAACAGGTAAAATGGGGGAGAGAATTGGAGGAGGATGAGATCCTTTCGAATATTTCTTCCATGATCAGAAAAAACAAAGAGGCTGCAGAAGAATTCAAGGCTGCAGGGCGTGAAGATTTATGGATGAAAGAAGAGAAGGAAGCTGAAATCCTCTATGAATACCTTCCGAAACAGCTGAACCGCGACGAAATAGAGCGAATCCTGTCCGAAATAATTTCAGAGCTTTCCCTTTCCGGCGGTAGAGATATGGGGAAGATTATGAAACCGGCCATGGAAAGAATGGCTGGTCGGGCGGAGGGAAAAACGGTAAGTGAAATAGCCAGAAAACTGCTGAATGCTTAGCATCCTGTGACGGGTATGTTTATCTTTTGCGCACTCGACACATTCAAAACATCCGGTTGCCTGTTTCTTGGATTAGCGATTATTGACAGATATAATGAAGACAGATGGGATCCGGTGTTTGATGAAATAAAACTCCTTCTTTAAATGAAGGAGTTTTTGTCGTTTATGGCTATGAGGCATTTGTTGTATTGGAAAGTGAACACCCTGGCTGTAAATTCTTGAATCTCGAAAAGTAAGAATCGGCGGAAAAGGCCCCATATGGTTTCCTTCCAGTCTGCGAAAGATGAAATCAAGCGTGCTGCTGACATTGTGGAAGTGATCGGTCAGTTTGTTCAGCTCAAAAAGGCGGGAAAGAATTTTATGGGGCTTTGTCCTTTTCATGCCGAGAAAGATCCTTCGTTTACCGTCAGTCAGGATAGGCAGATGTTTCACTGTTTTGGCTGTAAAAAGGGTGGGGACCTGTTCGATTTCTGGATGGCCTATCACAATTTCAGCTTTTCCGAGGCACTGAAGGATCTGGCTGAAAGATACCATGTGACCATCTCGGGAGATTTCTCCGCATCCGGGGAAAAGAAGAAAAGTGATTTAAGGGAAAGCCTTTTCAAAATTAATGAGATGGCGGCCACTTTTTTCCAGGAAGTGCTCAAGCATGAACAGATGGGAAAAGTTGCAGCGGATTATCTTCGAAAGCGAGGAATTTCAAAGGAAATTATCGCTGAATTCAGACTGGGATATTCCCCGGACAAATGGGATGGACTTACTCGCTATCTGATGAGCAAGAATGCAGACCCCTCGCATGCTGTCCACGCCGGACTAATTATCCCAAGGAAAAACGGGGGGCATTATGATCGTTTTCGGGGACGTGTCATGTTTCCCATTTCAAACCTGAGAGAAAGAGTTATTGGATTCGGGGGAAGGGTTCTCGACGACGGAATGCCAAAATATCTGAATACGCCTGAAACTCCGATTTTTCACAAGGGTGAGTTTCCCTATGGCCTGGATTCTTCCTTCAGAAGCATTAGAGAGAAGGGCCGTGCCATTATCGTTGAGGGGTATATGGATCTATTGGCATTGAAAGAGAAAGGCCTGAATGAGGTTGTGGCTACGCTTGGCACAGCTGTGACGGGCGACCATATCCGCAAAATCAAAGGGTACGCCCGGGAAGCTGTGGTTGTTTTTGATTCAGATGAGGCGGGAAAATCAGCAGCCATGAGGACCCTCCCTATTTTTTTGAATGAAGGCCTTTCGGCGAAGGCGGTTGTTCTGCCCGAAGGGCATGATCCGGATACGTACGTGAAGGAGAATGGTCTTGCTGCCTTTGAAAAACTGGTTGAAAAGGCCGATCTCCTATTCGACTTCTATCTGAACAGGAGTTTGTCCTTGAACAAACAGGGCGTGGAAGGAAAGGTAAACGCCATGAAAGAAATCCTGCCGGTCCTTGCGGAAGTTCGAAATATGGCCCAATGTTCACTGTATGTAAGGGGGCTTGCAGAGCGGATCGGCATGCGGGAGGATGTGGTGTTGGTGGAACTGGCCGCTTTCCGAAAAAGCCGGTCGGTGGATGAACTCGAAAGGACTGTAAGAAAAAAGATATCCGTTTCGAGGCCGGAAAGCACGGTCTGTGATTCCCAGTTGCTGAATCTCATGGTGCATCACCCGGAAACCATCCGTAAGCTTTATGATTCGGAATGCGTGGAATTGCTTTCGGATCCAGGGATAAAAGAAATTGTATGTGTAATTCTTGATGAACATAGACGTACGGGGAGCTTTTCTCCTGGCGATTTTGAAAAGCGCCTCAATAGCGAAGTGCAGGCCGTTTTGAGAGAGATTCTGGTTTCCGAGTCTATCTATTCGGATGAGGAGATAGATCAGGCGGTCAGCGAAATGAGGCGCAAGGCGTATGAAAAAAAACTGTCAAGATCTTTCAGGGCAGCTGTTGGAGATCCTGTGGAACTGAACCGGCTCTTGAAACTGAAGGCACAAGGCCCCCCTGGTCACTGATATACGAGTCTTTGGAGGTAATGGTTTATGGATAAAAAGAGCGATATGATCAACTTGAAGCGATTGATAGATAGCGGCAAGAGAAAGGGCTATATTACTTTCGATGAGCTGAACAACGATTTGTCCGAGGAAATGATATCGTCTGAAGATCATATCGATGACATCATGATCATGTTCGAAGAACTGGACATTCTGGTCATTGATGAAGATGCGAAAGAAAAAGTTGAAAAATCCAGCGCAAATAAGAAGGAAACATTTATCCTGGAAGAAAAAGAAAATATTGCGCTGGACAGCACCAATGGGTCGTCCAGGATCTCAGACCCGGTGAAAATGTATCTGAAGGAGATGGGACGCATCTCGCTTCTCACACGAGAGGGAGAGGTGGAGATTGCCAAGAGGATTGAATCCGGGGAAACGGAAGCGCTGCACACTCTCCTGTTTTGTTGCGTGGGTGTGGAACATATTATCGATCTGGGCGAAAAGCTGAAACTGGGAGAGGTTAAGCTTAAGGAAGTGATCAACGATCTGGATGAAGACGAAGCCTGCAACGATATGGGAGAAAGAAGAGAATTCCTTCTTACCCTGATTGAACAGATCTGTGAAACCAGTGCCGTCCTGCAGAAGAAGCGGTTCGAAATGAATGTCAGGAAATGCCCTGAAAGCAGGAGAAAAGAACTCCAGGCCGACATACGGAGAGATCAGGAAAAGATCGTACAGCTTGTCAATTCATTCAGTCTTGAAAAAAGACAGCTTGAGTTGATGGTTGAAAGATTCAGGGATTTGATTACGGAGCTCGAAAAGGCCGAGAAAGATATCTCGGAGTGTATGATGCTGTTGGGCGGCAAATCTATTTACTATCTGAGGCAATGTTTAAAAGAAATACCAGAAACCGTTCCCGATGATAGCTTTATTGAACAGGTGAAAATGTGCAAAGGAGATCTTTGCGTCCTGAGAGACAGGGCCATGAGTTCTCAGGATGTTATAAAGCAGATTAAGAAACGAACCAGCATGACGCCGAGGCAGCTCAAGCAAAAACTCAGTAGAGTGGAAAGGTGTCTCCAAAGGGCGAATCAGGCGAAGTCTGATCTGATTCAGGCGAATCTGCGGCTGGTGGTGAGCATCGCAAAAAAATATACGAACAGGGGACTCATGTTCCTTGATCTGATTCAGGAAGGCAATATCGGACTTATGAAAGCTGTGGATAAGTTTGAGTACCAGCGAGGATATAAATTCAGCACATATGCCACCTGGTGGATAAGACAGGCCATCACGAGAGCGATTGCCGATCAGGCAAGAACGATCAGGATCCCCGTTCATATGATTGAAACGATAAATAAACTCATGAGAACCTCCAGATACCTGGTTCAGGAGCATGGTCGCGAGCCTACGCCCGAAGAGATTGCACAGAAAATGGAATTTCCCCTTGAAAAGGTCCGGAAGGTTTTGAAAATAGCCAAGGAACCCATATCTCTCGAGACGCCGATAGGAGAGGAAGAGGATAGCCATCTCGGTGATTTCATCGAGGACAAAAATATCCTCTCTCCCGGGGATGCGGTCATCAATTTCGGGTTGGCTGAGCAGACAAGAAAGGTTCTTACTTCCCTTACGCCAAGGGAGGAAAAGGTCCTGAGAATGAGATTCGGCATTGGGGAAAAAGCTGATCATACCCTGGAAGAGGTCGGTCGCGATTTCAGCGTTACAAGAGAACGTATCAGGCAGATAGAAGCAAAGGCGCTTCGGAAGCTTCGGCATCCCAGCAGAAGCCGGAAGCTGAAGAGCTTTATGGAAAGTTAATGATCAGGTAGATTCATCTCATGTTTTTTCTTGACAAAATCTTCATTGTTTCGCATTCTGACCTGTCAGTAACAGGTGCTTTAGAGGGGCCCATAGCTCAGCTGGAAGAGCCACCGGCTCATAACCGGTAGGTCCCAGGTTCGAACCCTGGTGGGCCCACCATCTTGTATACGGTAATGTTCCTGGATTTTATAAAACACGACCCGAAAGGTGGGACGGTTAAGGTGAGAAAGGGTGTACCCGTGGAGGGTACGCCCTTCACTTTTTCGAGCCGAACCGCACTTTCTTTTGAAAGATGCAAGGGTAACGAGCTATGGTGCCGACTGTAACGGATCTTTTGAATTTGCTGGAATCCGTTTCGCCTGCCAGCCTCGCAGAACCGTGGGATAATCCGGGCCTTCAGGTGGGAATCCCTTCGCAGAAAATCCAAACCATTTTTACATCGCTGGATCCTACGCCAAGGGCATTGCAACGAGCTCTTGATGCGCATGCTCAAATATTGCTTACCCATCACCCTCTTATTTTTAAACCGATCTCTCAAATAAATTCCGAATTTTTCCCTGGCGATGTGATCTTCAGAGCCATAAAGAAAGATGTGTCCGTTGTCTGTGCCCATACGAATTTGGATGCTTCCATGGCAGGGATCAACGATATCCTTTCCGATCTTCTTGGGCTGGTGAACGTGGCGGTTCTGAAAGAAGATGCGGGTATGGAAGGATCTGTCGGCTTGGGAAGAATCGGTGATCTTGAAAAACCTCTTCCGTTGAATCTGGTGCTTCAGGAAATATCCAGGACCTTTCATTTGCAACATATGAAGGTTGCTGGTGAAACGGATGCTGCCATAAAGAGGCTGGCTGTGGTGGGCGGATCTGGGGGAAGTCTTTTGGCAGAGGCGTATAGGAAAGGAGCCGATCTCTTCTTGACTGGTGATGTGACTCACCATGTGGCGTTGGAGGCGGAGTCCTTGGGAATGGTCCTGGTGGATGGAGGCCATTTTGCTTTGGAAAATGCAGCTTTCAGGGTTTTTGGTGCCCATTTGCAGGAACTTTTGGCGGCAAGAAGCTGGGATGTTTCCGTTAAAATTGATGAGGAAGGAGCGGACCCTCTGCGGATGGCCCTTTAAGAATGGACCTTGAAAAATGGCCCGTTAAAACCGGTAAGGTGAGGAAAGCCTGAACGCCGTTGTTCAAACCTTTGAGAGAAAAGAGGGATGGCACGTCTTTATGGCGTTGCATCCCTGGTTCCAAACTTTTAAAAACTTTTGGTAATGTCTAAGTCCTATGGTGAGAAAGAGGTTGGTGTGAAATGGATGATTTGCGGGAGAAGATGAAGCAATTGATCAAGCTTCAGGAGTGCGATATTAAGATTCGGAACGTGCAGGCTGGGATAGGAGAAAATCCAAGGAAGATCGAAGAACTCAGTGAGAAGTTGCGGAGTCTTGAAGAACAGGTTGATCAAGGCACCCTTCAGTTTGAAGAATGCAACCGTGAAAAGCGCGAAATTGATCAGCGCATTGATGATATTGAAAATCGTTTGAAAAAGAGTCAGGTGAAACTCTCCAATATTGCCTCCAATAAAGAATATACAGCGGCACTTAAAGAAATCAGCGATTTGGAAAAAGAAAAAAGCACTTTTGAAGACAAAGCGCTGGATCTTATGGAAAGGAGAGAGGATCTGAAGACCTCCTACGAATCTTTCAGTAAAGAGGCGGAGGAGAAAAAGATCCGCTTTTTGAACGACCAGAAAAAAATTCGGCAGGATGTGGCTTTGTTGGAGAAAGAGCTGAAAGATCTTCTGAAGGAACAGGCGCAATGTCGTCAAGCCGTTGATGCGAAACTATTGAAGCAATACGACTTTTTGAAAAGTCATAAAGGGGTTGTGGTGGTCAGCCCTGTAGCGGATAGCGTCTGCAAGGTATGCAATATCGGGATTCCGCCTCAGAAATTCAATGAATTGATTCGAGGCGATACGATTATGAATTGTCCAAATTGCAAGCGGATCATCTATTGGGGCGAGGACAAGTGCTACAATCCCCAGCCGTTGAACGAGTGATTTGGTTTGAGATTATACATGTTGAAGTAGGACAAATGATCGCCGCCCCGCAAAATGCTGGGGGGAGGAAAGTCCGGGCTCCTAAGGACAGGATGCTGGGTAACGCCCAGTCCCGGTGACGGGAAGGAAAGTGCAACAGAAAGGAAACCGCCTTTGTGTGGTCGTTTGGCCGCGTGAGGGTAAGGGTGAAAGGGTGAGGTAAGAGCTCACCAGGTTCGGCGGTGACGCCGGAGGCTATGTAAACCCCATCCGGAGCAAGACCAAATAGGGGAACGTTGGAGGGTGGTCCGCCCGAGTTCCCGGGTAGGTCGCTTGATCTCGCGGGTAACCGCCAGACTAGATGAATGATCATTATCCCGATGGCGAGGGATCGCTTCGGGAAACAGAACCCGGCTTATGGCCTGCTTCAACATACATTATTTTTTTTCATGAAGGGGTATTTGAAACCGAAAGCATATTGATGGAATAGCCGGATGGGGCCGGACCGGACAGGTTTATGGCAGAGGCGTTTTGAGATGGATTTTGAGTGGGATACGGTTTCTGAAGACGCTGTGTTTATTATCGGGGCAGGCCGGTTCGGGTCAAGAGCAGCGCAGCTTTTAACCGGGGGGGATTTCCAGGTGTTTGTTGTAGATCTCGATGCCCAACGCCTCGCCCTTTTACAGCCCCTTCCGGTGAGGCCTGTTGTGCATGACGGGGTTCGCTTCCTGGTTGAAAATTTCGCTCAATTTCAGGGAAATCAGCTGATAGTCCCCTCTGTTCCTTTGCATTTGGCTTTTGAATGGCTGAGGCTTTCCCTCCAGGGAAAACGGAGAATAGCGAAGACAGCCGTGCCAGCTGAGGTCGCACGCAGTTTCCCTCATTATTGGCCGGCGAGCGAAGGTTCTCTCCTTGTCAGCCACGCCGATTTTGCTTGTCCGGATAACTGCCCTGAACCGGAATTCTGCACTGTAACGGGGGAGAAACGAAATATGCCTCTCTATGAAATTGTGAGGAATCTGGCACACCCGGAATTCTACACGCATGTTATCAGGAGCCGACAGCTGGCGCCTGGGTTGGGGGGGTATCGCGTGAAAGACCTCCAAGAGATGGCAAGTAAGGTTTTTCATCATGAAAGAGGATCGGTTTTCTTAGGCACCGCCTGTAAATGCCACGGAATACTGACAGCGTTTACGTTAGAATAAGGAGATAGCCTTCCATGTTTGTTCTGGGGAATTTTCTTTCGGCTGTAGCAAAGGTCATCGATATCGCCTTGACCCTTTATATGTGGATTATCATTGCCAGGGCCGTAATTTCGTGGGTAAACCCTGACCCTTACAATGCCATCGTCCGCTTCCTTATGGCGGTGACGGAACCGGTCCTTTACCAGATAAGGCGAAGGCTTCCGGTAGGCCTTGGGGGGATGGATTTTTCTCCCGTCATTGTCATCCTTGTCATCATTTTTATCCAGTCTTTCCTTGTGAGGAGCCTTGCGGAAATGGCGGCGCATCTTGGCTGAGAGCTGTTGGTTTCAACGGAAAAATTTGAAATTTGAAATATGAATGTTGTTTGCGAAGCAGTCATCCGCGTGAAAGTTTTACCTAAATCTTCGCGGGATGAAGTGGTTGGGATGGAAGGGGAGATCTGCAAGGTCAAAATCAAGGCGGCCCCGGTTGATGGAAAAGCAAACAAGGCCCTGATTTCATTGCTCTCGAAAGAATTCAACCTGCCGAAGAAGAGCATCGAAATTGTTTCAGGCCATACTTCCAGACTCAAGAGGGTCCGCATTTCGGGAGTGCTTCAAAAAGATCTGTTATCCCTGATCTCCAGGCGATCCTCCTAAATGAACAGAAACAAGGAGGATCTTATTCAATAACCAGAATGGAGTTGCAGGGTTTTTTTTGCCGCTGAATCTGAAATAGGTTGCCAGGGAATTTGAAGAGGACACAACAAGGAAATATTAGAGGGGAAACATGAAAGCGTCTGAAGAAAACAATCTGACCTGGTTTGATGGAGATGTGAAAAGAGAGGATCGTGAGATCCTACATGGTCACAAAGGGGTGGTGGTATGGTTTACAGGCCTTTCTGCTTCAGGAAAATCCACTATAGCTCGTATCGTTGAAAATAAACTTCATAAAATGGGTTGTTCTACGTATGTTTTTGACGGGGATAATGTCAGACATGGTCTCTGCCGTGACCTTGCTTTTTCTCCGGAGGATCGGATTGAAAACATTCGTCGTATCGGAGAGATGGTCAACCTCTATGTGGATGCGGGAATTATTGCCATCACCGCGTTTATTTCCCCTTATTGCAGCGACAGGAAAAGGATAAAAGAACTTGTCGGGGACGATCGTTTTTTTGAGATCCACGTGGATTGTCCTCCGGAAATATGCGCGTTGAGGGACCCGAAAGGACTTTACGGGAAGGCACAGGCGGGTCTCATCAAAAATTTTACCGGAATTTCAGCCCCATACGAGCCTCCTGAGAGTCCGGCTCTTGTCATTCGGTCCCACGAGGAGGATGCAGAGAGTTCCGCGTCAGCCGTTTTGAATCTGATAAAAGAGAGGGGAGTTCTCCTGCGGTAGCAATTTGTGGAAAAGCAGACAAGGTGTTGAAAGGAGATAATGTATCATGAAAAGAGCGCTGATCACTGGAATTACAGGGCAGGACGGGGCTTATCTTGCGCAGTTCCTTCTTGAGAAAGGATATGAAGTGCATGGCATCAAAAGAAGGTCTTCCCTGTTTAATACCGACAGGATTGACCACCTGTATCAGGATCCCCATGTGGATGAGAGAAGGTTTGTTCTCCATTACGGGGATCTGACCGACTCTACGAACCTCATCAGAATCATTCAACAGGTGCAACCGCTTGAGATTTACAACCTTGCTGCCCAGAGCCATGTCCAGGTTTCTTTTGAGACCCCGGAGTACACGGCAAATTCCGATGCTCTGGGAGCACTTCGGCTACTGGAGGCTATTCGCATCCTGGGTCTTGAAAAACAGACCCGGTTTTATCAGGCTTCCACATCCGAACTCTATGGCCTGGTACAGGAAGTGCCACAGAACGAGAATACGCCTTTTTATCCCCGCTCTCCCTATGCCGCTGCAAAACTGTACGCCTACTGGATTACGGTTAATTACAGGGAGGCCTACGGCATCTTCGGGTGCAACGGTATTTTGTTTAATCATGAATCCCCCATCAGAGGGGAAACCTTTGTCACCCGTAAAATAACGAGGGGGCTCGCGCGAATTAAACTGGGTTTTCAGGATTGCATCTATCTTGGCAATCTTAACAGCAAGCGCGACTGGGGGCACGCAGCGGACTACGTGAAACTTATGTGGCTTATGCTTCAACAGGAGAACCCCAGAGATTATGTGATTGCCACGGGAGAGCAGCATTCGGTACGGGAGTTTGTCACCATTGCGGGGGAAGAACTGGGTTTTGAAGTGCGGTGGGAAGGCGAAGGAATTAATGAGAAGGGGTATGACGGGAAGACCGGAAAGTGCATTGTGCAAATTGACACCAGGTATTTCAGGCCAACAGAAGTGGAAACGCTCCTGGGAGATGCTACCCGCGCCAGAAAGGAGTTGGGATGGAAACCTGAAATATCCTTTCATGAGATGGTCTCCGAGATGGTTACCAAGGATTTGAGAGAGGCTGAACGGGATCTTTTGTGTCGCAGAGAGGGATTTTCCGTGCAGAATCGTTTCGAATAATTCGTTCTGTATTGTAACTCGGATTATATATTGACAGAAGGCTTTTTGTTTGCTATAAAAAAAAATTTTAGTTTGGATGGCTCCTTGTCCCTCAGCGCCCGAGTTTTTGAATAAACCGGTTTGAATCGCGGAGAAAGGGACCAAATTAATCCTTTATACAGGAAAGGCCGAAAGGAGAAAGTGAACATGCGGTATTACGAGAACCTTTACATTATTAAACCTACTTTATCTGATGAAGAATACGGTGGTGTTGTAAGCAAGTTCAATGAGCTTATAGGGAAGAATGACGGCGTCATTATCAAGGTGGAGGAATGGGGAAAGAAAAGCCTTGCCTATGATATCAAGAAGTTTGACAAGGGCGTGTACGTTTTGCAACAGTTCTGTGGCGAGCCCGGCATCATGGAAGAGCTCAAACGATATTTAGGGCTTGACGACAATATACTTAAGTATCAGATCATCAAACTCAGTGATCGGGCGGATCCGGAAAAATTGCTCGCCGAGCAAAATGAGAGCAAAGGAATACCCAGCGCGGAAGAAGAGACGCTAGAAGACAACCCTAAGGAAGGCGAGGTTTAAAATGGCTTACAACAGAACAGAACACAGTTCAAATCGTAACGGTGATGATGGAGGCGGTCCCAGGTCTAGATTTAAAAGGACATATCACAGAAGGAAAGTGTGTAAATTTTGTGCCGACAGCAGCCTTGCCATAGATTACAAAGACACAAAGATCATTCGATATTTCATAACGGAACGCGGCAAAATCACTCCGGGAAGGATCTCCGGAAATTGTGCGAAACACCAGCGTATGCTGACCGTGGCCATTAAGCGGGCCAGAAATATTGCTTTACTGCCCTTTACCACAACTCTCGTGAGATGATACCACTGCCGGACAGCGCCCCGAACAGGAGAAGTGTTCCTCCATTCGGGGTTTGGATGTTCCAGAAAGCCAATGAATAGGTTAGATATCCTGGGGTGCCTTGGGGCGGCCACATTTCTTCTGCTTGCCTCTGCGTGGATACCGCTTGTGGGACCTTTTTTCAGTTTGCTGACCCCATTGCCGTTCCTGTATTATACCGTCAGACTTGGATTCTACCAGGGTATCAAACTGGCCGCCATCGCGGTATTTGCCATCGGTCTTGTGGCTAATCTTGCCGGGCAGCCGTATGTTTTTCTCTTCGTGCTGGAGTTCAGCATCGTCGGTATTGGCTTGGCCGAGCTATTCAGGAGAAACTTCACGATCGGTCAGTGCCTATTCTGGGCCACGGTCATGATGCTGGTGGTGGGTACGATCTCCCTTTTTGTCATCGGCCTTTCGAGAAACATGGGACCGGTGGAAATGGTCCTGAAATATCTTGAGGGTCATCTGAATGAGACCATCAGTGCCTACGAGAGCACCAACCATACGGCAGGAGAAAATGCCCTTGAACTGAAGAATTACGCGAAGGCGTTTCTTTCAACCATCTCTTGGATCTATCCATCTCTGATGATAATCGGAGCCGGTTTTGCCCTCTGGCTGAATGTGATGGTTGCCAGGCCGCTGTTCAGGCTTCGCGATCTCAAGTATCCGGATTTTCTCCCTTTGGAAAATTGGAAATCTCCGGATCCTCTGGTTTGGGGTCTGATCGCATCCGGTTTTGCACTGATGGTGGCTTCGGGAGTCTTGAGATTCCTGGCGGTGAATGCGCTGATTGTGATTCTTGTCATCTATTTTTTTCATGGGCTTTCCATTGTTTTATTCTTTTTTAAAAAGTACCGGGTGCCTTCCTGGATAAGGGTCGGCGTCTATTTTTTGATTATCATTCAACAGCTTTTCATGATCGTGCTGGCCATTGCAGGCGTGTTTGATCAGTGGGTTGATTTCCGAAAAATTTATAAGAGATCAGAGAGCTGATCTGGATAGTGGAGGGAAGTTTTATGCAAGTGATTCTGACGCAGGATATGGATGATTTGGGCCTGGAGGGGAGTATCGTTGACGTGGCAAAGGGATATGGGAGGAACTATCTTGTTCCCCAGGGTTTTGCTCTGGAGGCTACACGACAGAATATCACCGCCCTTGGAATGCAGAGAAAAAAAATTGAGATGAAGCGGTTGAAGGTTCGCCAGGAGGCTGAAGCATTCAAGGCAAAAATGGATGGAACCGTTCTGACGTTCACTCAGAAAGCGGGTGCTGAAGGAAAGCTTTATGGCTCGGTAACCACCATGGATATCGCTTCTGCCCTTGAAGAAAAAGGCATTGTGATCGACAGGCATAAAATCGTTCTGGAAAAACCCGTGAAAGAACTTGGTGAATTCGATGTGGATGTGAAGATCTATCCCAAGGTTGTGGCAACCATAAAGGTTGTTGTGTCCGCAGAAGAAGAGGTCCAGCAATAGTTTGAATCGAATCTCGACCTTGGGTTTTCGAGTTCTCCATGGCAAAAGCGATAAAGAAGGATTCCCCCTCCGGGCTGAAAGTCCCTCCTCATAATATCGAGGCGGAGCAGGCTGTGTTGGGGGGAGTTCTGATCAACAATGACGCCTTGAACCAGGTGATGGACCTGCTTTCTCCTGGAGATTTCTACCGCGAAGCACATGCAGTCCTGTTTGAAGGCATGGTGAGCCTTTACAACAGCTCTGAGCCTATCGATATTATTACGCTCTCCCAGATTCTCAACAAAAAAGAAGTGTTGGAAAAAGTAGGGGGGGTAGACTATCTTTCAACGCTGGTACAGAGCGTCGCGACCTCGGCCGGAATTGTCTATCACGCTGAAATCATTCGTAACCTCTCCATAAGAAGAAAATTGATCAGCCAGTGTTCGACGATTTCGGAATTGTGTTTTCACGAACAGGAAGACACGGCGAGTCTTCTCGAAATGGCTGAGCAGTCTATCTTTGATATTGCCGAAGGGCAGATTCGGGAAGGCTTCAAAAGCCTGAAGCAGGTCATTACAGGCAGTTTCAAAAAGTTAGAGAGTGTTTCCCAGTTTGAAGGGTATGTGACCGGCGTTCCCACCGGTTTTGAACACTTCGACCGTCTGACGGCCGGCCTTCAGCCTTCCGATCTTATTATTATCGCGGGTCGGCCCAGCATGGGGAAGACCGCTTTTGCCCTGAATATCGGGTATAACGCGGCAAAAATTACCGGGAAGGGGGTGGCCGTTTTTTCCCTGGAGATGTCTACCCAGCAATTGGGTATCAGGCTGCTTGGGTTCGACTCGCGCATAAACGCCACGAAATTGAGGACAGGCAACCTTCGGTCCGATGACTGGCCCCGCCTTACGGAATCGGCAAACCGTTTGTCTCAGCTTCCCATTTACATCGACGACTCCTCAGCTACCGGTGTTCTTGATATGAAGGCGAAGTGCAGGAGACTCAAGAAACAACACGACTTGACCCTTGTCATTATCGATTATATGCAGTTGATTCAGGGCAGGAATTCAGCCGAATCGCGACAGATAGAGATGTCGGAAATATCGAGATCGCTGAAATCCATGGCAAAGGATCTGGATGTGCCCGTGGTGGCCCTTTCCCAGCTGAACAGAAAAGTGGAGGACAGGCCCAATAAGAGACCACAGCTGGCTGATCTGAGAGAAAGTGGCGCTATCGAGCAGGATGCGGATGTGATTGCCTTCATTTATCGAGATGAAGTGTACAATCCGAACTCCGAAGAAAACCGAAATATTGCAGAGATTATTATCGGAAAGCAGAGAAACGGACCGACCGATAAATTCAAATTGACTTTCCAGAAAGAGCTAACGCTCTTCAGAAATTACACACCTCAAGAGGTCCCCATGTGATCTGCAAAAACCCGCATTCCTTCCGAGAGGAAGCGGGTTTTGCTATTTCAGTGGACTGCAAGGGTCGATCACGCAGCGCTTTTCCATCCGGCTGACGCCATCTTTTTCGCGTATCTGTCCACAATGAGGCATTCGGTTTGGGGCAGAGAGTTGATGAACTGGATTCCTTTTTCAGGACTCATGACAAAGACAGAGGTTGAGAGGGCATCTGCCTCCGTGGTTGTCCGGGCCAGAACAGATACGCTGGAGTCTGTATCGGGCGAGAATCCGGTTACGGGATCGATGATATGGTGAAACATCTTTTCCCTGTCAAAGTACACCTCGTAATTGCCGGAAGTGGCAATGGCCCCACCGGTCATTTGGATGATGTCGGGATAAGCCTTCTTTTTCTGGGGATCCTGAATGGCGATGGTCCATGGTTTCCCATTTTTCTTGTGGCCCATGGTTCGGATATCGCCACCGGCATTGATGAGATGATTGCTGATGTTATGAGACGCAAGAATTTCCGAGGCACGATCAACAATGTATCCCTTGGCGATGCCATCCAGGGTGATGCCCATTCCGTCCTTTCGAAAGTGGATATCTCGCCCGCTCACGCTGATGTCCGCAGCATTAACCAGTTTCAGCGCATCTTCCAGGCGGGCTCTCGAGGGGGGGCCTCCCTTCCCTGTAGAAAAACTGTTTTTGAAGAGGTCGACAACCGGCTGCACGGAGATATCAAAGGCGCCGTTACTTATTTTGTGGTAATCGAGTGCCCTGGTAATTACGGCCAATACTTCCGGGGATACATCTTTTACCGTGCCCTGACGGTTGAGGTGTGCAATGGCAGTAGCGCTGTCAAAACGACTCATCTCCCGTGTTAATCGGTCAATTTCTTCAAATGCCTCTTCCATAGCCTGTTGGGCCTGATCTTTCGACCCGTGAAGAAGGGTCATGGATACAAATGTCCCCATGGCGAGTCTGGTTTTGGTGACCTTGTGCAGTTCCTGGTTGAACTTAACCGCCTCAGCGGTCAAAGGCAAAACGGCCGCTGCCCCGAGTCCCATGCCCAGGATCCCCGAAAGTTTCAAAAAATTCCTCCGGTTTATGGGATCGGTTTCCATTGATATGCGATTGTTTACAGTCATTATTTCTTCCTCCATCGGTATGTTTAACGGTCAACTGATTGTTAAAAAATATCAGAGTTCTCAAAGGGCTTAGTCTTCTGTACCGGTTTTTGCTTGCACGACCGGTTGTTCCTCCGGTTGAAATTTCCTGAATATATTTCGAGGGCATTTTTCGACGCATACTTCGCCGCACTCGGGACCATATTCCAGACATTTATCATGGTCTATCATGATAAGGCCGTCTTTCAGTTCCACGGCCTTTGCCGGACAGACTTTCACGCACATTTTGCAGGAGATGCATCCAACCCCGCAAATCTGTTTTACTTCTTTTCCGCCATCTTTTGTACTGCAGGGAACCCAGACCCGCGCTTTTGACGGGACCAGCTCAATAATTTTTTTCGGGCAGGCACGGACACAGGTTCCGCAACCCACACAACGTTCCGGGTCCACCCAGGGAAAAGAATGATCCATGACAATGGCGTCGAATGGGCAGCTTGTCGCACATTCTCCCAGCCCCACACAGGCATAAGCGCATGCCGAAGGACCGCCGAAAGCCAGATTGGCTGCCGTACACGAGCCGTAGCCGATATAACTGAGCTTTTCTTCCACTTTTCCTTCCACGCGCGAACAACGGATAGCAGCAATCATATTCGCTACGGAACCCATCTTCTTCCCGGTGATTTCCGCCACCATTTCCGCCACTTCAGCTTTTCCGGGGAAACAGAGATTCGGGGCTACATCCGGGTCATGGACAACTGCTTCAGCGTATGCTTCGCATCCTGGGAAGCCGCAGCCGCCTCACTGTGCGCCGGCAAGAACTTCCAGGACCTCTTCCACCTTCGGATTGGCTTCCACCGCGAACTTGTGTGCCGCGAGGGCAAGCCCTATCCCGAAGAAAAGACCTATGCAGCCGAGGACGGCTATTCCACCAAGTGCCAGTTTGATTAATAGGGGATCCATATCCTCTCCTAAAAAATGGACATTCCGGAAAAACCCAGGAAAGAAAGGGCAAAGAGACCGGCGACCACAAATGCGATGGGCAGTCCCCGATACGTTGGCGGAACTGTCGCTAATTCCAGCCTTTCCCGCACGGAGGACATTAAAAAAAGTGCAACGAGAAATCCCAATCCCGCGCCGATAGCCAGCATGAGACTTTCCAGGGCGTTATAATTGCTGCCCGCGAGGATTAAAGGGACTGCGATGATAATACAATTGGCAATGACAAGGACCAGGTAAACACCGAATGCCTTGAAGAGGGCCGGGTTTACTTTTCTCAGTATGGTGTCTACGGCCTGAACGGAAAGGGAAACGAGCCCTATGAAGACCACAATCTGTAGAAAATCAAGCCGGAAAGGCAGTAGTATGAACTGATAAAAAAACCAGGACATCATGGCGCTGGCCACCATGACAAGGGTAAAGGTGATCCCCATCCCCACTGCCGTAGATTTCTTCTGAGAAGTCCCGAAGAACACACACAGCCCAAGATACTTTGAAAAGACAAAGTTGTTGATAATCATCGCCCCTATGAGAATGGAAAATAGATACCCAAGATAGACCTTTTTTACACTCAGAATAGCGGTCCCCAGCGATTTCCCTTCCGAGGAGATATTGTTCACGGTGAGCGTGTGGGGTTCTTTCGTATTGAGATCGTCTTGGAAAACCAGTGTAACCTGCCTCTTGTCGGGACTCAGGACAATGTTTTTCACCTTGAGGCGAATGTCGGGGTCCGGTTTTTCAAAGGCCGAATAATTCGCAGGGTTTTTTGCCCACTCTTCGTCCACAGGTCCGGCGAATTCTATGACAATGCTGTTAGGAGCCTTGAACGTGGTTTTTTTTACAAAACGGTGCTCCGATTCACAGCCGCCAACAAGGAAGAGGCATATGATTGTGAAAATAACAGGAAACAAGACCCCTTTCTTCTGCACTTGCATGGCTTGTTACCCCCTCTTCTTTCTATTGTAAACCAATTCCATGTAGTTGAACATGGCCATCATGATGCCTACGCAAAAAAAACCTGCCGCTGGGAGTACAAAGAAAAGGAGAGGGCGAAAACCCAACACGTCATAGCCTAAAATGGTGCCCATACCCAGCAATTCCCGAACAAAACCGAGGGCTATCATTCCAAACATGAAACCCAGACCCATTCCGATGCCGTCCCAAAATGAAGATGGAACGGAATTTTTGCAGGCAAACATCTCAAGCCTCATGGTAATAATGGCAAACGCAACGATCAATTTTACAAAAATCCCCATCTCCTTGTAGGCTGCGGGCATGTAGGCAGCCAGTACAAGATCGATTACGGTTACCCAGGTCGCAATCGTCAGTGTATAGGTGGGTATCCGTATCCTCGGATGAATATAGTCTTTGATGGCCGCTATGGTGCAACTGGAAAAGACCTGTACAAAAAGGACCGCTACTCCCAGCATGATTCCGTTCATGACGCTTGTGCTGATCCCTACCGCCGGACACATGGAAAGGGCCAGGCGAAAAATAGGATTTTCGTTCAGGATGCCGTTGGAGACCAATTGGAAATTTGTTTTTGTTGTTGCAGGCACTGCTTTCCTCCTGACCCGGCGAGCAAGCGAATCTTAAAAGGCAACCGGAATATGTTGACTCACGATAATATTGTCCAGGATATTGATTCTGTAGGCGAACTTTCGAATAATTCCTTTGACTCCCTGGGTAACGGCCCTGCTGGAGATAGTTGCCCCGGTCAGGGCATAGATATCCTGGTCCTCATACTTGCTTCGGATGGTATCGATAACCCCCTTCGGGAACGGTTCCGCTTCACCCTCTTTCATTTCCAGGTATTTCCTGTACTCTTCCGGAAGCGGTTCTTTGATGACTTTGATCTTTTTCAAAACATCGAGGCTTTTTCCCTTGAATTGATTTTTGAAATAAGCCTGCACTATTTCTCCCCCAAGGCCCGGATCTTCTTCGTGTTCCATGATCTCCAGCCCGATAATCCTGAAAGACTTGTCAACGGCGAGTATCACCCGTATGAATGTTTTAAATCCCTGAAATTTCCCGGGAATCAGATAGGCAAGATGACCGGATCCCCATGTGGCGATGATGGTTTCATCCGCATAGCTGAACGCTGCGGGCGGTTTCAAAACGGTGCGCAATGCCGTTGCGCGATCCTGGGCTTCCGCTGCTTCCTTTGGCGTGATAGGAAGGGCAAAACGATTCACAAACTGTCCATCCAGGTCTACTACAACCAGGTCATAGCCAGTGCCGTTCTCCTTGAGTACCGGCACCATATACCCTAACGTTTTTGCTTCTCCGTTTTCCAATAAATACCTGTAGATGGTGTAGAGTTTGAGATCAGAAGGGGCCGGATGGTTTTTTGTATACCCAAGCAGACCCAACATGGTTTCCTGTACCTTGACATGTTCGTTGTGTTTTTTCGCCTTGTCCGTGATGACGAATACGAATCCCATGACCAGAGCGGCAATGAGGCATGAAACGGTCAACCGCATGATGATGGTAATAATCTCTTTCATTTCTGCGCTCCTTTTTGGGGAGCGAACCGCTTGGGCCTGAACCATCCCTCCAATGCGGGGACAAGCGGGTTCATCAGAAGAATCGCATAGCACACCCCTTCCGGATATCCTCCTTTGAGGCGAATAAGAACCGTGAGTGCGCCTATGCCGGCCCCGAAAAGGATTTTGGCCGTATCCTGCGACGGGGAGGTTACATAGTCCGTTGCCATGAAAAAGGCCCCCAACATGACCCCGCCGGAGAGGACTGCAAGCAACGGGTTGCCCGTAAACAGCGTTTCGCCGCCGAAGGCCCAGGTAAGGATTGCTATGGAAACGATGACGGATGCCGGAATGTGCCAGGTGATATATCTCTTATAGATCAGAAAGATGCCTCCTAAAAGAAGCAGAAAGGAGGAGGTTTCCCCTATACATCCCGGTCGCCAGCCGATAAAAAAATCAGTATACATCGTTCCAAGCGAACCAAATTTTTCCACGAGGGCTGCCTCGCCGTAATGTTTCAGGACATAAAGCGGGGTGGCCGTGGATACCGCATCGACCCCTGTTCCCATATATTTGAAAATGGACAGGTCCCTGATGGGGGGAAGCCATGCGGAAGTCATGGCTACGGGAAAAGTGGCCACCAGGAAGGCGCGACCGATCAGGGCAGGGTTGAAGATGTTGAATCCGATGCCTCCCAACAGGTGTTTGGCAACATAAACTGCCATGATCGCCCCTAATATGGGAATCCAATAAGGCACGCCGGGAGGAATGATAAAGGCCATGAGGAGGCCCGTGATAACCGCGCTGCCGTCTCGGATCGTGACGGGCCTGTGCAGGAGTTTCTGGGAAATAGCCTCCACGGCAACGCAGCTCCCTACACTGACTGCGGTGATAATCAGCGTTTGGAGACCAAAGATAAATACGGAAAGGATAAGCGGCGGAAGCAGGCAGGCTACGACTGTCCACATGATCTTTTCTACCGACTCGCCGCTCTTTATGTGGGGGGATAACGATACGGTCAACAGAGGATAATCAGCCATCTACAATGTTCCTTCTTTGGTTTTCTTCACTGAAGACTTGTGAAAAGCGGACATTACCTCTTTGATTTCATCTTGGCAAGCCGTATGAATTGCACCAGGGGCCGCTTTGCCGGACATGTATAGGCACAGCAACCGCACTCAAAGCATTCAAATACGCCGAACTGTGATGTTTCATCCGCTCTTCCTGCTTCCACGTAAATCCCGATATCACTGGGCGAAAGGCCCATGGGGCAGACATTCTGGCACCAGCCGCAGCGGATGCACTGTCCGTGGGGCTTGGAGTTTACTTCCGCGTCCGTGAGAAAAAGAACTCCCGAGGTGGTTTTGGTTACGGGGATATCCATCGTGGAAACCGCAAAACCCATCATGGGCCCCCCCATGACAATCTTGGAAAGCTCGGGCTTGATTCCCCCAAGATATGACACGATGTCGCTTACTCTGGTTCCAATTTTAACAAAGAGGTTCGCCGGCCTATTGATCCCACGGCCCGATACGGTGATAATTTTTTCATACAACGGCTTTTCATGGACTACCGCATCGTAAATGGCTTTTGTGGTCCCCACATTCTGAACGATCACGCCCACGTCAAAGGGCAGCCCGAATCCGGGAACGCGCCGCTTGGTGATACTCTCTATGAGCTGTTTTTCCGAGCCCTGCGGGTATTTCACCATGACCGGATCTATAAAGATGCGGACGTCGTTTTCATCGATTTCCGAAACGGCCTTTTTCATGGCTTTTATGGCATCGGGTTTGTTGGACTCGATTCCCACATGGCACTCTTTGATTCCCAGGATACGCAGAATAATTCTGGCGCCTTCGATGACCTGCTCCGCCTGCTCGACCATCAATCGATGATCGGTAGTGAGATACGGTTCACATTCCGCCCCGTTCAGAATGAGGGTGTCGACCTTGGCATCCGGGGGAGGGGAGAGTTTGACATGGGTGGGAAACCCTGCCCCCCCGATGCCCACTATCCCCGCGGTCTTGATCTTTTCAAGCAACTGTTGTGACGATAGGTCTTCCCAGGGCAGGGTGGGGTAGCTTTTAGGGGTTGCATCGGGGTCTGTTTCGATCTGAACGGAGGGGGTCTTTACAGATATGGGATGTGCTGAAAAACCGATCCCTTTTACTGTTCCGGAAACGCTCGAATGTAGATTCGCACCCAGCCCTTTTTCCACCTCACCGATGAGATCTCCTTCTTCAACGCGATCTTTCTTTTTAACAAGGGGTTTGCAGGGGGCGCCAAAATGCTGATGAAGAAGGATTTCAACCTCTTCAGGGGTAGGCATTATTTCTACAGCACAATCTTGACTCAACGCTTTTTCATCGGGCGGGTGAATTCCACCCTTTGGAAATGTCAGCAGTGATTCATTCATATGAGTCTCAGCCTAAGAGGTGGGTAACTATAGAAGTTTCAAAACAGCTGCATCATAAAGAATCCTGAAATTTTGTCAACCAATTTTCGAAATAAATATGATTTTAGGAGATTCCAATTCAGTTCTATTGACCGGAGAAAAGTTTCTTCGCCAGTAACACATCTTTTCGGATTTGGTCCGAAAGTTCGTGGATGGATCCGAATTTTTTTTCGTTTCTCAGGCGCTTTTTGAACCGGATGACAATGTTTTTCCCGACCAGATCTCTCTTGAAATCGAGGATGTGGGTTTCCACGGAAAAAGGCCCTTTTCCAAAAGTCGGATTGTATCCGATGTTGGTAACCCCTTCAAAAATCATGCCGTCAATGACAACATGGACGGCATAGACTCCCACCTTGGGAACCAATTCGTCCACTGGGGCAAGATTTGCCGTGGGAAACCCCAACAGCCTGCCTCCCCTGTTCATCCCTTTAATGACCTGCCCGGAGATCTGGTAATCCCTGCCTAACAAAAGTTTTGCGTCGGGAAGATTGCCTTCCTGAATCAGTTTTCGAATGGCGGTGCTCGAGACCAGTCTGTCTCCTATGTGTACCGGTTCGGCCACATGGACAAGAAATCCGCCGGTCTGCCCCATTTCCTTGAGAAGTTCGATATTGCCCTCACGGCCCCTCCCGAAGTTGTAGTCGTATCCCACCACAATTTCCCTGATTCCGATCCCGTCAAGCAGGATATTCTGGATGAATTCGCGCGCGGAGATGGCAGCGAAATCTTTTGTGAAGGGAATGCAGAAGATCGTTTCGATGCCCGCAGCCTTTATAAGATCCAGCTTCTGTGCGGTTGGGGTGATAAGGGGAGGACCGTTTCCCGGTTTCATGACTTTCAGGGGATGAGGATCAAAGGTGATAACCACGGATTCGCCATTAATCATCGCCGCCCGCTGCTTTACCATGTCAAACAGGGTCAGGTGGCCCCTGTGAACGCCGTCAAAATTTCCGATGGTGGCCACCGGATTTTTTAAAGGGTTTACCAACTGTGCGAAGTCATAAAAGACAGACATTGCCGATTTGATGCTCCTTAAAATTATTGGTAAAAACTGTTGACAAACAGAATCAAAAATACTACCATCGTAAGGATAAAAGATCAACTCAATTCTTGCCGAAGTGGCGGAACTGGTAGACGCGCTAGGTTCAGGGTCTAGTAGGGGTATCCCTGTAGGAGTTCGATTCTCCTCTTCGGCACCATGAACATTCAAGGGTTGTAATCCAGACGGATTGCAGCCCTTTTTTTGGGAGGTTGCGGATAGAATTTTGATCAAGCACGTTGGGGTTTCGGGTGGTCATGAAAGAGAAGGCTGACCCAGATCCGTTGGCGGCCGGCGACGGTATAGCCCCCCACCTTTGATCCGGACGATATCTCCCTCAAACCTTGACAGCACGACTCTCAGAACAGATTGCGTGAACTTATTTTCAAGGATCTTATTCGCATGTAAAATCCTGCCTGTGAAGTGAAAAGAGAAGCATCGTAAACAGTCACAGGCATTACAAACAAGGCCTGCAAGCCTTCCTGCTACGGTTCAACTTTGGGTTCCTTCCACCAGGGATAGAAATCGGGCATATCCTCAGAGACCTTCATCGTGAATGCAGGGGGCCGCTTTTCAAGAAAGCTTTGGATTCCTTCTCTTGCATCCTTCTGCATGCCCACCCAATAGAAACAGCGAGAATCCACAAGATGGGCCGATTGGGGATCAGCCTCAACCAGCCCTTGCTGCAAGAGGGCCTTATTGAGTGCCACGGAAATTCCGGAGGTGTTTTCCACAATCTCTTTTGCAATCTCCATAGCCTTTGGAAGCACCTGTTCCTTTGGGACCACATGATTGAACAACCCGGAACCCGCCTCATCCGCCGCGCGAAAAATTCGACCGGTCAACGCCAGCTCGTTTGCTTTGGATAACCCCACAATCCGCGGCAGAAACCAGGAGGAACAGGCCTCCAGAACCACGCCACGTCGGGCAAATACGAAACCGACCTTGGCATCTTCGGCCGCGATTCGCATATCCATGGCCAGCGTCATGGTAATTCCAATGCCCACAGCGTGACCGTTTATGGCGGCAATAACGGGCTTCCGGCACTTGAATATGGCCAGAGACACCTGCCCGCCCCCGTCTCGATGACTATAGATTGTTGTTTTCGGGCCTTCTTTTTTGGTCCCGTCAAATGTCGCCCCTCCCGCAGACAGATCCGCCCCGGCGCAAAACGCCTTTCCGGCTCCTGTAACCACAACCACCCGCACATCATTGTCGCGGTCAGCCTGTTCAATAAGCCCGATCAGTTCCTCTCGCATGAAAGGTGTAAAAGCGTTCATCTTTTCGGGACGGTTCAGTGTGATCAGGGCAATTCCTTTATCGACTTTATACTGCGTATGCTTTAATTCCATCTTCACCTCAAGTTTTCTGTTTGCTTTTTTTGGAGTCAGCAAAGGCATTCCGCCACAGGGTCTATTTTGCTGCCGCATCTAATTCCTGTGGAGCACCGGTCTTTTTAGGCTGGTACGGAGAGGTCGTTGAAAACTCCGTATTATTTTTTGTGCCAGCCTAAAAGGACCTCTCAACGGTCCGTGAAGGTCGATCCAAGATGCGCCAACAAAAAAGACCCTGTGACTCCATTACTGCCAGGATTTTTGAATAGGTTGCAATATTGTGTAGTCTTTTTTGAAGGTTTTGTCAAAATTCAATTCATGCAAGGATAGAAATAGACAGCATTTCAACAGTGGGGTAGACTGATCATTGATTATGTATCAGAAAATAGCTCAGAGATAAATCCGATTGAAAATCCGGCAGCCAAGTGATAAAATTTTATAAATGAGATCTTTGAAGTTATTTTACTGAATATGCCCGCAAGATCAATCGGGGCAAAAACAGCCATCTCAACCGGGTGAACCGCAATCGAAATCCTTATGGTCACTGCGGTTTTGCCCATCTATCATGAAAGGAGATTAGAAAAAGATGAAACAAAAACTGGCCGTTCTCTTTCTGTTGTTGGGATTTTTGGTCCCCGGGATTGTGGGGGCTGTTGAAAAAGACGACTTCAAGGTCCCCACTACAGAGGACTTCCTGGACCTTTGTACAGTCCCTGCGGATGACCCGTACTACGTCGCCTCAATACACTTCGTTCAGGGCTACCTTGTGGGCGCCTATCACTACTACGCAGCCGAGGCGGCCGGCCCGAACGGCGATAAATTTGTCTGCCTGCCGAACAAACTGCCCACGAGAAATGAGGTGATCGACATGTTCGTGAAATGGGCCAAGGCTCACCCTCAATATATGAAAGAAACACCCGTGGAAACCATATTCAGGTTTCTCGCGGAAAAATGGCCCTGCAAGTAAGAAACGTCGGATAGAAAGGAGCAAATCATGACGAAATTCATATTCGTATTTATTCTCGTACTCACCCTTGCCTTTTCCGGTTGCGCGGGGATGTCTGATACTGAACAGCGAACTGTTACCGGAGGCGCCCTGGGTGCCGCAGGTGGAGCCATTGTCGGCGCCATTGCCGGCAACGCAGGATTAGGAGCTGCCATCGGCGGCGCCGTCGGCCTTGGAGGCGGCTTCCTTTACGGAAAGCACAAGGAATCGGAACAACAGGCCTACCAGCAGGGCTACCAGGCTGGTCAGAAACAGCAATAAATTGCTTGGGGATGAAAGGAGACTCTCTCATGTCCATACAGGAAGGCGAAGCAGCACCCCAATTCACGCTGCCGGATGCGAACGGCAAGGAAGTTTCATTAAGAGACTTTAGAGGAAAGAACATAATCCTCTACTTCTATCCCAAAGACAACACGTCTGGGTGAACCAAAGAGGCCGAGGGATTCCGGGACTTGTACGGCGAATTCCTAAAGCTGGGTGTCCATATTGTGGGCGTCTCTCCGGATACGGAGACTTCCCACCAGAAATTTATCGAGAAGAACAACCTCCCCTTTCCTCTTCTGTGCGATCCGGAAAAAAAGGTCATGACCGCTTACGGGGCATTCGGGGAAAAGAAGATGTACGGTAAAGTCGTTCAGGGTGTTATCCGCTCCACCGTCTGGATCGACCCTGAGGGTAAAGTGAAGAAACGCTGGCCGAAGGTCGCCAAGGCCGCGGATCATCCCCAACAGGTCCTGGAGGCCTTGAAAGAGGACCTCTGAGATACGAAGTGAGAAGCAGATGGGTTGATGCAGCCCTCGAACTTTGTTCCAATACCCGTGAATGAACGGCATTCACCGTTTCGAAGCAGGGTTTGTCGCGGATTTGCTTGATGGATTGACATACGAAGTATCCAGGTTTCAGGTGTCAGCTTCTTCTGATAACCTCCGCCTGATTCAATCGTTCATCATATTGTTGTGACATGGTTCGACCTCAAATCCGGAATGACAAACGAGATATCCTGAAGCCCGAAACGGGAAATCTTGGTTGCAACAAGATGGCAAAATTCTGACCCGAAAGAGGTAGATGTATGCCTGAGGAGGAATTTCCAGGAAATCGAAACACTTTTCACTCCGCCCCGTTGGCCGTCACCCATGAACCGGAAACCATCCGGCGGGAGACCCAACAGGGAAAAATCACCATCTGCTCTTTCTGTGCCCCTGATAAAGTCGAACCTCTGTCCTTTGAAGAGATGAAGCAGGAATATGAAGAAAGCAGACCCATCCTCTATAATAAGGAGAGTTTGATCAGCGCCGCATCAAATGGTGGAACAAATGTGTGTGTGGCCTTCACGGATCAAAATGAAATTGTTGGTTGCGGGATACTGGAACCCCCTCGTGCCGGGGAGCGCTGGTTGGATGTGGGAAAGGACGTCATGAAGGAAGTGTCTGTTATTGAAGTGAGCCGGTCATGGAGGTGCATGGGATTGGCGAAAGAAATTCTCCGGCTCCTTGTGGATCACCCGTCCAAGGCGAACCACATCCTGTATATGGTCGGATACTCCTGGACATGGGATCTGCAACATAAGGGCTTTTCACCTATGTTTTACCGGGATATTTTGATCAAATTGTTTTCCGGGCAAGGATTTCGGAGTTTTCAAACCAATGAGCCTAACGTCATGTTACGTCCGGAGAACCTGTTCATGGCTCGAATGGGGGAGAATATTTCCGACGCGGTCAGAGAGCGATTCAAGTTGGTAAGATTTGATCTGGCAAGATAGCCTTTTGCCGAGCCGAGGCCCTAAAGAAATGGAAGCGGAGTTCCCTTGCGGTAGGCCAGGGCCTGGCAGGAGGCAATCAGGCGTTTCTGGTCGTCATGGACCTTGATATCGTAATTGGCGGTTTTCCGGGTGCAGCTCAACTCCTTTGCCTCGGCGGTGAGAAGGCTCCCGGGGGCAGGGGATGCCACGTAGGTTACCATGACGTTCAGGGCGACCGCCACCGTTCCGTGGGAATTGCAGGCCGTTTCAAAGGCAACGTCGATCAGTCCGAAGACGGCTCCCCCGTGGGTCGTCCCGAAAATATTATCCATGTCGGGCGTGACGGTCATTTCCACCCTGGAATATCCTGCCTGAAGGTCGACCAGTTTCAACCCCAGTTTTTTTGAAAAGGCCTCTTTGTTTGCCTGTTCAAAAATCGCCCTGCGTACGTTTTCATCCATTATCTAAGGGTCTCCATCTTTCATTTCCTATTTGCACGAGAAAGTTTTCTCGCCCTGCCTTGCCTTTTTATAAGGAGGCTCCAGTCCGGGGATCATGGGGAAACATTCAACGCGCAGTGTTTTGAGTTCGAGTTGATAATGTTTGGCTGTTGCCATAACCAAAGCGTCCATCATGCCCAGCCCGGAGGATTTCCCATACCTGTTCTTGAGTAAGCCTGCCATTGAGGCGATTTCCTCCGTGATGGGCTTGACGTGAAACAGCTTGGGAAACGCCTCCAGTTTTTGTATTTCAAAATCGCGTGCCTCGGCGTACAACTCCCCAAGACCGATTGCGGAGAGAGCAATCCTTGCTTTGTTTTGCCGCACGAATTTGACCGCCGGAGCGTAGCCGCGCAGGAAATCCACGAAAATATCCGTATCAACGAGAAAATCCGGCCTCATCCTTCACCCGTTTCGTCAGGTTCTTTTCGGAGAGCGGCAAAATCAGGCAGGTCTTCCCGCGATTTCCAGAGACCGGCCAACTCTTTAAGGGCTTCCGTTCTCTCGTTTGTCTGTCTCTGCTCGATGAAAAGGTCGATCGCCTCCCGAATGAGGTGGCTCATTCTTTTTCCCTCATCGCCGGCCAGGGCCATCAAATCTTCCCGTTCTTTTTCAGTAAGGTATATTTGTGTTCGTATCATGAATGACCTCCCATGGATCGGTCACTTTAATAAATCCTTGAAACTGTGTCAAGAACGGGCAAAGTTTCAGGTTACCAGCAAACCAGCACGACTCTGTCGCCCCGCTTTTCCGCCCGCGCCTTTTCCATGTGCCTCAGCGTTGCAAATTCCCTTTCCAGCTGGGTCATGGTCAGGTTTTCCTTGAGTCTCTTCAATAATTCAGGCTTTTCAATCCCCCCTGTTTCTTTGAGCACATTGAGAATTTCTTTTTGTATCGGGGTCAAGGTTGCCGTTCCACCCATAGTCTGTTCAAAGGTCTTGGCACTGTGAACAGCCCAGGGATCACAGGTTCGAACCGGGGACAATACGTCCATATAACAGTCCTCGCAGAGCTGTTTTCCCAGGTGTTCCCGTTCTTCTCCCTCTTCGATTTGCGTACCGCACTTCTCACATTTCATTCTATCCCTCCTTATTGGTCACTCCTGCATCGTCAAAGGAGGCCATTTCCCGCATGATCCTGCAGGCGGCATCGACGATATTCATGGTCATAGCTGCGCCCGTACCCTCGCCCAGCCTCATCTGAAAATCAATGACCGGTTCCATACCCATATGGGAAAGAGCGGCCTCTTGTCCAATTTCCACGGATCGATGACCGGATACCAGGTAGCCCTTGATGTCAGGATTCAGCACGTAGGCAACCAGGCCCGCAGCCGTTGAAATCACGCCGTCCAGTACGACAATGGCGCCCTGGGAGGCGGCGGCCAGAATGGCGCCTGCGATTCCCGCGATCTCATAGCCTCCGATTTTCCTCAGGATATCCATTCCGTCCCGAGGATCCGGTTTATGATAATTTAATGCATTATATATGATTTGCACCTTCCTTTCCATCCCTTTATCGTCCAGGCCTGTCCCTCTCCCCGTGGCTTCTTCCGGGGATATCCCCGTGACAGCGCTGATGATGGCCGAAGCGGAGGTGGTGTTGCCGATGCCCATTTCACCAAGTCCTACGATGGAGATCCTGTTCCCGGCATTTTCATCCAGGAAGACTTCCATTCCTGCTGTGACGGCCTCCTCCGCTTCTTTCGAGGTCATGGCTTGTTCAAGGGCAAAATTTCTTGTACCCTTTCGAATCTTCTTGTGGAGCAGCTTCGGGTGATTTTGAAAATCAGCATTGACCCCCATGTCCACAACGTACAGATCGATGCCATGATGCCGGCACAATACATTGATGGCCGCTCCTCCTCGAAGAAAGTTTTCCACCATCTGTCCGGTCACTTCGGAAGGGAAGGCGGATACCCCTTCTTCGGTAACGCCGTGGTCGCCGGCGAATACGAAGAGGGCCTTTCTGTCCAGGCGTGGGTTGAGGTTTTCCTGGACAAGGCTTGCCTGAACTGCCAGATCTTCCAATTTGCCTAATGCACCTAATGGCTTGGTTTTGTTGTCTATTTTATGAACGGCTTCTGGTCGGATGCGATCTGAAACCGGTTTGATGGCCTGAAGTATGGATGTATAAGTAGTTTTGGTTTGCATGGCTGCTCCTTTGATAAACCGGTCGGAAAACCGGGCTGAGGATTGTAGTTCCAGGGTAACCGGGCCGCACGTGCTCCGCCCATCTGTCGTTCCGGCCATTTCCGGTGAGGTGAAATCGAGAATGTACTTGAGGCAGTTCCCCGAAAGGACGTCGGGCAACACGTCCTGGGTCTTCCCGGGTGGTATGAATGCTTCTATCAGATCTTCGAACCGCTCGGAATTTCTGCCGATGAAGGCCAGGGCCTCTTGCATGTTTTTCCTGGTTAAACCGTAGGAGCCGGCAAGAAGCGTTTCCTTGTAATGGATCAAGTTCAGCAGGTTTGTCTCAAGGGAACCGTTCTTGGTCAAACCACTGAAATAGCTCATCCGCCCACCCTTTGAAACCTTCGTCAGGCACAGGGCAAAGGCTGCGGGATCGGCACAGGCATTGAGCGCCATATCGAATTCGCTGTCGGTGGTATCTTTGACGCATTGTATCCCTGTCTTTTCCAGGAAAGGCCTGGATTTAGCCATCTTTTTCTCATTTTTTTCAATGACCAGCGGGATGGCGCCCACTTCCTGAGCGGCGAACGCCGCCATCAAACCCAGAACGCCGCCGCCGTAGATGATTATCCGCTCTCCGGTCGCCGGCTGAAGAGGACTCAGGGCGTTGAAGACACAACCCACGGGTTCCGTAAATGTGGCGATGTGGGAGGGAAGGTTGTCCGGCAGAGGAAAAAGGCTTTCAGCAGGTGCGACCACATAATCGGAAAATCCTCCATCATGGTGGAAGCCCAAGATCTTCATTTCCTCGCAGAGGTTTTCCCTGCCGCTTTGACAATACCTGCATCTCCCGCAACTTCTTCCGGGCCAAACGGCAAATCTTCTCATGTTGTCGTCCATTGCCACGAGTTCGTGACCCGGAACCCTGGGGAGGACCAGGTCTCTGTGCCCCTCATTCCAGATCTTGGCATCGGTGCGGCATATGGCACAGTACTGGACTTTCAGGACTTGAAGACCATCCCTGGGGCGGGGTTTCTCAGCCTCCTCCGTTTCCAGTTTTCTCAGCCCCGTTAGTATTAGTTTCATGGGTATTTATTCCTTTTTCGGTCGGTTACGACCGAATGACGGAAGCCGACATTTGCCCTTACTGATCGTATGGTTCTTCAGTAAGGGTAAGTTTACAGAGGATCACATCGTGAAATCCACGACCCCGAAGTGTTTTAATGTGCCCCTGGACGGCCTCAAGTTCTTCAAGAGGGGATACGCTTGCCTTGTCAAGACCTACAAAGAGATAGGTATTGTCCCTGACCCGAACATACTTGTCCCCTTTTTTCATGATCAGAAGTTCCATATCTTCTCCGACCTTTTGTAAACGCCGCTGATCCTTGCAAGGAAACCCGTAAAAAATTTAATCGCACAGGGCCTCCAGTTTCCTGAGGCCGCTTTGTGGATCTCTGTTCTGGGTCTGGACCCATTTTTCAAGGGTGCCGAAGCTGGAACCCTCTCGCAGAATCGATTCAGCCTTTTGTACGCCTTCCATTATGGATTTGTTTTCTTTAATGGAAAAAATAAGCCCGGCATTCAGGGCAACAGACTTTGTCCGGGCCCCGTTCCTTTTCCCACGCAACAACGAAACAAACTCCCTCGCTTCCCGGTTCATTTCAGGGGATGGGGCAAGCTGTTCCGGGTTCTCCGGGACCATGCCAAAATCCTCGGGGCGAAAACGGAACTCACGAATTCCGGTGTTTGGTTCCAGCTTGGCGCAGAAAGTGGGACCGCAGATTGAGGCTTCATCCATTCCCTTGTTGGAATCATCAATGCCGCCGTAAAAGACGAGGGCTCTCTCATAACCGATCTCTTTCATGACTCGAATGACAGGCAGGACCATTTCCCTGGAATAAACACCCCGCACGCCTATTTTCGGCATGGCGGGGTTTGCCAGGGAGGCGGCGATATTCAGAGTGGATCCGAAATGGATTTGGGAGAGGATTCTTCCCAGGGCCCGGGGATGGCTTTGGGGGCTCATGCCGTTAAAAAGACCGATACCCGCTTTGGTGATGCTTTCGGCAACCAGGTCCGCGCTGCATTCCACATCCACCCCAAGCATTTCCGCCATGTCCACGGTTCCGCACAGGGAGGTTATGGAACGAGCGCCATGCCTGGCCATAGGAATCCCGCCGGAAGCGGCAACGAGGGATGCGGCGGTGCTGATGTTGAATGTCTTGAACGTATCCATCCCGGTTCCGCTGTTTTCCACGACCGGTTCCGGATGACCCGTTTTTACCTTTACCGTATCCACCTCATAGATGGCCTCCCAACTCCCGGCTACTTCTTCTTCCGTTTCTCCCTTGGCGGTCAGCGCGGCCAAAAAAGCCCCCTGCTGCATCTCGGTGGTTTCATTTTTCAAGATGGTATGAAAAGCCGCTTTAGATTCCTGGCGGCCCAGGTCTTGTTTTTGAATAAGTCGTGTGATCCACATTCCGAAATCTTTGTCTGTATTCGTTTGCATAAATTCCCCTTTCCTTTAATTTTAATAATGTCCTCAAAGAAACAGGTATATGCATTTGGAATGTAATGGAAAAAGTAAAGCAGGAAGACGAAAATAAGGGAGGGACATCGGGAGAAAAAACGGCGATACTACTCCCGCCCTGTAAAAGGGAAGATGAAGAAGGAAGATGGATTACGTCAGTGATGGGAGGCTGCATGTACCTGTACCCTTACCGGCCGCTAATACAGTTTCAGCGGCGCTTAAAGATACGGATAGCATCCAGCAGAGTTATCCGGAAATACGCGAATTGGAGAACAGGCAGGCTTTCTGGCTTGAGGATCATCCTACCGACCGCGCCTTCCCGGTTTCCCAGTGGCTTAAAATGCGGTGTTCGTCCCCTCTTACAGCAACGGCTGGCTTGCGATGGATTTGAACCATCTTTCCTTTTAACGGCTCCAGGCTCTGAATGCCCGCGAACCGCACCTGTCATTGAACTTCTTTTATAAATAGCCTCTGGAGATGTTTTTTGTCAATACCGAATTTTAGTCGAATGTGAAAACCCACGCCCTAAGGGCATGATCATGTGGGACTGGCTACGCCGGTCCCGAATGGGCTTGGCCGAAGGCCGTTTTTGGATACCTGGATGAAATCGGCGAAGTCGGATTTTCAGATAACACAAGAAGGTGGCCTGATAAACGAAAGTATCGTCTTTAGGAAAAATGGGGTTGTCTACCTTCAAAACCAAACAAAAATGAAAAAGAGTCAGGATTAGCAAATAAGCCCTGTCGCTGATGAATGCCCCCTTATAGGGGGCTGAACCAAAGCCTGTTCCTTTGGGCCAGGATATTTAATGATGGAACGTCCCACATCCTGTCCTGACTCACCCCTGTCTTTTGAAACAATTCAATTCAACCCCAAAAGGATGACGACCTCCGGCCGTCATCCTTTTCGCTTCTTATTGCGCCTCATCCGGATTGACCGGGATGTAGGGCCGCATCATCTCGTTGTCCTCATGGTCCAGGATGTGGCAGTGCCAGATGTATCCGGGACCCCCCGGGTACCCGAAGGTGTCTGTAGTGCCCAGGGTGGCGGTGGGGTCGAAGGCAAAGAAGTTGTCTCCGGGACCCACGCCGTCCACCGCGAGATCCTGGGGTGCGATGCGCACCACGATACGGGTGACCTGATTGGGCAGCATGGTCCAGACATCCTTCCAGCCGAACTCATAGGCCTTGGGGGGGAGCACGGAGCCCGTCAGGTAATTTCCGAGAGCAGGGTTTCCTCCAAGCGCGCCGTCCCCATTAATGGTTGTATAGTCGTTGGGCGGGCCGTACTCCGGATCGAAGTTGCCACTCGGAAAAGCAGCCCGGTAGGCGGCGATGTATCCGGGCTTGTCGATCGCCTGGCGGTTCATCAGCTGAAACTGCCCCAGATGCACGTGGATGGGGTGGGCGTCGCCGGAGAGGTTGATGATTTCCCAGACCTCGGTGGAACCGACCACCGGCAGCTCCGTGATGTTGATCACCCCGACCTCCTTGCCGCCCGGGACGGGATCAGTGGAGGTTCCATACCTGTAGCCGTTCCACTTTGTGTTGTTGAGAAGCACTTCCAGGGGGCCGTTGGGACCCTCGATTTCTATCAGGACGAGCTGCCGGATCTTATCCGGAGTTACGCCGGGGGCCAGGCCGCCCTTGCCGTCCACCAGGCGGACGATGGGAGGCAGCATATTCTCACCCGATCCGCGGAGGCTAGCATTTCGGGCGGCAGGGTCGAAGCTGTTATCCGGGCCTTTGACGGTATGTCCCACTTGAAATTGCATGACCTTCCCCATAGTGCCGGCATTCAAAGGAACGCCGCCGCCCGGATAAGGCGCTGGAGCGTTATTGGTGAGATCGACGTTGTGGTCGGGAAAGGCTCCGAAGTCGATGATGACGTCATAGCGGGCGGAAGGTGCGATGAGCAGCTCGCTCGTCGCCACAGGCCTGTCCAGGAGACCACCATCGGTGCCGATTACCCAAAGTACCGGGACATGAGCGCTCTGGGGCTGAGGTTTCGCCTTATCCGGGACTATCCCGGGCACGCTGTCAGACAGTTTCAGGTTATAAAAGCGGGCGTTGGAGCCGTTCAGGATCCGGAAGCGGTAGCGCCGCGGCTCCACCGTCATTTTGGGCCAGACCTTGCCGTTTACCACATTGACGTCCCCGAAAAACTCCGGAATCCAGAAGGGATGGATGCCGGGGTTGGACGGTCCGCCGTTCAAGCCGAAACAGCTGGGGTCGGGATTACTCTCGAAGCAAGTGGGGTCATCCCGCTTGACCACCGATCCATCCGGGAAGAGGAGCTGCCCGTTGGTGTCGAACATCCGGTCCGCAATGACCAGTTCCAGTTCTTGGTCGCCCGCCGGCAGCCTGAGGCCCGAATTGGGTTCGCCGGTATCGCCGTCGCCCCGGATGAAATAAAAGCCCGCCAGTCCGGAATAGATATTGACGCGGGTCATCCCCAAGGCATGGTCATGAAACCACAAGGCCGTGGGCTGCATGGTGTTGGTGTAGGTGTAATGATTGCTCACGTATGACGGCCCGGTCTGCGCAGGATCAGTTCCCCCCTCGGGGACCGGGGTCCACCAGGTGTCGGGATGGCCGTCATAGGCCGAAGGCGTCTCGGACCCGTGCAGGTGCACCGTGACCGGAACCGGACCGAGATAGGGTTGACAGCAAGGATTGTCCGCATTACCCGGATTCTTGCAGTCTACGTCGTCACATGCGCCCATTGAAGTGTTTCCCAGGGGATTCGCCCAGTGCAGGGTCTGATCCACCGTGAGGTACTCTTGGAGGACCAGATTATTCTTTCCCGCCGGCGGGATCAACCGGTTGTCATAAAAGACATGGGTGATGCTTCTGGGGTCCTCTTTCGGATAGCGGTGCGTTACCACGGTTGGGCCGGGGTAGCTGGGAGCAAAGGTGTTGTAACTGTCAGGTCCCTCCTCTTTAGCCCCAAAACCCCAAACGTAGGTCCCCGTGAACGGTTCCGGGTAGACGAAGGTGCTGGGCATCATCTTCTGCTGGAATTCATTCTCGCTGATGGTGATGGCATTGGCCCCGTTGACCCGGCCCGGCCGGGGGACTTCGTCCACGAACTGACCGTAAGTGTTTTTGATGAATGTTCCTGGAAGCCAGGTTTGATTGACGAGCTGGCTCGCGAAGACACTCCCGGCCGGCGCGATGAACAGCGCAGCCACGATGAGTATAGCGTGATTGAATAACTTCGTTCTCTTTCGCATCTCTTTATCTCCTCAATAATATAATAGTGGTAGTTTGATTAGATCATTCATGCGTTCCACACAATACATTCCGCCACAAGCGGGCTTCTCAATTACCTCCTTTCGACATTGAGAAGTGATTCACTGTTTTTCCGGTGCGCCCGGATTCTCCTGGTAAGCTTTACCGTCGATCTTTTCGATCTTTACGTTGTCCCCCAGAACAATCAGAGCTTCGATGTGGACGGTCCGACCGTCGGCCAGCCTGTCCAGAACTGACGGGTTCGGATTGAGAATCGGGAAGACTTCTTTAGGGACTCGACCTTGTATGATATATCCCTGACTCCCTTTCACGATCTGTCCCGTGATGTCCATTTTTCTAAAGGTGGGGCTCTGCTTCTCATCAGAACGCTGTGAACTCCGGGCGCTTGCGGGCTGTTCGAGACATGGCGTTAGAAAACCAAAAACGCACACCAGGATCAAAGCACATAGCCATCTCATTTTTTCCATAGATGATTCCTCCTCTTTTTTGCTCAACTCGTGAAAAGTCATTTTTATTCGACAAAAGCAGGGATTGAGAAGTGCCTCTTTTCGCGATGTCCCGAGGCGTCGAGGCATGATCATTCTCAAAGCCAGCAGTCAATCAGATCTTCCCTGCGCGCTCCGTCGAATCAGTGAAAGCGGTTCCACAGCGAAGACGAGAGAGATTTGGCGGTATGAGTTCTCTCCTCTCCACGCAGTCACAAATCAAATACACACCTTTTTCTCTGTGTATGATCCTGGGCGCGCCGTGACATTTACTATACGGGATTGCAGTTTGCCAAAACAGTAGGGGAAAAATGTATTTGAAGATAAAACAGACAGGATTCAAAGGGTGGCTCTGAATGTATCGGTCCCCGGCGATCTGTGGAACAGTTCAGTCGTGCCACGTCTTTTTTTTCCTCAGCTGGAACGACACTGGCATACCGATCCTCCGCTAAACCAACCAATCTTGCATGACTGGTATAAGTAACGGCCTGGCCGTTTGTATTCCTTATTAGCCGGGCAATCCGATAGTAAATGTAGAAATTACCAATTTGAGAGTATATGTCTCTGCGGCTCCATGGCATAAATGGGGTTCATAAATAGGGAGAATAGAATATTCACCGTATATACTTGACCTTTCGCTTCCTGTACTCTGACCACACATATCAATGATCTTATAAGATCGAAAGGAGGTGGAACGGTTGTTCGCAACACGCTTTGTAGATGGTGGTCTTTGAAACAAAACTCATAATCACAGAAGAATCAGGAGGGAGATAAAATGAATCGGAATCTACGCGTTTTCAAACTCATTGTTATTAGTCACTTTGCCTTACTGCTGCCGCTCATCTGGGGCATGAGCACCAGTTTTGCATCCCAACAGGTGCCCCAGGCACCTTTGGATCCAACAAGCATAAACAAATACGTGGATCCGCTGCCCGTCTTCGGCCCGGCAAATCCCGACAAGCACTTTCAGAGACAGGACAAGAAGAATATTACAGTGAAGATACAGGAATTCGAGCAACAGGTTCTCTCCAGTGACTTTGTTCCGGAAGACACCGCAAACTACGACGGCAAGACCTGGGTCTGGGGCTACAGAGTGGGAAACGCACCCGCCCTTTACCCCGGCGTTAGCATTGAAGCCATGCGCAATCAACCCACTGATGTAACCTATATGAACGAACTTCCCAGCGCTTCGGAGGGGGGATTTGTCCAGAAGCTGCTCACCGTGGATCAGACGATTCACTGGGCTGATCCCACCGACAAGATGTGCGCCATGAAATTGGAGTACGGGACCTTGAACTGTGTGGATACTCCGGATGATCCCTGCTGTGTACCGTATACGGGACCGGTTCCCACAGTGGTCCATCTGCACGGAGCCGAGGTACAGTCCCTGTATGACGGAGGACCGGAACAGTGGTGGACCCCAGCCAACACCACCGCCCCCTACGAGAGGTTCGGTCCTACCTACTACACATATTCAGGGTCAAATAACAATTCGAAATCATTGAATACCGTGCAAACTCCGGGAAACGCCGTTTATCATTATCCGAATGGACAGGAAGCAACCACCCTCTGGTTTCACGACCATTCCCTGGGCATCACCAGGCTCAATGTGTACAGCGGCATGGCGGCCTTTTATCTCCTTCGGGATAATTGGGACACAGGCAGAATAGATAATCCAATAGGCTTGCCGGGAGGCCCCTATGAACTGGAAGTCCTCGTTCAAGACCGCCAGTTCGATACCAACGGACAACTGTATTTTCCGGATGGAAGCGGTTCCGGTCTGAATGGTCCGCCTCCAAACCCGGCCGTACATCCTTTCTGGAATCCGGAGTTCCTTGGCAACGTCATGGTGGTCAACGGCAAGACGTGGCCCTACCTCAATGTGGAACCCCGGCGTTACCGTCTGCGGTTTCTAAACGGATGCAATGCCCGTTTTTTGAACATGTATTGGCGGCAATCCGAAAACAGCGATGCGACGGCAGACGGCCCGACTTTCTGGCAGATTGGTTCCGATGGAGGATTGCTGAATAATCCCGTATCTCTTGCGGATCTTTTGCTGGCCCCTGCTGAACGGGCTGACACGATCGTTGATTTTTCCGGGTTTGCCGGGAAGACCTTATTTCTGGGCAACAACGCCAACGCGCCCTTTCCCGATGGAGATGCCGTTGATCCTGACTCAAACGGCCAGATCATGAAAATCATAGTGGGGCCCGCCGATTCCATTGCGGACAATACCTGTAACCCCGCGGACGACGGCTGTAACCTGCGCCAAAGCGAGATCGTGAAGCTCGAAGCCCCGACCGGCGCTGTCCATCGACAGCTGACCCTTAACGAAGTCATCGGGGAGGGACCTCCAGGAGGTCCCGAAATCATCATGGTCAACAACAGCAGGTGGAACGGCAAGGAAGGCATGATCGGAGACCCCATTCCGGGAAGTACGAACCTCTATGGCGATACCTGGGCCACGGAAATGCCTCAGGTGGGGACGACCGAAGTATGGGAATTTATCAACACCACGGGCGACACGCATCCGATTCACCTGCATCTGGTTCAGTTCCAGGTCTTGAATCGTCAGGCCTTTGATGCGGACGGCTACTATGCCACCTATGTAGCAGCATTCGAGGGGGGGGCCTATATGCCTGGCTTCGGTCCGCCCAATGATTATTTGATTGCCAACGCCGACGGCGCCATTGGTGGAAATCCCGCGGTAGGTCCGTTCATCGATGAAATTGTCGACCCTATTATCCCTCCTGAGGATAATGAAATGGGATGGAAGGACACGGCAAAGGCGCCCCCCGGCATGGTCACACGGTATCTGGTTCGCTTCGCCCCTCAGGATGTGGCCGTGGCTAATGTGGCGCCGGGCCAGAACCTGTACCCTTTCGATCCCACGATCGGACCGGGCTATGTCTGGCACTGTCACATTATTGACCATGAAGATAATGAAATGATGCGGCCTTACGGACTTCAGTACGATCCCGTACCCATAATAGTAACGCCTTAATACCCGTAAATGAAGTCAAGGAGGGCGGCAAAACCGCCCTCCTTGAAAACTTCCTATTCAACAAAGAAAGGAGTTGGGATGAAGCGCTTGTCAGGAATACTGGTTTTTATTTTTGTAATGTCCAGCCTGTGTGCTGCCGGCGAAAAACCGCCGCTAACCAATGAAACCGCCAGCGAAAGCTACAGCATGGGATACCGCCTTGGGGCAGATTTCCGGAACCAGGGATCTGAAATGGATCTGGAAGCCCTCATCAGGGGAATGCAAGACGGCATGCAAGGTGAGAAACCTCTGCTAAATAAAAAGGAAATGAATGCGGCCATTACGAACCTACGAAAAAGGATGGTATTAGCCAAGCAGGAAGCCTTCAAAAAGCAAGCAGCGGATAACCTGGAAAAAGGGAAGGCTTTTTTGGAAGAAAACGGAAAAAAGGAAGGGGTTGTGACCCTTCCAAGCGGCCTGCAGTACAGAGTTTTAAAAGAAGGTACAGGAAAATCTCCTGGACCTGACGATACCGTGACGGTACAATATCGTGGGACCCTCATTGATGGGACCGAATTCGATAGCTCCTACACTCGGAAAAAACCCGAGACAACAAAAGTGAGCGGAGTCATTCCGGGATGGACAGAGGCACTGCAGTTGATGAAAGAAGGATCCAAATGGCAGCTCTTTGTCCCATCCGATTTAGCCTATGGCGACAGGCCCAGAGGCAGACGCATCCCTCCTAACAGCACTCTCATCTTTGAAGTGGAACTTGTCTCCGTCGGAAAAAGAGACAAAACTCCTGCAAAGGCGACCTCGGAAGCAAGAAAAATGAAAATTAAGGGGCAGATCGTGAACGGAACGCAGGGATACGTCATCCGAGGGAAGGTCCCAAAAGAGGTCTTCCCCATTCTAAATGCGAACCCGGCGGTGCTGAACGAGCTGGTCAAAAGCGGCCAAATTGTCAACATCGATGCCCGCATCGTTTTGGGGGACAATGTGGACATCGAGAAAATCAACGGGGAGGACTATCCAGGAAAGCGTAATACATCTGAAAAGACCGGAACACGATAGAAATCGCGATCAACAAGGTCTCGCTTCGAACCAAGTCCAACAACCAGGGATGAGTCATGTCGGCTCCCAACTACCCTAACAAAATCCACCTAAGCTTCGCGAGGTCAGACTGGTCCAATGAACGATCCTCATTCTCAGACATGATCGAGAATGCTGCCCTGAACATACACCCTTGATGATAAAGAATGTAAATAAATGCTTCCCCGGTGCCTTCGTAACTCACTTTCAACACCCTGAACAAGTCGAAAATTCTAATTTTTGGAAAAATTTTCTGACCATTTAAGAATTCCCGGAACATTTCTTTCGCGTTCTGCTATGCATTGGATAAAAACCATGTTCAATGCCGCAGGAGGTGAAAGGTGGATCATTTCGAAGGGATCGAAACCTATACGGTCAAGCATCTTCCCATAGTGAAGGCTTACGCAGACAGGCTTGGGCTTGTGAAACTCATCAACAATTTTGTTCCGAGCGAAATGAGCTTGGAGCCGGGATTCTATTTTCTGGGAATGGTTTTGGATACGCAGTTGTCCAATGTAACGAAGGACATTGTATGCCAAGCCACCAAGGCTCAAGATCAACGCATTGGTAGCAAATTTCCCGGAGGGCAGTCTTTCCATGTCCATATCGGATTTGATCTCACCGTGGAATTGCTCGCTGGTGGCATGATCCTTGTAGAGTCTGATTGCCCACTCATCAGGCAGTATCAGAGTTGTCCACCAACCTTCCACCTTGAGATCCGGCACGAGGAGAAACTGGCCGTGTTTGTCTATCGTACGTTCCTCAGCCCGCATGATCCTCTGGAACTGGTAGGTCTTACCTTTAAAGACCTGCCTGATATGAACTCTAAGAATTCCGACCCTTTTCCCCGGACGGGGGTTGGTCACCCTGCCCTCCGCAAAAATACGATTGGCCCACTGCTGCAAATCTTCCTTACGAGGATTCCATTTAATGATATAGCTGACTTTATTGGCTTTTGCCAGGGTAGTGCGAGTCTCAAGGGCGTCATGAGCCGAGTCCAAACGAACCAGGAGCTTTCGGGATGTCAATGTTCGGGCTTTTGCCAACACGCGCTCGATAAAAGGAATGAATCCGCACTGGCTGTGTTGTTTGCCTTCTCGCAGTTCCAGTTCCAGGCACCACCCCTCTCTGCCAAGATACGCAGCGATAGGGGCATAGCCGTCTTCACCTTTGTAGGTGCGAGAAACACCTTCTTTTTGAGTATTGGAATTATCCATGGGAAAAACATCGCAATCCAAAGGCACATGTCCGGTATCCAATGGAGTTATAAGAGCCTGCGCCTCTTTAAGAAACTCCACGGAACAACGATCAACAAGGGGCTGCAGTTTCGAAGCCACGTTGTCGAAACGTTGACGAAGCGTTTCGGCGGAAGGAATTTTTCCGATATCAAGTGATTTCTTGAAATAGTCGTCTTCTTTTCTATTGGCAATGGCTTCATAGTCGCTCTGACCGAGAGTCAGCATGCCAAGGTAACTGCGCAGGATATCATCGAGGTCGATGCCGTTGGAGCCTTTTGCAACAGGGAATGCTTTTCTGGCTTTCATCGGCAAGGAAGTATAACGGTTAATGCACAGACCCACGAGGGCAAGGCCGGAGTGGGAAGTATAAAATTCCTTGTTTGACTGCTCGATGATAAATCGCTTCATGATTCACCTCCCAAGTGAGTTTTCTTGGGAGATATTTATAGCATAAATAAATCATTATTTCACTAATTTATAGCATTTTTACTGCGTTTTTTATTTTATCTAATTCACGGATTCAGGAAAATTATATCTCGTTTCAAAGGGAATCATGTGCCCATCGCTTATGAAGCTGGCCCTGGGGGATTTGATCTGTAAGACAAACTCACCGAGGATGGGATTGAGTGTATTGTTACCCCGCCTTCTCTGATCCCCACGGAAAGTGGAAACAGGGTCAAAACCGACAAGAAAGACAGTTACAAACTGGCCAGACTTCTTGAGAGCGGCATGCTCAAAGAAGTATGGGTCCTTTCCCCAGAGGAGAGGGCTCATCGTCAACTGGTAAGGACCCGGCGTCAAATCGTTAATCATCGTTCAGATGTTATGCGCCAGATAAAAAGCCTTCTGCTGTTTAACAGCATAGACATCCCGTTTAAGAGCACCCAGCACTGGAGGGGGCCATTTATGAATTGGCTGCTGAAGCTTGATCTTGGTTATGAACCCCTTAACAGATCACTGAAGGCCCTGGTGGATCTTTTCAATTACCTCAGTGCCGAAAAGAAAAGAATCATGGAAGACATTCTTGAACTGGCCAAAGAAGAGAAATATGCAAAACGAGTAGAATTGCTGGAGAGTATTCCTGGCATCGGTACTCTGAGCCCCATGGAGATTTTGGTTGAGATCCAAGACATCACCCGTTTCAACACCGCTGATGAACTTGCTGCCTATCTTGGATTAACCCCCTCACAATACTCCAGTGGAGAGCATATTCGCATGGGCCACATTACGCATGCCGGGAATACCCGGGCAAGAACCACACTCGTTGAATCGTCATGGCTTTTGATTGGAAAAGATCCGGAGATGAGGCAGAAATACCAGAAAATCAAGGAGAAGCGAGGCTGCAAAAGGGCCATTGTTGCAGTCGCAAGAGACCTCAGCGGTCGTATCAAAAGAATGCTTCTTGACCACGTACCTTATGAATTAAATTTCCAGAAAGCGGCTTGAGAATCCCAGCAACCATAAAACCAGAAGCATCGAAAATTGCTAAAGAGCCTTTTAAAAACTGTATGATTAGATTGTCCACTTTGGAATAAAAACCCATTGAATTCAGGTGACCGTGTTGACTTACCTGTGGCCTTCATGAAAGGACCTCGAATATAGGGTACGGCGCCTGATACCTTACAACGAGTAAATCTCTTGTGGCTTTCGACCACGAATAGCAGGCTGGGTAAAGGTATTCCATCTGGATCAATTTGAAAAATTGAAAATCGCCTATTGACGAATTTCGGGGTAATAACCCGCATTTTAGAGCCCTACGTTCCGACGAGCTACATGCGTGCCCATTCTCACGCAGGGCTCTAAAATGCTAGCATTGGTCGGTAATTAAGGAGACATAAGATTAAAAAAAGAGGATTTTCCTGAAAAATGACTTGACTATCCACATAGCAGGAAGTCCATACCTGAAATCTGGAACGTTTTCGTATCTTAATCTTCCGTTCAGGGCAGCCGGTTTCTGAAGAGTGGCAATGTAACCTTGCGAAGCCGTTTCGTCCCCAATCCTGACGTAACTTGAATTCCAGTTGTTACCGGAAAAGAGGATCTACAAAGTGGATCGTCCTTTTCCATTTTCTTGAAAACGTTCAATTTAGAGGTATCAGATCTCGGTTACCACTTGAAAACATCTCTTCCATACCTTCTCATGTTCTTCGTTCTTCAATTATAATAATATCTTAATGCCCTGATTTAAATAACCTTTTGGTTCATTTGTACGGTGGGCGGCATACCAGGTCTATAAGGTCAATTCCGCATTTTTTCGTTTATGAGCATGTATTGTGAGCTTCACCCCCATCTCTTAATTACAGATATCCTCATCTTAATATACTCATTCTCCCCACTTTCGTTAGGAATTGGAACGCTTTAATATTGAAAACAAATGGTGGGATTCCTGATCCGTGACCCACGGACGAGAAGAGAGGGTTCTTAAACGTTCCAATGCGGATTGGAAGTCCAAAACTTAACCGTATTTTTTAAAAAATGGAGGAGGTAGTTATGAAATCGAATTCAGGTTATTTTAAGATTTTTATTCTCACTTTCCTGTGGACATTCGTTTGGCAAGGGACCGGTGTCTTTGCTTCTCAACTGATACCGCAAACTCCCCTGGATGCATCTTTGATCCAAAAATTCGTCGAACCCATGCCCGTCTTCGGCCCGGCCAATCCCGATGCTGCTTTTCAGCGAGTGGGAGACTCCAAAGTCACAGTCCGCATGCAGGAATTTGAACAGCGGATTTTGCCCGAGAGTTTCGCTCCCGAGGACCCGGTGAATTACGACGGACAGACCTGGGTGTGGGGCTACAAAGTGGGCGATGCGCCTGCGTTTTATCCAGGGGTCAGCATCGAAGCCAAACGCCACCAACAAAAGGACGTAACGTATGTGAACGAACTCCCGAGTTACAGCGACGGGGGGCATGTTCAGGGTCTCCTTTCCGTGGATCAGAACATTCACTGGGCCGATCCGGACAATTTTATGTACCCCATGAATAATATCTTCTGGCCCGACCCGTACACGGAAGCGGTTCCGGCTGTCACGCACCTACACGGAGCGGAAGTCCAGTCCGATTTTGATGGAAACCCGGAACAGTGGTTTACCCCTGCAAATGACGGCCGCTTCGGGGTCTCTTACCGGTCTTACGAGAAAAAGGGAAATGGAAATGGAACAGGGATTTCCATCGGCCCCTATGACAACCCTACTCCCGGGCAGGCCGTTTACCATTATAACAACGATCAGGAAGCAACCACCCTCTGGTTTCACGACCATGCCTTAGGTGTCACGCGGCTGCACGTGTACAGCGGACTTGCTGCCTTTTATCTTATCCGGGACGGTCAGGACAACGGCAAGGTCAATAATCCCATTGGTCTTCCCGGAGGCCCTTATGAAATGGAAATCCTTGTCCAGGATCGACAATTCGATACCAACGGTCAATGGTATTTTCCTGATGGGAGTGGCCCCGGCCTAAACGGCACTCCCCCGAACCCTGACATTTTTCCTTTCTGGATTCCGGAGTTTTTAGGGGACGCCATCGTGGTCAACGGAAAGACCTGGCCTTATCTCGATGTGGAGCCCCGCCGCTACCGCTTTCGATTTGTTAACGCATCCAACGCCCGGTTTTTCAACATGTTCTTCGGCTTTTATGAAGGGCCGGCTCTTCCGCCCGCCGGCTTTGTGCAGCAAGGCCCGGGCTTCTGGCAGATTGGTACGGACGGTGGACTGCTCGATGCCCCGGTCCAAACGAATGACATCTTTCTTGCCCCCGCCGAGCGAGCGGATGTGATCGTCGATTTCTCCAACTATGCAGGCCAAACACTCACCATGGTCAACAATGCTAACACGCCGTCCCCTGACGGAGACCCGGTGGACCCCAATACCAACGGTCAAATTATGCAGTTCAGGGTTGGAACGGGATCTGTTGCCGACAAATCATGCGACCCCGCGGTGGGTGAATGCAGCTTGCGTCCGAAGCCGATTGAGCGCCTGGCGAATGCGCCGGTGAGTGTGAAACGGCAGCTTACCCTGGTTGAAGAAGAAGGGGCAGGCGGCCCGGTCATGCTGCTTCTTAACAATAGCCGTTGGAACGGCAGGGAGTATATGACAGGTCCCGCCATCCCTGACAGTAAAATCGTGTATGGCGTAGCTGGTGTTAATGCTACCCATCCCACGTATGCCACGGAATGGCCCCAGGTGGGAACGACGGAAATCTGGGAGTTCGTCAACATCTCGGCCGATACCCATCCCATTCACCTTCATCTGGTCCAGTTTCAGGTGTTGAACCGGCAAGTGCTGAATGTGGGCGACTATCTGACTGAATACAAAGCTGCATTTCCCGGAGGAGCGTTTCTGCCGGAATATGGACCTCCAAATGATTATCTGACCCTGAACGCGGATGGTGCGATCGGTGGAAATCCGGCGGTGAGTGATTTCCTCCAGGGAAATCCAATTTCCCCTTTGGCCACAGAACTGGGATGGAAGGATACCATCAAGTGCCCTCCCAACATGGTGACCCGTATTGCCGTTCGTTTTGCTCCACAGGATATGCCGATACCTTCAGTCAAACCGGGCAAGGATTTCTATTCGTTTGACGCTACCGCGGGTCCGGGATATGTGTGGCACTGCCATATCCTGGATCACGAAGACAACGAAATGATGCGACCTTATGCGTTGCAAACGGGTCCCGTCCCAGTACGGTCCGCAAACTAACGGATATTGAATCTCGCCATTTACTGAAACTGAAAAGGATGACCGTCATTGACGGTCATCCTTTTCCCCTTGCTCATGGCGGCATAAAAGAGATATTTAGAATGGAAAAGGAGAACTATTCATGAAAGGAAGACGCCTTGTCCTCTTTATAGGTATGAGCATCTGCGCAGTCTTGATTTCTTGTGCGGGATCATCCACGAGCGAACAAAATTCAAAGCAGTCCGTGCAAGATCCGGAACCTGCCATGAGAAAAATAAATATCACCGGAAAAATTATAAAAACCTCTCAAGGGTATGTTATTCGCGGAAAGGTTCCCCGGGAGGTTTTTCGGATTGTCAACCCCGATGCCGACATATTGGATGAATTCGCGGCGAAGGGCACGACAATCTACATAGAAGCCCGGATCATTTTGGGAGACAACGTGGAGATTGACAAGATCAATGGAGAAGACCTCGAGAAGAAGTAATAATAGCCAATAGTCAAAATTCATTATCGCTTTTCATCAGAGTTGTTGAGCGCCTTACACAGTTGTTTACGCATTATGAAATCTAGGGGTCGTCCATGAAAACATAAATAACATTTCTCCTTCCTGATTATTTCACGAGAGTAACGAGATACCCGTTGGTATGCGTACGCCACCTTGCTTTCGATCCGAGCACATCAAAGATCTGCATAAACCATAAAACCTAAACAGCTTTTTTTAGCTTCTTCCCACTTTGAAGGTCACACCATTGGAGAAATCGTTCTGACCACTACCAGCTACGGAAAAGGATTCCTGCATAACTCTTCGCCCCAACGTCACCCCAGATTATTCAAAGCTGACGGAACAATCATTCACAATTTTTTCAGTCAAAATCAAGGAAATAATCCACATAGCATGGGTGCTATGAAGGCCGTTACCCATAGGAAAGGGCAGTCGAAGATAGGATGAAAAAGACTTCGGGAATGCATCGTTTAATTGAAAGTAGAAATCCATGCTCTCTGGGCATGGTCAGAGTTCAAAGGCTTTGCCATTTGAACGACCCACTGCTAATCCTTATCTGAGTTGTCCCCACAACATCAGGGAAAGGAGATAGCAATGAGCCGTTTCAGAAAATTATCACACACGTTATGGCATTGCCAATACAATATTGTTTGGGTTCCCGAATACCGCCACCGGATACTGACCGGAAGGGTTGGCAATGAAGTCGGTAACTGTATTAGAACGTTTTCCCAGCAAAAGGGAGTCGAAATTGTAGAGATGAATGTTCAGCCGGACCATATCCATTTGCTTACAATGATCCCCCCGAAGATTGCGGTGTCGGATTATTGCGGTATGGTAAAAGGCAGAACTGCGATCCGCGTATTCAACAAGTTCAAAGATCTGAAGAAAAACCCCTATGGGGGTAATCATTTTTGGACAGAGGGTTATTGTGTAGATACGGTCGGCTTAGACTCTGACATGATCCGGAAATACGTAAAATATCAAGAGACAATAGAACGCCGGTCAGATCAGCAACGAAACTTGTTCTAAACCAAACCACTGGGGACAATTCACACACCCCTTGTCCCCTTTGGGGGCAAGGCAAGCTTACCCCCTTCCAGGGGTTAACCCAATACCACCCCTTTTAGGGGTGGATGTTTATGTGCGTCATGTAGATCTTTCTTCAAGAGTGTCGTGCAAAATCCTTCGAAGTCTATCCCAATTGCAGCGGCAAATAAATTCTCGTTTTTGTCCCAATGTACAGTTAAGACGGTAGCCCCCTCAAAGAGCCCTGGGGCAATCTACCCTTTTTTCAAAGGATATTTACCTGAAGCACCCGATTGATCGTTCAATTCCCCTTTTGTAATATGGGACAAAAAGTCTTCATTTAACGCCATGGTCAGTTGTGACCGGAAAGGAGGTTGAAAAAGTGTTTTGGAAGTTTTCATAATTCAAATGAGTTAGGAGGAGAATGAAAATGAAAAAGAGTGTATCTGTCACATTTATAGCGGCGATATCGTTCGCAATGGGTTTCTTAACATGGTCGGTTCCGGGAGCAGCGGCTGATCTGACGTCTAAAGAAGAACTGGGAAAGAATCTATTTTTCGATAAGATATCGAGCCCCGACTCGATGTCTTGCGCTGATTGTCATGCTCCCAGCACGGGTTTTACTGGTCCGATTCCGGGAATCAACAAGCACGGAGCCGTTTATCACGGTGCTGTACCCCAGCGATTCGGCAACCGGAAGCCACCAAGCGCGGCCTATGCCACTTTCAGCCCAATTTTTGATTATGACAGCTCTCAAGGACTGTTTATTGGTGGAAACTTTTGGGATGGTCGGGCGACAGGTGAAAAGCTCGGAAATCCAGCCGCAGATCAGGCTTTAGGGCCATTTTTGAATCCGGTTGAACAAAATAACGACAGCAAGCTCTCTGTATTGAAGCAGGTAGCGTCCTCAAAATACGCCTCCCTGTGGGTAGAAGTTTGGGGGGAGTCCATAAGTTATGAAACCCCAGCCCAAATTGAAACGAATTATGGTAGGATCGGTCTGGCTATTGCGGCTTACGAGGCTTCGACAGAGGTCAGTCAGTTCAGTTCGAAATTTGACTATTACCTTGCTGGAAGAATTGAACTAACAGCTCAAGAACTGAGGGGATTAGACCTTTTCAATGTAAAAGCAACATGTTCGGCTTGTCATCCAAGCGAGCTGGGAGCGAACGGGGAACTGCCCTTGTTTACCGATTTTTCCTTTGATAATCTGGGGGTCCCGAAAAATCCGGAAAATCCTTTCTATGATATGGATGAAGTGTATTTAGATGATGGCTTTGCAATAAATCCTTCTGGTAAGGCTTGGGTCGATCCCGGTCTTGGAGGATTTCTTGAGAACAGTGGCAATCCGGAATGGATGGCAATGGCAAAGGAAAACTATGGAAAACACAAGGTTCCCACTTTGCGAAACGTTGGTAAAGCTAACGGAAACGGTTTCCCGAAGGCGTACATGCACAATGGTGTCTTTAAGTCTTTAAAGGAGGTTGTGCATTTTTACAATACGAGAGATATTGAGCCTTGGCCCGATCCGGAAGTAGCAGATAATGTTAACGTTAATGAACTTGGCAACTTGGGCTTGACCGCTGAGGAAGAGGATGCAATTGTAGCTTTTATGGAGACTTTATCTGACGGATATGTTCTAAAGTAGGCTTCGATTATTAATCTTTATTTCCTTAAGAAGCGCAGGAGGCTTTTCTTGTCCTGCGCTTTTCTTTGGGGAAGTCTTACCGTGAGAGAGTATACGTCCCTTCCCATTGAAAGCCACTAACCCCCATGCCCTGGCTGGCACAACGAAACATGAAAACGGAGAATGGGGACAGACAAAAAATGTTTACTGAGGCCGCGATATCCTTGTAGGTTGGGTTTTAGCGCCGGGAAAGTTGAACAATCGTATTTCTTCCATTTGAAAAGATGAACCAAAACGGCTAATAATTGAATGAGATAAGCGTAACCCAACGAATCGAAAGCATGTGATCCATGAGTTGTCCAAGCCGTAAAAATAGTTTCTCAAATCATTTGTCTTTTCTGTTCCGGATCGTCATTTCGCCATCTTCTTCTTCTCCGCTTGAAACCGATCGGGAAGCTCCGCCAGACTTTTCCTGTCCGGGTATTTTTTCAGCTGGGCCTGACATTTGCTGATCCTCTCGGGGAGGGGAGGGTGGGTAGTGAACCACGAGCCTTTTTTGGTGGACGAGGCTTCAATCCGCTCCAGTTCTTTTAATACTTCCACCAGCCCATCCGGATCATATCCTGTCCGGTAGGTGGTCTCCAGGGCGCTGAGGTCTGCTTCAAATTCCATATTCTTATCCAGCCCCTTATCAAAGAGAATATTTTCCAGCCCCCCGATCATATTTTCGAACTGTTTCCCTTTTTCTCCCTCCATGGTCGCTGCTGTAATCGTTCCCACTCCTTGAAAAAAGCGCGCCCGCTGGATCGATTTGAGCGCGTGTTTGTGTGCCACATGGGCGACTTCATGGGCCAGGACTCCGGCTAATTGCGCCTCGGTTTGAACGGTATTCAGAAGGCCCTTGCTGAGGAATATAATGCCGCCGGGACAGGCAAAGGCATTCTGGAGCGGGCTGTCTACCACCACAAAATAATAGGGGATTTCGGGCCGGATCGAATTTCTCGCCACCGCCATACCCACCAGATTGACATATTCCTGCAAAGAGGGGTCTTTGACGGGCATTCCGTAGCGGCCGAAGCCTTCGAGCGCGAGGCTTTCCCCGATGGTGAGCTCTGACTTGTAATTGATCTCTCCCGTGGAACTCAGGATCGAAGTTGCGCCCTGCAGGATCTTATTTTCCTTTGAATTGGGATCCAGGAGTTTGTCAAAAAGGCCTGCCAGTTGTATGGGTCTGTCCTGCGGTGAGGTGATTTTTCCTGTGACGGATTGCGCCTCGGTTGAGGCAGTCCCCTTTGAAGAGGCCCCGTAAGATTCTCCCTGGGCCCATACAGTCAGTGTGAAACCAAAAATGATCCACACCAGGATTCTTCCGTTTTTCATCTGTTGTCCTCCCATCAATTTTGTAAAAAGAACCAAAACGGTCTTCTATTGGATTATGGTGCGTACTCTCCGATTTTTCCCTGTTTTAAAAAGTTCTGAAGCTCCTTTTCGGAAATCTTCATGGCGAGAACCTGATCAAGGGCCTTTTTGGCCGCCGGCGATGTCTTTTTAATCTTGGCGTATTGTTCCGTTTCCTCCGACAGCCCCCTTATGCTGCGGCCGGTACTTGCCTCATCGGCTTTAATATTGCTGCTCGGCCAGGGCGCCGAACAGATTGCCAGATCCCTCTTCGGAAGGCTTTTCCGGAGCGGTATCGGAGAGGCGGCCGCGGTACATCCATCCCTGCTCTCCCGAGGGAAGCTGGATTTTATGCCACCGGCTTTCGGTGCTCAGGACTTTGACCTCCACACCGATAGGAACGGTTGCGATGGTTTCCGACGAGGCGGTGGCGTCCTTTTTGAGCTGCGCATTGTCCGAGGTTACCCATAGGGTTTCCGCGGCTAGGACGACCACCGCAAAAAAACAGACGCAACCACACAAAATTGTCAGGAGATATCGTATTTTCATTTCAGTCACCTCTTTCAGGTTTAGAGTGCAATGTCATCTGGTTCCTCCCAGATTAACATCATTCCATATTTTTCTCTAAGAAAAACCTTCGATCGCCTTCGGGGTTGCAGATACTGAAACCTGAATCCCGCTGCAGCGGACAAACCCGTGAACGGTTACCGTTATTTATAGTCTCCCACCAGAAGGAAAGCGCCCCAGTATCCGGGATGGGGGTACAATATCTTAACATGCAGCATGGCCCGCTGCAGGCTTTCGGCCTTATCCATGGTCCGGTAAGAACGATAAAACTGCTTGATCAACATGGCCGTGGAGATGTCGCTCACCCGCCAGAGACTGGATATGATGGCGTGGGTTCCCGCGTACAGGAAGGAGCGATTCATTCCGATGACGTCATCTCCGCTGGTGATCTTGCCCAATCCGGTCTGGCAGGCGCTCAATACCACCAGGTCGGCATTAATCTGAAGACCGAACGTCTCGGCGGCTTCGAGATCGCCGTCGTTTTCCCGGTCCGGCGTCAGTTTTACGGCCGAAAAAAGCGGGTTCACCGGATCGAAGTCGCCATGGGAAGCCAGGTGGACAATCCCGAACCTGGAAATGTTGTTTACAACCCACGTCTCGGTTGCCTTGTCCCGCGTGAGCAGGGTGATTTCCGGAAAGTTCCAGCCGATGGTGAATATTTCCTTTTCCGCAAAGGGGAGGTCCAGGGCCGGATTTTTCAGGTCCGGATTCCCAACGGCCAGCACCTGCTTGTTTTTCTCCGCCTTTCGCCTTTGGAGGGTGTAGGGAAGCACCGAGGCGCTCGGGAGATAGAAGAGGGGAAAACGATCCACCAGATAGTTCTTCCCATCAAACAGGGTGGCGAAGGAGAGATAATGCAGGATCCCGTGGGGGACAATTCCGAGGATTCGGCAGTCCGCAATTTCCGGCATCACCTTAGACAGGAGCCAGGTATGCAGTTCCATGGAGGATTTTTCCAGCGGTTCCAGATTCTGAAGCATCCTTCTGTAATCGAGGACGGTCTTTGCAAGGGTGTCCCGCCCGAGGGGCGTGCGGAAGAGTTTAATGGACTTGTCGGTGACGACCCAGCAGAGGACTTCATCGGGAAGCGTGTAATAGGTCAGAAGGTCAACCCCGGGCTCCAGGAGTTTCTGGACCTGTTTGAGATCAATGGGGTTTACGGATACGATCGTTGCCAATTCGGGATTTTTGGCCTGGATGTTCAGCATGAGATCGGTATATTCATCCTGAAGCCGGGTGAGGGCCTGCTGGTAGACGGCCTTCTCTTTTTCATTCGTGGATGACGCCGCCAGCATTTCCTGCTCCTGCATCCGGCTTTTCAAAAGCTTCTGCCGATCATACAGCCCCTGATCCACTGCATTCTTCAGTGTCAGACGCTGGTTGCCCAATAGATCGATGAGGTTCCGTGCCCTGGATCGTTCCGCCACGTCGAACGCCTCCGCAACGGGGTCCGGGTCGTTTTTGGACGGTTCCATGTTCAAGAGCAGGGAAATCAACGACTCATAAACAGCCATCTTGTTGGTAATGAATCCGTCTTTGAGCTGATCTACTTTAATTTCCGCCCGCATCTCTTCAATGAGCGACATCGCCTCTCTCAACAGATTTTTCGCGTCCTGCTTTCTGTTCTGTTTCAGCCTCAGGCGAGCCAGTCCGTAAAGCGCCCGCCACTGGGTTTCGCGCAGCGCCATGGAACGGGAGAGTTCGAGGGCCTTTTGAAAATGCTTCTCCGATTCCTTCCATTGTTCCAACAGGAGAAAGGTCTCACCATATCCGAGGAGAATCTTGGCCTCGTTGATCCGGTTTCCGATGCCGGAGGCCGTTTCCAGGGCTTCTTTGAACAGGGGCAAGGCCTTTTTAGGCTGTCCCATCCGCAAATAGGTCAGCCCCAGGTTCTTCAGGTCGTAGGCTATGGCCCATTTGGACTGGATATCCCGGTCGATGGCAAGGGCCTGGTTCAAGGTATCCAGCGCCTTCTGGAATTCCCCCATGTCCCTGTAAACGAGTCCCATGTTGTTGAGGGTGGTCGCGGTTTCGTCCCGTCGGGCCTGAAGATTGCGGGAAGCATCCAGGGCGTTTTCAAGCTCTCTGAGCGCCCGTTCATGGTTTCCCAGCGTCCACCAGGTAAGTCCGGCGGTATTCAGCGCCATGACTTTTTCGAGACCCCAGGTATTTTCCTCCGCCAGAGCGAGGACCTGTCCCTGCAGCTCAAAGGCTTCCTGGTAACGGCCCTGATACCAGGCATTGTTGGCCTTTTCCATCAGGATATCGGTTCGTATCAGAGATGGATCCGTACTCTTGAGCAGGGCCAGGGAATCTTTGTAGGCCTTGTCCGCTTCCTGAAAATTTCCCAGCAGCCGCGAACATCTTCCCGCATCAAGGAGGGCCTGGGCCATGTCGTCTTTCAGGCCCAGACTCTCATAAATGGCATAGGCCTTCAGATAATTCTCTCTGGCCCGGGCGTAGCGGCTCAGACGAAGGTCGTATATCCGCCCGATTCGCTCATACTGCCTTGCCAGGAGTTCCTGTTTGTTCAATGTCTTGCTCAGGGTGGCCGCGGATTCGAACTGCAGGAGCGCCTTGTCATAATCCGTCGCGTTTTCAAGGACAATGCCCAGATCGTTCAAGGCGGAGATCTGCTCGCTTTCCAGTTCCAGGGCCGCCACAATTTCCAGGGCTTCTTCCAGGGCGGGAATGGCCTGGTCGAATTTTTCCATCCTTGCCAGGATCAGTCCTCGTTTGATCAACGCCTGGGCGTATTCTTTGCTATCCGGTTTTTCAGCCTTCAAAATTTCCACTAACTTTTGCGCATGAAAATCCGCCTGTCGAAAACTTTCCAGCCGCATAGGCGCTCTCTCTGGAATACTCATGCAGCTTGGGAATATATTGTTTGAAGTCGTTTATTTCATTGGCAATATCCAAGGCGTTTTCAAAAAGGCCAAGCGCCTTTAAGGGGCTCTTTTCATTAAAGGCCGCTACTCCGCTCTTGACGTAATGGGCAAAATGGCTCTTGGCAAAATCGGTGGATTCTTTGGGGGTCATACCCCAGTAACCCAGGAGCATCCAGTCGCCCGAGACCCTGGAATCGGGAGGTGTCGCGGCTTTGGCGGGTTTATTTCTTGATGCCTGGACTGCGAGAGCGCCTGATTAACCGAGGTATTTTCAAGTTCCTTCAGAAATGGCTCCACAGGCGGAGCGCCCTTTGCTTGCGTCCGCCGGGACCAGGAGGGTCGGTGCGCCCAGAAGGGAAAAGAGATGTCCCAGAATGTAAGCATCCTCTCAGCGGTGCGTCAGGCAGCATGACCAGGGTTGCCTGTTCCATGCGACCGGAAAGTTGCATCAGGGGAAATGCCCTTCCCTGGTCCAGACCCATGGCCATGAAAGGCAAAGGAATTTCACCGGGACGGGTGGGCACGGTTCCGGCCCGGTAGACGGGAAGATCCAAAAGAAGGATGTTTTCTCCGAAAAGGGCATTTTCGATCTGCTGATCTCCAGCGCTGTCGGGCAATCCTTCCACCGCATAGTACGCCGGCAATCCCGCCACGGGCGGGAGTGCAAGGATACGGCGTTTGAATGGTTTTCTGTTCCAGATGGATCGAACCAGGTGCGTGGCGCTCAGGGCCACGGGTTGCCGGGCCCTTTTTTCAAGCCCGGATGGGTCTTCCAGGGCCACCACGGTCAGGCCGGCGGAGGCTGTATCCGGGGAGGCCTTTTGAGGAGGAAAGGGCGTGATCTCCAATCCGTCCTGCGTTACGGAAAAGGCCGTCCGCTCGCTTCCTGTTCCTTTTCCCGGAATGACGCGGAGACAGGCGCCCCCCTTGGGCAGGTTTTCCATTACGTCGATTGCTTCTACGGGGTCAGGGCCGAGGAGGCAGAGAATTCCTCTTGTTCCCTCGCTGGATGCCTCTGATTTTGCCTCTTTGAAGGCCTTTTGAAACTGCCCGATCATCCCGTCATATTGTGCCGCCAACTGTTTCTTTTCCTGCCCCGGTCCTTTTTCCACTGCGCCGTCAGCCAGTTCTTCCCCGTGCAGGGCCATTCCCAGAAGGATCACGAACCATTGCCTGATGGTTTCCGACGGGGAGATCCGGGCGATGGCAGGGAGATGTTCCCAGTTTTTTCCGATTTCCCCGTCCGCTATTTCCTTTTCCTGAACGATGCGTTGATGCAGGTAGGGCTTGTCCTTCTCGTTTGCCTTCCGATAATCGCTGTTCAGTTGTTTAATGTTCATCAACCTGGCCCAGGTCCGCTTCAGAATTTCCTTTTCCTGCGTGGTGATGGGACCCATGGCCAGGAATTTCAGCCTGTTCACCCGCTCTATTTCCGACAACCTTTCCAGCAGGTTAAAGGCCTCCTCCTCTTTCTTCCTGTCGATCAGGCCCTGTACGAGCGGGCTGAAAGTTTCCGTGATTTCACCGGGACCGCACCCTGCCCCCGTTATGGGAATCCTGTTTAAAACGGCCAGGGCTTCCTCCAGCCTGCCAAGACCGGCCAGGGCACGCCATTCATATTGGGGGAGTAGCCCTTCCTGTGCCGTTTCCAGGGCCTTCGTAAAGAATTTCCTTGCGTTGTCCGGGTCTTGCAGATACCCGCTCATCTCGGCCATGTTAAGGGTCAGGGCCGAGAGGAGGGCCAGGGCCTTTCTGTTCCGGGGCGTGGGGCCGGTCTCCATCTGTTTGATGCCGCGAGAGAAATGGACCGCGGCGCTTTCCAATGCCTTTTCCCGCAGGACAGCCGTTGTGACGGAGGCATTCATTTTTGGAAGAAAGGCCAGGTGGTATACGCCCATTTGGTTATGGTACGACGGGATGACAAGCGGGTCCAGAACCGCGATAAAATGGTCCAGCAGTCCAGTCGTTTCCTTGTCCAGCAGGGTCCATTGGTCGTAAAGCTTTTGCCGGTCCGGAGAATCCTTTGGGACGGCCGCGAGCGACTGTGCCATATTGACCACGTTCAGGGCGGCACTTACCGGGCTTTTCATGCGGATGGACAGTTGTGCCGATCGATGGAAGCGATCGCAGGCTGCAACAGCCTCTCGCCTCGCATAGGCCAGTTGTCCCGCCCGATGTTGAAGAAGGGCGACTCCGAACAGGTCACTGTCGGGTATGGGCCCATTTTCGGGATATTGACTCAATTCTTTCCGGATGGCCGATGCCGCCGGCTCCAACTGGCCCAGTTCTGTTTTTATTCTGGCCATGAAGGCCACGGCCAGCCTTTCTTCCTGTTCCCGGGAAAAGCCGTACATGGCTTTGGTGGTGTCCACATTGTCCAGGGCAATGTCCAGATCGAGGTTGATCAATCCCCCTTTTTCCTGGTTTTTGTTTCGGTTTCGATTTTCCGCCTTTTTGTTCGGCACGCCATACTTTTTTGCCAGCGCGATCACCTGCTCAAACCCTTCGTAGGACTTTTGGAGCATCTCTTTTCTTTCAGCGCCAGGCAGGGTTTCCGCTTCCATGTAGGCACAATAGGCCATGGAACGTCTGTTCACCGCCAGATTCTGCACAAGCCCCAGGCCTTCATTGAGGGCGTAGGCCTTCTCAAATGAGGCCCGCGCCTGTCGCCACAGGGTCTCTTCCTGCAGTGCCAGTCCGAGGCGATCCAGCATTTCAGCCTTCATCCGGACCAGGTCTTCGGGAAATCGCAAGGTTTCGGCTGCTCTTTCGGACATATAGAGCAGATCATCTATCGTTTCAGAAGGGTTTTCAGGGAGTAAAGGGGAGAGCTCCCGAATGACTTTTTCCTGATCCGAGAGAATGGATTCCATTTTCTTTTTGTAGACTCCCCATTGGGGGTCTGGTGGAAGCCCTGTCATTTTTTCCGTGACATCGAAAAGCCTCCGGTTGATCTCTGTCTGGGCCAGGGCCAGACCCCTGGCCTTTTCGGCCAGACGGGGGTCTTTCAGCGCAGGGGTCAGTATCCTGTCGAAAATATGGGTGTTGATTTTCCCCGCGATCTCGGAAGCACGCCGTGGATTGATTTCTTTTTCGATCAGCGAAAGGGCTTTTTCATAGGCCTGGACCGGTTCGCGACGTTCCCGAATCTGAAAAGCGCTTTCCCCGAGGCGGCGGTAAAACAGGATTTCCGTCTCTTCATTATCAAAGGGCGCCCCTGAATTAAGCCGTCGGGAGTAGTATTCAAAGGCATCGGGGAATTGCCCCAGCAGGAAGTAAATGTTGCCCAGGTTCAAAGAAAGATTGGCGCCGTTGACCGGGTCCTCTTCCTGGTTATTGAGAAAGTAGGCCTTCCGATACGATTCCATGGCCGCTTCAAGTCCGCCGGGCAACCCGTAAACGGTCTCCAAAACTTCTGAAATATAGCCGGAGGTTTGATGAAAATAGGCTATTTGACCGTTTATCCCGATGGCCTTTTTAATGAGTTTCTGGGCCTCTTCCAGGGATTCCCTGCCCTCTTCGTAGGTCAGGCAGAGCCCCAGGCAGTAGAGGGCTGTGACGTCGTCCGGTTTTTTTGACAGGCGGGCACGATATTCTTGCCGGACTTTTTCGATCTGCTTTCTTGCGGCGGCGCACTTGATGTAGCCCCGGTGGGCCTGCAGGAGGGAATCGTCCCGGCGGATAAGATCGGCATAAATCTTCTGTGCCGCGGGAACTTCTCCCAGGTGGTAGAGGAAATCGGCTGAAGCAAGTGATTTTCGCACATATCCTTCCCGGGCCAGTTCATAAATGCGATCGTGGTAGGATCTTGACGCCATTTCATTTTCATAAAGATCGAGGGCCTGACTGAAGAGTTCCTCACGGTACAGGATTTCAGCCAGCGAAAGCCTCGCGGCGGCTGTTTGAGGCGTTTTTTCCGGGAACTGCTCTATCACCTGCCTGTATGCCGCCTTGGCGCTCGCCCATTCTCCGGATGCGAAATAGAGATCCCCCATACGGTTCCAGGCGCCGATGGTCAGTTTGGGCAATTTTTCTTGATATTCCCGTGCAATGCCGGATAGCAGCCGGATTCGGGCCTGCTGATTTCCCAAGTCCTGCTGGGAAAGTCTCAGGTTCAGTATCCCATTCACGGCCTTGTCGGACCATTCTTCCACATCCGGGAACTGTTCAACGATTTTTATGTAAGCGGGCAAAAGAGCCTCTCCGCGGCCTATCCGGCTGAAGCATTCCGCTTTCAGATAATAGGCCTCGGCCAGTTGGGGGCGGGGCGTCCCATCGGTCTTGATGACTTCGTCCAGCAATCCCATGGCCTGGACCAGCGACGTCGGACTGCCCCCCAGATCGATCAGGATACGGGCCTGCTCTATTCGGCTCCTTGCGGAAATGCGGGCCTGGTCCTGATTGACCGGGGATTCATGGGATGGAGAAGACGGGTGCGTCGCCGGGGGTTCTTTGTTTGATCCGAAGGCCGGGGATTTGAGACGGGTGAGGGCATCCTCAATAACCTTCTGTCTCTGCCGTTCCGACGAGGCCTGCCGCCATTGAATTCCGGCTTGAAGTCCTTCGGCGCGAATGCGTGCAAGGATCGATTCCACGGTTTTCCCGGTGGCGTTTGCTGCTGCCAGATCATAGGCCTGGATGGCCTTTTCCGGTTCCCCGTTCTGTTCATAAAGGCGACCTATCCGGTAGGCGGCTTTTGCGGCCAACGTTTCATCCCCTGAATCTGTCTCCAGAACCTTGTAAAAGGCCGAAACGGCTATCGGGACATCCAGAGGAATGCGGGAGGCAAGGGCTTCGGCAAGGGCCAACTGGTCTTTTCCATTCTTTAAGCAGAGGAATCTCTCCTTCAAGGGGCAAGTCCCAGATATTACTTGATCCCTTTTGCGTCGAGAGGAAATAGAGCCTGTCTGCCGTCGGCATGGGGGAATAGGCCGGGAAGGCGCCGGATGTCACCGGATAAGCGGGAGACTCTTCCCCATCGACCCTGATCCGGAGGATCATGGGATTCGGAGCTTCCGTGGAATTGCCCCCGGTCGGTCTCTCAGGGGAGAGGCGCGTGAAATAGATATATTTTCCGTCTTCGGACCATTTCGGAGAAAGATCGCGCTCCGGTCCCTTTGTTAAGGGGATGACTTTTCCGGTGTCGAGATGGATCAGAAAGATATCTCCCCCCGGATCATCCCTGTACGACACGAAAGCGCATGCGGTTCCGTCTGGCGACAGGGAGGGAAAGGCCCCATCGCCATGGGTATCCAATGCTCGGGGCGGGGTTGCGAGATTTACCAGGTCCAGGGCCATCAGTTGCCTGCGGTTTTCACCGGGCCTGGACTGGTGAAAATAGAGGGTCTTTCCATCAGGGGAAAAAGCCGGGGCGCCATCCGCTGTCTCGCGGCCGGTAAGTCTTTTTGGCGTGCGGTCTTGGAGGTTTCTATGTATCAGAAAGATATCGCCCTTTGCATCATGGGAATCGCCCACAAAGGCGATCAGCGTGCCGTCTCTCGAAATGGCCGGTTCCCACAGTTTTCCCTCCGTGCGGGCCAACTGTTGGGGCGGGCCTCCTCTGGACTGATCAGCCGTTCTCAGCCACAACTCAGGAAGCCCCTGTTTCTCAGAGACGAACACCAGCCAGCCGTCGTTTTCAGATGCCGCGGCGTACAAAACAGGATCGGTTCGGAAGGTGATCTGGACGGGTTTGTTGATGGAAAGCTGTTGCGGGCTTTTTCCACCGGACGGGCCGTTGACAGGAGGCTGGGACTGCGCTGCTGAAGCCGTCATGTGCAGAGCAGACCTGTTTCCCGGCGTTTCCTCTTCCGCGTTTGCTCGTCCGGGAACAAAAAGGAATGAAACAAGGAATAAAAACAGGGCAACAAGGTATCCCCTGTTCATCTGATCTCTTCTCTCTAACCGGCTTGTCACGATTTTACGCTCCACGATCCGTCCTCGTTCTGGATTTTATCCCCCGGCAGGGCGTTTTCGCGATTCAGTTTCCCGAAAACCTTCCGGATCTCGGGGAGGTCTTTCTCTGTGAGGTTTTCGTTGGTGTCTATCACCCGCTGCATGACAACCGTCCTTGCGCCATTCACATCCGTTATGATGGCCGCAAATTCCTCTTCTTTGAAGCGGTCGGCGGAACCCTTCAGATCAGCCGGAACTTTCGTCTTGTCCATGGGAAAAGAGGTCAGAAACCCCTGGTTGTTTTCGCCCACCCACCCCAGTCTTTTAAATAACTCCACATCGTCTGCATGGAAGGCAATCGTCTCTATTGCTTGGACGGCGTTTTGATATTCCCGGCTGTGGCGAGGAGGCGTTTTAATGGTCCCCGAGGGTTCCACCCCGCGGACCGAAGCCACCAGCAGCACCTCGTCTGAAAGGGCGTTATAGGAACCCAGGACCTGGTTCTCAAGCGTCGTCCGTTCGCTCACTACATTTACCTTGACAGTAGCCAGGGTGCATCCGGCAAAAAACAATGCGGACATAAGAATAAGTTTCACGCAGGATCGTTTCATAGATGGTTCCTTTTCCGTCTCTACTGAGTTACCAGTTTGATTTTCCCTTTATCCACAAGAATAGTGTTTGCGCTCATGGCTTTCAAGGCGTCCACCATGGGGCCTAAGGAAGAGAATACTTTCTCCAGCCTTTTTCGAAGGGGTAAAGCCGTTATATTGAGCCGTTGGATGGTCGGGAGGGCAATTCGAGCGCCTCTTATCAGCACTTCTCCGGCAAGGGAGAGGTTTCCGGATCGGATCTCAACGGTGATCCAGAGGGGTGTTCCCTGCCGGAGGAGATTCCGTTGTTTCCGGATCATTTCATTGTTTTCGTAAGGGTCCATGGCGTAAAGGAGCCGCTCCAGGGTCTTTGAGCCGATGTGGGTTAATCGAATGACGCCGCTGAGATTGTCTATGGCAATATCGGGGTTGTTGGAAACCGGAAAACGGAGGGAGATATTTCCTGACAACTCTGTTTCTCGGTCCAGGGTGTCGCGTCCCTGCGAATCGGTTTGCTGAACGTCCGGCGCAAGTCTTGCGGTGTTGATCCCCGTGAAAGAGCCATCCATTGCCATCAGGTACAGATCATTGGGTCCTTTTCCCTCCCGGAACAGGGAAATGTCTCCCAGAAATGTTCCTCCGAGGAGGTCAAACTGGAAAGAATCAATGACCGGCAGGGAGTCTTCCAGGCGGAGATGGAGCGCGAAGTCGGTCAGATTCAGGGGGACCGGGTTCATCTTCACATACAGGGAATCGAAGGCCAGGGAAGGTACGCGTGCAAAAGGGACGCGGAGATCTCCCAGGGGGGATTGGTTTGGGGAAGTTTGGGAACGAATGCCTGGCGTGGTTTGTGTGGAAAGAGGAAGATCAAGGACTTTCACTGACAAGTAGGAGGAGGCGGGCGTGCCGGTCCGTTTTTTGCTTTTGCCGGAGACCACCCGGAGTTTCTTCTCCAGGTCCACATCCATTTTCAGGTCCTTGATGCTGAGGCGGTCTTGGAGCGCGATGTCCAGATGGGAACTCTTAAGCTGTATCCTTCCCGTAATTCCCCCATTTCCGTCCAAGTCGAGGCCTGCAAGGGCTTCGGCGGTTCCGGTTACCTTCAGTCCCTGCATGGGCAATGCCTTTAGGTACGGCGAAAGTCCTGGCCCCGGAGCGGCCTTCAGGGAGGTTTCAATAGAGCCTCTCAGTTTTTTCAGGGCCTTTTCTTGCGGTGTATCGTCCGTGACGGCCAAAAATCGGTCGAGCCCGCTCAGGGTGACCGTAAGAGACTGGCTTAAACCCAGAGGCGTCAGGCTCAGATTCTGAGACAACTTCAGCGCCTCCAGATGATCAAGCATCCCCGAAATGGAGAGAACACCTCCCACAGGCTGCCCTATTTTTATGGATGCGGGCAGATTCCTCACTCCTTCAACGACAATATTCCCTCTAAATTTCGCTTCCTTAAACCCGCTTCCCAAAGAAAACGTTAAGGGTTCTGGGGTGTTGATCTTATCTATCTTCAGTGCCCCTTTTTCGCCAAACGGGATATCCAAATGGATATCGGTGAGCTTGGTCTGGATTTCCGCCGTTTCCAGGAAAACGGCGGACTGCAATTTGTCTTTCAGAGGAACGTCTTTGTTCAGGAAACGTTCCATTTCCATAGGGGTGGGACGTCGTCCGATATAGTTCCAGAGGAGATCAACTTTTCCTCCAACCTTTCCTCCCTTCAGGGCGGAGGCGCGAAGGGAAGAAGGAAGCAGGGGAGATGCTTTCGCCAGGTCTATGGCCACCGTTCCATCGGATTGCAGTTCTTTGAGCCCCGAATCAACCACATGGGCCTTCAAGTGGGCCTCCATGACCTTCCCTGTACTCAGGTCCGCATTGCCTTTCTTTATGTCGACCCGGTAGGGCTTGTCCTTTGATAGAGTGAGCTCCTCCATTGTTGTTTTCATTTCAAATGGGGTCGTTACCGGCCCCGATGGGAGACCCTTCAATGTCAGGGAAGGAGAGGAAGCGGATAGTGCCAACGTGGTTACGGAGAGGGAAGGGGAGGGGGGCAGGATCAATTGGATGTCCAGGGACTGGAGAAAGCTGGAGAGGTAGATCCTGTCCGAAACGCTGAGCTTTTCAAAAGAAAGGGTCTGTTCCACATCGATCTTTCCCGTGATGCCGAAAAAAGCCGCGGACGAGGGAGAGAGATTGTTCGCAAGGAGGTGAAAGCGCGGAATATGCAGGTCTTTTATGGATATTTGTTCTTTGCCTTTAAGATGAAAAGCCCTCATGCCGACATCCGCGGTCACTTCCGCCCTGACGGGAGAAAAGGCCGCCAGGGCCACATCCCCCTTTCCAACCTGCAGGTGGAGCCCTTCCACCGTGGCGGACGCGCCCGGAAGACTGGATTCCACAAAAGGCATCTTGAGTTCCAGGCTGTCCCACGTCAAATGATTTGGCCCGGTTGGAACGGTTCCCGTAAAAGCGGCATTTCTGATCTCCAGTTTCGGCTGCCCCGCTTTATTTCCCTTGCCGTTATCCAGGCGTATGCCGGCTGGGACAAAAGGTCCGGCTAATGAAATAAGCTCCTGAAGATCGAGGGTGATGGAATCCGCCAGAAGATTGGCTGTGAGTGGCGGGTTTTTGAGCCCGCTGAGGACGCCGTGGAAGAAGATGTCGTTTCCGTCCTGAACGTGAATAATCCCTTTATGGATATCCAGCAAGTCCTTATCTTGGTTCAATATTCCCGTGTTCGTGACCACAAAGCTGAGGGGCCCCACAGCCTTTTCTTTCAATGGCCCCCCAGATGCGCGGAGGGTGCGTCCATCTACTTTCAGATCGTACCTGATCTGCTCTTTGGCATTCGTTCCATCCGCGGACGCTTTCAGTTCCAGAGCTATCCTGCCCGACATTTCGGGCGGCGGGGAAGATAGGAAGGGCGCCATTCCCTTGCGTAGTGGTTCAAGATCGAGGGACAGTTTCGCAAGCAGGCCCATTTCGGACGCCGAACCCGTCACCGAGATCTCCATGCCCGGAAGCTCCCCTTTAATGTCTGCGGATAACCCATGAATATTTAAAGAGGAGTTGTTGCCAACCAAGTCCCGTATCTTCCCTTGAAAACGGATGGGCGGCAACGGTTTATCGTCCATTTTTTCTTCGGCGGAAAACGACAGATCGATCGGTTTGTGGGCAAGAGACGGAACATCAAGCAGAAAAGAGACGTCCGTAACCAGGAAATTTCGATGCTGTTCCCGATCGTCCATTTGCAGTGAAATGTTACTCAGGCTCAGTCGGGCCTGTATATCGCGGACGGGTGGCGGAAAAATATTCCCCGCTGCAGGGCTTTTCTGTTTCGGTTCCGGCGGGGGTGCGGAGGGTTGGGTAACTCCTGAAAGCAGGCTTTCAAGGTTGGTGATGCCATCCTTTTTCCTGATTAGATTGACATATCCGCCTTCCAGCTCTGCAGCGACAACCAGACGGCGCTCCATGAGTTGGTGAAAATCGATGGAGAGGAGGAATTGTTTGAGAGAAAGGATCGGTCTGTCCGAAAAGGCCGGGTCATCTTGGATTTCCAGCCCTTCCAACCGAATTCCCCCGCCCCATGTCCAGGAAAGATTGTGAATGCCTACGGGACGGTGAATGGCGCGGGTGGCATATCCTTCCATTTTTTTCTTCGCCCAGTCTGTGGAAACAAACCGGGGAAGCAGGAAAACAAGAAGGGCCACAAGAAATATCAGGAAGAGGGTTGCGCCAAACAGCCACAACATCCATTTGACGATTCTGGAGAATGGGGATTTCCGGGGGGCCTCATGGGGCGTTGCAGGCTTTTCTTCCATGAATGTTCAACACTCTTGTTTGCAGCGTCTGAAAAAACTTATTCTTCACGTTAATCCGTGCTGAGCCTGATATTTTATAACATGGGGAGAATGCGATAGCAATGAGAATGCCGTGGTTCTGGAAACCCAAACGGCGAAGTCGGATATTGGCGTTGGGCAGTTGCCGACAATAAATGTAGGTCACCTGGCCCAGGCTTTCAAGCCTGGGCTGGTTTTTCCCGCGATGAGGTGATTGAAAATAAAAACGGGTTCTCTCCCTGTCCCTTCACTGCCTGGGACGGGAGTCCGTTCGCTGTGAATCTATTTTGCAGGACCGAAAGAGCGCGTGAAAAGATCGTGGAGGGCCTGGCTGCCGTCTTCGGAGAGGTAACGGGTTCCGGTGCCGGCAAAGGTATCCGAGGTAATCACCGGGGTGTTTTTTACCCATTGGTTGTTCTCCCATGAAAACCAAGCCTTCTGATCCTGATCGTAGACGTGCAGAGGCCTGTTAAATAGTTTTGCCAATTCGACGCCCCAGCCGGTTCCTCCCTTGACGGTGCCGTCTGCTTGTATCCATCCGACCGCTATGACGTGGTGGCCGTTATTGACCATATGGAAAAGGGACTGGATGACTTTTCGAATCTTATCCGTCCGGGAGTAGGTTCGTTTCATTCGCTTGGATACAATTTCCATGCTCACATCGCCCTTTTGCAGGTCTTCCTGGCTCAGGACCCGGACGCCACGGGCGCGCTCGGGATTATGCCCTTCAAAGGATATATTCACCTCTTTCATGTTCCAGGCCTCGGCAAGTTTGCCGAATTCCGCTTCTGCACCCTTGTGCCCGCCGCTGTACAACGTGATTTTCGAAAGATCTGCCATTTTTGTTCTCTCCTGAATAAATTTTAGCCATAGCAGGCAAAAAAAAATACCCTGCCACGATTCGGCAGGGTAAGCGCCCAAAGGTAATTCGGTTTTTCGGCATTACAACCCTGACGATGGTATTTTTTGATTTTGGTTTACCTTTTGCTTCCTCCCACCATCTTCGACGGATCGACCCATTGGTCGAAATCTTTGGCGCTCACGTACCCCAGCGTAATGGCGGCCTCTTTCAGCGTGGTGCCATCCCTGTGTGCCTTTTGGGCGATTTCGGCGGCTTTGTGATATCCGATATGCGTGTTGAGACTGGTGACCAGCATCAGCGAGTTCTCCAGGTGACGTTTGATCACCGGCAGGTTGGGCTTGATGCCTTCTGCGCAATTGTCGTTGAAACTCAGGCAGGCATCTCCCAACAGGCGCGCGCTCTGCAACACGTTGGCGGCGATCAGTGGTTTGAACACGTTGAGTTCGAAATGGCCGTTGCTTCCACCGATGCCCACAACCAGATCGCTCCCCATCACCTGGGCGGCCACCATGGTGAGAGCTTCCGATTGCGTGGGGTTTATTTTGCCGGGCATGATGCTCGAACCGGGTTCGTTGTAAGGGATGATGATCTCGCCGATACCACTTCGCGGGCCGCTGCTGAGCATGCGAATGTCGTTGCCTATCTTCATCAGGCTCACTGCCAGACGCCGGAAGGCGCCACTCAGTTCCACCATGGCGTCGTGGGCCGCAAGCGCCTCGAACTTGTTCGGCGCTGTGACAAACGGCAGCCCCGTCAACTCCGCTATCTTTTTTGCCACGGCCTCCGCATAACCATCGGGCGTGTTCAGACCGGTACCCACAGCGGTTCCGCCCAGTGCCAGTTCACGTACCATCTCCAGGGCGTTTTTCACCGCACGTGTTCCGTTGTCCAGTTGCCGCACATATCCGCCCAACTCCTGGCCCAGGGTAAGCGGGGTGGCATCCATGAAGTGGGTGCGGCCCGTTTTCACCACGTCCTTGAAGGTCTCGGATTTTTTTGCGAGCGTATTTCGCAGTTTCATCACGCCTTTCAGCGTCACGTCGACCGTGAGTTTGTAGCACGCAATGTGCATGGCCGTGGGAAACGTATCGTTGCTGCTCTGGCTTTTATTGACGTCATCGTTTGGATCCAAGACCTTTTTCTCGTCGGTTAGGCTTCCACCGTTAAGCACCTGTGCCCGATTGGCGACGACTTCATTCACGTTCATATTGCTGTGGGTGCCGCTTCCGGTCTGCCAGATTACCAGCGGGAATTGGTCGTCGAGCGTGCCATCGATGATTTCTTCGCAGACTCGGGCAATCAGCTCCGCTTTTTCTTTCGGCAGCACGCCGAGTTCGTGGTTGGTGAGCGCCGCGGCCTTTTTAAGATAGGCGAAGGCGTGGATGATCTCAAGCGGCATGCTTGCGGGCGGGCCGATGCGAAAGTTATTTCGGCTGCGCTCGGTCTCGGCGCCCCAGTATTTGTCGGCGGGCACCTTTACTTCGCCCATGGTGTCTTTTTCGATTCTGTATTTCATGATACCCTTTCGCGTTCCTTCAATTTCAAAAAACTTCCCTATTCCTTCCAGCAATTCTCATTTTGGTTTTTTGCCTAAAACCGGCCATGGGGGTCTGTCTCAAAACGGCGCCAAAATCCATTGGTCATTCCATGGCACGGCGGTAAAGCTTCAAAATTTGGCTGAGATCAGACACCTGTAAAAGGAATCCTGTGCAAAAACCGTCTTGCCGCCTGTTGAGTAATGCTAAAATGGGATTATGCCTCTGCAAAAGGTGTTCGAAGCGGAGCATTGGCGCCATTTCGAGACAGACCCCCATGGCCTCAGATTACTGAAAAAGCCAAAATGAGAATTGCTGTATTCCTTCTTTCTTCCTTGGCGTAGACGCAATATATGGTACATGAATATTATAGCAGAGTAAAATGGGGTATTGACCCCATTTTATTCGGATGTAACTGTAGTATGATAAACGAAACGCTCAGGATCGATATTGGAAAAGAAAGCGCTACTCAAAATTCCGGATACCGGGCTTTGCCTCGTATGCAATTCCGTATATTTGAATAAACACCCCATGGCGCCATGCATCGAGCCCATGAAACCACACAGTTTGGTGATTTTATGCTGGAACGTATAACCTCTCGTAAAGCGTCTTTCGGGAATTTGTATCTTATTCAACTTCCCTGGTCCTGGTACCATGCTTGGAGTCAGCAAAGCCGTTCCGCCACAGGGTCCTTTTTTGCTGCCGCATCTAATTCCTGTGGAGCACCGGTCCTTTTAGGCTGGTACGGAGAGGTCGTTGAAAGCTCAGCATTATTTTTTGTACCAGCTTAAAAGGACCTATCAACGGTTAGTGAAGGTCGATCCAAGATGCGGCAGCAAAAAAGACCCTGTAACTCCATTACCGACAGGCTTTTTGAACAAGATACGGGATTTTGTTATGTGACGATCAAAACTGGCAAAGACTATTTTTTATTAAGGAGGAAGGCTATGAAATGGAATAAATTCTTACTGATCCTGTTCTGTGCCGGTATGTTTTCAGGTCCCGGAACGGTGCTGTCCCAACCTCAGCCTCCGGTGGTAACGCCTTCTATTTCGGGAACCTGGGCTCAACTCTCCTGGACCGAGATTTCCGGCGCAACCGGCTATACGTTGTCCTGGGCGCCGAAGCCCTTTATTGTGGGTGTTGACTCCATCGGAACGGTGGACGTGGGGACCCAGACCAGTGTAGCGGGTTATCTCTGGCCCGGAGCTTCCTATTACATGGCCGTTCAGTCCCGCGATGATTCGGGAATAAGTTCCTATTCCAACGTCGTAGAAATCGTGATCGGTAATCCGGGTCCAATTTCCGGGAATTTCCAGGTGTTTGCCTTTAATGATCTGGGCATGCACTGTTATGATCCCGATTTTTCCGTGTTCAGCATCCTGCCGCTTTTTAACGTGCTCCATGCGCAGGTCATCCAAAAGGGGAGTTCTCCGAAAATCATGGGTCCGGAGGCACTCGTCACGTACAAGGCCATGGCCGATCAGACCGGTTCCATCAACACCACAAGCGCCGGAAAAACAAATTTCTGGGACTATGTCCTGCCTTTGTTCGGCGTCAATCCTCCGGTGGATACGGGGCTTCTGGGAGCGAAAATGCCGGGCGTAACCAATCAACCCCAACCCTTTTCGTGGGAAGGCGGAAACATTGACTGGTTTTCCGCTGTAGGAATTCCAATTACCTCCTGGGACGACAGTCTGAAAATCAACTCTTACCCCCTGATGAATATTCAAGCAACGGATCCGACAAACGCCGCGATCCTTTCCTCCCTTCCGGTGGTGGTTCCCATATCGGACGAAATGAACTGCAATGTCTGTCATGCCACGGGAAATGTGGGGGCCGCCATTCCCGGCGTAACATGGAGCGCCAGCGCCGATCCGGAGATTCAGTACAGGGAAAATGTCCTGATTATTCATGATTACAAGAACGGCACGAACCTGTTCAACAGCCAGCCGGTTCTGTGCGCGTCCTGTCACTATTCTCCGGCACTGGATTTGAACCATGTAGGACCGGTGGGACCGCAAGTGACAAATCCTACCCTCTCCAGTGCCGTTCATGGATATCACGCCTCCAAAACTACTGACAATCCACCCAGTGGAAATGTTTGCTATTACTGCCATCCAGGTGCAATTACCCAGTGCGCTCGAGGGGCCATGGATACGGCGGGTCTGAGATGTATGGACTGCCACGGCACCATGACCGCCGTTGGTCAGGCGAATCGGATTCCCTGGACCAGTCTGCCCATGTGCCAGTCCTGCCACACGGGCGATGCGCTCAATAATTATGACGGTCAGATCATTCGACGCATCACCTATGCCGACAGTCCGGATCAGGCCACCTTTATTGTTGCAACCAACAAGCGGTTCGCCGAGCAGACCGGAACGCTCTATCGGAACAGTGTCGGACATAACGGAGTGAGCTGTCCGTCCTGCCATGGCAGTCCGCATGCCATATGGCCTTCACGGGAAGCCAATGATAATCTTGCAGCCGTTCAGATTCAGGGCCATGACGGCATGATCACCGAATGTACCGCCTGTCATGGAAGCGGATTGTCCCTGACTCTTAACGGGCCTCATGGCATGCACAATGTGAACAGTCAGGCATGGGTCAACGGCCATGAGAGATTTGCCTCTCAGGCGGCCTGCGGGACCTGCCATGGCCCGACCGGATTAGGGACGGTGATTTCAAAAGCCGCTGCAAACCGGATCTTTTACAGGGGAAGACGCATCGTTACCATTGCCAAGGGCACGCAGATCGGGTGCGGCCTTTGCCATGAAAATGAGCTTGCCGGCGGTGGTGGTGGCGGTGGTGATGATTAATCGGTAGATGCGTTTCAGCCGTGGCAGGATTGCTGAAATAGAAAAAAGCCGGGCTCAGGCAGTAAGACTTGGGCCCGGATAAAAAAGCCCTGAGAACGATGTCGAACCGGCCGGTCACAGACGTTGGACGTTTGATGACCGACCGGTTCTTTTTTTAAGTGCAACCCTCTTGTCGAGATCAAGAAATGAAACCCCTAAGACAAATTGCCTTTGGATATTCCACCCGGTGCAATATGAAATGTGGTCATTGTGTCGCTGCGGATGGATCTCCCGGAAATGACAAGATGGATTTTGTCCGGGCAATGGAAATTATCGAAGAAATGGCTTGTGCCCGTGTGACCGGCATCAGTTTCACGGCCGGGGAACCGCTCCTGTTTCAGGATGATCTTTGCGGCCTGATACGGGTTTGCAGGCGGAACCGGATCTATACGAGGGTGGTTACCAACGGGTTCTGGGCGTATGGCTCGGATCATGCGGAGAAAATCGTATCCGCATTGATCGAAAGCGGGCTCTCCCAGATGAGGATCAGTACCAGCCGTTGGCATCAGGAAAATGTTGACAGGGAAAATATTGTTCGTGCGGCTAATGCTTGCGTGAAACAGGGCCTCGACTATTTTGTTTCTTTCATTACGGATTTTTCGGAAGAAGATGACATCCTTGAAGAGTACCTTCAACAAAATGAGCTGCGGTATTTTCCGGAACCGATGATCTATTTCGGGAGGGCGGAAAGATTTTGATCGCAAACAGATCTTTACGGATTATTATCCCAACATCTGTACCATGAATGCTTATCTTTCTCCAAATCAGGATATGTATGCCTGCTGTGATGCCGGGAACCGGTTTTCAGAAACCGGTTTCTTATATCTTGGCAATGTGGGGCAGGAATCCGTGGATGAATTGTTAAGAAAGAGAGAACAAAATCCCCTATACTATCTGATCCGCACGATGGGACTGACGTCCATGGCTTCTTATCTGGGGTACAAGGCCAGCGAAATTGTGCGCTATCGGAAATGTGAGTTATGTGAAATGCTGTTCAACTCAAAGGAGAACCTGAAAAAGCTGGAAAATGGCTTGGAGCTCCTGATGAGCAGACGGAGAAATTGAGGATAAAGAGCTATGGAAAAACAACCTGTCCATTTTAAAGAGGGGCAGAAGGTCGATCTTGTGATCGGCGAGAAGACGTCCCTGGGTTATACTGCGATCATCAACGACACCCATGTGGGCGTTTTATATAAGAATGAACTGTTTCAGATCGTGAAGCAGGGACAGGAAATCAAGGGGTTTATCAAAAAGATCAGAGAGGATGGCAAGATCGATCTTTCTCTTCACAAATCCGGCGCCAAGGCCACTGATGATTTATCCAAAAGGGTTTTGAGCACCCTGAAAGAGCATGGGGGAACTCTGGAAATATCGGACAAAAGTTCCCCCGAAACAATTTATCGATTATTTGGTGTCAGCAAAAAGCAATACAAAAATGCTATTGGTGCACTGTACAGGAAGAGGATGATTACGATTGAGGAACGCCGCATTCGATTGATACAGGATTCCGGAGAAAAGCCCCTGGAAAATTCGAAGCGGGGTTCAAAGCAGCCTGCCCGACGTAGGAGAATTGAGAAATAGAACCGCTACAGCCACCTCAAAAAGATCTGCACGCTCCGTTGCCGGCTGCCTCGTAGCGAGCGCTATCCGGATCCCGATACCCGTGAATGAATGCCCTCCAGCGCTTAAAAATAGTGTGTGCATCGAGGATTTGCGTGATACCCGGGTTTGCTCACCTATAGATCTTGATCAGGTCGAAATCTGAATCGGGATCGACGTGTTCCTTGCACCTGCCTTTTGATGCCGATACCGATTTGGATTTGGATAGTTGAAGATACGTTATTGGGGATTTGCAAATACAGGATAGACCCCATTGTTTCGGTCCGCTGGCTTTGTTAAAAGTCTGACAAGGAGAAGGGGGATCGATGGCGAACTCTCCAATACCATGCATGCAGTTCGGATGCGGGAAGGATAAAATTTTCACGATGAAGCTTTCAGGCTGTGTTGCGGGTCGACAGGACCTGGAAGGAGCGAAATTCGATTTGCCAATGGAGAGAGGGACCGTGGAGAACAGCAACGCAGAGGAGTCCTTGGGTAAATTGAGGATCCTTTTGGTGGAAGATGATGCGGATGACTATGTCATCATACGACATCATCTGTCCGGTATCCCCGGCGATCGCTTCAGCATGGATTGGGTCACCGATTATGATGAGGCCAAGGCAGCTTTAGAGAGTGGTGGATATGATCTCTGCCTGCTCGATTATCGTCTGGGCGCCCGTACCGGCCTGGAACTGCTTGGCGAGGTAGGCAATAACGATTTTAAGACACCCATAATTTTTCTTACCGGACAGGGGGAATATGCCGTAGACATCCAGGCCATGAAGTTGGGGGCGGTGGATTATCTTGTTAAAGACCATTTGACGGCGTCGCTCCTTGAACGTTCCATTCGATATGCCATGGAGAGAGAGACGTCGAGGAGAGCTCTGGAAGAGGCCTACAAAAATATGGAGGTGAGGGTTCAGGAGAAAACCGCCGATCTGGCAACGGCCAATGCGGAGCTGCGGCGGGAATCTGAAAAGGTCAAGTTATTTGCCTATTCGGTCTCCCATGATTTGAAAAATCCGGCCATCAGTCTCCACGGTCTGACCAAACGCCTATTTGAAAGTTATGGCGACAATTCTTGATGAGAAGGGCCGGAATCCACTGCGAACATATCATGAAGTCGGCCCAGCAGATCGCCACCCTCGCTGAAATGATTAATATGTTCATCTCCTCCAAGGAAGGCCCCATGCACGTGGAAGATGTGGATATGAAAGAGGTCCTGGCGTGTATCAGGGACGAGTTTTCCGAGCAGATCCAATCGCGTCATATCCACTGGTCGGAGCCCGAACATCTCCCCGCCATTCGTGTCGACAGGGTATCCTTAGAGCGGGTTTTCCGGAACCTTGTGGACAACACCTTGAAATACGGAGGAAAAGGGCTCAAGGAGATCCGGATCGGATTTCAGGGAGACGAAGCTTTCCTGGATCATCTCGGTGAGCGATGACGGGAAAGGCATCAACACGGAAAATCCGGACAGGGTGTTCGGACTTTACCGAAGGATCGATTCAGGACGAAAGACGCAAGGGTTGGGTCTGGGGCTCGCCATCGTGAAAGAGATTGCGGAGAAGCACAAAGGGGAAGTAAGGGCCGAACCGGGACCCCTCGGGGGCGCCAGCATTTCCGTATCCTTTTCTAAAGAAATGTAGGAGATGGTGCAAGGGACGCGCGGTCACCCGGGCCAGTGTGCCCGCACCACGGTCCCTTTCCCTTTTTCGGAGTGGATCTCAAGGATTCCATTTGAGAGATCGGCCCGTTCCCGCATGCCCGCAAGTCCCATGCTGCCTCGGGAAGCCTTCAATGAGTCCGCCTCGCCCGGATCAAACCCCACGCCGTCATCCGTAACCGTCAGTTCGATTCGGTCTCCCGTCTTTTCGAGCTTGAGAAGCACGTTTTTCGCTTGACTGTGTTTTGAAATGTTATTGAGGGACTCCTGGACGATCCGGTATATGACGATCTTGAGGGGTTCGGAGATATCGTCTTCACTGCACCTCTAATTGTCTTTCTATCCTGATATTGCGGTAAATTTTTTCCCATTCCCGCGACAGCGAACGAAGTGCCGGGATGAGACCCAGGTCATCCAGAACCGACGGCCGCAAGCTGGATGATATCCTCTGGCTTTCCGCGATGGCCTCACGGACCATATCAATAACCTGTTCCAGGGGGATGGTCCCGGAAAATAGATTCTGGTCCGAGGCGCCTTTCCGTTGTTCCAGTGAGTACTTTATGGCGGTCAGCGTAGAACCGAGGCCGTCGTGGATTTCACGGGCCACAATCTTTCTCTCGTTCTCCTGGGCATTCAGAAGCTTTTCCGAAAGATTACGTAACTTCGATTCCGATTCCCGGAGGGCTTGAAGAGTCCTTGCATGTTCCACGGCATATCGCATGGAACGTTCAAGAAGGGTGGGAGTGAGGTTCCCTTTTTCCAGGTATTCGGAGGCGCCGCTCTTCATGGCCTGAAGGTCGATTTCATAGTCCCCTTTCCCCGTCAGAAGAATCACCGGCACCGGATATCCCCGCTCCTGCAATACCTGAAGCAGTTCCAGCCCGTTTTGTATTCCCAGCCGGTAATCCACCAGAAAGAGATCGTGGTCTTTCCGGGAAATCTTCATGAGGGCATCGTTGAATTCGGAGGCCCACTCCAGGTCGTACCTCTGTCCCGGAATTTGGGAGAGCAATTTTCTCAGAATCACATAGTCATCCTCATCATCCTCGACGAGGAGAATTTTTATGGTCTGTTCGTCCATTTGTCCCCTAATTCTCGTAATGTATCCAATTGCGCTTTTTACGGGGGAACCCAACACCAGGCGCCCGGATAGGATTCTTTATTTTTTGCATAAAATTAGAGCATTTTTTCTATATTGACAAGGAAAAAGAGTATCCTATTCAAATTCCCTGGCAGCGAAATACGGAATCAGGAAGCCATTCCGTCAGGAGTTCTCTTTTGCTGCCGCATCTGATTCCTGTAGAGCCATCGGTCCTTTTAGGCTGGCACGGAAAAATGGATGGATAATAATAGCTTCGTTGCACCAGCCTAAAAGGACCTATCGACGGTCGGTGAAGGTTTATCCAAGATACGGCAGCAAAAAAGACCTCCTGACTCCATTCGTACCATTGTTTTTGAATAAGATACGAAAAAGAGCCACGGGGCAGAAAGTGGAATCGGGAAATGCAACCAGCCCTTAAAAGATACCTACTTTACAGCTTGAATATACATAATTAAACCCATTCACAGCCCTGGATTTTCCTCCTATATTACAGACCACAACAATGAATTTGGCCTCTTCTCTTCCCGAGACCGGCTGCCCGGCAGGAATGGTTGGAAGAGGGGGAGGAAAACTTTAAAGAATAAAAATAAATCGGAGAGACGATCATGGATACCCTGTTCAACCTTAAGATGGATAACGAGATCGTAAGATTTACACCGGATGGCCGGATATCTATTGTGGACGCCATCAGAACCCTGAGCGGGCAGGATGATTCCGTGGCTTTGTTGGATTCCATTGCTGCGACAAAGCCCGAAATTCTTAAACACTGCGAGGCTTATCCATCTGATCAGGAAGAAGATCTGTTTGTGGCGGATACGACGGCCTGGGATGAGATCGTGATGTTGCTGGCTGATCACCTTCTGAGTGGAGAAAATGCGGAAGCTGCGGGAGTGTGATCTGAGTATTAATTCTTTACAAAAAAAGGAGACAAAAATTATGGAAAAAAATGTTTCTGTGTCGAGAAGGCCCTGGTGGATGACCCCTTTCGGACGTGAGCCTTTGGGAGATGTTTGGACCGACCGTTTGTTGCCGGAATGGCCCAGATGGATGGGTGAAGAATTTTCTCCCAGCACGAATCTGTATGAAGAGGATGGAAAATATCATCTGACGGCGGAATTGCCCGGGATAAAGAAGGATGATGTTTCCATCACCCTCGAAGGAAATGTGCTCACCGTCACGGGCAAGAAGGAGTCGGAGAAAGAGGATAAGGGAAAAAACTATTATATGAAAGAATCCCGTTACGGATCGTTTCTCTCGATCTTTCCGTCTGCCCGAGGAAGTGGATGAGAGCAAGGTGGATGCCTCTCTGAAAGACGGGGTCCTGATGGTCAGCATTCCTGTCAAGCCGGCGCCAAGAGCCGCAATATCAAGATCAAGGATTAATCCTTCAAAAAAAAATGACCGCCCGCGATTTCTCGTCTTTTCGGGATAAACGGGCGGTCGGGATAGGAGCGCTTCCATGTATTCAAAAACCGTAATGGACCACTTCAAGCACCCAAGAAACGTGGGGATTATAAAGGATGCCGATGGCATTGGGGAGGTGGGCAACCCCTTGTGCGGAGACATGATGAGTGTCTATCTGAAGATAGAAGAGGAACGTATCAAAGATATCAAGTTCCAGACCTTCGGATGCGGCGCGGCCATTGCCGTGTCCAGCATGCTCACGGAAATGGCCAAGGGAAAGAGTCTGGAGGAAGCAAAAAAAATTTCGAATAAGGATGTGGCAAAGGCCCTGGAGGGTCTTCCCAAAAACAAACTCCACTGTTCCAATCTGGGGGCCGATGCCCTGCATATGGCCGTCAAGGATTACGAGGATCGAAAGGCGGGAAAGACAAAGACCGAGCCTAAGAGGAAAAATGAACACCTCCCAAGTCATGGAGGAGATACCTGTTATTGTCCCTATTGCGATGCCGAGATTCCCGAACATGAAAAAACCTGTGAGTTTTGCCATGCGGATCTTGAAACCACCCCCAAGGGCGTAGAAAAAGGAGACCGATCATGAAGATGATCAATCTGGATCACCTCTCGGCAAATCCGCTCTTACCCGCGGTTCAGGATGCCATGATAGAGGCCATACGGGCCGGTTATGGAAACCCTTCCAGCCAGCACACGATCGGTGATCGAGCTGCCCAGGCCCTGGAAAAGGCACGGGAGTCCGTGGCGAATCTTATTCACTGTCGAGAGCCCAAAGAGGTGGTATTTACTTCCTGCGGCACCGAGTCGATCAATCACGCCGTTAAGGGCGTGGCACTGGCCAAGGCGGACAAAGGCAGGCATATCGTCACATCCAACATCGAACACAATGCCGTTCTGCGAAGCCTGAGACGTCTCAAGCTGATGGATTACAGAGTCACTTCGGTTCCCGTGGATTCCTATGGCCGCGTGAATCCGGCCTCCGTGGCCGAGGCCATTCAAGAGGACACCATCCTGGTTTCGATCATGCACAGCAACAATGAGATCGGCACCATAGAGCCGATTGAGGAGATCGCAAAGATCACAAAACAGAAGAAGGTGCTGTTCCATTCGGACGCCGTCGATTCCGTGGGAGTGGTGCCGATCGACGTGCAAAAACTGGGTGTTGACCTGCTCAGCTTTGCTCCATCTTCCTTTTATGGGCCAACGGGAGTCGGAGGATTATATGTTCGCCGCGGGGTCGGTCTGTGGCCGCTTTTGGATGGCGGTGTGCAGGAAAACAATAAACGGGCCGGGACGGAAAACCTGATAGGCATCATCGGAACGGGGGTAGCGGCCGAATTCGCGTTGCGGGATATGGATTACAGAATCAGCCAGGCCCAGAAACTCAAGAAGAAGATCCTCCAAGAACTTCCTAATTACATTGACGACTATTTTATCAATGGCCACCCGGAAAAGGCTCTTCCCAATCTGGTCTCCATTTCCATCCAATTTATCGAGGGAGAGAGCGTCGTTCTGTTGCTCGATGAAGAGGGTATTGCCGTGTCCACCCGTTCAGCCTGCGCTTCTGGAGCCCTTCAGGCTTCCCATGTCCTTTTGTCCATCGGACGGGATTTCGCAGACGCCCAGGGAACCATGGTGGTCAGCTTCGGGTTGGAAAACACGGAGGAAGATATTATGCGATTTCTGCACGCCCTGCGGGGCGCCGTCAAAACGCTCAGGGAAATCAGCCCTCTATACGCGAAAAAAGGCAATTAGCTCTTAGATTCATCTCTAATGGTCTTCAGCCTGCCCTCCAGGGTGGCCTGGGAGACGGCTCCACGGAGTGTGTCCAGGGGTTTGCCGTTTCTAAAGAAGATCAACGTAGGGATGCTCTTTATGGAGTACTTCTCGGCCGTCTTTGGGTTGTCGTCCACATCCAGTTTGTAGACCTTGATTTTTTCTGCGTTGTCTTTCGAAAAGGCTTCCAGTGCCGGCGCCATATTATGACAGGGGCCGCACCAGGGCGCCCAGAAATCCACCAGTATCATTCCCTCCCCATTGAGGATCTTTTGTTCAAAGTCCGCGTCTGAGATGTTTTCCGGTTTGTATTCAGCCACAATTGCCTCCTGTTTTAAAAAGGATGAATAGATCTCTTGTTTCCACTGATTTGAAAGGCCTTGGCTTATTTTAGCCACTATTTTCTTCACGTCCATCCAATAGTGGTCCAAATACCGATCTTCTATGGCCCGAATACAGGAAATACCCCATTTCCATCCCTTCCAAATCCTTCCTCCTGATCAAAAAGCCTAAAAAAGGCAGGATGCCGCGTGAAACCTGAAAATAAACCTCTGTACTTTTCTTTCGGCTCTCAAATACATATTTCACCTTATTTACACACCCGATTAGTGCGATTACATTGGAGCATAATTTTCACGATTACAACAATGAAAAATAAACTGAATCAAGGAGGAAAAGCTATGACGTTACCGAAAGACAGTTTTCAGGGAGGAGTTCAGGAGCAGATGATTGACAGTTGGAGGGATTTTATGGATGGTATGGAGAAATCCCTCGATTCCGTTGAAAAGGGGTTAGAAGAGGCGGCCGAAATGCGCGATATCTGCACCTCTGAATGGTGCGTGGCCACGGAACATGTCCTTGATGAACTGAGCAATAGCCTTTTCTCCATCAGTGAGCCCCGCTGGGCATCCGATGAGGACAGCAAGCGGATCAAAAAGCTCAAACACAGGGTTCACGATCTTTACGCGGTTTACAAAAAGACCGTATCGTAAACCGTTGCGATTTCGTGGATTTTGCGCACCGTCCCGGTAAGGAAATCCGTTCCATTATCGGGAACAAATTCTCTTTACGCAACCGCACGGTCTAAAGATCTCTTAAGGCTTTGAAATCGTAGCGCCCCGAGTCCCCCTTCGCAAAGGGGGGCAGGGGGATCTCAGAGATTTAAAATTTGAAGTACGTTGTTGATTTTCTTTAATGTTCGAATGAGTTCCTCCCGGTTCTCCTCCGACAGTCCTTCCGCTTGCTTAAGCGTCATTAACTGGACCATATCTTTTCTGATATCTCGAAAGGCTTTTCCCACATCCAGATCATCGTTCATTCGTTCCCTGAACTTTTTTTCCATCCCCCGTACCCGTTCGTCGGCCTGATGGGAGAAAGATTTTCCCTCTTTTCCTTTTTCAGTGAGTTTATTGACCATTTCTCTGCACGTCAGGAGCCTTCCAGCCGATTGTTCCAGTGCTCCTTCCCGAAGATTCAGTTTCTCTTTATAATGGGTTTCCATCAAGAAAAAACGTACGTATTCCGGCGGATAACCCTGATTCAAGAGATCTGCCAGATAAACGATATTCCCCTTGCTCTTGGACATTTTAGCGCCGTCCACCACGACATGTTCTCCGTGCAGCCAGGTCTTGCAGAACGATTCCCCGGAAGCGGCCTCCATCAAGGCGAGATTATAGTCATGGTGCCTGAAAAGGTTATCCACACCTCCGCAGGCGATATCAATGGCCGTTCCGAGGTGTTTGGTGATGGCGGCGGGGTCATCGATGTTCCACGATGGCCTCCCATCTCCTAACTCGGTATTCCAGGATATCTCATCCTTGGTGCTTCCGTGCCAGAGGATGAAATCTCCGAGGTTCCATCTCTGACCGGGGTAGGTGTCCTTGCGAAACCGCCGTTTCTTTTTGGGCCATTGACTCATATCAAGTCCGTATAGCCTGCCGAAACCTTCATATTTGAGGGGATCGAAAAAAATGTTTTTTCCATGACGATAGGCATAGCCCTTCTCCAGAAGGATCTGAATCAGCCTTGCCGCCTGGTCGACTGTCTCAGAAGACCGGGGAATATAGCCCGGTAATTTGATGTGCAGACATTTCGCTTCATTGATAAAACGCTCTTCCACGGGGTCGGTCAGTTCCCGGAGGGTTTTCTTTTGCTTTCTGGCTTCCGTGATCGCCTTATCCTCCACATCCGTGAAAGGAATCAGACGTTCCACTTCAAAACCCAGATACTCCAGATATCTCTGGAGTACATCTTCAAAAATAAAGGTGCGATAATTACCAATGTGCGCGTTTCCATAGATAGACGGTCCACAGGTGAACATCTTGATCTTTCCTGGTTCCCTGCTTTGAAAGCGCTCTTTTTTTCCGGATAGGCTGTTACTGAGATAGAGTGGCGAGTGCTGCATTTCTGTGCCTTTAAAGGAGTGAAAAACTATGAATAGTAAGTGTCTTACTCAAATTCCCTGGTACCGCCTTCCAGATTCAGCTGATTCATTCCGTCACGAGGCCATTTTTGCTGCTGCATCTGATTCCTGTGGAGCCACGGTCCTTTTATGCTGGTATGGAAAGGTTGTCGAAAATTCGGTATTATCGGTTGTGCCAGCCTAAAAGAATCCCTCAACCGTCGGTGGAGTTTGATCCAAGATGCGGCAGCAAAAAAGACCTCGTGACTCCATTACTGCCGGGAGTTCTGAATAGGATACAAATAAGCGGTTAGCCACGCCTGCCGGACCCACTTACCGTTGTGCGTTTAATTCTTCAACCACGGTCTTGTATTTTTCGTGAATCATCTTTCGGTCAAACTCCCAGAACTCCGCCAACATAGCCTGGTCTTCCTTTTCGGTAAAGTAGGATCTGGAGGCGGGGAAGAAAATTTTGTCTTCCTTTTCGATGTGCTTGGGATAGAACTCCGCAAGGGCCTGAAGCGTGCGGACAATATCCGAGAGGGCGGATTTGTCCCCGTTTCGATAACGCGTGTTGGCTTCAACGAGCGCTTTGGTTGTTTGCCGCCCAAAGAGATGTTCTTCGATCAGCTCTTTCATCATCCGCCGGTCTTCCGCGGACAAAGGACGTTTGTCTAAATTTCGAAAGAGGATATCCTCTTCTTTGCCGTGATGCGTCCGATCAGCGTACATGCGGATGAAATCAACCGCCGTATCCACGAACAAAGGGTCAACTTTTTGGTTCGATTCGATTTGAACCAGGGCATCCTTGATAAACGAGAGCATCCGTTCGATCAGCCGGTGCTCTATCATGAGTGGACCGCGTGCCTGCATGTTTTTTTCCTCCCGGGTCTGCCTGGTCCGGCAAAGTTGTGATCTGATACATTTATTAGCTGACGGCTATCCGTGTTTTTCATGTTGGAACCATTGTTACGTCGTCCAGAACCTTACGAACAGTTCTTGCCAGATCGGCTTTGGAAATCGGTTTCATGCAGAGGGTTTTGATTCCGATTGCCGCTGCTTTCTCAGCCGAAATACGTTTGCTATGCCCTGTACAGACGATGATGGGAATACGCGGTTTTATTTGAACGAGTTCAGAAGCCAGTTTATCTCCAGTCATGCCCGGCATGGCCATGTCGGTGATGACGAGATCGAAGGCCTCGGGCGTGGAGCGGAAAACCTCCAATGCCTCGGCGCTGTCGGTTCGCGCGGTGACCCGATATCCCAGGCTTTCCAGTATCTGGCTGGTCATCTCAACGATAGGCATTTCGTCATCAACAAATAAAATGGCTTCCCTCCCCATGAGAAGGGCATCCTGAACATGATCTCGGCGCATGGGGCTTTTTTCGGCTATGGGTAAATAGATGGTGAATGCCGTCCCTTTTCCGGCCTCGCTCTCCACGAAAATTTCTCCACCACATTTTTTTACAATTCCATGTACCACGGAAAGACCGATCCCCGTTCCACCACCGATGCCCTTGGTGGTGAAATAGGGCAAAAATACGGATTCAAGATGCTCTTCTGGAATGCCTTTTCCCATATCACGGACAACAATTTTCAGATAATCTCCAGGCGGCAGATTCCTGTTGACTTCCCTGTCATCGGCAGGAGCCTCAATATCCGTTAGATGAACGTCTATTGTCCCGGTTTCGTCCTCCATGGCCTGGGCTGCATTGGTGCACAGGTTCATGAAAATTTGATGGATTTGGGCAGCGCTCGCCATAACCAGTGAATCACTGTCGAAATTTTCGGTGATATGGATAGATGATGGGATGGTTGCTCTTAAGAGCTTCAGTTCCTCTTCCGCAATGATATCCACTCGTACAGGTTTTGGCTCGTCATCCGACCGCTGTGCAAATGTCATAATCTGCCTGACCAGATCTTTTGCCCGGTCTCCTGCCGCGTGAACCTCCTGCAGACACTTTTGCAACGATGTACTTTCTTTGGCTTCCAGAAGTGCCAGTTCCGTAAATCCGATCGCGGAGGTCAAAATATTGTTGAAATCGTGAGCAATTCCTTCCGCCAGCGTCTCAATAGCTTCCATCTTTTGGGTTTGAAGAAACTGCTTTTCCAGAATTCCCTTTTCCGCCTCGGTCCGTTTTCGTTTCGTTACATCTCGCGATATGCCTTGTACGCCCACAACCTTCCCTTTCTTGTCCCTGCAAAAATGTGCATTGGTCGACACCCATACGGTTGAGCCGTCTTTCGCTTTCAAAGCGCTTTCGAATTCGAAGACCTCTTCTTTTTCATTTAATTGCATCAAAAAATGTTCATTTTGTTCAGGGTTGATATAGAGATCCGCTAATTGGGAGCCCACGAGTTCATCCGGCTCATACCCCAATACCTTCTTGCTGGATGGAGATATGATGAGGAATCTTCCCTTCCTATCGGTTCGATAGAAAACGTCGGAAATCGATTCAAAAATCTCTCGATAGTGCCTTTCACTTTTTGTTAGAGTGAGTTCGACAGACTTGAATTTGGTAATGTCCTGCATGGCGCCAAAGAGCCTGATGAGGTTCCCCTCGCTATCCTTTTCCACTTCTCCTTTTGCATTCATCCAACGTATTGCGCCATCGGGTTTTATGAATCGAAAGTCGATATCGAAAGGCACGTCATCCGTGATTGCCTTTGTAACAGCCAGGTTATAAAAGTCCCAATCCTCGGGATGGATGAAATCCTTGTGAGCTGAAAAGGGAGGCGCCCCTGTGTGACGATCGAGGCCTAAGATATCAAAGAGTTCGTCACACCATGTGGGGACATCGCTGGGGAGAATAAGTTCCCAATATCCCAGCTTGGCCACTTTCCGGGCTTGTATGTGAAGGGATTCTCTTTCGCGTACGGCTGTTTGCCCCCGTTTCAGCTCTGTGATATCCATATGGGTTCCCACAACACGAACGCCTTTGCCCTCTGCGTCAAAAACCACATTGGCCCTTGATAAAATGTCAATCCAATACCCATTTTTGTGGCGCATTTGGAATTCGTTTTCATAGCGATCACGCTTTCTCTCCAGGACTTCAGCCAAAAGTTCCCTGGAAACTTCGAAATCGTGGGGCCTGGTGAGACGCTCCCATTCTGAGAGTTCATTTTTGATTTCATGGTCATCGTACCCTACCAAACTTTTCCATTCCGGTGAAAAATAGATCTGATTCGTTTCCAGGTTCCAGTCAAAGAGGCCCACATTAGAAAACCGCATGGCCAGTTCAAATCGTTCTTTGCTCTCTTTCAGGGCTTTTTCGGTGGCCTTTTTGGAAAGTGGTCTCTTGTTCATGGCTGTTCCCTCGATCTTTTTGTCCATATTGCTGCGACAAGTCTGATGCGTTCAGATAATCGTTCCGCATGGGCAGATTACCATGTCCAAGGTTTTCCGTGAATAGGGCCAATACTGTATTTATGATGGATTTTCTTGGTAGAAGCGGCATTCCTCCATTGAGGTTCCGATCCCATTGAGCAAAATGAAGCCGCATCTGACGGTAGGCTGGAAAAAACGGTCAGTTGCAGGGGAGCGGAACGATGCTCAAGACTGAAAATCGGTTCTGATCGCCCCGAACATTTTTTATCGTACAGGTGCTTTTCAGCAAAAATACAGCAATGACCCCATTTTACACTAACGGAATCCGTAGTAACTTACCGTCCATAGGTTCAAGGAGAAGCGTTTTATCGAAAAGGCCGCGTGGCGGCTTTCCCTGCACATTTCACTTTATACAAAGGAGGAAGAAAAAATGGCAGAAAAACTTGAAATTTATAAATGCGAAGCTTGTGGTAATATTGTGGAAGTATTGCACGGTGGTAAGGGGGAACTCGTCTGCTGTGGGTCGCCCATGAAGCTGTTCAAGGAGAACACCGTAGACGCTGCCAAGGAAAAACACGTCCCAGTGGTGGAAAAGATCGAAGGCGGGTATAAGGTGAAAGTGGGTCAGGTGGCCCATCCCATGGAAGAAAAACATTACATTGAGTGGATCGAGCTCATCGCGGATGGGAAGGCGTATCGCCAGTTTCTGAAACCCGGCGTTGCACCGGAGGCGGTGTTCAAAATCGATGCAGCCCAGGTCACGGCAAGAGAATACTGCAATCTCCATGGATTGTGGAAAAAATAGACGGGAAGCAGGGATGTAATGGGACGGTTCGGCAAACGACCGAACGTCCCTTGCTCCCGTGAGGTCGTAATGCGGAAAAGGGAAGAGACACCCCTCCGGTAACCCCGCTATGTGATTGCGAAAGAAGAACCCCTGAAAAGAAATAGATGGAGAGAAATATGACTGCTATAACGGCTACACCACAGCATTGCCCCGGATTCGACAGTTTCAAACACCTCTCGTCCTTTATCTGCAAGTGTCCGAACTGTGGAGAGGAGAAAGAAATTTTTTCGGACGAGTTCACAAGAACCCATATCTGCAGCAAATGCAATCAGCAAATAGACTTCACCAAATGCACCCTGGAAGGCGAAGGGGGTTCCCCGGACAGTTTCAGCAAGAGTTAGATCCCATATCCGTTCAAATCCCCCGGCGGCGGATCGCCGATGTAGAACGGTCATGCCACCGCCGGGGAGTACGATAGACTATTTCCTGGCCATTTCCTGGTTGCAGCACTTGAGGGGAACCGTGCAAGTCTGCGCCGGCCCGGAAACACAGGAGCAGGGCTTTATCACCTGCATTTCCAGCCCACAGATCTTACAGACAAAAATATCGTCTTTTTTCATTTCCGCACAATTTGCCATATGATTTCCTCCTTTTGAATGAGAACTGATTGTGTTTTCATGAATCAACAGGCTTGCTTTTTCTATTATTCCGCGATGGTGCCCTCCGGTTCCTTCGGAGGTGCAACCAGGCGTGTCAGTCCCACGATGATCAGAAGAATGATCGCAAGAATAGACAGGACGTTGCCCTGAAAAACAGAGGGCACTAAAAAAGCGGCAAAAACCAGTGAAGCGATTCCTGGAAGCTTTTGACCGAACAGGTTGACGGTAACCCCCATGAGAACAGCGCCGATTCCTCCGATCAAAGCCAATACCATGACGGTGTATTGGATTCCCTCGGAGATCGCTCCTTCCCCCATTATCCGAACCGGGCCCAGCGCATGGCCGGAACCGCTCCAGAGGGCCGCCACGATTCCCAGCAGCCCGGCAATGATCAAAATGGCTACCATACTAATCTTCTTCATTTCATTCCCTCCTTATGCGCTATTTCAGATTTTGTTTCACCCACAGTATCCCGAATGACCGGTGAAGAAAATGGGGTCCATACCTGATTTCTTCCTGTAAGAACGGTAGAGCTCGAACGGCTTCTTTTCCGGAAAGCAAACAGGGCGTTCTCTTTCGAGATTATTCGGCTTCCAACCTTCTTGAAAATACGCGATAGACCCCATAGCAAAACCTTTTCCGGGCATCTATGATTTCCTTCCGTTCATGCAAGTGGATCATGCTAAAGATGGCTTTGTGACGGGCCACGAGTTGTATCCTTTTCAAATTGCCTGGTGCTATGTATGGGGTGAGCGAAGCCATTGCGCCACAGCACCTTTTTTGCTGCCGCATCTATCCTGTGGAGCACGAGTCCTTTTAGGCTGGTACGGAGAGGTCGTTGAAAGCTCAGCATTATTTTTTGTGCCGGCCTACAAGGACCTACCGGCGGTCCGTGAAGGTCGATCCAAGATGCGGCAGCAAAAAAGGCCCTGTGACCCCATTACCGCAAGGTTTTTTGAATAAGATACGCTGAAAGTGAATCCAATTCAAAGTGACAGAGAAGAGATAGAAAATGATGGACAAAGAGGCCTACATCCAAGAGTTGCAGGCAAAGTTAGACGAATGGAATGCTGAGATTGTCCAACTCAGGGCCAAAGCCGATAAGGCGGAGGTGGAGGTGCGTGTTGAGTATCAAAAACAGATAAATGATTTGCATGAAAGACGCAGTGAGGCCAAAAGAAAGATTGAATGCGTGCGTGATGCTGGAGAAGGCGCCTGGCAAGAACTGAAATCAGGGATTCAAAGTGTTTTGAACTCCATGGAAAAGGCCATAAAGTCGGCCCAGTCAAGATTTAAATAGCTGGGCTTGGTCCTGACTTCGCGCACTATATGCTAAGCGGCCAATTTCAGGCGATTGCGTGGTCACACCGGATAATCCACATGACTCAAGAGAAATTCAAGGAGGTCTTTGGGTTTAGCCTCAAAGAATCGTTCGGCAGCCGAGGTATCGGCACGCTCCCATCTATCTTTTCCAATTGATACGCAAGGTGACTCGTTGCATGATGTATTCAAGGCTCGATCTGGTATTTATTATTGAAAATAAGTTCGTTAGCAATCACCTATTTTCTCATATCAGATCGAGCTCAAAATGTCCCGCATTTTCTCAAATTGAACTTTCTTTTTATCGCTTCTCCGTCTAAGTGGGCGAAGTTAGGACCAAGCCCGAAAAATTAATACACTATTGACCTGATTTACTCAATAGGACGGATCGTTTATTCTTAAATAATATTGTGAACGGATAGGGCAGATAACTGGGCGAAGAGTCATTATCAAAAACCGATGACACAGAGAAAAAGGCTGTTTGAATAAGCCGGGCAGGCGCGGACCAGTGGGACTCCTGCGAAAATGGGTGCAGATTTACAAAAATGAAATGACACTTTTTCTGTGGGTTTCGGCCGTCTATTTTTTGATACGCAGTTCCACTATTATTTTCGGAAACTTCACGGAAACAACCTTTCTTAAAAGATACGGCGTTGCCTATCTGCCGTTGATGTACATAATCAATGCAGTAGTGACCTTCCCCGCGGTCGGCCTCATGGCCACGCTTCAGAAAAGAGTTTCAGCCGGTCGTCTTCTGGTGGGGGCACTGCTTTTCTGCGGCGTATCCATCGCCGCGCTGCGGTTTCTCATCCCTTTCAAAACGGACAGCCTCTACCCCGTTCTCTTTGTCTTGAAGGGGCAGTACGAGATTTTGCTGGGGCTTCTTTTCTGGACGGTGGCCAATGATCTCTTTGCTGCCCGTCAATCCAAACGGATATTCCCCTTGATTACCGCGGGCGGACTCATGGGCAGCATCATCGGCAGTTTTGTTACCCCTGCCATGGCCGACATCATCTCCACGGACAACCTCATGATGGCCTACCTGTGTATGACCGTAACCGGCGCCGTCGTCGTTAAACGGATGAACAGACGATTTCCCCATCGGCTCTCTCAAGAAAGTGGGACAACCCCGTTGTCCTCCTCCCATGGGTCAATGAGGGAGCAAATCAAACAAATACCCGAAATTGTCAAAAGATCCAATCTCATCAAGGTTTTGATTTTTTTAAACCTTTTGCCCAACGTGGTGGTACCCATCCTCAATTTTCAGTTCCGTTACGCCGTGGATCAGTACTACGCAACCGAAGGAGGGCTTCTTGGTTTTTTCGGATATTTCATGGGGTCGGTAAATGTCATGAATCTCTTCATTCTCCTTTTCGTGGGAAGAATATTCGGCCGATGGGGTCTTCCGGCGGCACTGATATTTCATCCAGCCAATTACCTGTTGGCATTTCTGGCCCTGCTGTTTCGTTTCGATATTTTCAGCGTCGTTTACGCCCGCCTCTCCACCACCGTCCTGAGAACCACCATTAGCAAGCCGGCCAAAGCTGTGCTGATGGGTCTGTTGCCGAAAAACCATCGCGATATCGTCAGGTCTTTTCTACGGGGCGTGGTGGCCAAAATCGGTATTATCACAGGCGCCCTGCTTGTCCTCCTGTCGGAAGGGCTTTTGCATCCGAAATATCTGTCGATTCCGGCATCTGTTTTTGTGGGAGGATGGATGATGGCGTCTCTTTATTTTAAAAGACATTATCTGGATATGTTACTGAATATCATTTCAGAACAGGAGACCGCCGCCGGAACCGAAAACCGGACCCTGGCTGAAATATTCAAGGACAAACAGGTGCAGAAACGACTGTTAAGCCGGTTTTCCGCGGCCCATGGAGAGGAGATGCTCTGGTACGGCGGCCTTCTCAGAACATTGAAGGTACGGGAACTGGATGAACGGATTCTGCGCGCTTTCAAGGCCCGGGACGAAAAGACGCAGATCGGCCTGTTGTCAATGCTTTCAGCAGAAAATGAAAAAAAGACCATCAATGCCCTGAGTCAATGGATGGATCCTTCAAAAGAGCAACTGATGGTTGCGATTGCGGAATTGGCAAATCGTCTTTCAAAAGAAGCGGCCAGATCGTTGAACCTTGATATCCTTGGTACGGCCGTCGGTCCGGAGGCAAAAAGCCACGCGGTGGCGGCGCTTTACCGGTCATCGCCGGAAATCCATGGAGAAACGATTCGAAACTGGCTGAGCTCAAGTGATCAAACCCTTAGACGAGCGGGCATTATTGCCGCGGGGAAATCGGAAGACCCTGCTTTTGCCAAAACCCTTAAAGCCCTTTTAAAAAGAGAATCCGCACCCGCCAATATCGTCCACCTTCTGAAAGGACTGGCACGCCTGGACAACAGGGACCTCTCAAGGGAAATTTCCGGTTTTCTGTATCACGCGGAAGCCTCCGTCCGCCATGCGGCGCTTGAGAGCTATGAAATACAAAATGACGACCACCTCAAACATGTTATCCACTGCCTGGGGGATTCTTCCCTTGAAATTCGTAAAAAGGCAATATCCAAAATTTTAAATGCCTCGTACCAGAACAACCATCTCCTTGTCACCTCATTGTATCTTCCGGATCGGCACATCCAAAAAGGGCTGCAAAGGCTCCTGGACAGTGTTCAGATGCCGGATTTGGATATAGGGGCATTCGTCAACCACCAACTGAAAAGAGGCTACGACGACCTCATATGCGAAAACGCCCTGGGTGAACTGCCTCAATCCGTGGTTGGTGATACGCTTGTGGAACATCTTCGCGAGGAACGCCGCATGAAGATGGAAAACCTACTAAGGGTGATGGCGGCCAAAGATGCAACGGGAAAGATGAAAATTATTCGGCGGGGCATCTCATCGGATAACAGGAGAAGGCGTTCCAACAGTCTGGAAGCCCTGGATCAGTTCCTTGACCGCTCCTTGTCGCGGTTCATGATGCCTTTAATGGACAATACTCCCAAATCAGGAACTATTGCCATGGGAAGAAAGCATTTTCGTCTGCCTCATTTTAAAGACGATCCTTTCCTGCTTTTTTCACACCTCCTCGAAAATCCGGACTGGGTGACAACGATCCTGACCCTGGCCCTGATGGCGCAACGCCATGGCGCCTTAAAATTGGATTCCGCCATGGTGCAAAGGCTTAACAAAAGGCTGGATCGCAAAGGGCTTCCGACCGTGGACGACATTTTCAAGCTCAAAACCGTTCCGTTTCTGGACAAACTTATTTTCTTAAAAGGGATTCAGGTCCTTGAGGGGCTTTCCATAGGGGAAATTGCCGAGATCGCATTACACGCCCGCAGCATAAATTATTCCCCCGGCCAAGTGGTGGTTCAGGCAAAAGAGACTGTTGGGGCAATGTATTTCGTCATGAAGGGCAAGGTATCCGTTTTAAAGGCTTCGAAGGATCCAAGAGAAACCAAAGATGCAATAAGCATTGACCAAATCGGAATAAAAGGTTTCTTCGGCGAACTGCCATTGATTGATTCCGGTAAGCATTTGACAACCGTCAAAACTGTGGAAGATAGTCAATTCCTGGCTCTTCCAAGAACCGAATTCATTAAAATCGCGCACGAATTTCCTGTAGTCCTTTTGCGCCTGGCCGGTGTTCTGGGGCATAGGCTTCGCAAAATGGAGGAAAGCCCGGGCCTAAAGGATTTTTAATGAAAGCTTTTCTGAAAAATCCTGAAATTGATTCGGGGCTTTGTTCGATTAAGGGCGGTTCCAAAACCTTATGCGGGGTTGTAACCCAGTTCGGCGTAATCGCCGATTCCGCCGTAATGGCCGGTCAAATGGTCGGATTTTTGAGACGCCAGATACACCACCAGGTGGGCCACCTCTCCGGGATCCCTTAAATGGTCCTGTTCTTTGTACGCCAAAAAATTCTGATAGACCCTTTCGCCCAGAACGGACGGCCCCAGCGCCCTGATCTCTTCTTGCATGGCGGTATCCATCACGCCGGGATCGACGGCATTGACCTGTATGTTTTCGTCTTTAAATTCCGACGACAAAGACCGGGTCAATTGAATAATGCCTGCCTTTGAAACACTGTATGCGGAAAACCGCGGAAAGTGCATTTGGCCAAGCCCCGAGGCGATACTGATGATTTTACCGCTCCCCTTGTTTAGCATGATGGGCGCCACCTCACGGCAGAAGAAAAAGGCGCCATTCAGATTGATCCCCAGGGTCTTTTCCCAGGCATCCGTATCCGTGTCCTCCATAAAGCGAACCGGTCCGATCACGGCCGCATTATTAACCAGGACATCGATTGTCTTGTAATGCTCAACTGTTCGGTTAACGGCATGCCGCACCGCGTGGGGGTCCGACACATCGGCAACAATGGAATAGCAGTCGCCGCCTTCATCGTGAATCCGATCTTCGACCGATTTTAATTCCTCACCCGTGCGGCTCAAAATGGTCACAGACGCTCCTTCACGGGCAGCCGCCATTGCGATACTGCGGCCCAAACCACGGCCACCGCCGGTAATGAGGATTGATTTGTTCTTAAGTTTCATCATTTTGCATGGCCCTATTACTGGGTCGGCAATAATTTTTGGGGCACCGAACCCTATCCCCTTGTCACACCTGTACCGATGCAGGAAAATGCGGTTCGAATGAAGGAAGAACAGGAGGAAATCGAAGCGACCCATCTTCGTTCCTACAAAGCGGTAAAGGGATATCACATCGAAGCTGCGGATGGCGCAATCGGTCGGTGGAGGATTTTATATTGGATGATGAGACATGGGTTTTCCGCTTATCCCATCTAAACGGCGCCCCTGCCGTCATCACACGGTTCGTCGGGATTCGCCGCGCTCGCCTGTTCCGCTCCCATGGCGGTCTGACCCGCACAAACCGGCATCTGAAATGTACTCATCTTTTCGCATCCCACCTCATCCCTTAGCCGTCTTGAAAGTTTTTTGAGGTGGTTCTTCTCTTCAGAAAGGATATCATCGACAAATTGTATCCCCTTATCATCCTCGGTCAGATCCCGCATAATCAGAAAAAAAGTAATCGCATCTTTCTCAAATTGAATGGCCAGGCGCAGAGCGTCTTCAACCGTCTTGATTTCACGCGTATATTTTTCCACATTCTCCACGTTTCGAAAAACATTCATATCCGCGGCATCTCGAATATACTGGTTGGTCTCTTCATCAGCCCTTCGCTTAATGTCGTCCGCAGGGTCATAATCGGTCGGTTTTTTGGCTGATGGAGGCAGTTCCGCCCGCATTTTCTGCAACTTATGGAGATGCGCCTCCTCATCTTTTTCCAGTTGAGAAAAAATCCCCTTAACATCATCTTCCCTCAGGACGTTCCTTCCGTTTTTGTAAAAAATGATGCCATTCTTCTCAATTTCGATCGCTATTCGAAATATTTCATCTGCATTAAAACCCAATATCATTTCCTTCCACTCCTTTCCATGCCATCCAGGCATCGGCAAAATGTTCCAAGCTCTCCTCGTCCTAGTGGCTGCGCAAAAATTCATATTCACTATGATGCTTTTTATGCAGCGTTCGGTCAATGGGGTTCAGAATGTATAAAGGCGGAAAATTGCCCTTACACGCCTACCCACAAAGATGCCTATGTTCAAAAGCTGCACGCCAAACTGGATGAGTGGAAGGGAAGCTTGGAGAGCTGGTTCGAGCTGAAATAACGACAGCCCCGAAATTTCCTATTCCTTCAATGTCCGGCCTTTCTGAATCGTTCTCAGAATCTGGCCCAGAACAAACGGCAACAGGCTCATGCCGACAATGATCAGCCAACCCTGTGGCCCAGGGTGCTTGGTTTTGAGCAGGCCGGACAAACCGGGCGCATATACCGATGCCAGCAGCAGGATGACACAAAGCACGATGGACCCCGCCACATAAGGGTTTTTCACAATATCATTGTTTAAAAATCCGCTTCCGGGACGTCTCAGGTTGTAAGTAAACCAAAGCTTGGAAAAAGCCAGCGTCAGGAAAGAGACAGTCACGGCAACCTCTTTTTCAAACCCCATCCCGTACATGGCCAAAGCAAGACTTCCCAGCACACAGAGGGCCAGCAACAGCGCCCATCCTCCCACTGCTCTCCAATGGGACAGGGTCAGAACCGATTCGTCGGCAGGCCGCGGATCACGATGCATTACATCGGGATCACCCTTGCCCATGCCCAACGCCAGGGCCGGAAATACGTCCGTAATAACGTTCAGATATAGAATCTGGAGGGGCAGCAGAGGAATCGGCATCCCTGAAAATCCCCCGATGACGGAAGCGGCCGCCACTGCCGTCACTTCGGCCACATTGGTGCACAGCATAAACATCACCGATTTTCGAATGTTGCCAAAGATGATCCTTCCCTGGCGAACCGCCGCCACAATAGAGGAAAATGCATCATCCTGCAGCACCATGTCCGCTGTTTCCCGTGCAACATCCGTACCCTGCTTTCCCATGGCCACGCCGATGTCGGCTTTCTTCAGCGCCGGCGCATCGTTCACACCATCGCCGGTCATGGCGACAGTATGCCCTTTTTCCTGCATGAGCTTGATGAGGTGGAGTTTCTGTTCCGGACTGACGCGTGCAAAAATCTGAGTCTTGAATACTTCTTCACGCTGGGAATCGGTCATATCATCCGGATCCACCAGCTCACTGCCTTCCATGACCCTCGGGGTTTCGCCGTCAGTGATCCCGGTATACGCTGCGATGGCAACGGCTGTTGCGGGCTGGTCCCCGGTCACCATCACAACCCGAATTCCTGCCGCCTTGCATTCGTCGACCGCCCTTCGCACCGTTTCCCGGGGCGGATCGAACAGGCCCACGAGCCCCAGAAATCGAAGGTTTTCATAGGGATTTACCTCTTTATTATCCGCAAATCCATCTGCAACGGCCAGCACCCGCAACCCTTCGGCGGCCAGGTTTTCCGAACGTTCGATCCATTGGTCCCGCAATTCGTCTTCAAGGGGCCGACTACCGTCCGTTTCTCCTTCAACCATTCGCGAACAGGCTTCCAACACACGACGCGGCGCCCCTTTGACCGCTATTTCCACGCCATTATTTCTCTGATGATAGGTGGCCATCATCATGGTGTCCGCATCAAAAGCCACTTCACGCACTTCCGGTTTTTCTTTGAGCAGATCTGGCCGTTCCATCTTAAGCCTGGACCCGGCGCTGAGAAGCGCCAACTCAGTGGGATCCCCTTGCCCTTCATCTTCGCCCGTTCCGCTTTTTTCATCCGGCAGTGAAGCATTGTTGCACAAAACACCCACTTCAATAATCCGCCGCAACAATGGATGATCCCAATGGCCCTTTTCCTCCGATTGGGTTTCTTCCCCCTGAAAAACGAACTCTCCGTCCGGCCATATGACTTTTTGCAGCGTCATGCGGTTTTGCGTCAGTGTGCCGGTTTTGTCGGTAAAAATGACGCCTGTGGCGCCCAGGGTTTCTACAGCCGGCAATCTTTTGATGAGGGCGTTTCGGCGGACTGATCGTAAAAGAAGGAGGTGCTTTTGGCTCGTTTATTCATTTGCGTATCAACCTGTGCCATAGGGAAAAAAGAGTATATGGGTTCAATCCCCCATCCTTTTTATTATGAATCAATATTAATAGCGCCAATGAAAGTTCTCAAGCCCTTACATTAAAATTGCTGCTCCATGAATTTTCACCGCGGGGATCCGCAAATTTCAGTTGAATTTTTAAATGGTTCTCTCTAAGGGCGGGCGCTAAGGTTTGCAACTGAATGTGACTTCATATCAGCGGTGACTTTAAAATGCATGATGTACCGGCCGCTATTCTCGGGTCGGGCTTTTTTTATTGCCAAATTGGTTCAACTGGTTCGACTGCGGTCCCCTCCTTTTTGATCACTTTTAGGGGTGTAAAATACAAATATACAGTGCAAACCCCATATCTTCGTCTCAAGAACAGGACTATATTATAGGTTAGTAGATACCATGGCAATCCCAAACAAAACCCATGAGGCACATGATGAAAAGTCATTTAAAATGGGGACTCGCTCTGGGCGGTGGCGGCGCCCGTGGGATCGCGCATATAGGGGTCTTGAAAATTCTGCAAAGGGAAAATCTGATCCCTGATGTGATTACGGGCACCAGCATTGGTGCTCTGGTAGGGGGCGCTTTTGCCTGTCGACCCGATGCGGACGCATTGGAAGAAAGACTTTATGAAGTCCTGGCCCCTGACGCCAATGAAAACAAATCGCTGAAGCAGATCGCCCGACTCCACTGGGCGGATAAAACAGAATCCACCCTATTCGACCGTCTGCTTCGCTCAGTTCAAAAGGAGATTTTCCTGGGCATGGCCTTGTTCCGTAGTGGAGTGTGGTCAATGCAAGCGCTTCGGAATAGTGTTTCGGCTTTTTTACCGGATATAGACGTGACGGAAACCCGCATTCGGTTCGTTCCATTGGCCGTCGATCTATTGAGCGGCGAATCCCTTCTGATAAACAGGGGTCCGATCATTGAAGCGGTGATGGCCAGTTGTGCGGTACCCGGTTTTATGCCGCCGGTACCCATTGGGGATGCCCTCTTGATGGATGGGGGACTGGCTGATCCGATTCCCGCCCGGGCTGCCAGGGCCTGTGGTGCGGAGAGGGTTATCAGTGTGGATGTGGGTATCCAGCTCTGCCATGAGAGCAGCATCCGAGACGGGATCGATGCCATCGACAGGGCCACCGAAATTATGGGGTATCACCTGGGCAGCGATGCCCGAAGCCGCTCTGACTTACTGATCAGCCCCCTCCGAACCCATTGCCCCTGGACCGATTTTGAAGGGTACAGAGAACTGGTCCATCAAGGTGAAGTGGCCACCGAAGCGGTACTGGACGATATCGGCAGGCTGTTGCGGGGGAATCTCGGAACGTGGCGATGGAAGCCGGGCACGATGTGGACAACGCTTCTTTCATGGCTATGAACACACTTGCGCGGAAAAAGAACGCGGGCAAGGGGTACAATTCATAAACCGAGGAATGCCGCTCATCATCGGCGCAAAAAAAACGTTGCGCCCTCCTGACCGGCAACCACCACGACGTGAAAAGCTGAATCACTCATATGCGGTAAACCTTTTCTTTTCCGTGGAGCAGACCGGACATTTCTCCGGGGCCTCCCCTTCCAGTGTATATCCACACACCTCACACACTTGAATGGCCCCCATCTTTACATCTTCTTCTTTTTCCACCGCTTCCTTTGCTTTCTTGTACAAGCGCAGATGTTGTTTTTCGGTCTGGTAGGACCATATGAAACTTCTCTCCGCCCCTTTTTCCTCCTGGAGTTTGGCCACCTCGATATAGCTGGGATACATTTCCGTCACCTCAAAGGTTTCCCCGTCAATGGCCAACCCCAGGTTCTTGAGGGTGTTTCCTGGGCCGAAAGCCCCCATGCTGTTGGCCACGACGCCTTCTTCCAGGTGTTTCAACTCACGGTAATGATCACCCGCATGAATATATTCGGCATGGGCTACAGCACGAAAAAGTCGGGCCACATTTGTGTATCCGTCATTTTCCGCTCGATCCGCAAAATGCCGATAGCGCATATGGGCCATGCTCTCTCCACCGAACGCATTGATCATGTTCTGTTCTGTCATCTTTTTCATGATTAAAACTCCTTAAAGACTCTTTTAAAAGTTCATCAAAAATTCTTCCACCAAAAGTCGGTCAATGCCCGATTTCCCTTTGTTTTCTAATGGGCTTGGGTCCTGCATTGGCCAATGCCGGGCGGTTATAAATCGCGAGGTTCTTCAAAAGGCACGTACGGCCCCTATATGTGAAAAACGGAAATGAAGTCACGAGGTTTTCTATTGAAACATTGCTACCGCCGGATCACAACCACATCAACGAAAAGCTCGTATTCTTGATCTTCATCCAGGTCATTCACCAAAACCTTCTCCACTTCGCCATTGCCCATAATTTTTAGCAACTCCGACTCATAAAGCACTTTCACGTCGGATCTCTTCAACCGGCTTTTGACATCCGGATCCATATCTTTTTCTTTCGAAGGCGTGATGAAAATGACCCGTCCGGTTTGCTTTTCCAGCTCTATGGCCACGTCAGCCGACTTTAGATTTCCCATGTCCAGAACCAACACCCGTTTGTCTTTAAACAGGGTAGGATCATCAGCGCTGTTATAGACACCCTTGGTTAGAAATTCGGACTCTCCTTCGATAGGCGCTTCCGAAACCCTGCAGGATTTCTGAACATATAAAGGAAGTTCAGTAGTGAGCTCTCCCGGACGGATCCCTTGCCGCCAGTTCCTAATGGCCGCATGCAGGGCATCGGCCGCCAGATTAGAGCAATGCATCTTGATGGGAGGCAGCCCCTCCAGGGCATCCGCCACATCATCCCTTGTCACTTTCATGGCTTCATCCAGGGTCATCCCCTTCACCAGCTCCGTAACCATGCTGCTGGTGGCGACAGCGGAACCGCAGCCAAAGGTCTGAAATTTGATGTCCTGAATGCGATCATCTTCAACCGCAATATAGATTTCCATCAAATCTCCACAGACCGGATTTCCGACTCTTCCCTTTGCAACGTTATCCCCTTCAAGGGTTCCCACATTTCGTGGATTTCTGAAATGCTCAAGCGTCTTTTCCGAATAATCGGTTGATTTCATTTGTCTAACTCCCTTCATATAGAGGTGAAAGCCCTCGAAGCCTTTCCAAAATAACGGGAAGGGCTTCCAGTATCCTGTCCACATCCTCTTCTTTGTTGAATCTCCCAAAAGTAAACTCCAGGGATCCGTGGGCCTCCTCATGCAAAAGCCCGCAGGCGATCAGAGTATGAGAGGGCTCCAATGTTTTTGAAGTGCAGGCGGACCCTGTCGCCGCGGAAATGCCTTTGTCTTTGAGAGACAGCATCAGAGATTCCCCTTCCACCGCCTCAAACCTGAAATGAACATTGTTGGGCAGCCTTTCCGTGGGATGGCCGTTCAGGTAGGCCTTGGGGATACGCTCCAGAACCCCCTCTATCAGACGGTCCCTGTATCCCTTCAACCTTTCGGATTCCCGCGACATTTCGGCCTTTGCCAATTGGGCCGCCTCGGCCATGCCGACGATGGCGGGCATATTTTCCGTGCCGGACCTGAGCCCCCTTTCCTGACCGCCCCCCACCATGATGGGAATGATTCCCGCGCCCTTCCTCAGGTACAGCACGCCGAGCCCCTTGGGACCGTAAATGTCGTTGGAGGACAGGCTCATCAAATCCACGCCCGACTCGTTGACATCGATGGGTACCAGGCCCTCCGCCGCCACCGCGTCCGTATGAACCGCAACGCCCCTGTCCCTGAGCCGTTGGCAGATCTCTTCCATGGGTTGGAGGGTGCCCACCTCGTTGCTTCCATAACCGATGGACGCCAGTATGGTTTTTTCGGTAATTCTGGATTCAATTTTATGGGGATCGACCCTGGCATATTGATCCACGGGGACCTTGGTGACCTCGAATCCGTTCCGTTCCAGATATTTGGCAATATTGTGAATTGAAATGTGTTCCACTTCGGAGATAATAATGTGGTTGCCTTTTCGCTTGTTGCGCATGGCATAACCGATCAGCGCGAGATTATTGGACTCTGTCGCACCTGACGTGAAAATGATTTCTTTGGGGTTTGCGCCGATAAAATCGGCAATCTTCTCCCGGCAATCCTCCAGAACTTTTGTGGCCCTGTCGCCTTGAACATGAAGAGAAGAAGGGTTCCCGAACTGTTCGAAAAAATAGGGCTGCATCGCTTCAACCACCCGTGGATCGACAGGCTTGGAAGACTGATAATCAGCATATATTTCCGCGGTTGTTTCCGTGGGTGTCATTTAGAAACCTCCATTTTGTAAAACGGCTTAAATTTGGGGAGCATCCCGTTCCGGACTATTTTCGTATCCTATTCCAATTCTATGATGATGAGTATGTGACCAATGCACCATTCCGTCATGAGGTCTTTTTTGCTGCCGCATCTGATTCCTGTGGGTGCACCGGTCCTTCTAAGCTGGTACGGGAAAGAGGATTGATAACAACGGTTTTCTTGTACCAGCTTAGAAGGACCTCTCGACGGTATGTGAAGGTTTATCCAAGATGCGGCAGCAAAAAAGACCTCACGACTCCATTCCTGCCAGGATTTTTGAATAAGATACCTATTTTCCTCTTCGAATCAGAAACCGCAACTGCCCGTTCTCATCTTCTTCAAATGACACCACCTCGTGGCCCGAACGTTTTGCAAAACGCGCAATATCTTTTGCAGCCGTCGGATCATCGGCAAAGACCTCGAGGATTTCCCCGATTTCCAGCGCGTCTATGTTTTTGCGCGTTTGATATAATGGCTCCGGGCAGAAAAGGCCCACACAATCCAAAGTCCGCTTGGGTACTTCTTTTGAATTCAATTTCGCCTCCCTAGGTGGTTTTAGCAAGGCCTCATGGACTAAATCTTCGATGCGACCGCTGAAAACCATTTTTATTTAAAGTCAGTATATATTGCTCCACAGAAGAATCATATGGGTTGAATAATGTATTTTATCGGATAGATGTCGGTTCCCCACAAAAAAAACTCCATGCCGTGTGTCTCCCCGGCGGTTTTCCTGTTGCGTCTTTAAGAGATTGTTCATGGGGAGCGGCCCTCTTCGTCGGGGGACTCTTACTCCTATGGGCGTTACCCATTCCGGCCATCAGGTTCTGGTTCATGAGACCGGATTTGACCGTTGCACGGGCGCCGTTGAGGATTTTCCCGAACGCCACCACATCGGCAGTTCCGCATGATAAGGGCCGCGGAAAAAATGATTTGTTCCGAATTACGCGCATATTGGCGTTTGGTTTGTTCGATCTGAAATCGGCAACCCGCAAGAATAGTCCCACTATTTTGAGGACTTGACGATTGAAGAGCGGGCAAAACGGACCGTAGAGGTGATGGAAGTTGGGATAATACATTTTTTCCGCGGCCCTAACCTCCCCATGATTCCCTTCAGGGTGAAAAATCTGATTTCAAACTCTATCATTTCAATGTGACGAAACATTCCTGGAAAAGCAATGGGGTTGAGCAGGTATTTTGCCTGAGGAAAAAAGGCATGTATGAAAGGATGACAATTCAGACCTTATCCCCCGTTAGATTCACGTGAAGTTCATCCGCCCTGCGGTTCACATCAAGACTGAAATCTGCCGCCATAGATCCCTCTGCTGTAGATTTGCTTTTTAGGTCCCTTTGTTACAACATACCATTTAATCAAAACGGTTTTCATCAGCAGATCCTCTATGATTGAATAGGTTATTTCCTAAAAAGCGCAATTTGACTTATCCAATACCAAAAGATGCCTTTAACGGGAATTAAAGTCTTTTTTTTATTGAGAATTTCCGAAAAACCGCATAGATTGAAAGTCAAACGGACAGTGCAGCCGCCCACCTGAAAACCGGGTCCCGATCATGAAACACGTCTTTTGGGGCCGCGGCTTCGGCAAAGAGGTGATCTGTCACATGGAGGCGCATCATGGCGAATCAGCAAAAACCCAAAACACCTGAAACCCGGCAAAAGGCTCAAGCGGGAAAAAAGGAAAAAAGCCGCCAAGGGAAACTCCGGTCGCCGAAAGAAGGAAATGAACAAAGCTTTCCCGTGGTGGGGGTCGGCGCATCGGCCGGGGGCGTCAAGGCCCTGGAAATGTTTTTTTCAAAGGTACCCGCCGATTGCCGGATGGTTTCCATTCTCTCCAGGAAAGGTGCGCTTCCGGACCTGGGAGACCGAAAAATGGCCTTGAACGCAAGACGCATCGACACCGGTGAAAAGCATCCGGCCATGGTTATGGTGAGTTTTAAGGATTTGACCGAATAAATGCCCCGGGAAACAGATAAAAACCAAAACGTTTTTTCAAAAGGTCCGGATGTCCTAAGCAGCCCAATGACGGGTGCCGACCAGGCCTTTCAAGAGAAGATCGCCCTGCTGCAGGAATTTTTTGATTTTTCACCGGTGGGTTTTATGTCTCTTGACCCGAAGGGCCGAATCCTGGATGCCAATCTGGCGGTCTCCACGCTTCTTGAAAGGGATCCATACCGTTTGTTTCATCAATCGCTTTATGATTTTGTTCTTCGGGAGGATCGAGACGTCCTCTATCTTCATCTTCGGAAGCTGTTTAAACCGGCGCGTCCCACACCTTGCGAACTTCGCATCCAAAAAGCACCCCATGGCGTGCGGCACCTACTGATGAAAAGCACCCTTATCTCCGATCCCAAAAGGGGTGTCATCGGCCTTTCCGCCCTGATGGACGTAACGGACCGTGTTCAGGCAGAGGAAACCTTTCAGCGCATGGCCGAGACCAGCGTGGACATTATTTCTCTCTTGAACGCCCGCGGCCGGGTGGTTTACTGCTCCCGTGCCGTTGAGCGCCAACTGGGATATCCGCCTCACACGGTCGTGGACAACCCCTTTGAAACCTTTATCGCGGCTTCCGAACGGAATCTGGCCCGAAAACTGTTTAAACGGGTGCTTGTCGACCGAAAAATCGAAAACATGGAACTTCATCTCCTGTCCATGGACGGAACACCCGTTCCCTTTGAAATCAATGCCCGCGCAAACACGCCTCACCGAAGCGCCGAAGACGTCCTCGTTTTTTGCGTCGCCCGAAACATCACCGCACGCAAGCAATACCGGGACGAACTGGAGAAAAGCCACCGGGAGAAATCAGAAGCCCTGGCCCTGCTGGATGCTATTTTTGATTCCGCCCCCATCGGCCTGGGATTCTGGGACAAAGAATTGCGATTTGTTCGGCTCAATCAGGCCTTGGCCGACTTCAACGGTCTGCCGGTGGAAACGCATCTGGGCCGAAAATTCAACGAGATCGTGGAGGATGTGGAGGACATTGCGGAGATTGAATCCCAATGGCGCCACATCATCGAAAGTGGTGAGCCCGTTGTCGATGTTGAAATACATGTGGAGACGAAAGCATACCCCGGTGAAAAACGGTACTGGCTCGAAAACTGGTATCCGGTTCGGCTGGGAAAGAAAACCATCGGCATGGCCGCAACGGTGATGGATATCACCGAACGTAAGCAGTTGCAGGAATCGCTCCAACGCGCCGGCAAGCAACTGGAAAGGAAGGTTGAAGAACGCACCAAAGAGCTGGTGCGGAGCCAACAAGACCCTGAAGGAAGAAATCTCAAAACGTCAACAATTTGAGAAGGAACTGAAATTATCCACGGAAAAAATCCTGAAAGAGTCTACTCGGAGAAAGGTCCTTGCCGCCCGGCTGGTCAATGCGGTCGAGGCAGGCCGCCGCGAAATAGGCATGTACCTGCACGATCAGATCGGTCAGACGCTGACTACGGTAAAGATGCGCCTGGAGGGCGTCAGAAAGGGTGCTGAAGGAACGAACCCCACGGTTGCCCATGAGCTGGAAAAAACCGAAGAGGCCCTGTCCGACATTATGCGGCAGGTGAAAACCATGTCACGGCAAATGCGCCCGGACATGCTGGAAAACCTGGGACTCGTCCCGGCCCTCAGCGCACTGGTGGGCGCCTTTGAGCAATGGGTCTCTTTTAAGATTCATTTGCACTGCGGCGATTTCAAGGAAGACCCGAACCCGAACGCAGCCCTGGGCCTTTACCGCATCACGCAGGAGGCCCTCAACAATGTTGCCAAACATGCCGAAGCAAAAGAGGTGTTTGTAAACCTGATTCAAAAAGAAAACAACATCCTGTTGACGGTGGAAGATGACGGCGCCGGATTTGATGGTGAAGCAATCGATGTTCAAAGCGGAGGCCAGGGCCCCCTGGGACTGCTCATCATGCGTGAACGGGCTGAACTGGCGGGCGGATATCTGACCCTCGATTCGAAAATTGGAAAAGGAACGCTTCTGTCCGTTGAAATTCCCAACCGCTCACCGCATGAATGAACCCGAAAAGAGGTTGCCCATGGAAGAGAAAAAGACCCATCAGGGAAATCGTGACGTCAAAAAAGTTCTCATCGTGGATGATCACGGGGTGGTGGCGAAGGGGATCGAGGTCGCACTGGAGGACGAGCCGGACTTTCAAGTGGTCGGAACCGCTATAGACGGAAAAAAAGCGCTTGAGCAGGTTCGTCGTCTCCTGCCCGATATTGTGATCCTGGATATCTCCATGCCCGAATTAAACGGGGTGGAAACCACCACGCAGATTCGAAAGCTCAGCAAAGGGACCCGAATCGTCATCTTTTCCATGTATTCGGACCGGGAATACGTCATCCCTCTATTCAGAATGGGGATTTCAGCGTACGTCCTCAAAGAAGAGGCCCTTTCAAACCTGATTCTGGCCCTGAAAGTCGTTTCAAAGCACGGCACTTACTTCAGCCCCTCTATTCAGCGCATCATTCGGGGTCACATGGAGGAACTTGAAATGGGTGACGGCCGAACCTCCGCCCGGGGCGTGCAGGATGGGTTAAGCAAATTGAGCGCCCGCGAAAAGGAAGTCTTTCCCCTTCTGGCCGACGGCCTGAGCGCCAGGGAAATCGGCAAACGACTCTATATCAGTCCCAAAACCGTGGAATCCCATAAATACAACATCATGGACAAGCTGGGTGTCACGTCCATTGCAGGCTTCACCAAAATCGCCATCAAAAAACATCTCATCGATCTCTAAGAAATCTCTTAAAACGCCTGCACTAATCCGGTTCTTCCGCCCGCCGTACACCTGCGGCAAACACGCTGATAATCCCTCTTTTAGCGCCTTCCCGCGGGTTTTCCGCCCCATGGGAAACAGCAGGGGCCTTTCAAAAAGGGGCTTCCCCGGTTTTAGGAAATAAACTAACCGAAAATCATCATTTTCCCGATGTACAGCAGATGGCGGATTGCCTATATTTTAGTAAAGGGAAGAGACCGATCCGGAAGGGAAAATGAAATGGCCTCAAGCGTCACATTCATGAAAAGCTATCCCCCGAATCGAACTACGGTTCAACGTCTTGAAACCGCTCTCTTTGCTTTTTTTTTCAGACGGCGCCGGGCGTTTTAAAAGCAAGTCAGGAGTGAGCCATGAACCGAATTCTAATAGCGGACCAGGACGAAATCATCTGCCTGCTGTATGAAGACGAGCTTTCCGAGTCGGGCTACGACGTGGTGAGCGTCACCCGTCCAAAAGACTTTCTGACCGCGGTAGTATCCAATAAACCCGATTTGCTGCTCCTGTGCAACCGCATGCTGTTGGAGGAAAGCATCTGGCGCATACTTGTGACGATTCGCAATTCAGATCGTTCTTGCCCCGTGATTCTGTGTGCTGATCGACTACCTGTTCCAGAGGGCCTTCTAAAGCTGACGGACGGCGCCATTTTGAAAAGTTTTGATTTGAGGGAGCTGAAACTGAAAATCGAACACTTACTGGCCAAAAATTCGGAGAAAATCAAGACGCGCGGCATTCCGTCGGAAATGGATGGCTTCCGACAAAAAATGTCGATTGTTCAAAAGGTGTCAAAAACCGCGTCTCCGGACTGTCTAATCCCGCCGGTGCCGCCATAGGAATCAGATGCGGCAGCAAAAAAGACTTCGTGACGGAATGGCTCTTCTGAGTTATCATTTTGCTACCAGGAAATTTGAATAGGATACCTCCCGTCGCCCCATTTACCTCTTTTTTAAAACCCACATGGGCACCTCTGATGGTCTCTATGCTCTTCCCTGAAAAAACAATGGCTTATCAGCTCACCTCACCTAAAAAAGCGCTTGATCCCTATTTACAGTTTTTTCGATGCGGGAATACAGTCGAAACCCCATAACATTTTTTTCCCTACGGATCTATTATAGATACAGGCATGGGTGATCATGTTCGGCTTGAACCCTTTTGTCGGAGGTGCATATGCACAAATCATCCGGTTCCACAATAATTGACGAAATACGGAAAGGAGTCTTCCCATGAGCGCTTATCTTGAAATCACACTCAAAATTGATTCAAAAAACCGTTCCGCGGCGGCCGATGTTTTTAACAAATACAGAGAACCTTTTCTGACCCAAATCATGGGGGCCCAGGCTAAACATTTGCTGATCAGAGATGAAGATGTCCAGGTCCACCACGCGTTCGGAAAAGTCGAGGAGGCGCAAGCCTATTTAAAAAGCGATCTTTTTAATCAGGATGTGGTCAAGGAACTCAAGCCTTTGCTGGAAGCGGATCCCGATGTCCGGATTTACGATGTGGCTGTTTAGAAAAGGGTAGCAAAAACGTGTACCAGGGGCAAAAGATAATTGTCGTTCCCATTCCTCCCCATCACCTGCATCCCATGCCCGTGCTGGTTCCGCCTGATCAGGGAGCGCTCCTTTATGAAGCGGAACTTAAAGAGTTCTTCGAGGATGCGGGTGGCGGTCCGTTTTTCGATCTCATCTATCTCGGGGTGGGAAAAGACGGTCACACCGTCTCCCTTTTTCCCGGGCGGGAAGCCGTCAGCAAATCCTCGGCCTGGGTTCTGAACGTTACCGGCGGTGCCACCACAGGGAGAGAGCGCATGATGGGCATATCTCCCCAGAGCATTCATCAGCGGGTTCCTTTCGCCGTGGGGGGGACATACGAAATAGAAGCATATGAAAGGACATACAAGACATCTGAATGAAACGGATAGACACAAGGAGACATTAAAATGAGAGAGCGAGTCGCGAGAATTCTTTCCCACTACAATGCAGAGAATCTCGGCGTACGGACCAACCTGGCCAGGATTTTGAACCACGGCACCCTTGGGGGCACGGGAAAAATGGTTATTCTGCCCGTCGATCAAGGGTTTGAACACGGGCCCGCAAGGAGTTTCGCCGAAAATGATGCAGGCTACGATCCCGCCTACCACTTTCAATTGGCACTGGACGCTGGATGCAATGCCCATGCCGCTCCCCTGGGCGCTTTTGAGACCGCCGGAAGTGAATATGCCGGGGATCTTCCGCTGATCCTGAAACTCAACAACCATGATTCTCTGGCGCCGGATTCAGAGGATCCCATACCCTCCGTTACCGGTTCGGTGAAAGACGCACTTCGTCTCGGTTGCGTTGCGGTGGGATTTACCATCTATCCCGGTTCCGCGGGATTCAAGAGCATGTATCAGGAAATCAGAGGCATTGCCGAAGAGGCCAAGGCATGCGGATTGGCAGTGGTCATCTGGTCATATCCGCGGGGGTCCGGTCTTTCCAAAGAAGGAGAGACGGCCATTGATGTGGTGACCTATGCTGCCCAGATTGCCGCGCAGCTCGGCGCGCACATTATCAAGGTGAAACTCCCTACCGATCACATCGAACTGAAAAAAGCAAGAGAGACTTATGAGTCTCTTAACATTCCGGTGAAAACCGTTGCCGACCGTGTGAGGCACGTGGTTCAAAGCGCCTTCGACGGCAAACGAATGGTCATTTTTTCGGGGGGATCCAAGGTCAGTGAAGATGCATTTTACGAAGATATCAGGGGGATCCATCAAGGCGGCGGGTACGGCTCCATTATCGGCCGGAATTCTTTTCAACGTCCCAAGGAAGAAGCCGTCAAGTTCCTAAACAAAGTGATGGACATCTACGCCGGTGTAGGTGAGAGATAATAAGTTTTTGATTGCTGAATACATGATCCAATCCATTTTCACACGTTCCTAAAGGTGTTACGTTCCTTTTAAAGTGGCGCAAACAATCTACTTAAGACGTCGAAAAGATATGGTGGCAGAGGGTTAGACGCGAATCAATCGTTTTCCCTGACAAAGGAATGCGGAGTCAGCGGATAAGCGGCAAGCACTTACGGCAGCATTGTTGAATGGGGTTTAAATAAAAACCAAAACGCTCATTTGAATTGAAAGGAGAAGAAAATGGCAGAAAAACTTGAAATTTATAAATGTGAGGCCTGTGGAAATATTGTGGAAGTGCTGCACGGTGGAGAGGGTGAACTGGTCTGTTGCGGGTCGCCCATGAAGCTGTTCAAAGAAAACACTGTTGACGCCGCCAAAGAAAAACATGTTCCCGTAGTGGAAAAAGTTGAGGGCGGATATAAGGTGAAAGTGGGTGCGGTGGCCCATCCCATGGAGGAAAAACATTACATTGAGTGGATCGAGCTCATCGCGGATGGGAAGGCGTATCGCCAGTTTCTGAAACCCGGCGTTGCACCGGAGGCGGTGTTCAAAATCGATGCAGCCCAAGTCACGGCAAGAGAATACTGCAATCTCCATGGATTGTGGAAGAAATAGATGGGAAGCGGGAAGATAATGGGGCTGTTCGGCGGATGTCCGGACGGTCCTGTCTTCCAGGAGGACCCGGAAGTCGGGAGAAATGCTTCTCCGGTAAGACTGCCACGTGATCGCGAAGGAAAAACGACCGGATACAACAAAAAAATGTTGGAGAGATTATCATGACTGCTAATATGGCTACACCACAGCATTGCCCCGGATTCGACAGTTTCAAACATCTGTCATCCTTTATCTGTAAATGTCCGAACTGTGGAGAGGAAAAGGAGATCTTTTCCGATGAATTCAACAAGACCCATGTCTGCGGCAAGTGCAATCAGCAAATAGACTTCACCAAATGCACTCTGGATGCCGAAGGGGGCTCACCGGACAGCTTCAGCAAGAGTTAGCCATGGAGACACCCGGTGACCGGGGTATATTCGTCGATCCGGGCGTTTTTTATGCCTCCTCCATAAAGATTGGCCCCAGCCTTACCCGCCTCTCTCTTCCTGTTCCTTGTTCATAATCTTCTGAACGGCAACCGCCTCGGCGTGCTGTATATTCCCGCCCGGGCCTTTCCTTCGTTCTTTGAACAGGTCGTTTCCAAATCATCTTTCCTTGAAAATGACTGACGTCATGTCCTTGTTATTGGGTCAATGAGAAAATTCCGTCTCTACCCCGTCGAAATGTGGAAAATACGGTCATTACCCCATTTGCGTCAATAGGATATCCGTTTAGACTGAATATTTGGGATCAACACGGATTTTCATAGCCCTGTTTTTTTGCTGAGAGGATTCATGTGTGAGGCGCAAGGCGCCGATGAAAAGACCGATATTTGGTGAAGGGAGTTGAAATTATGGCAAATAGCATGTTTTTGAAGACCATACGTTCCGAGGGGCTGGCCCATCTTTCCTATATCGTTGCCCACAAAGGCAAGGCGGCCGTCATCGATCCCCGTAGGGATTGCTGGATATACCTGGAACAGGCTCGCCACAATGGCGCCAGAATTGAATATATATTCGAGACCCACCGGAACGAGGACTATGTCGTGGGATCCGTGGAACTGGCACGACTCACCGGCGCCAAGGTCTTTCACGGACGGCAATTGGATTTCGAGTACGGAGAGAGCGTATCCGAGGGCGATGCGTTCGAGGTGGGCGACTTGACCTTGAAAATTCTTGAGACCCCCGGACATACCTTTGAAAGCATTTCCATCGTGATTATGGATCATAGTTACGGAGACGGTCCGATAGCCGTCTTTAGCGGGGATGCCCTCTTCGTCGGAGACGTGGGGCGAACCGATTTCTTTCCCGATCGAGCGGAAGAAGTGGCGGGCCTTCTCTACGACAGTATTTTCGAAAAACTTGCTCCCCTGGGCGGCCATGTAATTCTTTTTCCCGCCCACGGCGCGGGCTCCGTCTGTGGCGAAGGAATGGCGGATCGGGAGTTTTCCACGCTGGGGTATGAATTACAGCACAATCCTGCTCTTCAATTATCGGACCGGAAAGCCTTCATCGCCCGAAAAAAAGAAGAACAACATTACCAGCCACCCTACTTTAGACAAATGGAGGCATTGAACCGGGCGGGATCGGCCCCCGATCTGGGGAGGCTGCCCGTGGCCGTGCCCCTGAGTGCCGATGAATTTGAGGAGAGGACAAATCAGGGTGCACTGATTCTGGATGTCCGGAGCCCGGAGGCTATCGGGGGAGCGCTTATTCCGGGAAGCCTTGGAATTCCGCTAAGTATGATTCCGGCGTTCGCGGGGTGGTTCATCCCCTATGACAGAAAAATCGTTCTGGTGCTTCATGACGCGGGTGAGGCCCGAACGGCCGTAAGGTATCTCGTACGACTCGGGTACGACCGCATTGCCGGTTTTCTTGAGGAGGGTCTTTTCAGTTGGGAAACCAGTGGCCGCAAATATCAGACCATCCCCTCCCTGCACGCCGAGGAACTCACAAGCAGGATTTTGGAGAAAACGCCGGTTTACGCTTCTGGACGTCCGTAAGGAGACCGAAGTCAGGCGTGGCCGGCTTCCCGGATCGGTTCATATCTATGTGGGGGAACTGCCGGAGCGACTCGAACAAATCCCGAAAGATCTCCCCATCGTGACCTTTTGCGGAAGCGGAATGCGCGCCGTGATTGCAGCCACCATCCTGAAACAACACGGGTTCAAGCAGGTTGAAAACGCGCTGGGATCCATGGCTGCCTGCGCGGCTGTCGGGTGCCCTATTGTAAAAGGTCATGAGTAAGGTTCGTGGAGCTTGCGCTGTTCCCGATGTCTGAATAGCGTAGTTGAAATCCAATGAAACCGGGCTGAGTGCCCATATTTTTGAATTCGGAACCTAAAGGAGGAATTATGGGAATCCATGTCAGCGGCATTTTCGGGTTGATCATTCTTATTGCGGACATATGGGCCATTGTGAAGACCCTCGGAAGCACCGCTTCCACGGGGATGAAAGTATTCTGGACTATTCTGATCCTCATTCTTCCCATTCTGGGCTTTATTATATGGCTGGTCGCCGGGCCGCGTCAATCCAGGGCATGAGTAGCAGTAAATGATCTTTGGGCACATCACAAAAAGCAACAGCGCTCAGATATCCGATCCGGCCGAAGGTGGTCTTCAAGTATTTCGGTACGTTGAACATCGTGCTTTCCGTTTTGGTGCTCGGCGCCAAGCGTTCCCATGTTCGACACATTCCATTGGTCTACATATCCTGACCGGCATCGGCATTAAAGCCTTTTGTATGAAACCGCTTTCAAGGGCTGAACTGGCAACAATGGTTCGCCAGGCCCTGGACGAAACAACCGCATAGCATCCCGAAGTGTCTTATTCAAAAAGCATGGGACGAATGGAGTCACGAGGTCCTTTTTATTGCTGCATCATGCTTCGATAAGAAGATTTAATTCATGATCGGTGGAAAGGTCTTCCTTGATCTGTGCTTCCAGTTGCGTATCCGGTGAAACGTCCACCCTTTCCGTGTCGTCCTTCTCGGCCATTGATGCGTGCGAGTCGGGCTCTCCCTTCATTTCGGAGGGAACCGCCCGGACACGATCCAGCCGAACGGTCTGTATCGGTTCAGGCATGGAGATCCCGGCATCGTCGAAGGCCGATTTTATCCTCCTGATAGCTTCCCCTCTAACCTTCGCGAAGTCGGCCCGTCTCTGGTCCATCCAGCCAAAAAAGCGGACCAACACGTTAAAGTCTCCGAGGTTCTCAATAATCATAAATGGCGAGGGTTCCGGCATCACGCCTTCCATCTTTTCCAGAACATCGCATCCCAATTTTTGCACGCGGATCAGATCTTCATTTACCCCCACGCCCACCGCCAGATCAAAGCGACGCCGGGGGTTAATGCTGTAGTTGTAGATGAAGCTCTTGAAAACAGTTGCGTTGGGAATTCTTACATGGTTCCCTTCCAGCGTCATCAAAATCAATTCGCTGGCTGTGAGGCGAATCACCCGTCCGCAATGGGATTCGATCTGAACCAGGTCATTGAGATCGAAAGGTCTTCTGATGCTTAGGAGTATTCCTGCCAGATAGTTTTCCACGATATCCTTAAAAGCAAAGCCGATGGCAAGTCCGACCACCCCCACGGTTCCAAGAACAGCGCCCATAAGGGCTGTCAGATCCAATATGTCAAAGGCAAGAATAACGCCTATCAGAATGATTCCCTTGCGCAGAAACTGGCGGATCAGATTTCGGAGGAGCCGATTCAACCTCAGCCGTTGATAGGGAAAATCCCAACGGGTTGCAAGGTGTGAAAGCAACCAAAAAACCAGAATCACCAACAGGGCTACACCGATGACCGGAAGCTTTTGCAGGGTATTGTTCAGATACTGCTTTACCCTCGCAAAAGCCGGTTTAACGCGGGTTTCGACGTCCGACTTCACCTCTATTTGATTATCCACGTAAATAACGCCCTCAAAGCGCGAGACCATCTGTGCGACTTCTCGGGAGGCCTCCGCGCGCGGGACCTTGCCTGAAAGCTGTACGACGCCATCGCTAACCTCGATTTTGACATTTCGAAAGTCTTCGATGTTGCTGACCACCCCGGTCAGACGCTTTTCCAAGGCGGAATCAGACGCGGCTTTCAAAGGAAGCGGGGAGGATGGAGCAACATTTTCGGCCGCGTTGATATCGAAAATCAACACCACATGGGCGCAAAAAAGCGCAAGGATAAGACAATACACAACCCGCGATCCGCTGCTTCCGGATCTTCCCGCAAAACCGATAAAGGGCCTGTTTGATCTTTTGTCGTCGTCGGCGCATCTGACGAAAGGGATCTGAAGTCGCAATGGTCTCAAATATGTCATGAATCGTCCTCCCTTGATGATGGCTTTTCAATTGTAAATCCCTGATACCATGGTGGCCCAATTCCTTTCAATCAAATTCAACGGCATGAAAACCTGCGAGAAATGGCATCAAGTATCCATGACCAGCCCTTCAAGACCCCACCGCGAAACTACTTTCTTCCGATCTTTCCAAAAAAAATACACGTTAGACCCCATGGTAAAGGCCATTTTATTAATCTACAATTTTCTCCAACCCGATAGAAGTTTACCCTGTTAACCCCTTTTTAGTAAGGAGAAAAGAAATGGCCGATAAAGATGCCTATGTAAAAAAAATGCATGCAAAGCTGGACGAATGGAATGCGGAAATCGATAAGCTGAAAGCCAAAGCGGATCAGGCGGAGGCGGAGTCGCGTATCGAATATCAGAAGCAGATCGAGGATCTGCAGGACAAACGGAGGGAGGCGGAAAGAAAGATGTCCCAGGTGAAGAAGGCCGGGGAGGGGGCCTGGGAGGATCTGAAATCAGGTGTCCAAGACGCCTGGGACGCCATGGACGAGGCCGTGAAGTCCGCCCGTTCAAAGTTCAAATAGTTTCCCGAAAGCCCATCGTTTTCCTCATGTTATTAAATTTATGTTAGTGAAAAGAAAGGAGATATATGAAAATGAAAAAGCCAAAGGCTACTGTTTGTTCTATCTTTGTCGGGCGGCGGTCATTCTGATTTCGGGGCTTTTTACGCGAGGAAACCCCACAAAACCACAAAAAAAACGGATTCAACGAAGCAAGACTCCTGAACGCAACCCTAACAAAACTGCACAAACCACACCTTATTGTTTTCCTAATTCCGTTTGTGTTTGGCTTCATCGGTTGCGAATCGAAAGGTCCCGCGGAAAAGGCCGGTGAAAAAATAGACGAGACCGTCGAAAAAGCCGGTGACAAGGCCGAGGAAGCTGCTGAAGCCGTGAAGGATAAGGCCGAAGACGTAAAAGAAAAAGCCAAAGAGACCGCGGAAAAAGTCAACTAAGCTGTTAATCCGCTTGTGCCCCCCTTTTCAAAGGGGGGCTTTGCCCATATGAGAAACAACCCCGGTACAGCGGGGAAATCCGAAACCCCAAATCTCCGGCGGCAGTGCGATGCAGAGGTTCCGCACCATGAAAGCTGAATGAATATTATATATTCACGGGTATCGGGATTAGAGCCCGGTCAGCCCCATAATGCCGACGACAATGAGATAGATGGCCACGACATAATTTAAAATCCTTGGAAAGATCAAAATTAGAATTCCCGCGATTATTGCAACGACAGGTTGTAACCCCATAATGTTTTCCTCCTTCATGAACACAAGGCTTAATGATAATTACACTTCCTCCAGGCTCGGCGGCAGTTTGAAGTAATCTTCCGGACTTTTATTCATTTCCAGAATGCGGGCATGAATAAACCCGAGATCGTTGTTATTGGATGAAGAACCTTTTATCCCTTCAATGACACTAACTGCCTCCTCATTCAGAAGCCTTTTGTATCGTTTTTCTTTTCCGTCAAAATGGGACAAGGTCTTGAAAGACTGGAGCAGCTTATTCGCTATCAAAAGGTCTGCTCTGCCGTAACGTCTTATCGGACCGATGCAAATGCTGAACAGCGTCTCGAAGCTCAAGGATTCAACAATCAAACGAGGATTTTGATTCTCATCATAATATACGTCCGAATGGTCCAACCTGTTCCACAAAACGAGCAGGTCCGTCAGGTAATCGATACAGATGCTGGCGGTCCCCGGGTCATTGATTCCGGGGCTGAGCGCCTTAATCGCGATCTCCATCAATTGTGTAAAGCCGTATCTTTGATTGATTTCTATTTTCTCTCCTGAAAAAAATGTAAATTTGTCATAAATGCTGTCTTGAACCGTGGAATCCATTTCATCGTGATTCTTTGTGCACGACATGAATGGAGAATCTTCCACAACAAAGTCGCCTAAATGAGGATGAATTCGAATTACCAGATCATGCTTGCCTGCAATTTTGACGAGATCGTCCGTGTTGATTCTTTGCAGATAACCTGATGTTCTTGACGGAAAAATATATCTCGGCAGAATTTTCTCTTCAATGGAGGATTGTCCATGACGTTCGCCGGTTTCGTCAGCCTTCTGTCTTTTATACAATTCCTTTTTGGTCTCGTTGTAAATTTCTTCCACTATGCTGCTTATCTGGACGGAAATGGAAATATTGTGAATGAAGTAGATGAACAGCACGAGGCACCAGATGCCCATGGCAGCCGCAAAAATTATGGCCAGATCATGGAACTGATGGGATTTTGTGTTTGAAACCATCAGAAGTAGCGTCAAACAGTAGAGAATCGCGCCGATATAATTTCCCAGAACAATCTGGTGCGCTTTTTCGGTGACCAGCCCAAGAACCAATTTGGGCGAGAAGGTGGTGGCGACGTTGCTTAGAACCACCATCACCATCGCGAAACTAAGGGCAGTGAAGGAGATGATCCCGGTAATCAAGGCGGAGAGGACGGCCTTGTCGTTCAAAACCTTAGGGATATTTATCCACTCGAAGAATGGTTCCAGGGAACTCCAGAAGACGGAGGAGGGCAGGGCGACAATGATTAGAGCAAAGGCGAAGTAGGCGGTCGCAATGATGGCCGGATAAAAGCCTATACTGTATCTTATCCGATAGTAGAGACGTGAGAGACTTGATTTCATTATATATTTTCCTCAGTGTGCAGAGGAATTGCAGTGGCCCTTGCTCTATCCCTTCCGCTGGGTCCTGAAAGGGAGACCCTTCTCATGGCCACTTATATGGTGGTCGTTTTTTCGGTTGCGGTCCAGGGGCTCAGCATTGAAAGCCTTATGAGACGGTGGGAGAAATCCTCCTAACGGCCCATAGATTTCCAATGCAAAAGCCCCTTTTCCCCGAGTTCCTTCTATTATTTCTTATTCTATAACGTTAACGGCCTCGCCGTCGATATAATGGTTATAGCCCCTCCGGTCGCTTCTCTTTACGGCAAGGTCAAAGATAAACTCATAATATCCAGTGTCTAAATTTCCTTCAAAGGCTTTGAAATGATCTAACTGGAACAGATCTCCCACATAGCTGGGCGTCTTCGGCAGAAGGAGGCTCTGATCGCCGGCTATCTCCCATATTCCCTGCGGGGAAAAATGATAGACAGTGAACGATTTTGCATCCTTATAAGGATAGACCAAGGCTGCCAAATACCAGTCAGCTGTAGTGCCCTCCAACCTGTTGGGATCGAGACTGTAGTTGATTTGTACGATATCGGAAGGGGTTGCTTCAAGGGGATCAGCGTCCTGCCATGGAAAGGTTATGCCGTCCATCCCGCCTTCTAATGCTGAGGTAAGATCGAGATTGCTGACGATTTTTGGCACTCCGGAGGTCATTGCCGCGGAAGGAACGAGGTTGTCAAAATTCCCGGTCTGGTCGTCGGATGATATTTCCGCGGGACTTTCGCTGCTAATTTGGTCAGTCGTGGCATTTCGCCCGGCGGAGTTGGTGGCGATGGTTGTTTGCAGTTCCGGATCCGGGACCGTGAAGAGCCTGGCAATCGTCTTGTAAGCGGCCCTTTCCGTTAATGTGTCAGCCGGATAGGGTTTGTTGTTTGCAACGTCCCAGTTCTGGTCCCATGGACGACTGGGGTCTTTTGTTACCGAGTGCAGGCCGAACCATTCCTCATCCCACCAGTTACCCGGGAAATTCCCGGTAGGGCCCGAGGCCGTGCCGTCATGCGTACTGGGGGAACACGCATCGCATTCCTGTTTGTCCCACTGGTCCGCCCACATGAAAAGCGTGCCGCCCGAGGAAATTCCGCCGTTTATGGTGGAGTTCTGCACCATGTCCTTGTAGTGATTTTTGATAAATGTCGCCTGGTCTTCCGCATTATTAGGAAGTTCTTGCGGAATCCCCGATGGATAGGCTTCATCGGGCACGTGCATGGACGCCGGGACGCCCCATTCGGTCATGAGAAGCGGCTTGCTGCTCCTGGACTGGTAGCCAGACCAGAAACCCGCTGTAAATCCGCTGTTGGGGCCTGAACTGCTGGAATCCCCTCGATAGTTGTTGATGCCCCAGGCATCGATATAGGGCATGACCGTCCCGTTTTCTTTCGGACCGATCTGGTTGATTGCATCGAGGCTTTGAAAACCGTCGTCGATCAGCGCCACGGTCGTAAGCTTGTCAGGGGCGATTTCCTTGATCATTTTGCCCACTTTGTTCACCCATGCCCAGAAGTTCGGGTCATTTTTGAAATCGGCATTCAGCTCGTTTCCTATCATGAAACCCATCACGGCAGGATGGTCTTTCAGCTCCGTGGCGACCTGTTTATATATGTTCTCTATCTGAGACTGGTAGGTGGGGTCCGACCAGTTGTTCTCGGTATATACACCGACGAGCAGATATATGGGATCCTGCCCGTTATTGTAAAGCATATCCAGAAATTTATTATGGTATATGGTAAAGGCCTTGTTCGTACAAAGAGGATCAAGGGTATAATCGGCGGCGGCACAGGTCCACATGGCATAGAGCCGGACGACGTTGACTCCGGTGGATCGCATTTTGGGGACATCCCTTTCCACAATGTTTTTCCACACCATATCCTGCCCCTGGAAATTGTAGAAATAGTCTCCATAGGGGGTTGTGTTGGCCGTATTGCCTATGGGCAGCGGATAGTAGCCCATCCCCTGGGCAAAAAATGTTTGTCCGTTGAGTAAGATATTATAGCCATTCAGAGACCAGGTGGTTGTCGCAGCCCTTGCATTGGCAGTCAGGAAAAGGGCAAGGCCCACAACTAAAATCATGAGGCGCACTTTGAACAATTCGTGAAATGCTTTCATAGCAGCTCTCCTTTTATCATGTTCTTTTCTGTCGTTTCTATTTGGGTCCAATACGCGGGAATGAATATTATTCATTCCCGCGCATTGGACTTCGGTTCATCCTTCATCCTCTGCTTACCAAACTTATCGGCAATATATACCTACGGGAATTCATTTAATCCTGTATTTTCATGCCAAAAATGCTGTATATAAATAAAGATTGAATTGGTGCAAACCAACATACGTTTTTTTTCGGCCCCCAAATAGGTGCTTTACCGTATTTACATCGCTATTTCACCAACCTAATGTGAGGGCTGGGTACAGGGAGTCAGGGCCTTTTTCCCGACTCGGCCATGTGAATCGCCCATCGGGGAAAACCTAATAAATACAATATTTTCTATCTTGAGGTGGGGCATGAAAGTCATTGTGGATGAGCTGAAGTGCAGGACCGTGGGCCTTTGTGTCATGGAGTGTCCGGATGTATTTCGTTTTCAAGAAGGAAGCAAGAGGGCCGCGGTGCGGCTTGCTGCGATTCCCCGCGCCCTCGAGGCATGTTGCCGAAGGGCCGCAAAACTTTGCCCGAATGAAGCGATTACGATTGAAGAATGAAAAATCCCTGCCGGTATCTTGACCGCTTCCATGATTAGGAAGACAGGGAGACAAATCGATGGAATTGAAAAACATCAGCAGCAGCGATGCTGAAAAAACGAGTGTTGAGGATCTTTATAAAGTTCTTGAGAGCCGCCCCGAGGGGCTCAGTCACTCCGAGGCCCAGCAGAGACTGGAGCAGTACGGATCAAATGCCCTCGTGGAAAAAAAGGTCAGCCCTGTTTTGAAGTTTCTGGGTTATTTCTGGGGTCCAATCCCCTGGATGATCGAAATCGCGGCGGTCCTCTCCGGAGCTGTTCAACATTGGGCTGATTTCATCATCATCATCGTCTTGCTCCTCTTCAACGCCGTGATCGGCTTTTGGGAGGAGCACGAGGCTGCAAACGCCCTCGATGCGCTGAAAGAGCAACTGGCCCTCAAGGCGCGGGTGCGGCGGGAGGGAGAGTGGCAAAGTCTTCCCGCACGGGAACTTGTCCCGGGGGACGTCATCCGCATGCGCGCCGGAGATATTATCCCGGCCGACGTCAAACTTGTGGAGGGAGACTACCTGAGTGTGGATCAGTCCGCTCTCACTGGGGAGTCCCTGCCTGTTGACAAGAATACGGGTGACGTGGCCTATTCAGGCTCCATAGCGAAACAAGGGGAGATGGTGGGGCTGGTGACCGGGACCGGCGGGGACACCTATTTCGGGCACACGGCAAAACTGGTGGAGAGTGCGGGGGCGGTTTCCCATTTCCAGAAAGCGGTCCTTCGGGTGGGAAATTTTCTCATCTTCCTGGCGCTCGGGCTCAGCATCATCCTGGTGGTGGTGGAGTTGGTGCGCGGGGTGAGCATCCTCGATCTTGCCCAGTTTATCCTGATCCTGGTGGTGGCCTCCATCCCGGTGGCCATGCCGGCCGTCTTATCGGTGACCATGGCCCTGGGCGCTCTCGCCCTCTCCAAGAAAAAAGCCATTGTTTCCCGGCTGCAGTCCATTGAGGAGATGGCCGGGATCGACATTCTTTGTTCCGATAAAACGGGGACATTAACGCAAAACAAGCTTACCTTGGGCGATCCGATCCCTTTTAAAGCGGGCGATAGCCAGGAATTGATTCTTGCCGGGTCCCTGGCGTCGAAAGAGGAGGATCAGGACGCCATCGATTCGGCGGTCATTGGAGGGATGGAGGATGTCAGTGTGCTCAAATCATACACGCAGACCCATTTCGTTCCGTTCGATCCGGTGAAGAAACGCACCGAGGCCACGGTGAAAGACGGCCGGGGGACCGGCTTCAAGGTCACAAAAGGTGCGCCCCAGATTATTTTTGACCTGTGCGACCTGGACAAAGAGACCCTTGCCGCGGCTGAAAAATCGGTGGATGAATTGGCCGCCAAGGGATATCGCACCCTCGGGGTTGCCAGGGCGGAAAGCGATGGAAGATGGCAATTTCTGGGCATCCTTCCCCTGTACGATCCTCCCCGGGAAGACTCCGCCGCCACCATCGCCCAAGCGAAAGAGCACGGGATCCAAATGAAGATGTTGACCGGCGACAATGTGGCCATCGGCCGGGAAATCGCCCGCCAACTGGGTATGGGGACCAATATCCAAGCTGCCGACAAGCTCTTCGGCGGTGAAGGCGAAACCATGCATCTCAGCCACGATGCCGTTCTTAAAATTGAAGCGGCGGACGGATTCGCCCAGGTCTTCCCCGAGCACAAGTACAGTATCGTCAAGGCCCTGCAGGAGCGGAATCATATCGTGGCCATGACGGGCGACGGGGTGAACGATGCCCCTGCCCTCAAACAGGCGGAAGCGGGGATAGCGGTCTCGGGGGCCACAAATGCCGCCCAGTCGGCGGCATCCCTCGTCCTGACGGCGCCCGGTCTTTCGGTGATCATCAAAGCGGTGGAGGAAGCGCGGCGTATCTTTGAACGGATGATGAGTTATACCATCTACCGCATTGCCATGACCATCGACATCATGTTCTTTGTGGTTCTGGCCATGCTCCTTTTCGATTATTATCCTCTTACCGCCGTCATGATCATCATCCTGGCCTTGTTGGACGATATTCCCATTATGGCGATCGCCTACGATAACACCTGGCTCAGCCCGAAGCCCGTGCGATGGGAGATGCATCGGGTTCTTTCCGTTTCGAGCAGTCTGGGGTTTCTGGCTATCCTGCAGAGCTTCGGCCTGCTCCTCATAGGAAAGGAAGTGCTGCACCTGGACACGCCTCATCTTCAGACCTTGATCTTTCTGCAGTTGGTGGCGGGGGGGCATCTCATGCTCTTCCTCACACGAACGAAAAAGGCTTTCTGGCGGCCTCCGTACCCCTCCTGGCAGCTTTTCTGGGCTATTGTAGGAACCCAGGTCTTTGCTCTCCTTATGACGGGGTTCGGCTGGCTGGTGCCTGCTCTTTCCTGGAAGGTGATCGGCATTGTCTGGATATACAATCTGGTCTGGATGGTGATTCAAGATGGGATAAAACTGGGTGTCTACCGGCTCATCGAAAACCGGGCCAAACACCATCGAAACTTCCTGCATACCATGAATCAACCCCTGCATTCTCATCCGAAGACTTGAGATTTTAGGAGGTGCAATCATGAAAAAACGAATGAGGGCATTTTTTCAATTTTCATTTATTGCATTTTTTTCCTCCGTAACCTTTGCCTCAATCAATCTTTTTCCGTCTGTTGAAGCGCTTTCGGCTCAGGTAACCATTGCCTGGGATCCGAATACCGAGATGGACCTGGCCGGCTATCGGATCTACTATGGTTTTGAAAGCGGAATTTATACCTACAGTGTGGATGTCGGCGATCAGTCAAGCTATTCCTTTACAGATATGGAGCCAAACCGGATTTACTACTTTGCCGTTACCGCCTATAGTATCAGTGGTCATGAAAGTGATTTTTCGGAAGAAATTTCCTTCCTGATGCCGGAAGAAAATCTGCCCCCGGTCGCAGACGCCGGTCCGGACCAAACGGTGCTTGAGGGGGCTGCCGTAATATTGAACGGAAACAACTCCACAGATCCAAACGGGGATATTTTCAGCCACATATGGGAACAAACTGATGGCCCCCCTGTTGCACTTCTGCCTACGGTGGATGGGAGAGTAACCTTTACGTCGCCGTCTGTGGGCCCGGATGGGGCTTCTCTCTCCTTTCGGCTTACGGTTCTGGATAGCACGGGCCTGCAGTCTGAAGATTACTGCATCGTCAACGTATCTTGGGGTAATATTCCACCTGCGGCAAACGCCTCCTTGGACCAGGCTGTGGACAGAGGGGATACCGTAATACTCAACGGTTCGGATTCATCAGACCCGGACGATGGCATTGCCTCTTTTCTCTGGGAACAGACCGGGGGGCCAACGGTTAATATTTCAGATCCGACAGGCATTCAACCTGTTTTCGTGGCGCCGGATGGATCCTCTCAAGATGTATCACTGACCTTTCAATTGACTGTTGAGGATGCTGGAGGTCTGAGATCGAGAGATACCTGTGTAGTGAATGTTTCCTCCACCAACATTCCGCCTGTAGCCGATGCGGGTCCTGATCAACAGGCAAATACTGGAAATATAGTGACCCTTGACGGATCAAGCTCCTTTGATCCGGATGACGGCGTAGCTTTTGTTCGATGGAAACAGCTCAGTGGAAAGCCCGTGAGATTCTGGAATCCTTTAGCACTCAAAGTACGTTTCATTGTTCCGGATGGGATCGCTGAAGGGGAGTCTTTGACCTTCCAGATTACAGTGACCGATATCGCTGGCCTGGCCTCTCAAGATGCCTGCACGGTTATGATTGGGGGAAACGGCTGGGAGATGCCGTTACATTACGGATACCCGGGTCGGTTCTGATTTGTTCGGGAACCTAATCTCTTTTCAACACGTTCCTCAGTCGTTTCAGAGAAAGGGTGTTAATGACATCCTTCGCTTCGAGCCAGCCCCTTCGGGCCTGGTAGAGTCCGAATCGCATGAGACCCAGATCCGCGGTGCTGTGGGCATCAGTGGAGATGACCACCTTCACTCCCATCTCTTTTGCCATTTTGCAATGCACGTCAGTAAGATCAAGGCGCTCCGGGTGGGCATTGAGTTCCAGGAAACAACCCCGGTCTCCGACCTTCTCCATGATACGCTCCATGTCCACTTCGTATGGCCTTCGTTCATTAATGAGACGGCCGGTGGGATGGGCCAGGATATTGAACCAGGGGTTGTCCATGGCACGGAGGATGCGCTCGGTCTGTTTTTCTCTCGGAAGATTTTGTTTATAGTGGACGGAGCAGACCCTCAGATCAAGCCCCTTGAGGATCTCATCCGGCAAATCGAGGCTTCCGTCTTCAAGGATATCCACTTCAATCCCTTTTAAGAGTACGAAATCTTTCAAGGTCTCGTTAAAGCGATCAATCTTTTTGATCTGTTTCTCCAGGCGTTTGGCATCCAGGCCATGGGCCATGCTAACCATTTTCGAGTGATCCGTTATGGCCAGGTATTCATATCCCAGATTTCGAGCGGCTTCAGCCATCTCTTCCAGCGTGGCCCGCCCGTCCGTTTCTCTGGTATGTGCATGCAGGTCCCCCCGGATCTGCTTTATGGTGATCAGGTTCGGCAGCGTGTTGTTCAGGGCGGCATCCAGTTCTCCCCGATCCTCTCTGAGTTCCGGTTCCATATAGGGAAGTCCCACTGTTCGGTAAACCTCTTCTTCGGTCTTCCCCGCGATCCGTTTCTCTCCCCTGAACACACCGTACTCGTTGATCTTGAGATCCTTCTTGACCGCCATTTTCCGGACGGCGATGTTGTGGGCCTTGGATCCGGTAAAATAGTGAAGGGCAGCGCCATAGCTGGCCTGGGGAACGACCCGGAGGTCCACCTGAAGACCCGAACGCAGCATCACGGTTGAGCGGGTTTGTCCCTTTGAAACAACCTTTTGAACGTCCTCATAATCCACGAAGCGATCCATGACCCCGGCGTCTTTTCTGGAGGCGGCCAGAATATCCAGATCGCCCACGGTCTCCTTTTTGCGCCGGAAACTACCCGCCACGGTAACCTCCTTGATTCCATCGGCTTGTTTGAGATAGGACACCAGGGCTCTTGCATACTGTTCGGCTTCCAGAAGTTTGATGCGCTTTTCCTCCGCTTCGTCCTGTCGGAGCGCCTCACGGATGGAATGCTCCGTTTTTTCTCCGAAACCCTCCACCTGCTTGACCCGCCCTTTCTCGGCCGCCTGTTTGAGCTCTTGGGGAGTCTCTATGCCCAGGGCGGAATGAAGCGCCTTGACCCGTTTCGGACCCAATCCGGGAATTTTTGTCAGGTCCGCCAACTCCGGGGAGATGCGTTCTCCCAGTTCCTTCAGTTGCGAAAGCGTACCGGTTTCAACGATCTCCTTGATTTTGCCGGCAAGGTCTTTGCCGATCCCGGGCAGGGCGGTCAGATCCTTTTCCGAATGGACCATATCCGAGATGTCATGGGGCAGTCCGGCGACCGTTCGGGCCGCGTTCCGGTAGGCCCTTACCCTGAAAGGGTTCGCATCTTCAATTTCAAGGAGATCAGCCATCGTCGTGAATATCTTGGCAACATCTATGTTTTGAATGGGCATGGCGGATCTTCTTCCATATATTGCTTTAAGACAACGGCATTGTTGTGTTGTTCGTCTTTTGCTCCATAAATGAGTGTCACTCGTCCTCCTTCGACGATTTCACACAGTTTTTTCACGACCTCTTCATTCTCTTTTAACTCGTTGATATATTTTTTCCTGAATGCATCCCATCTGTCCGGATCGTGGCCGAACCATTTTCTCAGGTCATCGCTGGGTGCTATTTCTTTGAGCCAAACATCAATCCGGGCCTCTTCCTTTTTCACGCCTCGAGGCCATAGTTTGTCTACTAATACGCGCGTACCATCGGTGGATGCCGGTTCTTCGTAGGCCCTTTTCAACCAGATTTGCATCACCAGCCTCCTTTATGTATCTTATTTTATATCTTATTCGAATTTCCTGGTAAACCATTTTAGATTCAGCAAATCCATTCCGTCACAGGGTCTTTTTTCGTTTTGATAGGGAATTTATTATCATTTTAAGGTGGATGCGGGAATAGGGTAAATTGTGTATTTTGGATCCGTTGGGAGCTAAGCGGGAAGACTGGGAGGGATTATGTGAATTACATATTTTTGTGTCCTATTCAAATTCCTTGGTAGCGGAGTACGCACCCAAAGAACCATTCCGTCACGAGGTCTTTTTTGTTGCCGCATCTGATTCCTGCGGATGCACCGGTCCTTCCATGCTGGTACGGGAAAATGGTGGCATATCAATAGCTGACTTGTATCGGCACAGAAGGACCTCTCGACGGTCCGTGAAGGTCCATCCAAGATGCGGCAACAAAAAAGACCTCGTGACTCCATTTCTGTCAGGATTTTTGAATAGGATACCTATTTTTTCTCTCGTATATACTTGATTTACCCGATTGCCTTTCTTTTCCCTGGATGGAGAATGAATAAACAAGGCTGAAAAGAGGGGAAAATAACAGCCGAATGCTCAAAAGCCAATGCTCGTGAATGAATGTCATTCGCTGTTTCTTCCTCGTTCCCATGGTCCTCCGTGGGAATGAGGAGTAAATCGCCCAATCGGGATCCGGCGGATATGGGATTGGGTCCTGAAACCTGAAAGCTTGGTTCTATTTTGACAACATCCACTCGAAAGGAGAGACCCATGGAAGGAGAAAGAATTTCGTATCATGAATCGGTCCGAAAGATGTACGAAAGGATCAAAAAGGATAATATGAACAATATCTGGGATCGCTATGAGGCCCAGGGATTGGGTAAAGATCCGGATCAAAGGTGCCCTTTCTGCATGGGGGGCGTTCGCTGCGATCTTTGTTCAAACGGTCCCTGCAGGGCGGATGCGGGAAAGGACAAAAGGGGCGTTTGCGGTATCGATGCAGATGGAATGGCCATGCGCATGATGGTCCTGAGGAATATCATGGGGGCGTCCACCTATCATTATCACACCGAGCAAACCATGAAGACGCTCAGGGCCACCGCGGAAGGAAAGACCCCGTTTCAAATACTGGAAGGGGAAAAACTTATAAATTTTTCAGAGCGCCTGGGGGTGAGATCCACGGGTTCCGTTCCGGAAACCGCCCTCGCATTGTGTGATTTCGCCGAGACCGATTTCAACAGAAAGGCGGACGAGCCAAGCCGGATTGTCGAGAAGCTGGCTACCGAAGAGCGAAAGGCCGTATGGAAAAAATTGGATATATTTCCCGGCGGAATTTATGGCGAGATGATGCGGGCCACAAGTTCCTGCCTGACGAACGTGGATGGTTACTATGTTAGCCTGGCCCTCAAAGCCATGCGTATGTCTATCGCCATGGCCTATCAGAGTCAAATTATCAATGAGTATTGCCAGGATGTCCTCTTCGGCATCCCAAGACCCCACCCCATGCGCGTGGATCTCGGTGTATTGGAACCGGATTATGTGAATATCCTCCCCAACGGACACGAGCCTTTCCTGGGTTTTGCCATGGTCCAACTGGCCCGGAAACCGGAATGGCAGCAAAAGGCCAGGGACGTGGGCGCAAAGGGGCTTCGAATAATCGCCAATATCGAAACAGGACAGGAAATGATCCAGAGATGGAAAATGGACGATGCCTTCTATGGGTTTACCGGCAACTGGATCATGCAGGAGGCGATCCTGGCAAGCGGTTGCGTCGACTTATTCGCCTGCGACATGAACTGTTCCATGCCCATCGATCCCCTGTACGCCTCGAAATACAAATTCAAGCTTATCCCGGTGAGCGATCTGGTTGCATTTGACGGTATTACGGATCGGATCAATTATGTTCCATGGAAGGCCGAGGAGCAGGCCGCGCAGCTTCTGCGGATGGGGATAGAAAATTTCAGGGAAAGAAATTCCACGGTCGAAGCCGTTACGCACCTGCCCATGAAAGAGGCCGTGGTAGGCTTCTCTTCGGAGAGTATCCTGGATGCCCTGGGTGGAAGCCTGGATCCCCTTCTGGATGCTATCAAGAAGGGAACCATTCAAGGAGTGGCAGGCTTTGTCTCCTGCACCACACTTCGGGACTACGGCCAGGATGTCCACAGCATGGCCGTGGCAAAGGAATTGATCAAGCGGGATGTTCTGGTCCTGTCCATGGGGTGCGGGAACGCGGCTCTGCAGGTAGGCGGGCTCTGCGGTCTGGAAGCAAAAGAACTTGCCGGACCCGGCCTGAAGGCGATATGCGAGGCCCTGAAAATACCCCCCGTGCTCAGTTACGGCACCTGTACGGATACGGGGCGGATCGCTGATCTTCTTGCCGCGATCTCCGGAGCCCTGGGCGGTGTGCCGATCCCCGATCTTCCCGTGGTTGCCGCGGCGCCCGAATACATGGAGCAAAAGGCCACCATTGATGCCGTATTCGCCCTGGCCCTGGGCCTTTACACCTACGTGAATCCCGTTCCCACGGTGACCGGCGCGCCGAATCTGGTCAAACTTCTGACGCAGGATTGTTCGGATGTGACGGGAGGAATACTTAATGTGGAAAAGGACCCGGTGAAGGCGGTGGATATGATGTTCAATCACATTCAGGCAAAGCGTAAGGCCTTGGGCATATGAGGTAGAGAGGAGATGTGAATCGCGGCCGGGCTAATAAAAGAAACTCGGGGTTTTGTATATGGGTCCTGTATCGAAATCGGGATCGAAGTCGGCATCGCGCCATTCTAAGTGCCTGCCTTTCGATACCGATAGCGATTTCGATTTCGATGGAACGGGAATAGTTTCCGGCTGTAACCGTTAGAAAGGGCTCTTTGGCGAGAATGAATCCTCTATTCCTTCCAACCATGCTCTCCTATCAGGCTCACAAAGCGGACGCCTCCCAGCGATCTTTTGCGGAACTCGTTTCCATTTTTTGTGATCTTGATCAGTTCCTGTGAGATTCTGTCCCCAACGGGGATTACAAGGCGGCCTCCCTCCGCCATCTGTTCAAATAATGGTTCCGGGATATGGGGGGCCGCCGCCGTGACGATGATCGCATCATAAGGGGCGTTTTCCTTCCAGCCCGAGGTCCCATCGTCGAGTTTGAATTGGACATTGATATATCCCAGTTCACCCAAAAGCTCTTTTGCGTTATCGAGAAGTGTGCCGATTCGTTCGACCGTATAGACTTTTTTGGAGAGTTCAGCCAGGATGGCGGCCTGATATCCGCTGCCCGTGCCGATTTCCAGAGTTCTTTCTTCCCCTGTGAGTTCCAGTGCCTCGGTCATGTAGGCGACAATGTAAGGCTGGGATATCGTCTGGCCATTCCCGATAGGCAATGGACCGTCCTCGTAGGCCTGGTCTTCGCGGTAATCGGGCAGAAATCGCTCTCTCGGAATCCTTCGCATGGCGGCCAGCACGCCGGGATCGGTGATTCCCCGAGCCATGAGTTGCTTCGTGACCATGTTGTTTCTGGCTGATAGGCTATCCATATGTTTCTACATCTCCATGACCCATTCAGTTGCATTCTTTGAGACAGAAATGGGAACTCAGCCGATGGCCGGGTTCCCATTAAAGAGAGATCCTGCCCCCGATCGTTTAGGCAGGACTGGTGGACTTGGAGAATTTGATTTTTCCCTCTCCCGGTACGCTCTTGGGATTGGAGAGGCGGGATGCGTCATCCACACAATTCTTCTTCTCTTCTTCGGATACGGAATTGGGGTCTAGCAGGGCATCATAAGGGCACATGAACCGGTTGCCTGCATTGTCCTTTACCCATACTAATTGTTGTGATTTGCTCATAACGTATCTCCTTTCTTAGATTATTATTCATCTCCGTCCATAGAATTCCGAACGGTGTCACAACCATTGTCGCCGCCATTATCGTGATATATCGAGGAAAGAACTAAAACGTGGAGGCCTCATTTCTTGAGAGCATTTTGATCCCTCCCTCTGTTACTTGGAATTCTATTCATGAGAGATGCCGATGGAAATACGTTCGATCCTGTATATTCGCGGAAGAAAGGCTTTATGTCTGAAAATACAGGATTCCCCCTATTGTGGAATCCATAGCAAATCTCCTATCATTACATTTAAGAGGAGATGAATAGATGAATGATCACGCGCAGATTCATTACAATAAGGCCTTCGGGTTGGCTGTTTGTTTAAATATTGGTTTCGTCGCCTTCGAAGCTGCTTTTGGGATTCTGGCAAATTCCACCGCATTGCTTGCAGATGCCGGTCACAATTTAGGGGACGTCTTAGGACTCCTTTTGGCCTGGGGGGCTCAGGTTCTGAGCACCCGCGGCTCCTCCCGCCGCAGAACTTACGGATGGAAAAGTACCACCATCATGGCCGCTCTCATTAACGCGGTCATCCTCTTCTTTGCAGTGGCCGGAATTGCCTGGGAGGCCATTCACCGCTTCGTTAATCCGCGACCTGTTTCAGGCGTTACCATGATCTACGTCGCGGCTATCGGCGTGGTCATTAATACAGCCACGGCCCTGTTTTTTGTTTCGGGTCAGCAAAAGGATTTGAACATTCGGAGCGCCTTTCTTCATATGGCGGCAGATGCAGGCGTGTCGCTTGGAGTGGTTGCGGCCGGTGTGGGCATCATGATTACCGGCCGGCTGTGGATTGATCCTGTCATCAGTCTGGTTATTGGGGGCATCATTCTGGTAGGGACGTGGGGGCTTCTTCGGGACTCCGTCAACCTGGTATTGCACGCCGTTCCTGCTGAAATCGATTTAAGAGAGGTCTCAAGCTATCTGTTGAACGTACCGGGGGTCAAGGCGGTTCACGATTTGCATATCTGGGCCATGAGCACCGCGGAGACCGCTCTGACGGCCCACGTGGTAAAGCCGGTTCTGGAAAATGACGATGCCATGCTGACTCGGATAGATGCAGAACTCCAAGAGCGATTCGGTATTGATCACGTAACCGTTCAGGTCGAGAGAAGCAACATTTTGAACCGTTGCAGAAATGAATGCAAACTCGAAGAAACCAAACCATGAGCCCCGATTGAAATAGGATGGAAAAACCCGTCGAATACAAGATAGACCCCATAGTAAAGAGTATTTTAGGAGGCTATAATTTTCGCAATATTGGCTGAAACATCAGGGAGGATAAAATCATGTCGGAAAAAGATCTCTATATTCAAAAGCTGCACGCAAGGCTGGATCAATGGAATGATAAAATCGACAAGCTGAGGGCTAAGGCTGATAAAGCGGAGGCGGGGGTGCGCGCCGAGTATAACAAACAAATGGAATATCTGCAGGAAAAACGAAAAGTGGCTGAGGCTAAGCTGGCGGAAATGCGTGAGGCTGGGGGAGATGCATGGGAAGATCTGAAAATTGGTGTTGGAATGGCCTTGGATGCCGTGGAAGAGGCGATAAAGTCAGCCAGCTCCAGATTTAAGTAGGAGACCTTCGGATAATGATGCCGCAACACCCAGTATTTCGGGCTGTGGAGCTCATGGAGATGGCCATCCGGATCGAAGATCACGGACGAGCATTCTACGAGGCGTGCCTGTCGTCGACTGCCGACATCGAATTGAAGGAAGTGTTCCGATTCCTGTTGGAGCAGGAAGTGGCGCATGCCCGGCTGTTCTCGCGCATGAAAAAGGGCCTGGATGCGGATGAAACGATTCCGGAGAGCTATTCCGGAGAGCTCCGCAATTATCTGGAAGCATTCGTGGAAAGAGAAGTTTTTGACGCTCCGGAAACCGTTTCCAAGCGGCTCCTTAACATCCAAAATCCCGTCGAAGCCATAGATGCGGCTCTCGAATTCGAGAAGAAATCGATCCTTTTCTATTCGGGGATCAGAACCTTGGTCCGGTTGTCGGAAGTGGGTCAGGTAGATCGAGTTATGGCGGAGGAACATCAGCACGTGCGACGGTTGCAGGCCTTTCGTCGACAGATAACAGAAGGGTAAGGAGCTAACTCATGTTGCGCAGTCGAATAATGCCTTCATACAGATTGATTTCCGCTGCCGCCTTAACAGATTTTATCGGACGGATCATGAAAAAGGAGAAGGTGATGGGACCCATGCAAAGGGCGGATCAACCCGGGTTCCATCTGTTCGATTGGTTGCGCAGGCCGGAAGATCTTGTGCTGAATTACACCACCACGACCCTGCCTCCCAAAAAGGCATTTTTCCCTCCGGAAGAAACCCTCTTTCGATTCAATGCGGGAAACCCGCCGGAGCTCTTACCGGTTGAGGAAGAGGCGCCTTTTGTTGTGGTGGGAATCCATTCCTGCGACCTTTCCGCCATCGACGCGCTGGACCGCGCTTACGCTTATCCACCGCCTGATCGGAGATGGCAGCACAATCGCAGCCGGGCAATCCTCATCGGAATAGACTGTATCCCTGACGAATACTGCTTCTGTGATTCGCTGGGAACGTCCGAGACCCGCAGACCGTGCGATCTCTTCCTGATGGAGACTGATCGCGGTTATCTGGTGGAGATTCACACCCGGGCAGGTGCTGAGATCCTTTCCGAGGCTGCCACCAGCAATCCTTTGGGAGATGACTTCCTGAATGCCGCAAACCATTCCAGGCAAAAGGCCATGGCTATGCAGAGATGTCTGGAAGCGGATGCCGATCGGTTGGCGGATTTATTAGAGGCGGGATCATTTCGTGAGATCTGGGAAGATATTGCTTCCCGGTGTTACAGCTGTGGCTCATGCAACACCACTTGTCCGGTGTGTTTCTGCTTCACCATGGAGGACGAATTCAACTGGGACCTGAACAGCGGCGTGAGGCGCAGGGCCTGGGATTCATGCCAGTTGGCGGATTTTGCCGTCATAGCGGGCGGGCACCGGTTCCGGGGGGAACGCTGGGAGCGGGTCAGGCATCGCTGGCACCGCAAATTCCTCTATCTCCACCGCCGCTTCGGCCGTCCTTTCTGCACCGGTTGCGGACGCTGCAGCAGGGCCTGTACCGCGGATATCAATATCCTGGATGAGACAAATCGCCTCATCGCCGCCGCGGCGAAAGGTACCGCCCATGTCTGAGATCGAAAAGCGAAAAGCCCATGGAGATTCCCATTCGACTTACCTTCCCGAACCGGCCCGGATTGTTTCCATCCGTCGTGAGGCCATGGATGCGGTAATCGATCTGGAGTTAGCCGACCGGCGCGCCCTGGGGCACCAACCGGGTCAGTTCGTCCAGGTATCCAGGTATGGTTACGGAGAAGTTCCCATTTCTGTGTGCTCCACGCCTACCCGTCCCTCCCTCTTTCAGATTTGCGTAAGACCCGTGGGCCATGTGAGTAATGCCCTTTACAATGCTTCCGAGGGAGACTGGGTGGGCATTCGCGGGCCTTTCGGCCGTGGTTTCCCTGTTCAGATGATGAAACGCGGCGATATTATTGTGGTGGCCGGCGGTATCGGCCTTGCACCCCTGCGCTCCCTGATCCACTATCTGATAGACAATCGGCAGGATTACGGGAGAATTGTCGTGGTCTATGGGGTGAGGAATCCCTCTCTTATCCTGTTCAGGGGGGACGTGGAGGAGTGGAACCGAGATCCTGGTATCGAGATGTTTATCACGGTAGACGAGGCCGATGAATCTTGGAAAGGCAGAGTCGGAGTCGTGACGCAACCGATCAAGAACGAGATCGATCTGGGAAGTCCTTCCACCATGGCCGCGGTCGTGGGGCCTCCCGTCATGTACCGATTCGTCGCCCTGGCACTTCTGGCCAAAGGCCTGAACCGAAGAAGAATTTATTTTTCGCTGGAGAGGCATTTCGAGTGCGGCATCGGCAAGTGCGGCCACTGTCAATTGAACGGTGTTTACGTGTGCCAGGACGGGCCCGTTTTCCGATATTCGGACCTGGAAGATTTCACGGAGGCGATAGAGGCCCGGGCGCCGGAAGACTAAACTGCCCACCGGGAGCGATAAAATGGAGACACAGAAAATCAAACCACGGATTGCGTTCTTTGATTTCGCCTGTTGCGAAGGCTGCCAGTTGACGGTTCTTCAATTGGAAGAGACGCTTCTGGAACTGCTTGAACACGTGGAGGTGGTGGCGTGGCGAGAGGCCATGAGCGGCGGATCGGATGAATATGATATCGCTTTCTGCGAAGGGAGCATCGCCGGCCCGGAGGATTTGGAACGCATACAGGAGATTCGGAATACGGCGGAGATCGTGGTGTCTCTGGGAACCTGTGCGAGCATTGGATGCCACAACGCCCTCAGAAACACATGGAGTGGGGAGGAAGCGTTGAATCTGGTTTACGGCAATAATTCGGGCAATTTCGGGACGCTTCGCGCACAACCCGTGGCGTCGGTGGTTTCGGTGGACTATCGCATCCTTGGATGTCCCGCCAGCCTTCCCGAGATCGAAACCGTTTTCAAACGGATTCTCACCGGCCAGCCCCATCCTCTTCCAAACGACCCCGTATGCGTGGAGTGCAAGCGAAACGACAACCTTTGTGTGCTGGAGAAGGGATCATGTGTCTGGGTCCGGTTACGCGATGTGGTTGCAATGCCATCTGCACTGCCTACGGAGACGCCTGCCAGGGATGCGGGGGCTGGTGGACGAAGCCCAATCTGATGGCCGCGGTGCGGGTGTTTACAAGAGATCAGCGGCACGCCATTATGGAGGCGGTTGCCCGCCGTCTTCAGCCCGACCGGGATCGAATCCGTTCCTGGTTTTCCATCTATAACGGGCCCGACATGCCGGTTCTATGGGAGCAGTCGAACCATGGTCGATAACGCAAAGATCGATGTTCATCATCTGACCCGGGTGGAAGGTCACGGTGATATTACCGCCGTGATTGCGGGTGGAAAACTGAAGGAGGTACGCTTTGCCGTGGTGGAGGCTCCACGCTTTTTTGAAGCTTTCCTCAGGGGGAAGGCTTACCAGCAGGTAGCCCATCTGGCCTCCCGTGTCTGCGGCATCTGTGCGGTTAGCCACCGGGCGGCCGCGTTAAAGGCCGTGGAATCGGCCTTTGACGTCAAAATTTCCGAGCAATCCACGCTTCTGCGACGCCTTGCCTTTCATGGGGAGGTCCTGAGCAGTCACATCCTGCACCTTTATTTCCTTGTGGCGCCGGACTATTCTAGACGTGCCAAGCATCCTTCATCTGGCAAAGACGGATCGAGAGACGGTGCAGCGGGCTATGCGATTAAAACGGCTGGCCTATGATCTCTGCACTGAGGTGATCGGACGTCACACGCATCCGGTGGCCATGAACGTGGGGGGATTTTCTTTTGTCCATACCGAAGGCGGCCTTATTCACATGAAAGGACGGCTGACGGATGCCATGGAGGATATGCGGAAAACCGTGTCGCTCTTTCGTTCCTTTTCCTTTCCTGCCTTCGAGCGGGAAACCGAGTATGTCTCCTTAAAGCATTCCAGCGTCTACCCCTTTTATGAAGGAGATCTTTTCTCAAGCGATGGCGAGAGGTTGGGGGCGGAGGCGTACCAAAATGCCATCCATGAATATGTTCAACCATACTCCACCGCAAAGTACGCAAAATGGAACCGTCCGGAATATATGGTGGGCGCTCTCGCCCGCCTGAACAACAACTATTCCCTGCTGGGATCTATGGCCAAAGAGGCGGCGGAGGATTTGGACATCAAGGTCCCCTGCAGCAACCCTTTCATGAACTGTGCCGCCCAGGTGGTTGAATGTGTTCACTGCCTCGAAGAGAGCGTTCAAATCATCGATCGGCTTTTGGAGACGGGCATTCGCGCCGAAGACGAACTGGCGCCGATACATCCTCGATCCGGCAGGGGTGTGGGGGCAGTGGAAGCACCCCGGGGAACCCTGTTCCATGAGTACGTTTTTGACGACGAGGGAAAATGCCTGGAGGCCAACCTGGTCATCCCCACGGCCCAGAACCTGGCAAATCTGGAGGCCGACATGTGGGCTTACACCCCCGGTATCGTGGATCGCGATGAGACGGACATTGCGCACGCCTTGGAGATTTTGGTTAGGGCCTATGATCCCTGTATTTCCTGCTCGACCCATGTGATTCGATTGGACCGGAAGGAAGATTTTCATGTTCCCTGACAGCAAAAGGAGGACGATTCATGAAAAAACGCGAGGAGAGCCGAAATCAGGAAGAAGTGGATGCCCTCTGTCCCGAGTGTGGGCATGCCTTCAAGACCTATGTGGATCGCATCGTCCCTGAAGACAGAAAGAGTGAGATGAAGCAGAAGATGGACTGTCCCGTTTGTGGCTGTGGAGACTGCAATGTAGTTCAGCCCGGAACTTAGGGCCCATGGATCCGCCTGCCTTTTCAAGAAGATCCTCTATTCCGCGGATTCCAGCGAAGCCTGCTTTTCATAAGATCCCCTTCAAAACTGAACCGGACGGGGGCGTTTTCGGAATCGCTCCGGATTCTCCTGAAATGAGGTGCAAAGACCATGGCCGAAGAGCAAGCTGAGCAGGTGGTCTCCGAAGAGCCCGAGAAACTCCAGGGTGAACCGAAAGAGTCCGATGATGAAGAACTCACGGGGAAGGCGTTTCTGGCACTGGGTTTGACCTCCCTTGGGGTCGTTTTCGGCGATATCGGCACCAGCCCTCTTTACGCCTTCCGGGAGTGCTTTTTGGGTCACGCCCGAATAGAGCCGACGCCCGCCAATGTCTTGGGCATGCTTTCTCTGATCTTCTGGTCGCTCATCCTCGTCATTTCGGTCAAGTATCTCCTGTACGTGGTTCGGGCCGATAATGGCGGAGAGGGGGGCATCCTTGCACTGATGGCACTCGTTTCCCCGTGGAATCGAAACAGAGCCTCCGCAAGACGATTCATCGCGACGATCGGCGTATTCGGCGCGGCGCTGCTCTATGGGGACGGCATGATCACGCCGGCTATCTCCGTCTTGAGTGCGGTGGAGGGCCTCGAGGTGGCAACAACGGCATTCGACCCCTATGTGATTCCGATCACCGTGTTCATCCTGATATTGTTATTCGTCTTTCAGAGACGGGGTACGGCCGGGGTGGGCTCCGTGTTCGGACCGGTGATGATTCTGTGGTTTTCCGTTCTGGGCCTTTTGGGCATCCTGGGCATTGCGAGACATCTTCAAGTCCTTGAAGCCGTCAGCCCCCTCCATGCGGTCAGCTTCTTCCTCCGGAACGGTCTGAGCGGATTTTTGGTCCTCGGAGCGGTTTTCCTGGTGGTCACGGGAGGAGAAGCCCTTTACGCGGATCTGGGCCATTTCACCCGGCGTACCATTCGATTCGCGTGGTTCGCGTGTGTGCTTCCGGCCTTACTATTAAACTACTTCGGGCAAGGCGCGCTGCTCCTGGAAAACCCTGAGTCCGTGACGCAACCCTTTTATCAACTCGTTCCGGGATGGGCGCTATATCCGGTCGTTCTGCTGGCCACCGTAGCCACGGTCATCGCCTCACAGGCCATCATCAGCGGCGCTTTTTCTCTTACGAGACAGGCAGCTTTTCTTGGTCTGTTCCCGCGCGTGCGCATCGTACAGACATCTTCAAAAAGGGCCGGTCAAATCTACATCCCAAGCATCAATTGGATCCTCATGATCGCGACCGTGAGCCTCGTGCTCGTGTTCCAACAGTCGAGCAAAATCGCCGCGGCATATGGCGTTGCGGTATCGACCACGATGGTCATCACTACCTTGCTCGCCTATGTGGTTGCACGGGAAAACTGGGAGTGGCCGCGGCTCTCCGCGGTGCTGATTACCGCGGGATTCCTGATAGTGGATATGGCCTTCTTCGGAGCAAACATGTTCCGCATCAAAGAAGGGGGTTGGATCCCGTTGGCGGTCGCCGGGTTCTGCTTTCTGATCATGTGGACCTGGAGACAGGGCCAAACCATCGTTTGGCAAAGACTTGCAAAAGACGCCATGTCGCTGGACGACTTCGTGAACATGATCGCCGAGCGTTCCCTTGCACGTGTCCCGGGCACGGCTGTTTTCATGTCCGGCGACGAATCGGTAATCCCGCCCATACTCCTGCGTCACGCAAAATCTAATCAGGTCCTGCATGAACGGGTCATTCTGGTCACGGTTATCATCGAAGATACTCCGCGGGTCTGGTTGAGCAAACGGTCGGAAATCAAGGAACTGGGCCAGGGTATTTTTCAGGTCGTGCTTCATTTCGGCTTTATGCAGGATCCGGATGTGCCGAAGACGTTACGCTCCGTCCAACAGCAGTCCGATTCAGGCCTTGACCTTGAAAATTTTGGGGACCTGACCTACTTTGTGGGCGACGAGATCTTGATCCCCTCCAAAGAACGCCCCGGTATGCTTCCCTGGAGGGAGAAGCTTTTCGCGTTCATGGCGAGAAACGCCACCCAGCCGACGCCCTTCTATGGGCTTCCTCCGGAACAGGTGATCCGGTTCGGGATTGAAATTGAACTCTGATTGTGTTCCATCGGACACAGAAACCGCGGCAAAAGGAAAACCCAAATGGACCTCAAAACACTGACGAGTCTTGGCCGCTTCAAGGACATCGTCATGATCCTCATGAAATATGGATTTGACGATCTCATCGATCGCCTTGAAATACCAGGTGTAGAGCTTCTCAAGAAAATACACAAGGTCGACCATGAGATGGGAACCTTTGAGAGGATACGTCGCGCTCTGGAAGATCTCGGACCCACTTTTGTCAAGATCGGTCAGATTATGAGTCTCAGGCCCGACCTCATCCCTCCCGCCTTGATTGATGAACTCAGTAAACTTCAGGATGAGGTAGCTCCTCTGGAGTTTTCACGAATAAAGGAGGAGGTGGAAAGGAGCACCGGGCGGCCCCTGCACGAAAACTTTTCCGTCTTTGACGCCGAACCACTGGCCGCGGCCTCCGTCTCTCAGGTTCACCGGGGTGTTTTGAAGGAGGGGGGACTTATTGTGTGCATTAAGGTGCAACGACCCGGCATTCGCTCGAAGATTAAAAGGGATCTTGATATTTTGGCCGCTCTGGTGGGCCAGCTTCACGAGCGGATCGAAAATCTGAAAACCCATGACCTTCCGAACCTCGTTCGCGTGACCAGACGGACGCTCCTTCGTGAACTCGATTTTAAGAGAGAAGCGCGCAATATGAAGATTGCACGCGGCTATGCCAGTGAGTACCCTGACATAATCATCCCTCTGGTTTACGAAAAATATTGCAATGAACACCTTCTGGTCATGGAGTTTATCCAGGGAACCAGGGTGAGAGATTTGGAGAAAGATACTTGTGCCGATCCTGAGTCGCTCGCCAAGAAAGGTTTAAGGGCGGCCATAATACAAATTCTTGAGGATGGATTTTTTCACGCCGATCCGCATCCGGGAAACCTTTTGATCACCGAGGAGGAATGTATCTGCCTCTTGGACTGGGGAATGACCGGCCGTCTCTCCGAAAGGGATCGCTTCGAACTGATTGATCTCTTGAAGTCGGTGGTGGATAACGACGGCGAGGCGCTGCTGCACGCGCTTTTGCAGCTTGGCAGCGCCCAGGAAGTAGTTGATCAAAGAGGTATGGAAAGGGATCTCCTCGACATTTTAGATTCCTACTCCGCCGTTCCTATTAAAGAGATGAACATCGGTCAATTGCTGCTGGCCATCACCGAATTGCTCAGGACATACCGTTTGAGGTTGCCCCCGGACCTCATTCTGATGATCAAGGCACTGGTTACCGCCGAAGGGACGGCGCGCCTCATCTATCCGGACCTGGATGTCGTTTCCGAAGCCAAAGGGTATATATCCAGTCTGGCGTTGGAACGTTTTAAACCCGAGACGCTCTGGCGCAGCCTTCGTTTTACGATGTCCCAATTTCTTGCCCTGCAGCAGGAGTTCCCCATGCGTCTGATGCGGATTCTGAACAAGGCGGACAAGGGCGAACTTACCATGGGTTTCAGGCATGAAAACCTGGAGGGTCTCAGACACACCCTCGATAACACCATCAATCGTTTGACTTTCGGCATCATTATCGGGGCGATGATCATTGGCTCTTCCATGATCATTACCACCGGAATCGGTCCCCTGCTATTCGGCTATCCCGCGCTGGGGGTTGTTGGATATATTATCTCGGGGGTTATTGGGTTTTGGCTTATCTATAACATTATACGCCGCCGTAAATTCTGATTTTGGATTCGTCCGAATCTTGGAAATGGATGGTTCACCCCATTTTGGCCCGACAGTATCGCGATTAGAATATACTGCCTGTGGGAGATTTCCCAGGGAAACCATTCCCCAGGCTCTTGGCTTGAAACCCTGGCCGATCGTAGATGCACAGAGTTTTCCTGAGATCAAACTGAAAGTTCACGTTGATCCGCGATGACCCTATATTTTCATAAGAACAGTGTGCTTGGTGATGAATTCGAGAGACTTGAGCCGGGGACCGGTGTCAGGTACGTGGAAGAGCAGGGAGAGAAAGGCCCGCAGGCCAGCACCATACAAATCATGGACAAACCGGGAGTTACACTGGAAGAAGAACAGAACCTTCCAGGCCTGCTATGATGTAGGGAAATCGCATATCCTGATTCCGTGTTTCTCCTGCTTTCTTCTTCATTGTCCGGCTGCTTTCTCCTGGCTTTCCATGTTTGCCGCGGAATTGTTCCAGGTCTTCTTTGATAGCGCCTTCGATCTCCGTGGTTTTTAAAAAATTGCGATACGCGTCCGCTGTGATGGGAAAACCATCCGGAACGCGAATGCCTTCCCCTTTCAGGGCACTGATCATCTCACTGGGTGAAGCGTTTTTTCCGCCGACCCTGTCCATGTCTTAGGAGGAGAGATCCCCAAACCACACAACATTCTGGTTTTCAAAGCTCATGCATTTCTCCTTTTGCTTTACATTTTAAAGAGTTCCATAACTTCTTTTTCACTCAGGTCATACCAATGTCGATAGGCCTCGGCTACGGCAAAAAAAGGCCTGGTTCGAATGTTGGCACAATAGATCTTATCCGCCTCCCTTGATATGGCATCAATAGATCGTTGCGGGGCCGTTGGAACGGCCACTACTGTTTCATAGGCTTTTGCTTTTTTCACCATATGGATCGACGCGAGCATGGTGAACCCTGAGGCCAGACCATCATCCACCAGGATGGCGCTCTTCCCTGCCAGGTCGGGAAAAGGACGATCTTGGCGAAACAACCGGTTTCTTTTTTCAAGTTCCACGGCAACCCGCCTTTTTTCGGCCTCAATCTGCGAAGCGCTCAACCCCAGCTGCGATAACAGACTATTATTAAAGAAGGTCGTGCCATCCAGGGTCATGGCGCCGAAGCCGGCTTCCGTATTGCCGGGAATCTGCAATTTTCTTACAATCATCAGATCAAGCGGCAAACCCAATGTTTCCCTTACCTTTATTCCTACCGGGACGCCGCCCGAAGGAATGGCCAGAATCATGCCGTCTTCACGATGAGCGTACCTGGACTGCAACATCCGTCCAAGGGTCTCTCCGGCTTCAAAACGATCCGTAAATATTTGCCGTTGCTCGCGCAGTTCCTCTATCTCAAAAATTTCGGGTTTCATTTTGATCACCTCCCTTTGCCTTACATTTCAACGGAACTCGAACCCAGGAGGTAGGGCAAAATTTTGGCCGCCCTGATGCGGATTTTTCATTTTTCTCCGCAGGCCCTCCCTTTCAGGTGAAAGAAAAACTTCAGGCCTTTCTTTACCTTGTCGGAAAAAATCTTGGGGGAAAAATATGTGCCCGCTACCCGCTTATTGATTTCTCCAAGCGTGGGATATGGGTGGACGGCAGATGCCAGGGTGGAAAGCTTCACCTTCCCGTTTAAAACGGCTACCCATTCATTGAGCAGCTCTCCTGCCTGCGGTCCCAGGATCTGGACGCCCAAGGGCTTTTCCTTTTCATCCAGGATCATCTTTATCTTTCCGACCTTTTCCCCCTCCGCAAGACTTCGGTCATTGTCTATGAACGCTTCGGTCCAAACGGAATATTTAATCCCGGCGGCCTTGGCCGCCTTTTCATTCATCCCGATGCTCGCAAGCTCGGGGTCCGTATACGTACACCAGGGCAGAAAGGTGTAGTTTGCCCTTCTGGGAAGATGAAAAATAGCGTTGCTGATTACAATGCCTCCTTCATATCCCGCGGCATGAGTAAATTGATGGGTCCCTGTCGCATCCCCCGCGGCATAGATGTGCCTTTGGGTTGTCCGCAGTCTGTCATCCGTTTTCAGGCCTTTTCCATTAAATTCGACACCGATAGCCTCAAGGCCTAAACCCTCCAGATTCGACGTTCTTCCCATGGCCACCAATATTTTCTCGGCCCGCAAGGCTGCTTCTTTTCCATTTTCGGCCTTTATCAGCACTTCTCTTTCGGAGCCCTGGTTGCTTGTCCGGATGATGGATGCGTTTAAATGAAACAGGACGCCATCGGAACGTAAAACATTCATGACCGCATCAGCCATGTCCTTGTCCTCTTTGCTCAGAATCTGGCCGCTTCTCTGGATGACGACTACTTGTGTTCCCAAGCGATTGAAGGACTGGGCCATTTCCATGGCAATGGGTCCGGCGCCGAGAATAATCATGGATTTCGGCAGGTGATCCAGTGAGAAGATTTCCTTATTGGTGATATGTGGGGTCTTATTCAGCCCCTCAATGGGAGGAATCCCCGGCGACGAGCCTGTCGAAATCACCCAGTTTTTCGCTGAATACGGGTTCGCGTTGAGTCGTATGGTATGTTCGTCGGTGAATGCGGGGGTTCCGAATTCCACCTTGGCGCCCAGAGAGCAAAATCTTTCTTCGGAATCGTGTTTCTGAATGGCGCTGATCACCGATTGTATTCTCTCCTTTACCTTCGCGAAGTCGACCGGCGGAATTTCCACCGGAGGAAGCCCGAAGTCACGGGAGTTTCTCATGGTATGACAGGCCTGGGCTGTGCGGATCAAGGTCTTGCTCGGCACGCATCCGAAATGAAGACAATCGCCACCCAACTCTTTCTCCTTTTCAATAAGAAGAGTCTTGGCCCCCAGCTGGGCCGCGCCGGATGCCACGGTGAGGCCTGCCGCCCCTCCGCCGATAATTCCTATGTCGTAGTCATATGTTGCCATGGTGCTTTTCTTCTCGGGGCTATTGACCATTTAAGGACCAGTCATAATCAAGATATTCGATTTCGATTTGCTTCCTGTCTTTCTTCAATTTCTGCCTCATGGCGCCCTTTGCGTATTTGATGAAGAATCCCACAATATCGTCGCCAAAGTCCTCGGAATACCACTTGAAAATCTTGCTTACATAGAGCGTGTTTCCTTCCAGCCGGTTGCGATCGGGATCATTGATGAACGCTTCCGTCACCTCTGTAAGCTGCTGATCCAGGATATCTCCCCGGTAGGGTTCGGATTGGAGGGGAGGGCAGCTCTTGGACGCGCAGTTGATGGCAAAATGAACCCGAGGATCCTTGAAACGGGGACGGAGGATGTCGTTTTCAATGTTGTCCAGGGTCAGGATCTTTCCGTCAATACGGGCAATTTTCTTTTTCCATGGGCTCTCAAACAGCCCTCCGAGGTCCTTAATGGATTGGATGCCGGGATAGGCGCTCAAGATCAGTTTGATGGTCCAGGCGTTATAGGCGTTGATGTAAAAGGCGAACTGCTCGTTGCGGGATAGTGTCTCTGTGTCGGTTTCCTCCAGGATACGGAGATATTGGTTTAGTTTGTTCTCGTTCTCTTTGAAACCATGATAGTTTACCACCCCGTTTTTTACATATTTCGCAAGAAGTTCAGCATAAAGGGTATTATCCACAGTGGCGTTCACCCAATCCGGCGCTGCCAGAGCCGCTGTTCCGCAAGAAAGGCAAAAAAACAGAATAATACGTAGAATCCGTCTCGGGGCATTCATAGTCAACTCCGTTTGGTCTCATTCCCTATCTCTTCAAAAAGGAAATTCTTGACCTTGATTTGCGTGTAGCCATTCTTTCAGGGTAACCGTGCAATATTGATAAGTCAATCAGGTGAAGCGTGTATTTTTCGAACGGGCTCCAAGGTCCGAAAGTTCTTTCTTGTCATTTTCTTTCTGGGACATACTGGTATCCCTCGTCGGGGTTGCCAATCATTTTTCTCCTGTCCCCATATATCCTTTATGAATACAGGCTATCAAGAGACTAAATACCTGATTGAACCTATGGACGATTGAAAAGCCCTTCTTTAACATCCTCACTTTAGAAAATCACAATGGCGTGGAAAGCATTTTTGCGAGTTCGGGTTAAAAGGTTCTTGGAGTGGGGCCATTTTTTGTCGGCCTTATTGGCTCTGAATAGAAATCTCAAACAATAATAAGAAGGAGCCGGCCATGCGGAAGACGCTAAAGGTTGTGTTAATCGTCGTTGGAGGGCTGATCGCCCTGATCATGGTTGCCATGCTGCTCGTAACGGTGTTCGTGGACCCCAACGATTACAAAGGGGCCATAGCGCATGAGGTGGAGCAGAAAACAGGGCGGAAGCTGGTTTTTGAAGGGAACATCGGGTTGTCGCTCTTTCCCTGGGTTGGATTGGAGCTGGGACCCACGCAATTGAGCAACGTCAAGGGATTCAAGAACGAGCCGTTCGCGAAAATCCAGAGCGCGGACATTCGAGTCAAGATCATCCCCCTTCTTTCCCGAAAAATTGAAATGGCCAAGGTGTCGCTGAGCGGGTTGACGCTGAACCTGGAACGCAACGCCCAGGGCAAGACGAACTGGGAGGATCTGACCGCATCTCAAGCGGCGCCCAGGGAGGCCAAGCAGGAGGCGCCCTCAGGCGGCGGCCGCGGAATGGAGATGCTGTACGTGGGCGGCGTCGAACTGAAGAACGCCACCGTCACCTGGGACGATCAAAAGGAAAGGAAGTATTACGCGCTGCGGGACATCAATCTGAATGTGGGGTCGGTAGAGCCGAACAAGCCCATCGATTTCAGCCTCGGCTTCGACATGACAAGCAAGGAGCCTCCCATGGAGGTGAGCCCTCGCCTGAAGGGCGTGGTCAAGCTGAACATTGAAAACAAGGTCTACGAAATCGACAACATGAAGCTTGACGTGGTTGTCCGGGGCGATTCGATTCCGGGCAAAGAGCTCAAGCCCGGCCTGACGGCCACGATCCGCGCGGACCTCGGCAAACAGACGCTCACCGTGTCCGACCTTAACCTCGAGGCCCTCGGGGTGAAGGCCACGGGCGACCTCAAGGCCGATCACATCATGGACAAGGCGACCTACGCGGGAAATTTGAATATTCCTTCCTTCAACCCCCGGGACGTAATGAAGAATCTCGGTCAGCAGCCCCCCCAAACGGCGGATGCGAACGCGCTGCAAAAGGCCTCGGCCGCTTTGACGTTCAACGGCTCGACCGACTCCTTCAATCTGAATGAAATGACCGCCCGGTTGGATGACACGAACATCAGGGGAAACGCCGCGGTCAAGAATTTCAGCAACCCGGACGCGACGTTCACATTCACTGTGGACAAGATAGACGCGGATCGTTACCTGCCGCCGAAATCAAAAGAAAAGGGTCAGGAAACAGGCGCCGGAGCGCCCCCGGCAAAAAGCGCGAAAGCGCCTGAGGCCAAAAAGCCCGATTTCGGACCGCTTCGGAAACTCCACCTCAAGGGCGACGTAACGATCGAGGCACTCAAGGTGAAAAACCTGAGCATGAACGATATGAAGGCGCGGATCACGGCCAACAACGGGGTCCTGGCTATAAATCCGTTCACGGTTAATTTGTACAGCGGCTCCATGACAGCCAACGTTTCCATGGACGTCAAGGGTCAGGAGCCGAAATTGGACATCAGAAACTCGCTTGCCGGAGTTCAGGCCGGACCTCTGCTCAACGACCTGACAGGGAAAGACATGATCACCGGAACGACGGAGTTCAAGGCGGACATCACCGCCTCGGGCGCCGACGCCGATGCGATCGAAAGAACCCTGAACGGAACCGCCGCCTTTGCCTTCAAGGAAGGAGCCATCAAGGGCGTGAATATCGCCAGGATGATCCGGGAGGCCACGTCGGTGCTCAAAGGACAGTCGCTTCAGGCTGCCGAGGAGCCGCTGCGGACCGACTTCGCCGTATTGTCGGGGAGCGTGGATCTGACCAACGGCGTGGCGGTGAACAAGAACCTCACCATGAAATCGCCCCTCCTGCGCGTGACCGGGGAAGGCAAAATTAATATTCCTCAGGAGACCATTGATTATCTCCTCACCGCAAACGTGGTAGGCACCCTGGCGGGCCAGGGGGGCAAGAGTCTGGAGCAGTTGGGCAACATTCCCGTGCCCATCCGCGTCTCCGGAACGTTTACCGAGCCCAAATTCAACCTGGACACTCAGGCGCTGGCCAAGGCCTTGGCCGAAGGCAAGCTGAAGGCCGAAACCAATAAGCTCGAAGAATCGCTCAAGCAGAAGTTCTTAGGTGGACAGCAGGAGAAGAGTGGCGAAGGCGTTTCGTCCAAGGCCGAGGACGAGCTGAAAAAACTTATCCCGGGGTCGTTATTCAAGTAGCGGCTTTCTGAAAGTGCGCCGGTGCAAACCGGCGCCATGGAAGAACAATTCTCCTTCGGCCCCGTCAGTCAGCGGAATGCCCTTGACTTATAAACTTGAAGCGCGTAGTGCATCTGATATAGTCCGGGAATGCCGGGACAACCTCGATCGGAAAGCCAAAGTATATGTTAAAAGCGTGAGCGCATTTTGGGCGATAGATATTTTGTTAACGAGGTTTTGAGGAGGAAGATTAATGGGCTACAAGACAGAGGCGAACACCCGGGAGTTGTCCGAAAAGAATGGCGCGGGTATCCGGAAGATCGCCACGCGGATTGAGGGGCTCGATGAAATTCTGCACGGAGGATTGCCGGCGGGAAGGGTCACGCTCATCAACGGTGGTCCGGGCAGCGGAAAAAGTATGCTGGGACTGGAATTTCTCTACCATGGCGCCCTCTCCGGAGAACCTGGAATCTTTCTTTCCTTTGAAGAATCCGCTGAAAACATACGCCAGAACGTTTCTTCCTTCGGCTGGGATCTGAAATCCCTTGAAAAGGACGGAAAACTGTTCCTGATGGAGGGGCAATTGGATGCGGGAATCATCCTTTCAGGTGATTTCAACCTCAAGGGATTGTTGGCTATTGTTGAAGGCAAAGCCGGGAAGATGGGTGCGGAGAGGATAGTGATTGATGCGCTGGACGTTCTTATGCGGGTATTCAAAGATCCACATCAGCAAGAACAGCAAATCTTCGGGCTGCATAAATGGCTCAACGAGCAAGGAAAGACAGCCGTTCTGACAACGAAAAATCTCAAAACAGGTGAATCCTCCCCTTATGAGTACCTTGATTATCTTGCGGATTGCGTCATCCATCTTGACCAGAGGATCAAAGACCAGGTCAACACAAAAAGGCTTCAGGTCATCAAATACCGGGGTTCGAGTTACGGCGCTAATGAGTATCCGTTCCTCATTACCGATAACGGGATATTCTTCAACCCCATCTCAGACGTTGCCCTCCAATATGAGGCGCCGTCTCAACGTATATCGAGCGGCGATTCCTTCCTGGATGAAATATCAGGAGGAGGATACTTGAGAAATACCTGTATTCTCATCTCAGGTGAAACCGGAACAGGCAAAACGTCCCTTGCAGCCACTTTCGCGCGTTCCGCATGCGAGAACGGAGAAAAAGCCCTCTATATCAATTATGAAGAATCCCGGGACAGCATGGTGGCGGGCATGCGGCATATCGGAATCGATCTTCAGCCGGCGATTCAGAATGGATCTCTCCTGTTCCTGTCGACAATGCCCGAGTCCATGGGAATCGAAGAGCACCTTTATCATACCATCACCGCCATCAGACAATTTCATCCGGATCATATGGTTATCGACGCCATATCCGCCTGTGAACGAATAGCCGGTCAAAGAGCTGCCTTCGATTTCATCATGCGGCTGACCCATTTCTGCAAAAAAAGCAGCATGACGGTGATACTGATCAATCAGGCGAAGAACGCGAATGCGATCAGCGGCATCGGCATATCCTCGATTATCGATACAATCATTACCCTGCGCTATAAGAACGTGGGGGATGAAACCAAACGCATTCTGCAGGTAAAGAAATCGCGCGGGTCGAAGCATTCCAACAGACGGCATACGTATTTACTCACCGACCAGGGGATCCGGTTCGACAGGGCGCAACCTGAAATTACGATTGCCGCAACCGTTTGATCCGCATTCACGGGCAGTGAAATTCAGGAGTAAAAAGCATGGAGAAACCTGAAACGAGTGCTCCATCCAAAACGAATGAGTCCGCCGCGGGGCTCGTTCTGCGACTTTTTGTGGCTGGAGATGAACCCCATTCCAAAACAGCGAAGGAAATCCTCAAAAAGCTTTGTGATTCTCGGATAAGAGAGCCCTGCAAAATCGAGATTTTTAATGTGCTTGAGTCTTTCGAAATCGCTCTCGAAAACAATATATTCTTGACCCCTGCTCTCATGAAGGTCTTCCCCGAACCGTCGGTGACTATCTTCGGCGACTTGAGCGATACAGAGGAAGTAATCAAGGCACTGCAACTGGGGGGCGACCTGCCATGACCGATGAAAAGGCTTACCGTAAAGAACTGGAAGCAAGGCTGAGCGGGGCGGAAACAGCCGTCAAGGCCATACGCGAGGAAAAGATTGATGCCCTTATTGGTAAAAAAGGAGTTTATCTTCTTCGCCTCAAGGAGATGGAAGAGGCGCTCAAGTCCGAACATGCGCGGTTGGTGCAGGCCGAACAAGACCTTCAACATGCCCGCGACGAACTCGAATTGCGGGTGCTGGCGCGCACCTCCGAGCTTGAAAAAGCCAACGCCAAACTGATGGATTACAACAGGCGTCTCGAAGAACTCAATCAAGAACTGCGGGATTTCGCCTTCATTGCGTCCCACGACCTTCAGGAACCACTGAGAAAAGTCCAAACCTTTTCGGACATGATAGCCACTGAAAACGGTCCGTCTCTGAGTGAATCTTCGAGGGATTATCTAAACCGCATGCAGGGCTCCACGGCAAGGATGCAGAATCTCCTCAATTCCCTGCTGGCATACTCACGCGTAACCACGAGGACGGCGCCGTTAAAAGAGACCTCCCTCAGAAGATCGGTTGAGATCGCATTGTCCAACCTGGAGATCATGATCCAGGAGAAAAATGCCCTTGTGAAAATAGAAGACCTGCCTACGATCAAGGCTGACCGGGTTCAAATGATCCAGCTTTTTCAAAACCTGATCGGAAATGCCCTGAAATTCTGTCGACGGGATAGATCGCCCCATGTGAGGATCTACGCGCGGAGCAAGGGTGAAAGAGGGGGGTGTGAAATCTGTGTGGAGGACAACGGCATCGGTATTGAGGAACGTTATCTGGACAAAATATTTGTCGCCTTTCAGCGATTGCACGGGAGAAACAGTCCGTACGACGGGGTTGGCATAGGATTGGCCATCTGTAAAAAGATCGTGACGCACCATGGCGGCGAAATTACCGCCAAAAGCGAATTGGGAAGAGGATCGACATTTATTGTCGACTTTCAAACAGAGCAAAAAGAAGGGTATCCTGTTCAAACACCCTGATAGGAGCGCAAAAGGGACAGGTCAATAGTTGTCTTCTTCCGCTAAGTCGGGAGGAGACATTGGAAAAGTTTCTATCTGATTCGGCTATCTTGAGCGCTGAGGCCCGATTGTATTTTTTGACTACGCAATACTCTCCGAAAGCCGTTTCAGGGAGTAGACTCCGTCCAACCCCTGAACGGGTTTAAGTCGCTTTTCGTGCCTTGAGGAAAAGTATCCCTTGAGTTCCCGGGATCATTTTGCGCCTGTCCCCATATGTCCATTGACGTTGCATCTGCTGCTTTTAGCGCCACGAATGCCTGCGTCCCCATTTTCCCATGATCTTCATCCGGTGGATCCTGCTGAGTGATGGTTTTCGTTACGGTTCCTTATCAACGAAAATGGCCAATGATCTTCAGGGATCCCGCGGCCGAGAGAATCTCATCAAAGACGACAGCGGGATCGTTTTCGTAACGCTTGGAAAAGTGAAAGGGGACCAGGCGTGCAACGCCTGCTCTGCGGGCGATCTCCACGGCTGCGAGCGTGGTGAGATGCTGGGTTGAGAGGGCTTTATCCTTGTGCGCCATTATAAAGGGGGTTTCGCAGAACAGGGTGTGGGCCCCATTGGCAAGCGCTGCGATTTTTTCGCGATTTTCAGGGGTATCGGCCATGTCGGCGGCATAGACCAGCTTTTTGCCCGGCCGGATGATAGTCAACTTTTGGGCCAATTCTCCGGCGCCGCGACGGCTTCCGTCGGGCAGGTCGATGGGGACCCCGGGCCTTCGACCGGCGATACACGCTTTCAGGAGGCCTAACCAGGGCCCGGGAGCCAGGCCCAAGGCTGTCAACCGATCCTTGCGAACGCTGATCTCCATGTGAAAGGTGAGCGCATAGGCCAGGGACGGGATCTTGTGATCACAGACCGCTGCCTCGATCTGCAGGATATCTTCCTTCAGAAGGATGCCGTCTGTTACCGGCAGCGAGGGCAGAACAACTTTTGGACTGCCAGGCCTGAGCCGCGCCCGTTTGAGCCAGGCGCCGTCGAACTCGCCCACCTCGAAAACAGGGGCATTGTCTTCGATGCGGTCCCAGGTGACGGCGCCAAGAAAATTCTCGATGCGTGTGATGGTATCGGCGGGACCAAAAATTTTGCAGGGACCGAAAGCGCCGATCCTTGCCCGCAAAAACCAGAGAAATCCAGCGATATGGTCCATGTGAGCGTGACTCAAAAAAACGGCGTTCACCTGATGCGCCACCCGGGCGGCCAGTCGCGCCGTATTTCCCAGGTCGAAAAGAAAGCTTCGTCTTTGGTTGCGGAGGCGCACATGCACCAGCGGATCGCCGAAAACACCGCCCACCAGGGTGGCCCAGGCGGCTCCAACCCGGGTGACAACCGGGGCCCAACCCGAATCCGGGGCGATATCCAGGGGCGTCATTTCATCGGGAACACGCCGTTGGACATTGAGGGACGCCGCATGGGGGATGGTCTCCAGAAAGCCCCGTGCGCTTCGTCCCGCATCCCTTATGAGAATCCCGGCAACCCTGTCCTTTGGATGAGCGGACACCCGCAAGGTTAAAACCTGTTTGGTAAAACCCGTCACCTCTCCCATCCCCAGGGTCCGGCCCTGGGTATCGAGGAGGGCGGCCTGCCGGCCGAACCAGGTGTCGGGCAGGCGCCGGGGCGGCGGCGTCCCCAGAACAACGGCATCCTCGATAGGATAGGCTTCTTCCGTGCTGGTCGCCAGATACTTGTCCCAAAGTTCGGTGCGATGCGCAGCCCTCTTCTGTTTGGGTGGACGCGCGGCCAGAGGGGAGGAGGGCAGTTGTAACACCTGCATTGGCAGCCAATCCAGCTCGGGCGCCAGGGGAAGAGACTTCCCTTCGGGCGACAATGCCAGCACCATGTCCACCCGGAGCGCCATGACAAGGGCCGTGAGCAGTTCAGCGCCGGCCACGCCCCGAACCACCCCGGGCGGATCTATGACAAGGGGACCGGACAAACCGGCTCGGACGGCGTCTTTCAGCAGTTGGCCGGCCGCCTGGACAAGGGGCAGGCGAAAACGGGCCGCATCCAGGGTGCACAAGGCCCGCAGGCCAGCCCAATTGAATGTGTCGCCGTCCCACCAGCCCCGGTTCAGAGCGCCCGGGACACCAAAACCAGGACTGCCCGGGTCCAGGGACAGAATTTGGCCTCCGCCATGGTGCAGGCCGAACCACCTTGCCAATTCAAGGGCCAGGGTCGATTTACCCACACCCATGGCGCCCCAGAAAAGAATCCGTGCGTGTTTTTTCAGTTCTTGTGCAAGTTGTTCGATTTGATGGTTGCGCCACATTCTGAAGAGATTCAACTCCCGGCCAATTCATGACATCCCAGAGAAGGGAATCTATCGGTAATCTTCGCCTTCCTTTCCCCACTGTTCATGGCGCATCAGTTCCGCCAAATCGTAACGTTTTCATAGGCTTTCATCGAAAACATTCCCCTCATGAACCGGAAGCTCTCTTTTTCAAAACGAAATATCCCCGGTTTGAAATAAAAAATGTGCATGGTTGGATAGAATGCCCAAGCCCCAGTTTAATAGGCTTCGCATTAAACGGAGTAAGCATAGCAGGTTATATTCGTTTCGGGTATGAGAATTGTCAGGCGGTCAAAAAATAGGTTCCCGTCCTGATTGTTTTTAAACGTCTTTCCACGTTCCATCCCACGGATGCTTGCGTGATGAAGAACACCGGGGGCATTGAGTCCGGCTAATCATGGCATGAAATTCTATTGTCAGGTTGGCCGACATCATCATTTCAAGTTATTTACTTAATGATGGACGATAAATTCCCATCGGTGCATGTCCCCTTTCTCCCTTGTATATGGAAGAGGAATATTACGGCCAAGCTTCAACAAGATGGGTATGGTTTGTGGAATCACCACCCGGAAATTTTCTTTCAATAACGGCGCGGAAATTCGTGTTCCCGCACTTTCCACGGAAGCAAAGATTAGAATTAGGGGCCAGGCAAATCCGGGACATTTATACGTCTTGTTTTGATATTCAAGCTGAACGGTGAAAAATACTTGGGGCGTTGTCTCAATAGCGCCTGTTGTGCAGCTTTTGGTGGCACTCTTTGCAAAGTACCTATAAATCTTCAAGGTGTTCTTCCTCGTATCCCCGGTTCTTATAGGACTTGTGATGGACCTGAATCGGCGAATAGAATCCTCTCTCTCCACAAATGGCGCATTTTTCACCATAATGCTTAAGCGCTAAGTTTTTGACTTTTTTCCAATGATCTGTTAGCAGATAGCTATCATAATCCATGTTTCTTAACTTACTCTTGCTTGGAGGTGGCGATACTCCTATATATTTACCTTTTTCAAACCACCCTGTTATCACTTCTCCGCTGAGGTATACCAGAGTCCCTTCTCCATGATAAAAATTATTCTTAATCTGTCCTCGATATTTTTCACCATTTGATTTGGCTACATCTCCCCATACAGCCAAACCATCTTTAAAGCTGCCAGTAATCATTAAACCATCAGCCCAGAACGCTGTGCCAGAACCATGAGGAAGTCCCAATTCGAACTCGCCAACGTATTTGGCGCGAGGTGAAATGTGTGAGCCAAAGCCGTTCGTACAGTCGCCCGATAAGCATTTTAACTGACTATAAGAAGCAATTTCTTTCATGGCTTCTTCGATTTCTTTGGGTAAAATGGGCTCAAGTTTGGGCTCTGACTGATAACCCGATAGCCATTTAATTACTCAAAAGCGACGGGTATAACCCCGCCGCGCCAATGATTATGCGGCTTTAAGCAGTTCATTTGTTCTTAACTCCCAATTGTGCTCGATTTGATTACGAACCATGTCCATGCTGAAGTTGCTTTTGAGTTGAAAAATGCTCCAGGATTTCCCGGGTTTTATGTCCTTGCTGCGAGCACGAAGAAGGACCAGATAAGAAATAATGGCTATCCCAAGTGACTTTTCGATGCGATCGATATTTGCGGTCACTTGGTGTTGCCCCATTCCCAAACCCGTTTTGAGCTCTTTGAAAAGAATTTCGATGGACCATCTTCTTTGATACAGCAACAGGACCTGTCTTGTTGTTACATCCGGCAGATTGGTCACCAGCACTTTTGCTTTTTTCGGGCCGACGTTACGCCCTTTTTTGCTGATTACGATGGTGACGTCTCCGATATGTCGAAGACAGGCTGATTTTGTAAAGGTCCAGAACGTCTTACGGGCTCCGTTTTCAGGAAATCGAGGAATCCATGTTCGTTTATAATACGATGAAGGGGTATGTTTTACGAGGTTCTTGAGGCTTTTGCCGTTTTGCATTTTCCATGTGCGTGCCATTGAAAAAACAAATCCCCACAATCTTTTGTGATCGGATTTATTCCTTTTCTGAATGAGTTTGAGGTTTTCCTTGGAAGCGAATCCTGCATCAGCTAACACGATGACGGTTCGAACCCAAGACGGTGGGTTGAAATTTTCAAGCATTTCCCGGAATAACTGGTTTTCGTTTTTGTAATCTGGATGGGTTTTTGGCAAGACCATTCTGAAATCCACAGGTATACGATAAACATCCCAGGCGACCATGAGCACTACAAAACGGATGCCGAAAAACCAAAAGTGGTGTTTACTTTCACGACCTTTTTGTGCTGCCGGGTTCTTTTTCCCTCGTTTTTCTTTTTTGCTGCCGTCTGTAATGACGTACATTACTCCCTCCTGTGAAGGAGGAAAGGCAGAAATTGCCTTCGATGAGAACCAGAAAATGAGACTTCCAAGGTGCCAGTATGCGGCAGATAATAACCGCCGGAATCGCCATTCTGCTACCCAGGATGGACCTGAACGGGAAAGCCCCACAAGGGTCTTTGGCCCACTGGCAACAATTTGCAAAAATATTAACCAGAAAAACATCAACTGGTGTCGGTAGCGGAAGATTTGTGGCATTCCGCGGAACATGGATCTGAAACTGCTCTGCAGATAAGTTAACTGCCAAGCCAGACCTATTTCCATAAGCTTTGAGACCTCCTAAAATAAAGGTCTCTTATAGTATCTCCCAAGTATTTCTATGTCTATAGAAAAATTTCGTCTTATTTTGAACCGGTCTGAAACACCTATTTGCGGGTCAGAAGTGCATTACCCGTCGCTTTTGAGTAATTAGCCTGAAAATGCCTAATAAAATCAATAAAAAAGCAATTATCTCCAACTCATTATCCCCTTTGAGCAGTTCAGAACGAGGTCTATGATACAACATATCAAAAAGATACAATAATTCATCTATTGATCTTGGTAGGAGCCGGGGATATTGGTTCTCTTATGTCGTTTCGGCTTTCATTATCTCTGCTTATCATTTCTGTCATCAAAAAAGTTCCCAAGAAATTGAGCTGTGGCGGAGTTTGTAGAACATGATTCCAGATCCGTTATCGCATGGTCGGGTGAACAAACGGCACAATTTTGATAAAACTTCAGCCTATGAAGTTGCCTTCGTAAAACTGTCCCTTTTCTACTCTACCACTCGGCAACCGCAGGCTACCTTCTCCATGATACATTTTCCCTTTAAACTGTCCTTCATAGATTTCGCCATTCAATTTAAACGCCTTCCCCCATATAGCAGTGCCACAATCATACTGTCCTATAATTACTTGAGTTTTCGAAAAATAGTCATGGACATAATGAGTAAGCTGTGGGAAAATAGCTTGGTACACTGTTGTCTTTTCCAAAAACATCAGGAGGAATGTATGAAAATTCCATGTGCCGAGCGTCTTCCATTTATTGTTACCGGTCTGGCATTTCTTCAGCCAGCTTTGACGAATGCTCAGTTCTACAATTTAACGATGGTCGCGACAGCTTTGGTTCTGGGTGGAAAATTCAGTCTCTCAGCGATAAATCGCATGTGGCTTGGAGATAAGTGCGTCAGCACATTATCTCATTTTTTCTCTCATGCAAAATTTTCCACAATGGAGATGCAAAACCTTTATGCATTGCAGATCATGCACTTATATAAGCTAAAGGGTGGCTATTACTGTATAGACGACACGATGAAACACCACACAAACTACTGCAAGTGGATTCACGGTGTATTCGTTCTGTTCGACCATGCGATGAAGACAAACCTCAAAGCAATCTGTGTAGTTGTCCTTTATTATAACGATGGGGGCACCATTAAATTTCCCATTGCCCATCGAATCTATTACCAAGATACGGAAAAAATGCCTTGGCAGAATGGGAAAAAATCTGTTTGCAAGCCCAAGTACGAACTGGCTATCGAAATGTTGCAATGGGCCATAGACAAAGGTTTTCCGCTGGGTGTCGTTTTGGCGGACTCCTGGTTCGGAAGTGGTCCTTTTGTCAAAGGCCTTAAACGTCTCGGAATGAGTTATGTTATTGAAATAAAACCTACTTTAAAAGTAAGGACTCCATGCAAGGAACCTAAACTCACCCCTAAAGGCAAGGTAGCAAAAAATCAGTACGATCTTACAAAATTGCCGGACGTTTTCAAGACCATCTTAACGTTTACCAAATGTGGTTTTGCCGCCGACAAAGAGAATGGAAAAGACGAAAAAACTCTCTATCATACAAAGGTTATTACTGCTCGGCTAAATTCCATTGCGGGGAAACACCGAATTGTCGAAAGCTTTGATCCAGCCAAAAGAACCACCAAATATCTTCTTACCAATGAACTTACCTGGGAAGCCACCAAGATTATTTCCGCATACAGTCATAGGTGGGTTATTGAGGAATTTTTCCGGAATGCTAAGCAGTTATCCGATATGGAGGGAGCCACTATCAGGAGTGAACAAGGCGTGACACTAGCGTTATGCCTGGTGTCCTGGATTGACTTCCTCCTCCATTTTGAGAACTACAAGCAAAGCACTGCTGGAAAATTGCCAAAGGAACCATTGACGGTTCCTTCGATAGTCCGTCAAGCACAGTACGATAATCTTGAGGCCTTCGTAGACAGGGTTCAAAAAGATGAGACCATGCTGGAAAAGTGGTTTGAGGTTGAAAGAAAGAGCCTGAAAAGGACACGAAAAAAGCATAAGATGCTGATCCGAATAGGCAAATATAGCGAAGATCCCACAGAACCACGATTGGCGGAAGCCGCTTAAAGCACATACAATGCCAAAAGTCTAAATTTTCAAAGAACTATTTTTCGAAAACTCAAGTAATTATTAAACCTTCAGGCCAAAATGCCTTGCCATAACCATGTGGTTCACCTGCCTGAAAATTGCCAACGTATTTGGCGCGAGGTGAAATGTGTGAGCCAAAGCCGTTCGTGCAGTCGCCGGACAAGCATTTCGGTTGATTGGCAATAGCAATTTGATACATAGCCTCGTTAAATCCTGCCGAAGGGTTGGATTCATTAACAATCTTAAATTCTTCAGTTTTTTGAAGATCATTAGCTTCTTTAAGTTCTATGGATTTGCGACCGCTATAATTCGAGAAGACCAGAGCGCAGACGATGGAACCGACCACAAAAACAAATAATGCAAATGAGGTAGAGTAAGTGGAGGCCAATAGAACAGCCATAATAATTACGACAATTATGATTATTTCTGATTTCTTCATTCGATCCTCTGCTCATTTAAATAATTTGATGTTCATCCATTAATGTTCTTGTTGAAACTGGGAGTTTCTAATTAAATAAGTACACACTTTACTTTTTCGAAAGACCAAGGACAAGAAGAATTCCTGCGGAGGCCTACTATAGGACGTAGCGCAAAGAGACTTGGTAACCGATCAGGGAGTGAAACAAAACAATTTATAGGAGATCATTTTTTTCGGAACAAACCCGTGTGGGAATGGGGCGCATCCAGAGGGCACCGGTCAAAACCGGCATGAAGTAGGAGGTGAGGCAAAGGTTTACGCCGAGTCCTCTGCGGACAAAGGAGTAGCGATCCACTCCGGCCCCGCGCTATGCCTCGACGACCAGTGATGGGGTGGGGAAGCGTTAGCAGGTGAGTACATAGGCGCACAGTGCCCCAAGGGCATTTCCTCCGGGCCTATTGAGCTCCGAAATCACCGTTCGGGAGTGCCGAGCTCGTTGGACGTGGAGGAAGGTAATATGAAGGAATGCGTTATGCGAGTGCTCATTCGGCTCCCCGGAGTCAGAGACCTGTGGCATGTGCATACGCTTCATGAGCGGGAACCGGGAGATCTCGGAAGAGGCTGTTGTCAGCCTCGAAAGCACTCCTGTGGGGGAAGGTCAAGGTTGAATTCCAGGTGTACACTTCCGAGAAGTCGGACAGGCCTATAGTGTGCGCTGGGCAGCGCACAGATCAGGAGGGTTAAAGTCCCTCCAGCGCTCGGATAAGGGGTGCTGTATCCAAAGGCGGGAGTAATGTCTCGCTGGCCACCGCCGAGTTATCGGCGGTGGAGGACAGGGTGTCCATCGTGAGGTGGAATCCGAAGGGTTTGAGGAGAAACACCGGGCCGTAATCGAAGGGGCGACCCTGCTGATGAACCGGTCGGCCAAAGATGGGGCAAGGTCGAGCCTGCACTATGGAGGCGAAGGCGTTCTTATCCACCCATCGAACCAAGGTGTGTGCGGATGGCACGGTGTGGAAGATCTATGCGTGACCCCAGGAGGGCTCATAGGATTTTCAGGTGGCGCTGAGATAAGTGATCCTATAAGTGAAAGCGAAATGGAAAGCGATGTCCCATGAGTCGTCGGAGGACTGAATAGTACCTGAAGCCCTGCGAAAGCAAGGTGACCGTATTATACGGGAGCAGAGTGAGCTTGGGAAGGCAGTCGGCAAGGTGGTTGGACGAAGACAGGTAACCAATGAGTAAGGTGTATGGCAAGGAAAAGTTCTCTAAGTGAAAAACCCATAGGCGATAGACCGAGGAGATTGGCACACTGGCTGAATCCAACAGGAGAAAAGAAGTATCACTCGTTAGTGGATAAGGTTTACAAGCTGAAAAACTTGGAGTTAGCTTGGGAAAAGGTAAGGCGCAACCGAGGGTCCGGTGGAGTAGACGGGCAAAGCATCGATGATTTTGCGAGTGACCTGGAAAGGAACCTCAAGAGGTTGCACGATGAGCTGCGTACCGGGACTTACAGACCGCAGCCGGTAAAGCGACAGTTGATTCCCAAGAGTGGCCAGCCAGGGAAATTTCGGCCGCTTGGCATACCAACTATCTATGATAGGGTGTGTCAGCAGGCACTGCTGAACCGGCTGGAACCTATCTTTGAACCGGTATTCGATGAGGCCAGCTTTGGATATCGGCGAGGAAGATCAGCAAAAGATGCATTGCGCAAGATCTGGTGCGAGGTGGAGCAAGGCCATGAGTGGGTAGTAGATGCTGATCTGAGAGATTTTTTCGGATCAGCGGATCACGAGAAGTTGTTGGTGCTGCTCAATCAACAGGTAGCGGATGGACGTGTATTGGCGTTACTTGAATCGATCATGAAAGTTGGTTACTTGGAAGGTGGTAAAATCTACCAAACGCCAAATGGGGGTTCCCCAAGGTGGGGTGATCTCGCCATTGATCAGCAATGTTCTTTTAACTCCGTTTGATCGGGAGATGCGCCGAAAGGGGTATCGTTTGACTCGGTACGCAGATGATTGGTTGGTGACATGTCGCACGAGGTCTGAAGCACAAACGGTCCTGGCATTCGCCACCAAAGTCAACAGAAGCTGGGTGTGGAGCTGAATGAGGATAAAACTCGAATTGTAAATGTAAGAAAGGGATTTGAGTTTCTCGGGTATAAGATCAAGAGAGGGTCCCGACCTTTGGGTCTGCCAGCTCACAAAATCAAAAGTGGTACCGTTCAGGGATCGCTTTATGCCTATCCTCGACAGAAATCCATCGACCACTTCAAGGAGCAAATCAAAAAGCGGACCTGTCGAAAGCGCCTGTGACAACAGGGCAGCTGATCGAGGAGATCAATCCGGTCATCCGAGGCTGGGGCAACTACTACAAGAAAGCCCATGTCAGAAGGTTATTCAACCGGCTTGACCGTTGGATTACGAGGCGGATCTGGTCGCATCGCTACAAACGGTGGCGTAATGCTGGCTGGAAAAGACTCCCGGAATCGAAGTTGTACGGTGAGTTGGGGCTATTGAGCCTTATCAGATTAATTCCTTCTTTGAACCGGTGCGGTAGTACAGCCTTGTGAAAGCTGGATGCGGGAAAACCGCACGTCCAGTTTGAGAGGCGGACGGAGGCAAGCCTTTGAATAGGCGCCTCCTCCGACCCGACACCTGAGAAGCTGTCGAACAAAGCTCCTTCAATCATAGACATTATGACCACGGGGCTGCGGAGAGAGTGGAGGGAAGGGACCTGACCAAGGGGAACCTGTTAAAGTTCGATCCCGCCGTGCCGGATACACTGTGACGGAGGCTTGATATGGAGAACACTAAACGGGCACGAAAGGAGAAATCCTGGATACGGCCAAGAGGAAAAACCTACGTCAATCCAAAATGCCTGTAAAGCGGACTTAAGCTGGTACGAGAAGTAGTAGTCAAAACTTCTGCGTCATTACCCGAGGTAGGAGCCCGGTGCGTTAGTAACGCACACCGGGGTCTGTGCGGGGAGTTCCGGGTGACCGGCATTCATACCGCGAATAGGTTTCTAATTTATTGAAATATGGCGACAAAATAGACGAAAATAGATGCCGAGGTTAGCTCGGCTCGATGCCCCCGTGTTTTACACAATTTTCCGTTCTTGAAATTCCCCCGCCGTCTCTGTATACTGAAACTAATTTTCAAAACGTATGCAAAAGTAATGAGGGACCAGGGATTTGCACTATGGTTTCACAAACAGCTAATGATGGAGCGGCATTTGAGGCCGGCCCCGAACAAACTCCTGACAATCCCGAAAATTGCCGGAACGGAAATATTCTCTCTGATTTGACTTTTGCGGAGTTCTTCGCCGGAATCGGACTGATGCGAATGGGCCTTGAAAAAGAAGGCTGGCGAGCGGCATTCGCAAATGATATCGCGCGAGACAAATTTGAGTTGTATTCAGGTCATTTTGGAATAAACAACGGCCATTTCTTACTTGAGGATATACATAAACTCGGTCCCGAACAAATTCCAACCGTTACAATGGCAACCGCCTCATTTCCCTGCAATGATCTTTCTCTTGCTGGAATGCGAAAAGGCTTGGGCGGAAAACAATCCTCCGCCTACTGGGGTTTCGTGCGCATTTTGGACGAGATGGGGGACAGACGTCCTCCGATCGTACTGCTGGAAAATGTTGCAGGTTTCCTGACGTCCCACCAAGGGCGGGATTTTCAGGCCGCTTTGCTATCCCTGAATCGACTGGGTTACACCGTCGATCCGATGATTATCGACGCATCCCATTTCCTGCCGCAAAGTCGTGTTCGACTTTTTGTGATCGGAGTTCTCAACCATGGCCGCGGCAGTTGGAAAATCGGCGAAAACTTAGCATTCTGGGAAAGTTCGGTTCGCCCGAAAGCCCTCGCTGAATTTATTTTTATGCATCCGGAAATAGTATGGAATATTCGAGAAGTTGCTTCGCCGCCCAATATCGCTTCATCCTTTTCGGATGTGTTGGAGCATCTTTCTGATGAATCGCCGCTCTGGTGGAACTCCAAACGTCGAGACTATCTTGTTAGTCAAATGAGTGAAAAGCACTCAGAGCAGTTACAGCATATGATGGCGGCAAATCGTTGGTCCTATGGAACTGTTTTTCGGCGAGTGAGAAAGGGCAGGACAATGGCTGAACTTCGAACCGACGGGATCGCGGGATGCCTGCGAACTCCCCGGGGCGGAAGCGCGAGACAGATCCTGGTGCAAGCTGGTTTTGGAATCGTCAAAGTGCGTTTGTTAACTCCCCGAGAGTGTGCGAGATTAATGGGGGCCGATAATTTTTTTCTGAAGGATGTCCCCTTGAATCGCGCGTTGTTCGGATTTGGAGACGCAGTCTGCGTCCCTGTTGTCAGTTGGATCGCAAGAAGCTATCTCAATCCCCTTGTTGATGAAATGAGGAAAGACGTCCCTTGTCTTTCTGCCGGAAAAAATAGCTTTTTTGCCGCAACTCTCCGAGGTCTTTTGACATAATGAACAAGAAAAAACTGCATGGGGAACTTGAAAAATTCAGGACGGAAAAAAACATTAATTCCAAGGGACCGCTTTGCGTTGTTTTGGTCGTTACCCGAGCCGCAAGCAAGATAGAACCCCCTTATGCTCCGAAGATTTTTCTGACGCCGCAGGGAGGACAGGTGGCCGGTCTTGGGAGGGCAGCCGTCCAAACGATTCTTGAAGACCATGGCATTGCCAGGGTTCTCGCTGAAGAAGGTGGCAGAACCAGCCGCGGCAGCATCAATAGGATGAGCGCCTATCTTGATCTACTGAATTCACTTCATGCGGAAGGGCTGCTCGACTTCAAGGAAATTGAAGAGTGGTGGATTCAGCACGTAAAGGCCTACTTTGCGGCCAAACCATTCAGGTTGAAGCTTGATCCATCGAAATCGCTTCGCAATATGATTTCGGAACTGATAGAGGCGGCTTTTGAGCGGCAAAGGGAGTCCGGCGGAACCATGATTGCAGGAGCTGTCATGCAGCATCTTGTTGGCGCAAAACTTGAACTTGTGGCGCCGGACGGGTGTCTGGAGCATCAAGGTTTTTCTGTTGCTGACGCCCCCGGCGGTCGAAAAGGCGACTTTCTTATTGGAGACACGGCCGTACATGTTACAACAGCACCCTCAGAGGCTTTGATCCGGAAATGCTTAAGCAATTTGAACGAAAACCTCAGACCGCTTATCATAACCACTGAAAGCGGCGCCGGGGCGCCGTCGCACTGGCAAAAAACGCCAATCTTGCTGATCGCATAGACATCCTTGAAATTGAGCAGTTTATTGCCGCCAACGTCTATGAGTGGAGCCGGTTTGAATGTGCGCGACGCACCGTGAGCATTCGCGAATTGGCGGCGGCTTACAATCGCATCGTTGAACAAGTTGAAACGGATCCCAGTTTGAAAATCAAAGTGGACTGACACAGGAATTATTGGATACTTTTTCTCCCGAAAAGCGCAGCGATATAATGCGTTGCGTCCGTTCAGTGAATACGGCGCCCGAAATAAAAGTGCGTTCCCTTCTCCATCGTCTCGGGTTCAGATTTCGTCTGCATCGCAAAGATCTTCCCGGCAACCCTGATATTGTTCTTCCTAAACACTCCGCTGTAATTTTTGTCCACGGGTGCTTTTGGCACCGTCATCCCGGGTGTTCGAGAACCACGACCCCCGCTTCCCATCGGGACTACTGGCTGCCTAAATTCAGCCGAACCGTGGAAAGGGATTTGAAAAATCAAGAACTACTTCGCTCGTCCGGGTGGAAGGTTGTTGTTGTATGGGAGTGTGAACTCAAAAACCCGATATAATAGCCGATCGACTTCAGAGAGAGATTTTGGCTCCGGCCGTCCTTTACCAACAAGAACCGGAATGCATTAAACTTGCCGCGGAAGATCCCGAAGTGTTCAGATAGGGAAGACATGAGGAGCGCATCTTAAAAACAAATATCCTGTCCCCTTTGCCTTTATTCCCAGGCCGACGATGGCCGGCATTCGATTTTCCGACATCGAGAGTTTGATCGTTGGCCTGGACGGTGGGATAAGAGAAGGATCGGGCTCTCGGGTGGCCTGTGCCTTGGAGATGCGATGAAACATGCACATCGGCCGCACCCGGACAAGGAAGCAAAGAAATACCAGGTTGAAGAAATTCGCGCCTGGCTTGAGCAGCAGGGAGTGACGCCATGATGAACACCATGAACTATAAAGGATACACTGCAAAAATCGAGTTTGATCCGCGCGACAACATTTTTTGGGGGAAGGTTCTTGGGATTAGGGACAGTATTACCTTTGAAGGGAGCACTGTTGAGGAACTGGTCGCTGACTTCCATAACGCTGTTGATTTCTATCAGTCGGACTGCGCGGCATCGGGTCGAACCCCTCAGAAGCCGGTTTCCGGCAAGTTGCTGCTTCGCGTTCCCCCTGAGGTTCACCGTGCCGCTATAGTTGCCGCCCAGGCTGCGGGGACCAGCCTCAACCAATGGGCAGCCAAAGTGCTGAAAGAGGCAGCCAGCGACTCCAGACATATGGCTCTGCACTGGTTACCCGGGTCCTGGAAGACGGCAATGCGATGCGTTGCTAAGTTTCTTGGATTATGGAGACAGAATAGACGAAAACGGGTGAGGAAAAGGGGCCAGGTCAATAGTTACAACCTCCGTCTGGCCTCATTCCCTGAAATGCAACGGTTCATCCTCCTGTTGAAAAGCCGGGATAGAGGGTCATGCCTCCGTCCACGATGAGGGTGGCGCCGTGGACATAATCGGACTCATCGGAGGCAAGCCACACTGCGGCCCTGCCGATATCCACGGGATCGCCGACGCGGTCATAGGGAATCAGTTTCAAGAGATCCGCTTCTGCCTCGGGGGTTTCCCAGGCTGCCCTGTTGATAGGGGTCTTTATCGCGCCGGGTGCAATGCTGTTTACACGGATTTTCATGGGGCCGAGTTCTTGTGCGATACTCTTCATAAAAAGCCTGATGCCGCCTTTGGAGGCAGCATAGTTTACATGGCCGGCCCAGGGAATGATTTCATGTACCGAGCTGATAAAAATGATTTTCCCAAGGGCACGGGATCTCTCCGGCGTCATTTTGCGCCGGACGAACTCCTTTGCGGCTTCCCTGGCGCAAAGAAAAGCACCGGTGAGGTTGACCCCTATCACGGTATTCCATTCCGCAAGGGTCATCTCCAGAAATGCGCTGTCTTTCTGGAGGCCTGCGTTGCTTACCAGTATATCCACGGTGCCATATGCTTCAATGGCCGCACGAAACAGGTCCTGCACATCATTTTCCCGACTTACATCGGCTTTGGAAGCGAAAGCCTTGCCGCCTCTTTCCTGAATTTCCTGTACGATCACTTTCGCCCCTTCCTGGTTATGGGCGTAGTTCACCACGACGTTGGCTCCCGCGATTCCCAGCTCCTGTGCAATATCAGCTCCGATACCGGAACTTGCGCCGGTCACAACCGCGGTTTGGCCATGGAGCGTGATCTGGCTTTGCTGTTGCTTATCCATGCCTTTCCTCCATTATTTTGTTAAAAATAAAAGGATTGTTGGGCTCGATCTCGATGATGAGGGCCTTCATTTTCTCAGATTCATGTCACCCGATAAGTGACGATTCCCTGGCTTTCAGTTCGTATTTCCGCTTGATCAGGTTCGCTACCAAACCGCTCCACCCCGTTTGATGAGAGGCCCCCAATCCCCGACCCGTATCTCCGTGAAAATATTCATGGAAGAGATGAAGACCCTTCCAATGGGGGTCCTGATGAAAGGGGCTGTGTTGCGGGAATACAGGCACCCGACCATTTTCATCCCGGCGGAAAAGATTGATCAAGCGGTCTGACAGCATATTTGCGACCTCTTGCAGGTTCAATTCACCGTCTGAAATCTCAGGGGCATCCACCTTGAAGTTTGGCCCCAGATACCTGTGAAATTTCGTCAAGGCCTGCAAAATGGAGTAGTTGATGGGCATCCACACGGGTCCCCGCCAGTTGGAGTTGCCGCCGAAAATAGTGGTTTTGGATTCACCCGGCTCGTATTCGATGAGGGCCGTTCCGACACCCGGAAGCATCCCGAGTTCCCTTTGTTCAGCGTGGATCCTGCTCACGCTTCGTATCCCATGGGGGGACAGAAACTCGGTCCCATCCAGGAGGCGGCGAAGGATATGGCGGATCATGGTGTGATCCACCAGGGAAAGCAAGTGTTCGCCATTTTCGTTTGTGTGAATCGGGCAGGCGCAGATGGTGTGTCCATCGAACATGCCCCCTTTGTGCTCCTCTAACAGTGCTTTAAACCGGGGAACTTTTTCGAGGATGTCCGGAAACACAAGTTCACATGCGAAAAGCGGGATGAGTCCCACATAGGAATAGACGTCTATCCTATGATATGAGCCGTCGGGGGCGATGAGCAGGTCTTTAAAAAAGCCTGCAGCAGGGTCCCATAGCGATAGTTTATCCGATGTATGGCCCGCTATAGAGTTGGCAATAGAGAGAAACTGCTCATAACACTGAATAGCCATATCTTCATATTCAATCTGGTCCTGTGCCAGTTCAAGGGCCATGGCCGTCATATTCAGGGCGAACATGGCCATCCAGCCGGTGGCATCCGCCTGCTTGAGGCTGTAGCCGGAAGGGAGCGGTTGAGATCGATCATATACGGAGATATTGTCCAACCCCATGAATCCGCCTTCGAAGATATTCAGACCCTCGCTGTCCTTTCGGTTCAACCACCATGCGTAATTCATGATCAGTTTGTTGAACATGCGGCGGAGGAACCGGTGGTCTCCCTTTCCCCTTTGTTTACGTTCCGCTCGAAACACCTTCAGAGTGGCCACGGCGTGAAGAGGCGGATTGACTTCCTCAAATTTCCATTCGTATGCGGGGATCTGACCATTGGGATGAAGATAATGAGAATCCAGGAGCAACGCAATTTGATCTTTGGCAAAATCGATGTCCACATGCGCGAACACCATGCTGTGGTATGCCAGATCCCAGGCTGCAAACCATGGATACTCCCAGCTGTCCGGCATGGATATAGTGTTGGTGGCTCTTAAATGCCGCCAGGTCCGGTTACGCCCCTGTTGACGTCCTTCTGGAGGGGGAATCCGATCTCCATCCAGCCAACGAGCTACATGGTAGTTGTAGAACTGCTTGCACCAGATCATGCCTGCCACCGCCTGTCGGAAAATCGACGCGTCCTCGACGTCGGCGCCCGGCACGAGTTCGTCAAAAAAGGCTTGAGATTCTTGATGGCGTTTTGTGAATACGGCGCTGATTCGAGCAAAAGGGGTTTTTAAAGCCCGTGTGGAAAGCACAAGTTCCACGATGGCATTTTTGCCCGGACCACACGTAACCTCATGCCACGCTGCGAATTTGGTGCCTGTAAGGGAGGGACTAACCGCCCCCTGCTCGCCATGAATCAGCAAGGAATGGAAGGCATCTTTCACATAGGGTGTGGAATTGGGTACGCCGAAAAGATGTTGCACGTTGGTTTCGTTTTCGGTGAAAAGAGATTGGGCTTTCCGGTTTCCGTAAAGAAAATATTCCCCCAGGGTGGGATGTCCCGCCTTCACGGACCAGGCCGCCTTTTGTGTTTCAAAAGCCTCCAGTCGGGGCTTTGGTTCGTCCGGTTCCCCCCATGACCAGGTATTGCGGAACCAGAGCGTGGGCAACAGGTGCAGGGTAGCGATCTCCGGTCCCCGATTGGTAACGGTGATCCGGGCGAAGATGCGCTCGGGGTCGTCTTTTGCGTAGGCGACCTCTATATCCCAGTAACGATTTTCATGAAACACGCCTGTATCGAGAAGGCTCAAAGGCGGATCATTCGGTGTTCTTCGGCGGTTTTCTGCAACCAGGGCAGCGTACGGAAAAGCATGCTGGGGGTACTTGTAGAGGAACTTCAGATAACTGTGGCTTGGAGTGGCGTCCAGATAAAAATAATATTCCTTGACGTCTTCGCCATGATTGCCCTGACTGCCGCTCAATCCGAACATCCGTTCCTTGAGGATGGGATCCTTTCCGTTCCAGAGGGTGACGGCCAGGCACAAGCGCTGATACTCGTCGCATATTCCTCCGATACCGTCTTCGCTCCATCGGTATGCGCGTGAACGAGCCTGATCGTGATCGACATATCCCCAGGCTTCGCCATCAGCGCTATAATCTTCCCTCACCGTTCCCCAGGCACGTTCGCTCAGATAGGGCCCCCAGAGACGCCAGTTTTGCTCTCCAAGACGTTGAGCCTCCAGACGGCTCTTTTCTCGATTCATGGTTTTTTCTCCGGTGTTATCCTTTCACCAGATCCAATGCCTGTCTGATCATCTGGGAGGTGTATCCCCATTCGTTGTCATACCAGCTCATCACCTTGACCAAGTCTCCATCCACTACCTGGGTCACGGTCAGGTCCACCACGGAGGCACGGCTGTCCTGGATGATATCGGAGGAGACGAGGGGATCATCGGATGCACCTAAAATGCCGTTGTAGCGATCCGTTTTCGATTCCTCTCTGAAGATATTGTTTACCTCCTCCAAGGTCGTCTCTCTTTCCGTCAGAAAAACAATGTCTGCCAGTGATCCAACCGGGACGGGCGCCCGGACCGCAATGCCGTCGAATTTGCCTTTGTATTGGGGAAGCGCTTTTGTGGTGGCCACTGCCGCTCCTGTTGAGGTCGGCACCAGGTTGGCTGCACCGGCCCTGCCACGGCTCCATTTTTTGTTTGGACCGTCCACGATGGACTGGCTCGCAGTATAGGCGTGCAGGGTGGTCATCACAGCCTTCTTCACGCCGATTCTCCGTCCCATGATTTCAACAACCGGGGCGATGCAATTCGTGGTGCAACTGGCACACGACAGCATCCGGACATTCCTGCCCGGTTCATTTACATTGTGGACCACCATGTCCATGTCTTCACTTTTTGGCGGGGCGGAGAGGACCACGAATTTCGCCCCCGCTTGGAGATGCTTCTCAAGATCTTCTGTCTTCGTGAATACGCCGGTACATTCAAAGACCACATCCACTTCCATTTCACGCCATGGAAGAACAGCGGGATCCTTCTGGCAGAACAACCTGTACGGCCTGCCATCGATGATTAAATTGAACTTCTCCTCTCTCACATCCTTATCGTATCTGCCATAAACCGTATCATATTTCAGCAGATATACAAGGTTATCCGTCGGGATCAGATCGTTGATGGCCACGAGCTCCAGTTGCGGCGTATCCAGTATGATCTTGAGCGCGGCCCTTCCGATGCGACCCAGTCCGTTGATTGCCACTTTAGCCATGGTTTTCCTCCTTCCCTTTTTGTTGTCTCCAGGTCTCCACTCCCCATTTGTGTTATGAAAAGTAATTAATATACTAAAATGCTTCACAGGGTAAATAGGTCCAATAACGTATATTTAACCTATTCGGACTTTATTGCCGAGGCGGGCTTGGCACTAAACTGCGTTCACCGGGTAAATTTTCCTACTCATAATCTTACTTGTTATTTCCGACGAGGATTGTAAAATGGTGATGTTGAATGCCCTCTTCGGAAACGGAGAAACATTGCACAGAGATGAGGATTAAGGGCCGCGGAAAAAATGATTTGTTCCGAATTACGCGCATATTCGAGTTTGGTTTGTTCGATCTGAAATCGGCAACCCGCAAGAATAGTCTCACTATTTTGAGGACTTGACGATTGAAGAGCGGGCAAAACGGACCGAAGAGGTGATGGAAGTTGGGATAATACATTTTTTCCGCGGCCCTAAGATACGGTCTGGCAGTATCTTATTCAAAAATCCTGGCATGAATGGAGTCACAGGGTCTTTTTTGCTGATTCTGTATTTCCCTGCCAGGGAAGTTGAAGAGGATACGATCATCCATAGATATGGAAAAGGCAATCATAGCGCTCATAAAAGAAAGAGGTCCTCTCACCGGTGCGGAGATTCGCGCATCGGTTCCGGGAGATAATCTTGCTCTCTGGCAGGCTTGCCTCCGAAGCCCTGATTTGGAGGTTCGCACCGTGGGCGTTCGGTATTTGCGCCTGGATATCAGGCTGCCTGGATTTGCGAGACTCTCTCCCTCCATCTTGAGAAGTTTTCTCACCTATTCGGTGATAGGACTTTCAGGATTGCGGAATCGGTTGGAGGAAAGGGCCGCGCAGCTCCTTTCCCATATCGAAGCGGTAAGTCGATCCAAGCTGGACGTGGCGTTTCAGACCGTATCAGGCCTCGCGTCGGAGCTGGACGGTATCGAAAAGGAAGCGTGCTTCATCATCGCCGGAGATATCATCTATAACATGGCCCATGATGTGCCCAGACCTGAGAGGAGCACCGGGAAACTTGTGAACGGTTCGGATATGGATATGGTGGTGCTGGTTTCCGATGACTGTCCGGAATCGTACATGAATCGCCTGGACGAGGCCATTTATCGGGAGAAACACAACTTGCTCCTCGCACCGCATTTGAGAGAAGAACTCGACTATGTGGTCAAGCCCTTTTCACGGGTAAGGGAGCAAGTCCGTTTCGATTCATTCAGTCACGTGTTGGCGTGCAAAATTCTTCAGGAGGGTGCTTTCTTGTACGGGAATGAACTCCTTTTTCAAGAGGTTAAAACTTTGCTGCGCGCGGAAGGTGTGGTAGAGAGACTCGAAGCAATGGAAAACCTTGCAAGAACGCGTCGTGGTGATGCGGAAGCTCTTCTGATAGAGGTAACACCCGGGGAGATCTCCGAGGATACCCTGAACCTTTTCTACCCTTCCGAAGAGTCGGAGGAATTTGCGTGAGCTCTTCCGGCGCGGAGTTTTCTTTATCTTTGTCGGAATTCATGGGAGGCGAAGGTCCGAAGAGAGCCGCGGTTATGCTTGTGAACAAAGCTTGATGCTCCCGTAAAAAGTTCCTAAGGCCGTCATTCCACGAAAGCATCAAGCTCGGGCCGGGAAGAATGGAAAACAAACATCTCATTCATATCGGCACGTCCGGATGGCATTACGATCATTGGAGAGGTCCCTTTTATCCTGAAGATCTTCCCAAAGATCGATTTCTGCGGCATTATGCGAATTTCTTCGATTCGGTTGAAATCAACAACAGTTTTTATCAACTCCCTAAAAACGGCACCTTTGCCCGCTGGCGCCGGGAAACCCGCGATGAATTTATTTTCAGCATCAAGGCCAGCCGCTATATCAGCCATATGAAAAAACTCCTCGACCCCGACAAAACGTTGCCTCCGTTGTTGAACGGGGTGGATCTTCTAAGGGAGAAGTTGGGTCCGATTCTCTTTCAGCTTCCCCCCGGATGGAAAGCGAATCATGAAAGACTTCAAAATTTCCTTTCGTTTCTTCCCGACGGATATCGGTACGTCTTCGAATTTCGAGATCCCAGCTGGCATACCGGCAGAACCATTGACATGCTGCTCCGGCACGGGGTCGCCTTCTGCATTTTTGAACTGGCCGGCCAGAGGTCTTCAAAAGAGGTCACCGCGGATTTCGTCTATGTCAGGCTGCATGGTCCGGACAGAAAGGCCTACAAAGGAAGTTACACCAGTCAGGATCTGGCAGGCTGGGCCGGCGCATTTGCCTCCTGGGCGAGCCAGGGAAAAGAAGTTTTCTGCTATTTCGACAATGATGAAAAGGGGTTTGCCGCTCAGAATGCCTTGAAGCTCAAGGAGATGATCGGCAAATAAATATGTGAACACGCATCAAGACATGGGAAGACCGATCATGGGAATCATGGAAAGCCTTGCCCTAAGGGCAAGGTCAGAGTTCAGCGGCTTTGCCATCTGAACGATCGCTTGCCGTTAGGTTTCAGGTGTCAGGAGGGCATTCGGAGACCCGTGGGTCACATACCTGTACTTCATTGACGTTGCTCTCGAGAAGATACCCGTGATGATCCATGACGAACGCGGCAAAGAAGTTTTCAAAATGGATGCCGGCGGTCCATGTCCTGATGTCCATCTAAGAGATGGAAAATATACCGTCAAGGCCAGTTACGACGGTCATGAACAGCAAAAAACGATTCAGATCGGCCGGGGACTGAAAAAGCTCATGTTTCACTGGCCTGCGCGGTTAGGATGACATCGAAGAAAACGATGAGGGGAGAAGGCCCGAAGGGTGCGGCGGTTATGCTTGTGGGACAGAACCCGGGCCGACAAGAGGTAACGCAGGGGCGCCCTTTCGTAGGGAGATCAGGACAATATTTGAATAAAGTCCTTCAGAAATACGGACTGGAGAGAGACAAGCTTTATGTGACGGCGGTGGTTAAAGAAGCCACGCCGCACAATCGCAAACCGTCGGCGCAAGAAATCAAGCGATGGATGCCCTTTCTGGAAGATGAAATTCGCGCCGTACAGCCGACCCTTATCGTCCTCATGGGCCGGGTCGCCTGGAAAACGACTCGATTTGAAGGAGTCGAATATCTGGAAACCTACCATCCCTCGGCCGCAATGAGATTTCCTGAAATCAGGAAGAAATTTGAAAAAGATATGGAGATCCTCCGGCATAAAATGAAACAAAGGGGCTTTAAGGGGATATCGGTTTAAACAGAGCCCGTGCGTAAATAGAAACCGGGATCATGTGTCCTTCGTTGACGTCCCGGACTGACACTGGTCGCAATAGTAACCGGTACGGCCTGAGACGGTTATCTTTCGAAGGGCGGCTCCGCACTTTGGACAGGTCCCGTTTGCCCCTCTTCTGGGGATGATATAAGAATCCGGCAGATCTTCCGGATTGGCCTTTCGGTCCACTGCCGTTGTCAGGACCTTCTTCATGGAGTAGAACAGGTTTTCGGTAAGCTTGCGATTTAGGTCCTTTGATTTCGCTCTGGGATAAACCCCGGCCTGGAACAAAATTTCGTCGGAATAGACATTGCCGATCCCCGCCATGAGCTTTTGATTCATGAGAGCCGATTTTATGAATGATCGGGTTCCACCCAACAGATCCTGAAAGGCTTCAAGATCCAGCTCCTCGTCAAGGGCATCCACTCCCAGGCCCTTTTCGGAAATGAACTCCTCCGGATCATCCGTCAAAGAGATCTTTCCCAGTTTTCTCGCACAATCATAGGCCAGGTGGTAGCCATTGGTGAAATCAATTTCCATTTGCACATAATCGGGCCTTTTTTCTTCCCTCTTGAAATATTGAAGAGATCCCGTCATCCCGAAATGTACCACGAGCCAGCCCGTGCCGCTCAATTCCGCGAAAAGGTACTTGCCGCGTCGACGTCCGGACGTAAAGTTCCGTCCCCGAAGGATCGATCGTAATCTTTTTCGGGAAACTCCTTTGAGAATCCGGTCATCATAAACCGTTACTCCACCGATTTCCTGATGCAGCGCGGTCGATTCCAAATATCGCTTAAAAACCTCCACATCCGGCAATTCGGGCATGACGTCCTCCTCGGGGGGTCTGTTTTCCGTCGGGGTCTTAAATCTGACGGCTCATGGCAAAAGCTGATTGCATCTTCTATATTTTATGAGCCTCTTGCAAAATGGCTGTCCGTAGCTGTAAAGTTTACTGTAAGTAAATCGAAACGTTGTGAAACAGCACTTACTATGACCGGAAAGCACAAAGGACACGGTCTGCTGGAGTTGTTTCGATCAGATTTTCGCGTTTGATGGCGATTTTTGGACAAACCACCCCCTCGTCTTCAAAAACGTTCAAAAACGAAGGATTATAGAAAAAGTTCTATGTGAGGAGGCGGAGCAGTTGATCTGCGGTAAGGGCCAGTATCCCGAACATTAAATGCGCCATAACCTTGGCAGGCCCTCGAACATGAATGTTTTTGCCCCCAAACTCCTCTTTAAGCCGACCGTTCACCCTTTCCTTTCGGTTTCTTTTCAGCCGAGTCGGCGGTATGGTTCGAGGCGGAGCGCGACGTCATGGCTTTGGAACTGACTATTTCCTGAACAAGAACAGAAGGACGATCCCGCAAACAATGATGATCACGCCCAGCCATCTCAATTTATTTACTTGTTCATGGAGCACGTATTTGCCGAGGAATGTGTCGATTATGTACACGGAGGACATGAAAGGTACCACTATTGTAACCGGGGCGAGCTTGATCGCCAGCAGATATCCGACAAAAAAACAGGCGTGAAAGCTAATCCCGACCCAGAGCTTCCAGTAAAAAACACCCGCTTCACGCATATATCGAAACAGTTTCTTCGGATTGAAAATTCCGCTGAGGCCGCCGATCTTTTCAATGGACGGTGGGTTTATCTTGGCGGAAGCCTCTTTCACGAGGAAATCGCCGGCAACGGAGCATATCACGGCTATAATCACGGCGATATACAGCAGCATCAGCCTTTCCTTTCTGAAATACCGATGAAAAAAATCCCAACCAAAATAACGGCGATCGCCACCCACCTCATCAAGGTCACCTTCTCGTCTAAAATGAATTGGGCAAGCACGGCGGTAAGGATGTATATGCCGGAACCGCGGAGCGGGATCGTAAGGCTGAATGGCCCCAGGCGGAAGGCGTAGATCAGTGAAATGAATTGCACGATCATGAGACTGATGCCAAGATCCATCCATGGATTTGACAATAAATCCCCTATCATCCGGACAATATCAAGCGGAGATTCCAGCCGTGGAAATTGGATTTGTCCAAATGCGTATTCTAATAATATGTTGCTGACGGAACCCGATACGACGAGTACTGCGATGAGGAAGGCATAGCGCAAGCGCGCTTCAGGCGGCAAGCTGCCGCTGCTCGCCGATTTTTCGGCAGAGCCTTCATCGCGCTTTGGTCGTGTTTGGTCTTCATCCATGGATCATACCTGTTGAGACGCGGTCAGCAGGCGAGGTGGGCTACGAAAGCGTTTTGTCAGCTTGTGTCCATCCATTAATGTGATTGCGGACACTGCGGGTTTCCAATTCAGAAATGAGCAATTTTACGCAAGATCAAGGTCCACGATCCAGGGCTGTTTCCTGGGAAAACAAGGGGTTGCGCGGAGACGTACGACCGTACGTCGCACAAGAAACCCCGCAGTTTGACGCCGAGATTGCGGAAAAGGGCCATTTATGGATGGAAACCAGGTTATTTGCAGTCTCTATTTGGCTGTTCCGGGTATTTCTTTCCGCGGCGCAAGCCAAATCTACTGCTCGATAAGCGTACCGTCGGCTCTGATTTTCATTTTTCTCCCGCGCCAATATATCTTGCGACCGAAGCTGCCCCCTAACCAAACGCTGAAGCTCAGCGCTTGTCGGATGGGCAGAGCCCAGATCCACCGATAAAGTCTTCGCGCTCTTAGGTTGTGGAAAATCACCAACGCCTGAATATATGTAAGAATAAAAGTCTCCAGACACAGGATGAAAGCCCAACCCTCCAGTCCGGAAAAAAGAAGCAGAAAAACGCTGTACAATGCGCCAAAGCGGAAAACCATGCCGAGGTACTGCTCCCCCCGGGCCACCCGAATAGTCCTGGCCCATCGCAATTCGCGGTGAAAAACATCGACGACGCCTTCACGGCCGCAGTCGTTATCAAGGATGTAGCTGGAGAGTTCCACTTTATACCCCGCTTCCGAGGTCAGCTTTCCTATATGATAATCGGATGCGATCTGATCCCGCACCATTTCAAGCCCTCCAAATTCGGCGATAACCGATTTTCTTGTGGCCATGGTCGGCCCGATGGCAAGCTTCAACCCCCCGTCAATCTTTCTGGCGATCAGCACCCCCGGAATAAACTCCAGAGCGCGTCCGAAAGCGGCAATCGCGGCGCCCATACTTTGGGGGGTATGATCGAAATATACGCAGGTTACCATTCCGACCGCGTGATCCGAAAGCGGCGCCGTTACTTTTTGTATGTAATCAGGGCCTACCCGGATATCACTGTCCGCAAAAATGACATGTTCGTTATGGGCTGAAGCCAAAAGCTGAATCAGATTGCTGATTTTATGATTCTCGCCAAGTATTCGGCTGCATATTATGATCTCAATACGGCGGGCATTGCATTTTAAGGCGTCTGCATGAAACTTCGCTATGATATCATTCAAGACAGGCATTGCGGGATCGTCCGGGTCCATTACGCCGAACAGCACCTCATAGTCAACGTAATCCTGTTCGCACAGGGACGTCCAGTTGCGATAGGCGCTTTCGTCGACCCCACGAACCGGAATCAATATGGAAACACCCGAGGATGGGGTTGCCGAGTCCCCCCTGTCTCCCCCCGCCGCGGATCGAAACCGTCTGACGCAAAAAGCGCAATAGACGGAATAAACCTGGCAACAGGCTATGAGGAGAATGAATATCGCATCGACGATCATACGCTTCCGAATCTCTTGGAAGGGTTGCTTGATCCAACCCCTCAAACGATCCCTCTGAAATTCTACTCCGCATTTTGAAAGTTAATAAAGTCTCTATACCAATAATAACTTGGTCTGGGTTTTCTTTCGAATGTTTTATAATCAATTTCAACGAGTCCGAATCTGGGCCAGAAACCCTTATCCCACTCAAAGTTGTCCATAAGCGACCAATAAAAATAGCCTCTCACATCCACACCTTCATCCATAGCCTTATTTATCCAAGACAAATGGTCTTTTATAAACTTGATTCTTTTGCTATCGTCAGCATCAGCCAGTCCGTTTTCCGTTATATAAATAGGCTTGTTATATTTTTTTAAATCCTTAAGAATATTATAAATCCCTTGCGGATATATTCCCCAGTTCAAATCACTTAGGGGCTTGTCGCCAAGATGCACTTTCTTGGGAAATGTTAATCTTATACGAAAATAATATTGTACTGCTAAATAATCATTGAAATTCGCGGTTAAATTGAGCATCTTTTCATTTGAAAAAAATTTGCCGGCTTTTATAGTCAAATTATCCAAAATGTTTTTCTTTTTACGGGGCTCAAAAGATTGCAGTATATTTGCAAACCCTACTTGGGAATTTGGATAAAGTTTATGAATCGCCTTATAGGCTTCCTTATGAGCTCTCGCTAAATTTTTGTACACAAAATTAGCCAAAAGAGGATTCTTTTTTCCCGGGGGCCAGGTTCCCTGGTGATAGCCGGCTACAATGACGGAAGTTGGCTCATTTAACGTAATCCAAAATTTAACTTCATTTCCGAATGCTGAAACTATTTTTTCGGTATATCTTGAAAAATAGTAAGGAAAAAATTTCCCAGCTATACCGCCTTTTTCTTTCACCCATAAAGGAATTGTCCAATGCCAAAGGGTCACAAAAGGCTCCAGCCCTTTTTCTTTCAGGACTTTGATCACTTTTCGATAGTGCCCTATCTCTTTTTCATTAAACTTTCCTTCCTCAGGTTCAATTCTTGACCACTCAATAGAAAACCGGTGGGCATTATGTCCGCCGGTCTTGGCAATATCAAAATCTTCTTCAAATTTATGATAATGTTCACAAGCTCGGCCGGAAATATAATTTTTTCGGTCAAACATTTCAGGGAATTTTTCCTGTTGCCACTTCTGCCATTGGGTCTTGGCTTTTTCAACGAACTCGTCCGCGTGCTCTTTTTCCCATTGACTCCAATCATTCACATTGCCACCTTCAACTTGATGAGCACTGGTGGCCGCTCCCCACAAGAAATCTTTTGGAAATTTCATTTTATCTCACTATTCTATTCGCACGACCTTTGCCCCTCGAATCTTTCCCTCATTCATCTCGACCAGGCCCCGATTGGCCTCTTCAAGGCTGAACTCCTGCACTTCGGGTCGGATGGGGACTTCGGCCGCTACTTGAAGAAACTCGCTGACATCCTTTCTCGTTACATTAATGTAGCCAACGCGGCCGGGAAGGTAAATAAACATGACACCCTATTTGAAATCAAAAAAGGCAGTATATCCGGAGAAAGAATACATGGCTTACCCTATTGTTGTTCGCTGCATTTAGAATGATATTTAAATTTTCAAATAACCTGTTGCAAAGGAGATCCGCGGAAATGAACGGGAATAAAATCCGAGGATACCTGGGGATTAACGGCACCATCGTGGCCCTTTCCTTTGCCCGCCTGGGTGACGGGATCGCCAACAGCATCCTCTTCGTTATCATTCCTCTCTATGCAGCCAAAATTCCCCATGATTCAATCCGACTCCCTCTTCCCCTGATGGTGGGGGTATTGATTTCGGCCTACGGTATGGCGGCCGCTGGCATCCAGCCATTTACCGCTGCCCTGGCCGACCGGGTCGGACACCAGAAACGTTTCATCCAGGCCGGGCTGTTGGTGATTTGCCTGGCCACCCTGGGCTTTATTTGGGCGAATCGCTACCTGGATTTACTGGGTCTGCGACTCCTCCAGGGCTGCGGTCTTGCCCTGGAGATTCCACCCACCATGGCCCTGATGGCCATTATGACCCAAAAGGCGACGCGGGGCGGGGCCATGGGTTTTTATACCACCATGCGCATGCTCGGGCTCGCCATGGGACCCCTTGTCGGGGGATTCCTGCATGATTATTTCGGGTTCGAGGCCGCGTTTATCGCCGGGTCGGTCATATTAGTACTGGCCATGTTCGTCCTTCAATTCTGGGCTGAAGACGTTCCTCCTTCCGAGGAACCTTCTTCCGACCGGAAGGCTCGGATTATCGATCGTTCACTCATCACGCCCTCCCTTGCGAGCGCCGGTTTGGCGACCTTTTTGATGGCGAGTGTTTTTACCCTGATCACGACCCTTGAAAACGAATTCAACAGCCGTTTGGGTATCGGCGCCTTCGGGTTCAGCATGGCTTTCAGTTCCCTGATGATAGGCCGTCTCCTTTTTCAGGTCCCTCTGGGAAAATTCTCCGATTCCCTCGGGCGAAAGCCTTTTGTTTTCTTTGGCTTGGTGGCCCTGGCTCCGGCCACCGCCTTTTTAGGAGAGGTCACATCCCTGACGGCGTTCATTATCATTCGGTTCATTCAGGGCATTGCCGCCGCGGCGATTATTGCCCCGGCCCTGGCCCTGGCGGGAGACGAGTCACGAGCGGGCGGACAAAGTCGCCAAATGAGCATTGTCACCATGGGGTTCGGATGGGGAATAGCGTTTGGACCGCTTCTGGCGGGCGTCTTGTCCATTGTGTCCTTCCGACTGCCCTTTTGGGTGTCGGGCTTTCTCTGCCTGGTCGGGGCCTGGGTTGTGCATCGGTATATGTCCGAGACCGTGGCGCGGTCAGGGAATGGCGAGGGGTGATCGAGGGTTGACGGTCAACGGGGATTCCCGGGAAAGCCGCCCAAAACCGGCAAACCGGCAGCGAAAATCATCTACAACTTCGACCCAAATTTTCCCTGTTTTCAGACAACCACAATTACATACGCTTTCTCCGAAAAATACGCGATGCAACCTATTTGTATTATGTTGGAACCATGAAATTATGAAGACGAGGATGATGATCCCTGCAAAGGTTGAAATAGACGATCTCCCGTTTTGCTTTTGAAAGGCTGCGGCCGCCCTCTTCACCCCCTACACTCCGGCAAGAGAGAGGGCGGATTGTGAAAGGAGCTGAACCGGTTTTGGGTACGGAACTTGAAGGGCGTCAGGCCGACAACGGAAGAGAGCATGCCTTTGTGAGACGGGTGCTTATGGGAGCGGGAATTATCGCTTCCATGATCCTCATACTGCTCTTGATATGGTGCACCATCCGCATCATCCTTCTTATTTTCATAGGAATTTTGAATGCAATCTTTTTTCGGGGAATCAGTGACTGGGTATCCGGGTGGTCACGGATTCCTTCCAAGGTGAGCCTGACCCTGGTTATTCTTTTCTTTTCATGCGTGGCAGGTGTGGGAATATGGTTGCTGTCTCCCAGCATCTATGACCAGGTCCACAGACTGTCCGATCAACTTCCGCGAGCCGTCCAACGGATTGTAGAATTTGCCGAAAAGAATATGGGGCTGGGACGGATAGAACAAAATCAGAAAGTGATGGGAGGGATGGAAGGTATCATCAAAAAGGCCGGCACCATTTTCTCCTTTACCCTGGAAGCGCTCACGGACACTGTCATCATATTTTTTATCAGCCTTTACCTTGCCTTCAGTTCCGACACCTATGTCAAAGGGGCGATCAGGCTGGTGCCCATCGGACGGCGTCAAAAAGCCGCCGAATTAATGCACATCCTCGGAGATACGCTTAAGGGGTGGCTGGTGGGAGTTTCCATGATGATGGTGTTCGTCGGCATTCTGAGCGGCGTCGGGCTTTGGCTTCTGGATATCCCTCTTGCGCTGAGCTTGGGAATCCTGGCAGGGTTGCTTACGTTTATACCCTACTTTGGCCCGATTGTTTCCGCCGTACCGGCCATATTAACGGCCCTCCTCGTGGACCTCTCCCATGCATTTTACGTTACATTACTTTATCTTGTTATTCATATGCTCGAAGGGTATATCCTCTCCCCCCTGGTACAGAAACGGACCGTCTATCTCCCTCCTATCCTTACCCTCTCGGCGATAGCCGTTATGAGCACCTTGCTCGGAATGCCCGGATTGATCGTGGCAACTCCCACTATGGCAATCGTGCTTGTTTTGGTCAAGAAGATCTATATCCAGGGAATGCTCGGGGATACTGCTCCCTCCGACCCAAAGGCCTCGAGGGGTGATGAGACATCGTGAAGGGATCTTCTGTTTACCCGGAATAAGGGGTGCCGGCGTTTGCCCCTGACCGGTTAACTCCGGACGCAAGATCTGCTGACGGCAATATCAGCATGATCGTAGAACCGATTGTTCCGTATGGGATGTGGCCATGGGATATTTACCTCCAAAGCTTAAGTCGGGCATCACAGCGGGGTGGGAACTCACCGTAGCGGCGTTTTGGCAGTGGTGGGACGACGACGCCTTTCTTATGGCCCTTATAGACAAAACCCTGGAAGGGCATGAAAAACTGGCTTTGGGCAGAACCTTAACAATTGATAGTATCTTATTCAAAAACAATGGTACGAATGGAGTCAGGAGGTCTTTTTGCTGCCGTATCTTGGATAAACCTTCACCGACCGTCGATAGGTCCTTTTAGGCTGGTGCAACGAAGCTATTATTATCCATCCATTTTTCCGTGCCAGCCTAAAAGGACTGATGGCTCTACAGGAATCAGATGCGGCAGCAAAAGAGAGCTCCTGACGGAATGGCTTCCTGATTCCGTATTTCGCTGCCAGGGAATTTGAATAGGATACAATTGATAAATAAAGGAGAAAAAAATGACCCGTTTAACCATCAGCAGCAAAAAGGCGAATGAGGTTATTGATATTACCGAAAAAGTGCAGCAGGTAATTCATGATGGTTTCCAAGACGGAATATGTGTCGTATACGTTGCTCACACCACCTGCGCCTTGTCCACCGCCGATCTTGACCCGGGAACGGATAAGGACATGATGGATGCTTTCAGAGGGATGATTCCCAAACTTAACTATCGCCACCCCCATGACCCTTCTCACGTGGGAGATCATATTTCCGCGACAATGATCGGACCTTCCATAATGGTGCCGGTAAACGAAGGGCAGCTGATATTGGGTTCCTGGCAGCGTGTGGTCATGATCGAGTTTAACGGCCCGCGGGAGCGTGAAGTCATTGTTACCTTAATTTCTTCTTAAAAGGCTATGCAAAGCCGAAAAAAACTATAAGGAGACATCGCTATGACAGAACAAGTCAAAAAAATCCTTTCCTTTTACCAGGCGGAAAATCTCAGGGTACGGACGAATCTGGCCAGGATCTTGAATCACTGCGCCCTCGGCGGCACAGGCAAAATGGTTATCCTGCACGTGGATCAGGGATTTGAACATGGTCCGGCTCGAAGCTTTGCCGGGAAATAGACGGGTACTCGGAGGCCTTTGCACAAAGATCTTCACGCAGACGTTCGGAGAATTCCGACATGAGCCCGCTCATGGCATCGGCGAATGCGGCTGAATCGTCATTGGTCAGGGCAAGACTCTTAAGCGTGTAGGTCTTACGGAGCAACACCCGGGGGGGTGTCCCTTTTTCCGACAGACTCACCGCCACCTGCAATACAGCACGGGCGCCCTCGCCGCTGCGTTTTAAAACAAACTGAAAGACGCGACCGGTCAGGTTCATTTCGTAGGTGCCTGGCGCGCTCTCCCCGACCACCTGAGGGAAGACGGCGCTGGAACTCATGTCACGAAGAAGACCCTGAGCAACGAGCGTGCCAGGTTCGGCAACCCATTGAAATTCACTGGAGTAAAGCGTTTTCCCGTCGGATTCTTCCACGACCATCTGGCTCTGGTCATAGGGATTGACGCCGCTGAAATCCCAGATGCGGAGGCCTTTGCGGAAGGAGGCCCTGCAACTGATCGGTTTGGTGCTGTACGTCAGTTGGTAATAAAGAGGCGCCGGAGTCTTCTTGAACAGCATGGAAGAGCACCCCATGATCACCAGTGCAATCGCGGGAATCACAAATATCAGACGTGTTCTCATGGTTCACCTCTTAAATGGCTCTCCACCCTTTGGCCGGGTAAAAAGCTCCCCCGGGGATTCTTTTAAGGAAGCAGCAAGCCCACTGATTTCCGACAGCACCTGGTTCATTTCAAACAGACTTCTCTGCATAAGTTCCATTGACCGGTCCACACGGCTCTTGACCGCCTGGATCGAGCTTTCACTCTCCTTGACCACCGACTCCAGGTGGTCCACCATGCGAGAGAAGGCATGGGGGGAAAGCCCTTCCAGTTGCCGTTCAATGATTTCACCGGATTTGCGGACGGAATCCGCGGTTTTGGCAAGATCCTTCAAAGTCGTCTGCAGAGCTTCAGAGGACGCGGAACTGCCGACGCTGCTCAGAAGTTTCCGCAGGTCGCCCGACGCCATTTGAATATTGGTCAGCGCTTGCTGAACCTTTTCACCTCTGATGACCCCATCGGCATCCTCCGCGACCTTTTTCCACGCAGCGATAAGACCTTTGAAGTCAATGGATTCCACCTGCTTGCTGATATGGTTGATCCTCTTCCTGATCTTCTCCATTTCTCCTGGAATCGACGGAATCAGGGCATACTTATGACTGAAACGAATGGCCGGGGTCACCTGCTGGAGGTCGGCGGGTGCATGAACAATCGATAAGGATTGGGAGCCGGTTATGTGGAATCCCAGCTCGACCGCAAAATCCTGTTTTACCTTGAAATTGGTGTCAAGGATCATGCCAACCCTGACCAGATCCTCATCAGGCGTAAGCTCCACGGAAGAAACCCGTCCCACCTTGAGACCCAGATAATGGATGTCCGCACCTGGTCCGAGACCGCCGACGGAAGAATCAAAAAAAGTCACATAGTGCTCCCCGCCCTCGAAAAAATGGGAGAGACTCACCCAGATAAGTCCACCAACAACGATGACCGCTCCCACCAAAAAAAAGAACCCCAGTCGAAAGTAGCTGATTTTTTTACCCATCATCACACTCTATTTGTTGATTCCCCGACTGAAAAAGGCCCGCACCCGGTCATCCTGCGTGGCATTCTCGAGATCCTGCATGGACCCCTCCGCAATAATGCCCTTTTCGTCCGGGTGCAGCATGATGCAGCGATCGGAGATATTCCGGACGCTGGCCAGTGCATGCGTCACGATCACCAGGGTCATCCTTAGATATTCATTCAATCCGAGCAGGAGCTCATCCACGCCCCTGGCCGACACAGGATCCAAACCGGAAACCGGTTCGTCACAGAAAAGAATCGAGGGATCGAGCACCATGGTCCTGGCAAGCCCGGCCCTCTTCTTCATCCCTCCACTCAACTCAGCGGGCATGAGATGAGCGAAATCGGCAAGTCCTACCAGGCCCAGTTTAAGACGAACGACCGCGTGGATGAGCTCAGGGGGTAGGTCGGTGAATTCCTCCAAAGGCAAGGCCACATTCTCGGCAACGGTCAAAGACTCCAGGAGCGCTCCCGACTGAAAGAGTACCCCGATTTGCCTGCGGACACGAAACAGTGCCTCCTCAGGATCTTTCACTGCGATGTCCTCATCCAGGACCTTTATTCTCCCGCGCTTTACAGGCATGAGGCCGATCATGGCTCGCAGCAAGGTCGTTTTGCCGCATCCGCTGGGGCCAAGAATGACCAGAACCTCTCCTTCGCTCACGGAGAGATTAATGTTCTTAAGCACCAAGGTATCACCGTATGCAACATCCACCCCTTCCAACTTGATAACTTCTTTGCCCCGTTCGTTCGGTCCCGAATCTTTGGATTGCATCGCTATTGCCCTACCAGCCATACAACTGAAAGATATAACTAAAGAGGGTATCGAATAAGATAACCAGGAAAATGCAGGTGACCACCGCGGAGGTCGTTTGCAGGCCTACGCTGATGGCGCCCATTTGGGTCCTCAACCCCTTGAAGCATCCTACCAGTCCGATAAAGGCTCCGAAAGTCACCGCCTTGATGAGGCTTGTATAAATATCGCTTACCCCTAAAGTATTATGCACTTCCCTGATAAAACTGTCAAACGGGAGCCCCATGGCCACGTAACTGGTAACCAGGCCTCCCAGGATTCCGGCGGCTTCGGAGATCATGGTCAACAGAGGCGCAGCAACCATCATGGCCAGAATTCTTGGAAGGACCAGGAAATGGGTTACATCAAGATCCATCACATTGAGGGCGTCGATTTCCTGATTGATTTTCATGGCGCCCAGTTCGGCGGCGAATGCGGCGCCCGTTCTCCCGGAGAGAACAACCGCCGTCAGGAGAGGCCCCATTTCGCGAGTGACGGATACCACAACCAGATCGGCAATGAAGATGTCGGAGCCGAAACTGCGCACGGTATTCATGCCCTGAAAAACCATCAAAGCACCCAGAAGGAGGCTGAGGGCCGTCAGGAGCGGAACAGCACCGCTCCCCACGATTTGCACTTGATAGAAAATCTCCGTGAAACGCAAACGATGCGGCTGCAGGATTCTCATGGACATACCGGCGATGAACCTGCCCAAGAATTCCACGAATTCCTTTGTCTCCACCAGGTGGGACTCCAGTCTTTCTCCCAGACGCTCGATCAGGTTTTTCCGTGATTTTATGGATGTCTTTTCTTCCGGATGTGAATGCTTGCGAATATACGTCAGGAACTTCTTCACGACCGGGGGGGCCTCTTCCTCGGTAAGGCGGATGCCGTGCTCCGAACAGTGCCGTTTGATGTTTTGCAGCAACGCCGCGCCGGACGTGTCAAAGCGTTCGACCTGATTCAGATCGAGAACGATATGAGGGACTGTCTCCTTCTTCAGGACATCCATGATGTTTCGCCAGACATCGCCCACCTCCGAATAAACGAGTGCACCATGGAAATGGAGAACAAGCTTTTCCTCATCTATTCTTTCGAGCTGCACGTGTTCCTCGTTCATAGACCCTCCGGGCATCGCTCTTATGCACACTCCAATACGTAAGCACGCGCGACGATCTAATACACTGAATGGGATTTGGAAAAATTACAATCCTCGCGTCCCCCATGTTCGGGGTATCGTGTCGGGGAGGCTATCGTGTTACGGTGCGGAATGAGGTCGGAGAACCTCCCTCCCATGCGGTTCCGCAGCCTTCACATCGCTTCTTCATATGATTAGCGGTTCTCTTGGTTTAAGCAGCTTTTGAGTATGTTTTTAGATAACCTAAGAGAAAAGAACTGTCAATGGAATTGGCAATCCCACGGGAGATCGTTCTTTTTTTGTTGGATTAGATGTTTGCTAAAAAGGGGTGGTGGTGCAGCGATCATGAATGCCGAACTCAGGTTGAGCTTTTCCAGATATCGTGGCCGCTCGCCCGTGAGCAACAGGCGTTCGGCAGAAAGGGTCCGAATACCCGTGGTAAAGGGGACAGGAACAGACCTAACCTTCAAGTATTATATAACGTTGGTGACTAACGTGACAAACTCAATTTTACAATCATTTATTCCTTTCAAATATCCCCGAACTGGCGGAAGTTGTTACGCCTAATTGTCGTGCCGTTTCGGCCAGGGTAAGATCAAGATTTCAGATCAGTTCTTCGGCGAATTGTGCCCTCCATCCGGGAATCGCATCCCGGCGACTTCTCCTCTTCAATCCCAGTTTATGAAGTCGATATTTCCTGTCCCTGAATCTTCCGTATCCTATTCAAATTGCCTGGTGCCATGTTTGGGGGCAGCGAAGCCATTGCGCCACAGGGTCTTTTTTGCTATCGCATCTAATTCCTATGGGGCACCGGTCCTTTTAGGCTGGTACGGAAAGGTCATTAAAAACTCAGCATTATTTTTTGTACCAGCCTAAAAGGACGTATCAACGGTCTGTGAAGGTCGATCCAAGATGCGACAGCAAAAAAGACCCTGTGACTCCATTACTGCCGGGGTTTTTGAATAAGATACCTCGTGACTATATTTGTGCCATTGTTTTTGAATAAGATGCAATCTTTCCAAATACCACTTGTTTTCGCATCAAATACCGGATTTGCCCCATGGACGTCCCTCGCGGTATTCCTTACACTCGAATCAAGTACCATATCCATAAATCGAAAAGAAATAAGGAGGTATTCCGATGAGAAAGTTGCTGTTATGTTCATTTCTGACCATGTGGTGTCTATGCTTCCTCTCAGGCGTTGTTTTGAGCGAAGAGTTCTATTTCAAAACAGGAAACCAGGATGGAATAAGCTTTATTTCCGGAGGCATAGGTGAGGGGGAGAGGGCCGAGATGGAAAGGATGGCGAAGGACTATAATCTTAAGATCGTCCTGGCCACGACAACCGGCCCCTATCTTTCAGAGATACCCGTTATGATCTATGACCGGAGCGGCAAGGAAGTCTTCAAGATAGATGCCGGCGGTCCATGGCTTTATATCCATCTTAAAGAGGGAAAGTATACCATCAAAGCCAGTCATGAAGGCAAAGAGAAGAAAAAGACAGTCCAGATCGGCCGGAGATTGAAAATGATCATGTTTCACTGGCCCGCGCGGCTGGGATGAAATTATTGTCTCCCGCATACCTGGGCGCAGAATACCTTGCCGAACATGTTATCGCATTTCTCAGGGCTCATGATACCAGCTATTGTTTTACCGTGGCCCACGATGGTTGACGGTAATAATTTCCGGTGGGGAAGAGCCCCTGGGGCCGTCTGGGAGGACACCGCACTACCACTGCCCGAGGGGTATCCCATCGCCTGGGTCAATACCCTGACCGGAGAAAAATATGACGCTGTAAAAACGTTGCCCCTGGAAAGGCTTTTTGAACGATTCCCATGGCGCTTTTTATCGGGAAAGGAGATTGACGAGGGGTATTTGATAGCTCTTGTAATCGCCATGGAAAGCTGTCTTGTGCCAGAACCGTGGCATTGGCTGAAAGGAGCAGTTATTCATGCAAGAAAGAATAAAAGAACCCAGCATTGCAGGATCGTGGTATCTCCGAGACCCGAAACAGCTTCGGAATCAGCTGGAGGAGTTTTTGGGCAATGTGAGGGATGGTTCCAGTAAAGGGGTAAGGGCCGTAATTTCTCCCCATGCGGGCTATGTTTTTTCGGGCCAGGTCGCAGCCTACGGGTATCATCATATCAACAGGAATGCCTTCAACAAAGTGATCGTGATGGCGCCGAGCCATCGTTTTCCATTGGTCGGCGCCTCGGTGGGAAATTATACGCATTTTCTGACACCCCTGGGGAAAGTGCCCGTTTCCGATACGGCCGCGGCTCTGACGAAGCAATGTCCGCTTGTCCATACCCTTGCAGAGCCTTTCGAAGAGGAACACGGCCTGGAACTGCAATTGCCCTTTCTTCAGGTGGTCCTGGACCACTTCAGTCTGATTCCGATTGTCTTGGGGCAAATGAACGATGATCAGATGCAGATATTATCCACGGCGCTTCTGGAACATGTGGACGAAACCACGCTGGTCGTGGTCAGTACGGATCTGTCCCATTTTCATCCTTATAGAGAAGCGGTTGTCAGGGACAGAGCCTGTATCCGCAGCATCCTTTCAATGGACAGGATGAAGGCTTTCGAACAGGAGATGTGTGGTAAGTTCCCTGTCCTCACCTTTCTTTTAATGGGGAAGAACAGGGGATGGACCCCGGAACTCCTGCAATATGTCAATTCAGGGGACGTAAGCGGAGAGAAAAGGAACGTGGTGGGCTATACCTCCATTATTTTTCGCGAAATATCTTAGCGCCCCTCCCGTGAGCAGGCTTGGCTGCCTTTCCTTATCGCTCCTTTTTCCATACAATGATTACGCCATCCGATCCGAAAAAAGTCTGCACAAACTCCCAGCCTTCGGATCCTCTTTTGTTAAGAAGATCTTGGAATGCCTGCATCTGTTCGGAAGGGATTTCATCCAGGCTGCAGTCCCCCTTTTCTGAACAAAAGTAGGCCAATCGAACGAATTGCTCCGTTGAATACTGTGATACTTCATAGGTGAATTTTTTGCCCATTTTACATCCTCCTGATTGAACTGATAAATGCTGGTTTACAGGGGGAGTATAGTGGAGCGCATACACGAAAAAAATGGGGTGAATCCGTTATTCTTGGGGAATTAGAACCGTATTTGCCAATGATCGGTGTTCTGAGAACTCCCTCTTTGGTCCCTCCTCTTTGAGCTCTTCTCCTTTTGCTTTCCCGGACTACCGGGATTTTTCCATGAAAATACACCTGTCACCCCATTCCCCTGGAACGATATCCCGGGTATCCTTGCCGCGTACTCTCGATCCACGAACCTGTAACCGATAAAAAGGAGTTCTCCCATGAAAGACAAGGAGTCATTACATCGAAAAGCCCAGGAACTTGTTGATTGTTTTGCGACCACCGATCCACTGAAGGAAATGTCTGAATTAGGCAAGGGAGAAGAGGAAGAGGAGGCCTTGAAATGGCTGGCCTTAGCCGCCCTCCACGGAATTAATGGGAATGCGAAGAAGATTTCCATTGCCAAGTTGACGGATGGATCATTCAAAGTGACGGCCAAGTATAGGGAAACGGAGCTTCCTTCTCCCGGTTCAGCCGTCGGCCAGAAGATTCTGGAGGTATTGAGAAGGATGATTTATCTGGAAGAGGATAAAGGCAAGAGTCTTCTGGCATTGGGAGTCCGCGAAGGAAGTATCGATCTGCAAATAGAGGCGGAGAAGAATGAAAAAGAGGAGAAAATTACCTTGAAGTTCCCGGAGTGATTCTTTGTGGGGGTCTTCAAAGAGAAGGACACCAGGGAGAACCGGCTCTTGATCAAGAGTTTTCCTCAAGCAGGCTCTTAAAGATCGATGGTCAGGTGGTACATATTCGCTTCTCCGTTCTTGGAAACCTGGAATCCCAGCTCGTGACCAAGCCTCAGCATCTGCGTGTTTTCCGCCAGCACGAATCCCTGAACGGTTTCAATCCCGTAGTCTCTGCCTGTGTCGAGACATCGTTCGAGAAGCCTTCTCCCCACTCCTTTTCCCTGCCATCGGTCTCCCACAGCTACGGAAAATTCGGCGTTGTGCCGATCAGGCTCCATGATGACTCTGGCCACTCCCAGCATCTTCTCTTCGCCTTCTTCACGGCCAAGCGCCACCAGGCCGATATGTCGGTCATAGTCGATCTGCGTAAACCGCACGAGCATGTCTCGGGAAAGAGACTTCATGGGACTGAAAAACCGGTGGTATCGACTCTCAGGAGAAAGATTCTCAAACAATTCCAACAGCAGGGAGGCGTCTTCGGGCTTAATGGGGCGAATGAATATTTGAAGCCCATGACCGGTCGTTTCTTTCGATTCGTATTGCTCGGGGTAGGAACTTATCACCAGGTGATGCGGCGATCGCGTGTCGGTCTTTCGAAGCAGAATCCTTGCGTCCACGGTGAGGGGTTTGCCGTCTTTTACAAGTACGGGATTCATGTCGAGTTCCGCAATCTCGGGAAAATCCACGAGAAGGTGTGAAAGACAGACGAGCAGCTGCTCGAGAAGGCCCAGGTCCGCCTTTGGTATGTTGCGATATCCATTCAGGAGCTTGTAAGCCTTGGTTTTCTCCATGAGTCTTCTGGCCAGTGTCCGGTTAAGGGGCGCCAGCGCGATATTTCGATCCCCTATGACTTCCGCGAAAATGCCGCCCATGCCGAAAAGGATCACGGGGCCGAAAATGGGATCTCTTTTTGCTCCGATCAGGAGCTCCACATCAGCCTTTTGCACCATGGGTTGGAGGGTTACACCCCGAATATCAGCGTCGGGGTTGTAGGTGCGGGCCGCCTCCATCACTTTTTTATAGGCCTCCCGAAGTTCCAGCTCGTTTCTGATATCTGTCCGGATCCCGTGGGCCTCGGTTTTGTGCACGATGTCCGGCGAGAGGATCTTCATGACCAGAGGATAGTCCATGTCGAGGGCCAGTCTCAGGGCCTCCTCCACCGACCCAGCGGCTTGGGTTTGATTCACCGGAATTCCGTAGAAGGCCAGCAAGCGTTTGGATTCAACTTCTTGGAGAAAAACATCTTCCCCGTCCAGGCTCTTCGCAATCAGTTCTTTCGCCTTTTTCTCTTCCGCTACGACATCCCGAAGAAATCTTGAGGGGATCTCCTGGAGCAACTTCAGATTGCGGGCGTAATCGCACAATACCGCGAAGGACCGTACGGCACGCTCCGGAGTTCCGTACGTGGGAATGCCTGCATCGTTGAGGATGATGCGTCCCATTTCAACATCCATTCCCCCCATCATGGCGGTGAACACCGGATACCGTTTCCGTTTGAGATCCCTGCTGAGGGCCTCCGCCACTTCAGTGGGATCCGTCATGGCTTGCGGATTTACAATAACGAGCATGCCGTCAATACTCCCTGTTTCGAAGCAGCAATCCGTCACCCGTGCATACCGTTCGGGTGTCGCATCCCCAAGGATATCAATGGGGTTGCCGTGGCTCCAAAAGGGCGGCAGGATTTTATTCAGTCTGTCAATCGTTTCCTCGTTCAGCGGGGTCAGTTCCAGACCGTATTCTTCGATGGCGTCTGCCGCCATGACGCCGGGACCGCCCGAGTTGGTAACCACGACCAGACGCCGGCCTAAAGGCGGGGATTGTTTGGCCAGCAACTCGGCACAATCAAAGAAGTCTTCCAGGGTGCGAACGCGCGCCAGGCCCGCCCGGATGAAGGCTGCCTCGTACACACGGTTTTCTCCGGCCAGGGCGCCGGTATGGGAGGCCGCCGCCTTCGCGCCCTGCTCACTTTTTCCGGCCTTTAGAACTACAATGGGTTTGATGCGCGACACTTCCCTGGCCGCGCTCATGAATTTTCTGATCTCCGTCAGACTTTCCATGTATAGAAGAATGGACGTTACCTCGGGATCATTTCCCAGGTAGTCGATTAGATCGCCGAAATCCACATCCAGCATAGAGCCGATGCTCACGAAGTATCGGAACCCCATCTTTTTTTTCAGCGACAGATCGAGCATGGCGGAACAAATTGCCCCACTCTGTGAGATGAAAGCCATTTTTCCCGCAGGCGCCATGTGGGATGCAAAACTGGCATTCAGTTTCTGTTTCGGGCAGATGATTCCCATGCAATTGGGGCCGATGATCCGGACCCCTCCCTTGCGGGCCTCCTTTTCGATTTCCTTTTCCAGTTCCCGACCTTCATTCCCGGTCTCCCGTCCACCGGCGGAGATGATAATGGCGCCGCCGACTCCCGCATCCACGCATTGTCGGACAATTTCGGGAACCGTGGATATGGGGGTTGCAATAACCGCCAGATCAATGTTTTGGTCAGCCCCGGTGAGAGATTTGTAGGACTTGATCCCAGTGATTTTAGAATATTTGGGGTTGACCGGGATTACCCGACCCTCATACCCTCCTTGGATCAGGTTTTCCATGATTGCCAGACCGATGCTGCCCCGGGTTTCGCTGGCGCCTACCACCGCAATGGATCTCGGTTTGAAGATTTTATCCAGATTGTACAGTCCCATATCCTTGCTCCTTTGCGTTTGGCCTCAACTGATAGAGATAGCTCCGGCGCCGCCTCCGCCCACCGCCTCACCAGCACAATGCCATCCAAAGTAGCACACGGAATTTTAAAAGAAATAAGGTGAATCCTGTATTTTGGCGAAAAAATTACCTCGCCGTAAGGGTTTTACGAAAAATACAGGATTGGCCCTATTGTGGATTCGGTAGGGATTTTCGTATAGTTAACGCTATTACTCATCCCTATGCAAACAGGAGAACTATATGGACATCCTAACGAAAAAGGATCTTTGGAAATTGATTGAAAAACCGGAATTTCCCTCCGTATCCCTCTACATGCCCACGCAGCAGGCGGGATCGGTCGCACGAGAAAACCAGATCCGTTTTAAAAATCTATTCAATGATGTGCGGAATATGCTCCAGAACATGGGCTTGGATCCGACAAGACGAGCTCCTCGATCCTGCGGAACATCTGATTCGGGACGACCTTTTCTGGAGCAGGCAGGGCCAAGGGTTCGCCCTTTTTTGTTCACCGGGCCTCTTTTTATCTTTTAGACTGCCGATCCCGTTCAAGGAATTGGTGGTCGCAACGAATTGTTTTCATATCAATCCACTCCTGTCTCTGCTTTACGGTGATGGCAGGTTTTATGTATTGGCCATCACTCAGGGCAGCGTCCGTGTGCTCCGGTGCACGCGACAGAATTGCAAAGATATCACCCCGGAAGGGATTCCGAAAGGGATTGCGGAAACCCTGCAGTACGATGACCCCCAAAGACAGTTGCAGTTTCATACCGGGGCTAAGGGCGGTTCAGGAAAAAGACCTGCCATGTTTCACGGTCAGGGCGTGGGCATCGATGACGAAAAGGAAAATCTTCTCAGATATTGCTCCGATATCGACAGGATTTTGCATCCTTTGTTTCATCAGGATGAAGCCCCCGTGATCCTGGCCGGGGTGGCGCCCCTTCTGCCTCTCTATCGACAGGTGAGTGCTGATCAGCATTTGCTCGATCAGGATATTAACCATAACCCCGACGAACTGACCGACCGAATGCTGCATCAGCGCGCCTGGGGTCTGGCAGAAAATCATTTTCGGAACGCACAAAAAAAGGCAGTGGAACATTATCTGGAAATGGCAGGCACGGGGAGGACATCCTCGGATACAAAAGAGATCGTTTTTCAATCCCATTATGGACGTGTCGAGGATTTGTTTGTGAACACGGAAATGCATCAGTGGGGCGTGTTTCATGACGAAACGGGAGAAATGGAGTGCCACGACCGACAAGAGCCGGGCGACCACGATCTGTTGAATACCGCCTCTTTGAACACCCTGGAAAAGGGAGGTGCAGTACACGCTCTATCTGCCGATTCGATGCCGGATGGGAACCCTCTTTGTGCTGTTTTCCGTTACTGACCTTCAAGTCATGCGAGAAGAATCTCTATCCTTTCAACGCGACAGGTCTCCCTTGTCTCCCTTAAAGATGACATGAACGGGCGACCTGTTGATTTTTGGAAAGTCTTTTTGGAATACCCCTTTTCCAAAGGGATGAATGTTTCTGAGCCCGTTAGTGTCAATGATTATCCGATTTATGCCGGCTTGCGAATCCTCAAGGACATTGATCAATTCCTTGGCGGAACTGCCGTCAAAATCCCCTCTCAGATTGAGATCTAAGACGTCTTTGCTGCGATGGCGTAAAATCCTGAAATTCAAAGCCATGATGTGGCCTCCCGTAAGGTTGGTTTCAAAGGGGTTGAGCTGATAACCTTTCGCTCTCCTATTATTAGAATCCTTGGAGAAACCTACAATAGGGCTTATCCTGTATTTTGTGTGTATCCGTATGGAAGATGCCGTCAGGAATTGGCTGGGGCCAATTTGAGAGCATGAAGGGTTTAAAGAACAAAGGTCGTCAGCCCTTGTTTGTTATTGAAACCACGTTCCCGGAGGCAGGCATTGCTGAATTCTCTCTTCATGCCCTTCATGGTGAACCCTGCTCCTGCAATGTCTATGGACTTTCTTCCCTTTCATCCAACGAAGCAGATAAAGGAAAATAGTTCCCCAAAATGGCATAGACCGGGAGCTTCCAAGATAGGGTCCGTATAGCCCTGAAATACAGGACATCCCCCATTGGCATTCGGGGGATAGCAAATCGTATGAAATGGAAAATGATGGAGCGGCTTTTTGCCGGGATTGCGCGTGATAGCCGGAAAAGGGTAGCCAAATTTATGGAACAGTTCCGTATACAGCCCATTAACTATGATGATCTGGTTTTGGTGGAAAATCAGTGGGGCCGGATCGAAGAGATTGCGCTGACCTATGTGGCGGTGCGGATCCGGGATTTGCGCCGCCTGGTTGTGCCGATTACCTATTTTATCGAAAGACCTTTTGAAAACTGGACACGGAAATCGGCTCACATTCCGGGGACGGTTTTTCTGTACGTCGATTATTCCGTACCCGTAGACGCGGCGAGAGAGAGGCTTTTGCATATCCTGAAGAATTGCGATACATGGGATGGTCGCGTGAGCGGATTGCAGGTGACCAATGCAACCGACAAAGTGGTAGAACCGAGGGCACGCATGAGTGCCGCGGATTCTTCCATGGCCTGTCAACTGCGTTGCACGGTAAGGGAAAAACTCATCGAATTCCTCCAGACGAATTATCCTGACGCATTGCCCAGGGTACGTGCAGAGGCCCGCACTTGGCGGTTTAATCAGAAACTCGAAGAGAAGGCCGGCGCTCCTTTGTGCTCATGAATCTCCACCTTCCCTCATAAGAACGAGCCTTGTAAGAAATTGTTCAACCTCATCAGGATCATTCAGTCTGTACTGTGCGGCCGTGGGACGGGGTTTATCCATGACTACGATTCCCAACCCTCTGTCCCGCAAGGTCTTGAAAGCGTCTTCGTCCGTCACGTCGTCACCGAGATAAAACGGAACCACGTCGGCCTTGTTCAGCCCAAGTTTATCCAACAGCCACAATACGGCTTTCCCTTTGTGCCAGTCGATCTTGGGCTGGAGCTCAAGGACCTTTTTCCCCTCGGATTGACGAAGATCGGAGTGGTGTCCCGCCACCTCCTCCACAACCTTTTTTAACGATGCCACCTCGTCCTCTTGCACGTTCCTGTAATGAATGGCTATGGAAAATCGTTTTCGCTCAATCCTTGCACCTGAAATAGGTTTCGCTTTCTCTTTCAGCTCCTTTTCCGCATGATCGAGGGAAGACAGGTAACGCGTACCTTTTTGATGCTGGGTTCGCATCCCTTCCGGTCCTGCGATATCGAAGCCGTGGCTTCCCGCATAGTAAATTTCTTCCATACCGACGAGTTCGCGGATGTCCGGCAGATCTCGTCCGCTGATCACCGCAAGAGGAAAAGAATCCGCCACCCTCTTTAATACTTCCAGCATGGAATTTGGGAGGAAAGCCTTTTCAGGATCGTTCACAATCGGGGTCAGAGTTCCATCGTAATCGAGAAAAACAACTATTTTTCTACCCTCTATTCGGGATATAATCTCTTTTGTGCTCGCAAGAGCGGAAGGGGGAATGTTTTGATCATCGTCCACGGAATTTATAACCCGCACAGCTGCCAGGCTTTTGACTACCGCGTCTGCTCCCGCTGCCCGGAGATCTTCGGTATGTCCGGTTCGATCTACCCCTATGACGAGCCCGAAATGACCACGTCTGCCTGCTTTTACGCCTGAAATGGCATCTTCCACCACGACAGCCCGTAAAGGATCGATGCCGAGCCTTTTGCAAGCCACCAGATAGATATCGGGGGATGGTTTTCCTTTTAGATCCAATGTCTCCGCATCCACGCCATCGACTCTTTCCTGAAAGAGATCCGAGATCCCTGTCACTTCCAGGACCTTCCGGCAGTTCTTGCTCGAGGATACCACGGCGGTTTTCATCTTTCCGGCAAGGACTTCACGAACCAGACGAACAGCCGGTCCATAAACCTCCACCCCTTCTTTTTCCAGCACCTTCTGGAAAATTTGGTTTTTCCGGTTTCCCAGGCCGTAAACCGTCTCCTGGTCCGCGTCGTCGTCCGGACTGCCATTGGGAAGATCAATGCCTCTGGATTCAAGAAAGCTTTTCACTCCCCGATATCTTGGTTTGCCGTCCACGTATAGACGATAGTCCGAGTCCTTATCAAACGGTCGCCAGTTACCGTTGGAATGCTTTTTAAGATATTCGTCAAAGAGCTGTTTCCAGGCGTTGGCATGAACTTTTGCGGTTCGGGTGATGACCCCGTCCAAATCAAAAATGACGCCGTCATAACGGGATTTTGAGATCTTCAACCAGGAATTCATCAAAGGACCTCCGAAATACTTTCAGATCAGGGTGAATTGTTCTGTTCCGGCTTTGTCTAACCTTGCCCATTCGAATCAATTTTTACCATTCAAAAGGAGAGTCGGAAATGGGGTAAATTGTGTATTTTTGTATCCTATTCAAATTCCCTGGTACTGTGTTTGGATTCGACAAAGCCATTCCGCCACAGGGTCTTTTTTGCCGAAAATCGAGAGGGCATCATAGAAGATGCGGTTTTTCATCAAAAATAGGGGATATGCCTGATTGTTTTTGTAACTCTTATCGCATAATATGGGGTTGGTTTGGTAAGCAAGGTATGGGTGTCCCAAACAGAAGGCTGTATACGATTGTCAAGTACGTCGGAGAAGATCATGGAAATGATGAAGAAGTTGGAAGATTACCTGAAAGAGCGCTTCGGACCGGAGACCGAGTTGAGAGATATGGAAACGCTTGGGGAAGGTGTGCACGGAAGAGCCTTCCTCATTCGATTCAGCACCCCCCAAAAGGAAGGGCGTTTAATTATGAAGGCTCTTTTTCCCTCCAGGTTCGGACATGACCATTACTCGGACCGGGCGCAGGTCCTGCTTCTGGCCAATGCGAACTATAATGAAATGCCTAAACACATAAAGGCTGTTGACGTGGTGGCGGAGTCTCCAACGAAGCTGATTTCGGTGAACGATGCGAAAGAATATTATATCTTTATGGAGGAAGCAAAGGGAGATGCCTATTTCAAGGACCTGGATGGGATACTCAATGCCGGCCGGCTGACTGATTTGGACGTGGAGAGGAGCAAAATGCTTGCCCGTTTTTTGGCTTACATCCACTCCGTCAAATACACCCGAGAGGATGCCCCTATCCTATACCGGCGACGGATCAGGGATCTGATTGGTCATGGCGAGTGCATTATGGGTATTGCCGATTCCTTTGAATCCTGTGATTTTATCACGGACGATGCGCTGGTCCAATACGTTGAAAAATGCCTCCCCTGGTGGGGAAAGATCAGAAACAGGAGCGAGAGATTATGCAGGGTGCACGGCGATTTTCATCCCGGCAACATCCGGCTGGATGGTGGTGACCTTACCCTCTTGGATCGTTCACGGGGGAGTTGGGGAGATCCTGCGGACGATGTATCGTGCCTGAGCATTAATTATGTCCACTATGCGATCCGGGACCGCGGGACCTTTGAGGGACCCTTTGCGGATCTTTTTCGGATATTTTTGGAAACCTATCTGGAGACGACGGGCGATAATGTCTTTTTTGAGGTGACGCAACCCTTTTTTGCCTTCAGGATTCTGGTCCTTGCCCATCCTAATTTTTATCCGGACGATTCTTATGACACAAAAAAGAGGCTTTTGAATTTCGGCCGGTCGGTTCTTGAGACGCCTAAGTTTGAGGTGGATCGAATTTCAGACTATCTGGAGGGATCATGAAATTTTGCCTGTGGATCACGGGTCTGCCGGGATCCGGGAAGAGCACCATTGCCCGGAGTCTTGCCGTGATGATGGAGCAGTCCGGTATGGATGCCGTGATCCTCAATCTTGATGAGATTCGAAAGATTCTGACTCCGGCACCCACATACACGGAAGAGGAACGGGAGTTTGTCTATCGATCCCTGGTGTTGATGGCCAAACTGTTGGTGGAACAGGAATGCAAGAACGTCATGATTGATGCCACCGGAAACCGGAGGAAGTTTCGGAATCTGGCAAGGGAACTCATCCCTCAGTTCGCGGAAGTCTATGTGAAATGTCCGATAGAACTCTGCCGGCGGCGCGAGGCCTCACGCCGCGGAGGGCTCGTGGAAAAAGATCTTTATCAGAAGGCGGAAACGGGTCGGTTGAGAGGAAAATTGCCGGGTGTAACAGTGCCGTACGAGGCGCCTGAAACTCCGGATGTGGAGGTGCCCTCCGACCGGCTGAATCCGCAGGAATCCGCGGAAATGATCCTGACGTATGTACGATCAAGATGGGGATGACGAAGCGTGACGGGAGGGAAGGGGACCTGATGTTGCGTATATGATCCAAACGTCAATGTTATCGGGTGGTACTGTTGTAACGATGAGCGCCGGCCCTGTCACGCTGCCCGGAAGACCTTGTAACTCCATTACTGCCAGGCTTTTTGAATAAGATACCATGGTTTGCCCATCCCCATTTCCCCCTAATAGCATCCGTTGAGTGCCCGGTCAAAATCAGGGCAGGTCCGTGCCCTGAACAATCTCGCAACTCTTTTCAGGGCAGAAAAGATTCAGAAACAATCCTTTTTCCTTTTCTGGTTTTGCGCCTTTGGCTGGAATGGTAATGTTTCCCTTAGCATCAATGCAAGATTCGTCCGGACAGACAATCTCAAGCCACAATCCATCCCGGGTGTCGGCTTCCGCTGCTTTGATTTTCTCGGGTGGTAAAGTCGCGATTTCTTCTTTTCCCAGAATTCGGGCGTTCGGCAAGAAAAATCTGAAAAGAGACTTTTTTGAATCCGTCATGATCGGTCCTCCTTGATTTGTGAGTTTTGGACGATGATTTCGTCATACTGCCGTACCTGAAATATTTGGATCTATTCAACGATATGGCGAGCCAAAAAAATATGGGGTTGAGAATGTATATTTATACCTTAAAGACCCCATGAGAAGGGTATTGGAATCCGTGACTCTCTACAAATACACGATAGACCCTATAGCAAAGCCCGGTGGGCTGATCTATAATCCCTTTTGTTTGCATGTATATCTTATAAGAACTTTTTGCAAGGAGATCGAAATGAAAGAACGAAAGAATCTGGTAACCTTTCAAGGAAAACCGCTGACGCTGTTAGGCGAAGAAATCGCTTCGGGAATGACGGCGCCGAAGGTCACGCTCATAAACCATGCCCTGGAATCCGTTACGCTGGATGACCTGCTGGGCAAAGTTCTCATTGTAGCGAGTGTACCCTCCCTGGATACCGCCGTCTGCTCCAAGGAGACCAAGCGCTTCAACAAAGAGGCGGAGTCCCTCCCGGGCGGCGCCAAACTGGTGGTGGTGAGCATGGATCTTCCTTTCGCCCAACAGCGCTGGGCAAAGGAGTATGAGGCCACGAACATTACATTCCTTTCCGATCACAAGGATGCATCTTTCGGCCAGGGATTCGGTGTCCTTATCAAGGAACTGAGACTGTTGGCGAGAGCGGTTTTTGTCATCGATACAAAGGGAAAGGTGGCCTACACGCAGTTGGTCAAAGAAATGACCGACGAGCCTGATTACGATGCGGCGCTGGCAGCAGCCCGGAAGGTTGCTTGAAAAGGAGGAAGCATGCTCAGCAATATAAAAGAGCTTTATCATTATCATCTTGAGGCGGAAGACGGTGAGATCGGACGCTGCAAAGATTTTCTCTTTGATGACGTGCATTGGACGGTACGTTACATGGTGGCGGATACCGGCAAATGGCTGCTGGGCAGAAAGGTTCTTGTATCTCCTATCTCTCTCGGCAAGCCGGATTGGAAAGCAAAACGCTTCCCGGTCCGATTAACCAGGGAACAAATCGAAAAGGCGCCGGGGATTGATGCGGACGCTCCTGTCAGCAGACAACAGGAAATGCGCTGGACCAAATATTTCGGTTGGCCGTATTATTGGCAGGGACCTGGTTTATGGGGCCCGGCGGATTATGCAAATGCACTCTTTATTCAGAATCAAGTAGAACTTGCTTCCGAAGAGAAACCTGTCTCCGGTGACGAGCATCTACGCTCCGCAAAGGAAGTAATGGGATACCACATTCAGGCCACCGACGATGAGATAGGACATGTGAAAGATTATCTGTTGGATGATATGACCTGGACCATACGATACCTGGTGGTGGATACCAAAAACTGGCTGCCGGGACGGAAGGTCTTGGTGGCTTCCGCCTGGATAAACTCCGTGGACTGGGGGGCACGCAAAGTGTACGTTGCCCTGACCAGAGAGCAGGTCAGATCCAGTCCTGAATATGACCCCGCCGTACCTCTTGAAGAGGAATATGAGGCGGGACTCTCCGCCCATTACAGGCTTCCCATCCATCGGGGGATAGGGCCGTTGTAGGAAACAGCAGTGCGTTTCAAGTTTCGGGTCTCAGGTTCCGGTACCGCCCGCCCGGTTTTTATCGAGATCGAGGCACAGGCTGTCGCTATAGACTTTATGCTGTCTGAAGCGGAAGCGGAAAAACGGGTGCAATCAAGAATTTTGTGAAAGATGATCCAAATCGCTATCGGTATCGGGATCGGGTGAGACAGGGGTAGGACAAAAATTGGATATGCTAAGCTGCATTTAGAAGAATATCCGCCTTCAATGGCAAGTGATCGGAAGCCCGCCTTGCCAGGGCGCTTTTATGGGTTTCTATACGGTGAAGCGCGGTGTGGGGCCACACCAGAATACGATCCAGTGCGAATAGGGGAAATATGGAAGGAAACGAGGGTATGGCGGACGTGGGCCCCATGATGCGACGCAGGCGCCTTAAGTTGCGACTGTAAGGAAAGGGCTCATTCAGGTCGCCCAGCAAAATGATGGGAGTGTCGGCAGGCCCGGCCATAATCTGTTCCGTCAACCGCTGCATTTGCCTTTTTCTCTCCGTCCAGTGGAGCCCCAGGTGCGTCGCCAGGACCCGAAACGGTATGTCGTCTTTATGCAGACAAACATCAATGATGCCCCTCGGTTCCTTTTTGTGAACACTGATGTCCATTCTATCGATCTTATCGATAGGCAGATGGGTTACAATGGCGTTGCCGAAAGGCGCCTCCGGTGAACGCAGCAGCGTTGGCCCCTCGATGGTTTTGAATGTACAGGAATGGAGATCGCCGATCCATTGAGCACTCAGTTTCTCCGTTGTTTCAAAACAATCAACCTCCTGTAGGGCGACGAGATCCGCCTTGATTTCCTCCAAGACCCGGCGAATGCGGTCGGGCTGACGGCAGCCGTCTGTTCCCACAAATCCATGAATGTTATAGGTGGCTACACGCAGAAATAAAGAACCGCGTTTCAAAGCAACGGCATTTTCAGTAAGATCCTTCAATAAGATCCTTTCTTGATGAACACGTTCATCGGTAGTCGCTAACGGCTCTGATTAACATTCTGACCGTTGTCTGTCTCCGTTTTTCTTCCTTTTAGCCATTTCCCAATAAAAAAGGCTGCCAGGAAGATGACAACGGCAGTGGCGCCCAAGATGATGAAGCGTGCGCTTGTTGGGTTGAAAATGGCCTTTTCCAGTTGATTTTCGAAGATGGAAATAGCGGCAATGCCGGGAAGCATGCCTATCAACGTGCCGACCAGAAAGTGATGAAAGGGGATCCGACTGGCCCCTGCAAGCATGTTTATCACCGTAAAAGGGGCCACGGGAATGATCCGCACCGTGGTAACCGCCATGATGCCGTGATTTGACAACCAGCGATTCAACTTCTTTATGCGGGAACCTCCCAGACGGGATACGATGTCGTCCCCTAACAGGTAACCAATGCCGTAACCGGCGGTGGCTCCCAGAACCGAACCCAACAACGCATAGAAAATGCCCCGAAAGATGCCATAGATGAATGCCGTGGCAAATATCAATAAAACGGTAGGAAATGCCACCAGGCTGCCCAGAACGTAACAACCCAGGATTACCCAGGGCGTCGTGACGTGTCCCTTTATGGCTTCCGCGGCGTTTCGCATAAAGGTTAGGCTGGCATATTCCTTGAGTGGGAGCCAATGCCAACCGGCCACCAGTCCGATGAACAGCAGGCATAGACCCAAAAGGATCCATAACCGCAACCGCCCATCTTCCCGGACCTCTTCCGGCACAAAATCTTCTAAAAGCCTTTCCGGGTCAATGGGCTCTTGCGGATCAATGGCGACATCGGCCGGGAGAAAACCATTCATCCACCCGATTTGCTCGTCCGAGGCAGAAAGAGGAGCAAGCCTTCTTCCCTCCGCGCCCATGCTCCTTTGCAACATTCAACAATGCATTTTTCCGTTTGATTTGCTTCTCTATCTCTTCCGGTTTTGTTCCGAGGTGTTCCGCCAGCAGACGATTTCGAAAGAGGGCAATGATCCGCCGCGTCTCCTCGTGGCCGTTGCTTTCCAGACTCAGGTTGCATTCCGTATCCACGCCCATGGATCGGTTGTTCAGATTTGCCGATCCAACCGTAGCCAGATGGTCGTCGACCACCATGACCTTGGCATGAACATTGATCCGACGCTCTCCGAGCCCCGGAACCACTGGGAAGAATACTCCCAATCGTCCGAACCGGTCGGCGTTCTCAAGCCGTTTGAGGGCCCGTGCCCTCAAAACGCCTATGGTGCTTTCTTCCAGCCAATCGGAACATTTGCTTGGCAATACAAGGACGATTTCTGGACCTTCATTCTTTTCAAGCTGCAGAGACAAGGCATTAATCACGGATGAGGAGGTGAAATATTGATTTTCAATATAAATATATCGGCGTGCGGACCCAATGGCATTCAGATAGAGAGACTCGATTTCCCGAACCTCTCCTTGTTTTCCGTGGGGGGGTCTTGTCCGCGATATGGATAGGGGCAGCCGCTTGCCAGCGGGCTCCAGATGTTCGGGCCAGACAGCGCCCTTTTCTCCGTCGGAGGGGCGCAACTTGTGACCCGTCGCCAGGCGCCAACGCTCATGGGCCAGTTTCCCCAGTTGCTCCGCAATTGGCCCCTCGACCACCATCTGGACATCATGGACCGGATCGTATGGATTGCCAAAAGGATCCAATCTATCCGGATCATCGGCTTTGTGTTCCTGTGTGTCCCATCTCTTTCTGGCCAGATCCATGCCCCCGACGAAGGCGACTTGATCATCAACGATGACCATTTTTTCGTGATGGCATGCGCCCACCGGATGCTTTCCATCAAAGCGAAAGTGGATTCGACCGTTCTTCCTCTTGAATTTCTTGAAATCGGGAAAGAGCTCCCGATCCTTGGCATAGATCCAGAGATAATCCCAGTTCAAGATGTAGATATTCAGATGGTCTTGTTTTAAGACCAGATCATGCAGAAAATCACCCAGAATCATGGGGGATTCGGTAGATTGCCCCGTTCGTGTAAAGTGGATTCTGCTGTCGATGTCCCACGAAATGATAATAATGGTCTGCTTTGCTCGGGACATGGAAGAGGCGAGGGCGGAAAAATAGGCATCGGCATCGATCAAAAAGGCAAATCGATCGGCGACGGCGGTCCGCCAACAGTTCCGGCCTTCCTCTAAAATGGATGGTGCAGCGGGAATTTTCTCCATCATGTTTTACGTATTCAGCTGTTAGGGTTTAGCTGTTAGCGATCAGCTCGAAAGCGATGGCTGCCATTTTCAGTTTTGGGCGTGACCCGAGTGTTGGCATACCCGTATTTTCAAAAGATAAAAACCATTCATTCACAGGGATTGAATCATGTAGAGTATGCTGGATGCACTCGTGAAAATAAATGGAGTGCATCCTGTATTATCCGTTGAAAAGTTCGGTAGGGGCTGTGCTTCAGATGGAACCTACCTTGTAAAAGAACAAGATATAAGGGATTTACCCTATTCATGAATTTAATTTCATGGCCTATACTGTAACTTTTCGGGTCATACTGAAATTCAGATTTGTCAAGGCTGAATCTGAAACCCAATCGCTCCTGCGCAGAGGGTGGGAACGAAGGGATAAAATAGCAAAAAGGGAGGGTCCCATGACTACCGGTTTTACGGAGATTGAATTAGTGGAAAACGGATTCCGCATTGTAACGCTTACCTTTACGGGAAAATTGGAGAAGGAGGATTACGAGCTCTTTGTTCCTCAGATAGAAGGGTTGATGGGAAAGAAGAAAGCGATTCGCATTCTGGTGGAATTGAAGGATTTCCATGGCTGGACCGTAGGCGCCTTGTGGGAGGACACCAAATTCGGGACCAGGCATTTCAATGATATTGACCGGCTTGCCATAGTAGGCGACCGACGGTGGGAAAAGACCCTGGCGGCCTTCGTCAAGCCATTCACCACGGCAAAGGTTCGCTATTTTGATATCTTGGAGAAGGCGGAAGCCATGGCGTGGCTGAAGGAAAGCAGCGAAGAAGAAAAGGGAAGAGGAGTTTCACTTTGAGTTTTTTGGATACGAAAGGAGGAGATCATATGGTTACCTGTCGTACGCTCACAACCGACATGCTGCCCAATCCTGTTTCTATCCACCTGGATGATGAGATCGTGGATCTGAAGTCGGCGAAGCTCATTGCGGATCAGAAGGCCTTCGAAATGGCGCCTGATCCCATGTTGCTGGCCTGGTACGAGGCCAAGAGCGGAAGATTCTCCCCTCAGGTGGAATGCTGTAGCGAGGAAAAGCCCGGTTGGGTTGTCTACGCGGAATCAAGGGGCGGAAATATCGCCATAGATATCAATGACGAGGAATACGTGTTTATTTACAGGGATGGGGCGTAGGGGGAGAAGACGGCAAAGCAAACAAATAGTTCGTGACGTGCGATCAATTTGGTTGTATGGTAGCAACATCCCTGTGGTTTGTTCGGGGCTTTCCTGTGAGATTTTGCGCTCGCTTATCAATTCCGAAAAGTCGGGTTTTGCACCGTATGCCAATTAGAATTCAGAGACTCATGTTCAGCCCATGTCACGATCTCCCAAACTGAAACACCTCATCCTCCTGCCTGCCCTGATTCTCCTGCTTCTGGTAGCTGTTTCTATTGCTGGGGCGGAACGTCCCTTCCCGAAACCGGAAGGCCTTGTCAATGACTTCGCCAATGTGATATCCCCGCTGTATAAACAGAAGATTACCGCCGTTACGGCGGAATTGCTCCAAAAAACGGGCGTTCCGATAGTCGTTGTCACCATGCCCGATATCGGAGGCGCTGAATATAATGACTATGCCAACCGCCTTTACAGTGCTTGGGGAATCGGAAAAAAAGGGGAAGACAAGGGAGTCCTGATCTTCGTGGCGGTCAAGGAGAGAAAGCTGCGTATTGAGACCGGGTATGGTGTGGAGGGGATCCTTCCCGACGGCCTGGTCGGGGAGATACGCGATCGCGACATGATTCCTTTCCTCAAGCAGGACAAGTTCGGCGAGGGGTTGTATAAAGGTGCTCTGGCCGTGGCCCGGGTCGTTGCAAAGGCTTCAGGAGTTGGGCTGTCCGGCCAGGCCTCAAAAACCAGTCTCAAGAAAAAAGAGGGTTTTCCTCTTTTTCCGATCATTATTCTACTGATCATCTTCATGATCATTTCAAAAATCTTCGGCGGGTCCTGGTTCTATTTTCTGCTTCTTTTCTTCGGCCTTGGTGGAGGAGGAGGGTATGGATCAAGCCGTTCCAGTGGGGGGATCGGCGGTGGCTTTGGCGGTTTTGGTGGCGGTTTTGGCGGTTTCGGCGGCGGTATGAGCGGCGGCGGCGGCGCGGGAGGAGGCTTTTAATTGAAAATGATGGCAAAAACTCAAAAAGACGCAAAAGCGATCATGCCGGAAATTATCGATGACTATAAGGCCCTTTATGGCGCTGATCTTGTCAGTATTATCCTTTACGGCAGCGCAACTGGGAAGGGTTTCCAGCCTGGAAAATCCGACATTAATTTGATGATTGTGCTCACGGAAGATGGAATAGAGCATCTTGACCGGGCTTTTGATCTGGTGAGCAAATGGCGAAAAAAGGGGGTTGCCGTTCCACTCTTTTTAACGGAAGAGTATGTAAAGACCTCTCTGGATGTGTTTCCCATGGAATATCTCAGTTTTCGGAACAACCACATCCAGGTTTTCGGAAAGGCGATCCTCAAAGATCTTGAATTCGACCCCGAATTTCTCAGGCTCCAGTGTGAAAGGGAAATTAAGGGGAAACTTCTCCTGTTGAGAAAGGGATTCATTGAGACCTCGGGAAAGGGAAAGGCCCTGAAAGGACTCGTCAAACAAGCGCTTCCGGCGCTGATGGCCATCTTTGAGGCTTTGTTGTATCTGAAAAGCATAGCCATACCAAAAGAAAGACGGGAGATCGTCCGGGCAGTGGCCGACGCATTTGATTTGGAGGGAGGCGTATTTGAAGGCCTCCTCGCCATCAAGGAAGAAAAGTCTACAATCAGTGATCAAGAAAGCCTTGAGCTGTTTAAAGGCTGCTTAAAGGAAATGAAAAAGCTTTCTAAACTGGTAAATTCATTGGGAGGATAACGTGGGAAAGGGACTAAAGACCGTACTGGTCGTTCTCGGCATATTGCTGCTCATAGTGCTTGCCGCTTATTCCTATTTGAAAGGAACATACAATAGCCTTGTGACTATGGATGAAGGCGTCAAGGGGGCGTGGGCCCAGGTGGAAAATCAGCTCCAGCGTCGATATGACCTGATTCCCAATTATGTCGAGACGGTCAAAGGCTATGCCAAACACGAAAAAGAGGTCTTCGTTGAAGTTGCCCAGGCCCGCGCAAAGGTGGCGGGCGCCACCAGCGTCAACGACAAGATCGAAGCCAACACCCAGCTTAGCTCCGCCCTGGGGAGGTTGCTTCTGGTAGTTGAACGCTATCCGGAGTTGAAGGCCAATGCCAATTTTATCCGTTTGCAGGATGAATTGGCGGGAACCGAAAATCGTATTGCGGTTGAACGCAGGCGGTTCAATGAAATGGTTAAGAGTTATAATATAAAAATACGAAGCTTCCCCACAAATATCCTTGCAGGGATGTTCGGTTTTGAAAAGGCCACCTTCTTCAAAGTCCCCAAAGAACGACAGGAAGCGCCTAAAGTGAAGTTTTAATGAATAACGGATTTAATCGTCGATTATGGCTACCGGGCGCACCCATCCCGCGCTGGCCCTCTTGATGTTGATGGGGAAACAGCAGACCTTGAATCCAAAGGGTCTCCCGATAGCGCCGAGATTGGCCATCTTTTCCATGTGGCAATAGCCAAATCGATTCCGGCGAAATGAGCCTCCCAAATCACGCTGGGATCCCCTGTTCTCTTGAATTCTTCGGCCAGATAGGGGAGGGGTCTGTCCCAGCTCCAGGCGTCGATCCCGGTCACCCGAATTCCCTGCTCAGTGAGAAAGAGGGTGCTTTCCCTGTCCATGCCCGCACCCGTGACCAGGTATTTCTCGGTGCCCCAGGCTGCGTCGGCTCCGGTCTGAATGGGCACGATCCACATAGTCGATACGGGGGGGATCATCATGGGGGGATCACTGGGTAGGTCTCCTTCAATGGGGATACTGAGATCCACAAGCCGTTTTGCCCCCATTTCCGAACCCCCACGCCTGAAAGTCCTATCCGGATTACTCATCATCAAATACCTCCCTTTCGCTGAGCCGCTGCTTTACGGCCGTAAATTTGATCGGTTTAGGCCCCTGGAACAGGTTGAATGCGACATTTGACGAATCACCACGTCCGACTGACAGAACCGTGTTTTCTATCCTGTCCGCTGTCGGTATGAATCTGGATCGCGAAGAACTGTCCTCCCAAAGGTTGCTTTCCCTGATAGAAGGCTGTGCATGGAGATTTTCATGAAAAAGGTCCGGCCCTTCCAGGTTCCTCTTCAACGCGTTAGATAACTGCCCGTTCGTTTTTTCGGCTCGCCGATCACGCCTTTTCGAAACACCAGCGCAATCCCAATAAAAGAGATCCCCATGCATGCGAGTCATTTGAAATTCAGATAATAAAAGGGGTAGTAAGCAAAGACCATGTTCATGTTTTTGTGTCTGCTCCCCCCGCAATGGCTCCGAGTGAAATAGTGCGCCGAATCAAGGGACTTCCTTTCAACTGGATGTGACTCACCTAATCAGGGGCGGGAATCGTTTGCAATCTCCATATCCCACTCATCCAAATAGAAGGCATATTACAGAACAAAACCGCATTCGTCAAAGTGGATCCTATTCAAATTGCCTGGTAAGAAGTTTGGAGTAGGCAAAGCCATTCCGCCACAGGGTCTTTTTTGCTGCCGCATCTAATTCCTGTGGAGCACCGGTCCTTTAGGCTGGTACAGAGAGGTCGTTGAAAACTCGGCATTAATTCTTGTACCGGCCTGAGAGGACCTATCAGCGAATCGTAAAGGTCGATCCAAGATGCGGCAGCAAAAGAGATCCTGTGACTCCATTACTGCCAGGGTTCTAGAATAAGATGCGTAATGTTTTGCTGTGCTGTAAACAGGATAAAAATAGAATCTGGTGCGTTATGGATTCCCAGTCGCGTTCCCCGGACTTTCCGTCCAGCCATGGTCTGTTGAAGCTGTGGATATTTTGGGATGGCAAAGAGGAGATGGGGTACAAGAGATGCCGCGCGATCTCCGCGTGCTCCCATTTTTCCATTGGCGTGAGGTATTTTTTCGTGGTATTAAAGTAACAAAAGATCAAGTCGTGCTTTTTCAACCCGGAAGCATGAGGCATTCGGGGATGCATCGTCCTTATATTTTCGCTTATCCGTTTTCAGGAACAGAATTCAGCTATGAACGATAAAGTACCACTGCCTTCAGTATCCGATATAAAAAAAGTCCTCACCTTTGACGGGAGGAAACTGCCCAGCTTTCCCCAGGTAGCGGCAAAACTGCTTGAAATATCGGGGGATGAAAGCACTTCGCTGGAGGATATTTCAAAAGTTGTTGAAACAGATCCCGGTATCGCCGCCAGAGTATTGGAAATAGTAAATTCAGCCATGTACGGTCTTCAACGACCGATAAAGGCCCTGCCGGAAGCAGTTGTCCTTCTGGGATTTGATGAGATCAAAAAACTTTCCATCGGAATGACGGTGTTTCAAGGACTGTTTGCATCAGGCAAATCGAAAAACTTCGATAGAATCCATTTCTGGCGTCATTCCCTTTCCGTGGCTGTGCTCGCCATGGAAATCGCAAAGAAGATTAAGTACCCGCATCCAGAAGAAGCCTATATTGTTGGGCTTCTGCATGATGTCGGGAAAATCTTTCTGGATATCCAGGGCCGCAGGAATTATGGGGAATTTCTCTATGCTGCGGCAACTTCTCAGGACAACATGGTTGAACAGGAACGTAAGACGCTCGGACTTGGACATGACGACATAGGCGCCTTTTTCTGTTCCCTGTGGAAATTGCCCGAAAGTATTGTCTTGGGCGTAAAATATCATCATCAGCGCTTTGAGCCGCGGGATCTTTCCAGAGAAGAAGTCTTGTTGATATCGATCGTTTCCCTCTCAGATTTTGTCAGCTGGACGCAGGGCATTGGGTCCTTCGATGGGGTCTGCCCTCCGATTCTTTCCCCCGAGGTTATGGATTTTATAGATTTTGAAGAGATCGATATCATTAACAGCATCAGCGCCATGAACAGGGAAATGGAGCGTATTTCCGAATTTTACCAGTTTGTTTTTCCAACACCCAACCAAATCCAGGAAAATCTGCTTTGGACGAATTTTAGACTTTGCAGGGCAAATACGAAATATTTTTACAAGGAGTCTCCGGCCGGAATCCACGATTTGCCGCAGGCAAAAGAAGATGCCATCTCTTCCGACTTCGGCTTTGAAATCGGCAAATCTCTGGCAAAAGCAAAAACCGTCAAGGAGGTTCTGGATGTTGTCATGTTCCAGATTGGATCGATTTTTGAACCCGTGCAGTGGTCCCTGCTACTGAAAGACCCGAAAAGCAGCGATATGATTTTTACTGTGGTCGCGGGAGCAAACAAAGAGAAACTGCAAGGTGTGAGAGTGCCTGGAGGAGAAGGGATTGTGGGCCATATCATGGAAACGGGCAAACCTTTGATTGTGGAAGACGTTTCAAAAGATATCCGGCTGAGCAATCTTATTGACAAATATGCCGGGTTTAAAACACGGTGCTACATGGGAACACAGCTCAAAAGCGAAACGAAGATATTCGGGGTCATCGAACTTATCAATAAAATACGCGGGGATTCATTCACACCCGAAGAGTTGAACAGGTTGACGGCAATTTCAGAATATGCCGCCATAGCTATCGAGAGGGCCTATTATGACCAGTCGCTTCAGAAAATGGCCACAACAGATCTCTTAACGGGTCTTAAAAACAGACTCAGTCTGGAACGCGTGCTGAGCGACAGAGAAGAAATGTTAAAGCAATACGGCCCCGATGTCTCCCTTATGATTATTGATATAGATAAGTTTAAAAGAATTAACGAGATGAGAGGACGTCAGGCTGCGGATGGACTCCTGAAGCATCTTGCTGCCATTTTAAGAAAAACGTTTCGACGCACGGACGACATATTTCGATACGAAGGGGATAAGTTTGTGGTCCTCCTCTCCGCGACGGACAGGGAGGCCGCCACGCAGACTAAATGGAGGATACGCAGGACTTTCGATGCGCTAAAAGGCGACATCGATGTATCGATCAGCATCTTTGTCCATTCCGTAAAAACGGATCATGCCAGAGGGCTGATTCATTTTCTTGAAGAAAAACTTGCGAGAGACAAGGCGGTTTCAAGAGATGGAGTCGTTAAAGACATGGAAGAAAACCTTCAACCTTTTCTTGAACAGGAAATGAAAGATCAAAAACCGGCAAGGGCAAAAATCTACCCTAAAAAGGTATCCCTGGATGGTGAATTTATACTGCTCAGGACAAAATCGTATGGTCATATGAAAGTCGAAGGGATTTCTTTGCTCGAGATGGGCTTTACAATAACATCGAGACAATATGTTCAAGTAGGTGATTTTCTTGATATTACATTTCATCTGGATGATCTGAAACGGTCCTTGATTGAACGGCGGGTCGTGGTGAGAAAGGTCAACGGCAAACAAATTGATGCTGAATTTTACAATCCCCCTCCTTATGCAAAGAATCTCGGCTTTTACCTCATGAGTTGATCGTGGTCTTTTCGTCTCTTTTGAAATGCATTGTGTCGGGGAATCGGGATCTACAGGTATGAAATGGAAAAACCCCGAAAAATGCTGGAAACAGTGGCCGGTATAGAAGAATTGTTGTCGCTGGCGGTTGCTCTGCAGAAAGAATATGTGGAAAGGGTATGTACGAAATGCGAAACGCCCTGTTGTTTGAGAGTTCACTATCTGTACAACGACAAAGACGTTCTTTTTCTCAAATTATCGGGCCGAAAGCGAAGCTGGAGAAGGGAAGGCTTTACAAAGAAAGGTTGCTGGTTTCTTGGCGAACGGGGGTGTACGCTTCCGCACGAATCCAGGCCGTTTATTTGCCATACCTATCTTTGTGAAGACTTAAAGACTGAGATGAAACAATGCGATCCCAAAATACTGCCTGCATTAAAAAAAATGTTCAAAGGGATTGATGAATTGAGAAGTCAATTGTGGGTAGAGTAGGAAACAGGGAGAGGCGTATACTTTTCCTGGTACTCTGTCCTCCAGAACAACACCGGGTTGAAGCCGACGCGAAAGCCGCGCAGCGGTTGAGCGGTCGGCTGGAGCGCGTTGTTGAATGAAAAAAGTTTAAATCAGGGCATACTCCCATACTTGTCCAACCAAACGGATCGGACTGTGGCTAAGCACAATCTATCCTTATTCGTTGGGCCTTCTTCAGTATGAGCATCCCGCCACTGCGTGATCTGACAGGGAACGAAACGCAAAACGTCCCCCTCTTGGCTTTCTATTCAGAGGGATCTTATAGGCCCACCGGCATGTCGTAAGGATGCGGACGGCCTTTGCCCGTCTCGACAAATTCCTTGAGGCTAAGCAGGAAAAGCACCCAGTGCATCGAAGTCTGAGGGAATATTTTGGCATCCTCGCGCCATTTTGAGTGGCGAAGGTGAAGAAACGTTTTGTCGCCTTCGCGGAAGATGTTCCATTCGATTTCGGTGTCGACCCAATCAGAATCGCTCCGCTCAGTTGCGCGCCACCGCACGAGTTCATCCGCCTTCAGAGTGGTTACAAGCATCTCCTTTAAGAATTTCCCATAAAACCAGAATTCCAATTTCTTCCCGACGACAGATTCCCCCTTCGTCTCGGTGGTCCACCAATGCGCGAGCATTTTCACGTCGGTCAACGCTTGGTAAAGCTCGCTTGGGGAAGCTTTGATGATCATCTCATGCCAGATTTCACGATATGCCATCGAAAACACCTCCTCTTCTAATGAAGTATGTCAAGTGTGTAGTTTCAGTCTCTGCCCTTTAAGACCGTTTGTGTTGTGGTGACGACCATCTTTTTGACCCACCTTATCTATCCTCTTTTGTTCTCCTGGCCTTATACCCAACGTAGCCATCGTCGGCGGGAATGGAGCGCAGTGGAATTTCCGTCCGAGTGCATGGCATTTTTCTGTGTCGGTCCACGAAATTATCGCGGTCCTTATCATCGTTGAAGATCTTCCGGCGCTCTATTTCCCGGATCATCATACCCCGGACGCATCAAGTCTGGCTAATCTTGGCATGGACTTAACCCTACAACTTGATCCCAAAAATATTAACCTGTTTACCCGCAGTCCCGGGCCAACCCGACTTTCAGTGCTTTGAATCTGCTGATGGATTGCCGTCTTTGCTTTCTCTCGGGACCAGTTCGATTTCATAAAGTTCTGGCCAACATTTCCCAGTTATAATCAAATGACCGCTTTTTTTATCGTAGGCAATGCCATTAAGAACGTATGGATATTTCGAATTTGCGGGATCTGGATTGATCCCCGTTAGGTCTATCCACGCCGTTACCTTCCCCGTTTTGGGAGAAATTCTTGCGATAAGATCCTTTTTCCATATATTTGCATAGACTTCTCCATTAACGTATTCCAATTCGTTAAGAAAACCTATCTCGCTCTTTTCGTCAGAAACTATGATATATCTTTTCTGTTTGAGTGTTTTGGGATCCAGAAAAATCAACGCGGCAGAACCATTGCTCATAATTAATTCAGTGCTGTTTGCAGTCATTCCCCACCCCTGAGCCGGATAGTTAAACGACTTCTTTAGATCAAAACTGTTCTTGTCGTAAACAAATCCGATATTTGATTTATATGTAAGCTGGAAAATTTGGTCTTGAAATACCATGATTCCTTCTCCAAAATAACGGGCACTCAGCTTCTGCTGTTGTATTACCTTTCCTGTTTCTAAGTCTATTTTTAATAGCCTTGATTGACCATAACGACCGGTACCTTCAAATAAATAGCCATCATGGATCAGCAGGCCTTCTGTATAGGAAGTCACGTCATGAGGATAAGTCTTAATTATTTTGTAGGTAAATACAGGTATGGTATCTTGAGAGAGAATTTCTTCCATGCATGCTTGTCCCACACCTTTGGGAGCCCCTTTTTCTTCCTTGATATTCGCGCTGTAGCAACCACACAATCCAAATATCAACACGCCTACGATGGTCAAATTACACAACTTTTGCAACACCTCTTATCTCCTCTCATTTTTTGCGGCGTTTTGGGGACATCCTTAAATAGTTAAATATCCGGCCCATATCAAAATGTTATTGAATTATTTAAGGATGTCCCCCAGTCTCACACGGAGTGTGAGTAGGGGCTTATTTTGCCGCGTCACCGTGAGGCTTGTAGAAGATGTGATCGCCGATCTCCACAGTTTTGATGTATTCCGCTGACCAACCCGGGGTAGCTTTCCGCTGGTGAAAATACATCGCTCCGCCAGTCCGGTCCGGTAGTTGCCGGTTGAGAGCTTTTCTCGCTATTTCCTTGGCGATCGCGTAGTGTTTATCCTCTTCTGCGTCATCGGAACGGCCATCACACCACCACGAGAACTGACAGGCGCCCTCCTCGTGGCCTTGCATGACAACTCCACAAATCGTGTTTGGAAAGCCTTTGTGGCCTAACCGGTTCATAACAACGCTGGCAACTGCTTCCATGCCGGCGGCGCCCTCGTTCTTGGCCTCCCAGTAGATGGTGCGTGAAAGACAGGTGATCGCATCGTCCAAGGGCTCTTCACCAACCGGATCTACTGCCTGCACTTCAGTCTTCGTGATGATCTCGGATCGAGAAGGGGGCGTCTTGCTCCCCTCGGCTGCGGAGTTCTGCTCCAGTAGCCCCGCTTTGTTCTCAGCGGCTTCCGCCTTATGCGCCCGGTCAGCCGCGCTCGCCTGGCCCGCGATAAGTATTATCGTCAGACAGGCCACAACCCATATTTGTCGCATGGTCAAACCTCCTGGATCATTCAAACATGGCCCCATGTCCGCGCGAAACTTACGATGGACCATTCGCACCGAACGCTTCTATTCAGCGGAGGCGGCTTTTTGCGAACCGCTGAAGCAGCAGGTGTACGTCCGGCACGGGCGTGAACTTATGGGGTGAAAATCCCCTGTATGTGAATCCTGTTAACGTTGCGAGACATGGATACAAACACTGGCCGAAAGGCAAGTCGTAAGATTCCGCGCTTCCCGCGGAGGGCGAAATCGTGAGGCACCGTCTGGAGTTTATCTGCCTCTGGCAGAAAAGCCTCAGGTAAAGCTATGAGCTAAACTTGTTCCGGACCTGATCCGTGTGCGTTTTGGAGACGTCCCCCAGTCTCATTTCATACCACAGAAAACACAGTTTTAAATGATTTTTTCTGAAATTATCATTACTTCCCGCAAACAAACTTGCGGCGGGGACGAGGATGAAGCCCTTATCGATTCATAACCCGATGAGGGCCACGGCGGAGGCTGTCAGAAGACGGGGATGGCTGGGCCTGGCGCCCGACAGAGAGAGCAGGAGAATATCCACGAAAATGGCCGTGTTCATGGCCCAGTACCAGGGGGCGAGAGCGTTGTTGCCGTTGATGCCGAAAAAGAGATACTGGATAGCCGATAGCGAGTGAAGCAAGCGATAGGCCAGTCCGAGCTAAATTGCCGGTTAAGTGATCTTCTTTTTTAATATGTTTTGATCCAAATCAAGCGTATAAGAAAGGATAGTGTCAATATTAATCTTTTGGGATGCTTGATGATTTCAATGTCGGTGAGTTTTCCATCAGTTGTAGTATCAACATTTATACCCTCTGCGATTTCAATAACACCATCCGGTTTTTGATCACTGAGGCTTCAGTTTCCACTTTAACAGAAACAACAAGTTTTATTGGATATTTGAATCCAGGAATATGTCTAATTACATCATGTTCACCATCCTGTAAATCTAAACTCATTAATATCTTCTCGATTGTTGACTCCGGGATATTATACAATTTTGCTCTTCGTTTTGCATGTCGCGAAAAATTGATTATCATTTTCTTATTCATCCAAGACATTGGCGCCTATCGGGGTTGGGTCAAGCATTCTCATCCGAAATTTGGCCATCAAAACGCCCTATAATTCCCCCTGATTTCTGATTTCTCCTTGGATTCCATCTTCAGAAAAACCTTGAAAGAATCCCGTATGAACTTTGCAAGGGACATTTTTTTGAAACACAGATTGTTTGTCATGTCAATGTTTTTTAATATTGGCTATTCTACAGGCGGAAATCTGATGGATTGGCGGAATGCCGGGTCTTGTTGGATCATTGCTTCAAAGGTCGTGGTATATTTTCGTTGCATGATCATCCCATCCTCGATAGAAGAAGTTAACGGCAGGAAATGAAAACCTCAAGCAGTCAACTGCTCAGCGAGCTTCGCACCGAAACGACCACCTTGTAAAGAATCGTGATGATCAGCGCCCCCATGGCGTAAATACCGAGGGAGATCGTCAATTCGACCCAGGTGGGGGGATATTCCATGATGGTTCCGAAGACGTTTGGGATGAAGGCCGCCGGAACGAGGATGAAACCCTTGTCGATCCATAACCCGATGAGGGCCACGGCGGAAGCGCCTAGGAGGCGGGAATGGCTGGACCTGGCGCCGGGCAGGGCCAGGAGGAGGATGGCTACAAAAATGGCCGCGTTCATGGCCCAGTACCAGGGGACAAGGGCGTTATTTTCTCGGATGCCGAAGAAAAGGTACCGGAATGTCTCCGTGTAGTCCGGGATATGGGAGTAAAAAGTGGTGAAGTATTCCACGCTTAGGAAGAAGGCATCGATGATCAGGGAATAAAAAAGGATGGTCGTCAACTTCTGAGTAGCCTTTTCTCCCGGATCGAATGTTGTGACGGTTTTGAGGAACGCGGAAAGGAGGATGAGCAGGGCCGCGCCCGCGGCAAAGGCCGTGACCAGGAAACGGGGGGCCATGATGGCGGTCATCCAGAAACCCCGTCCCGGGGTTCCCGCGTAGATAAAGGCGGTGACCGTGTGCATGAGGGCGGCCCAGGGTATGGAGATATAGATGAGGGCTTTTGCCCACCATGGCGGAGGAACTTCTCTTTTTCGGGCGCCGAGCATGGCCCACCCGGCGATCAGGTTGATGACGATAAAGCCCGGGATAAAGATGGTGTCGTAAAAGAGCATGGACCCCGGAGTGGGATTGAGGGGTACGTTGAAGACGCGCATGGGCATGCCCAGATCCGAAAAAATAAAGGTCAGGCTCATGATCAGGGCTCCCACGGCCAGAAACTGGGACAGACAGGCGATGGGGCCGAAGGCCTTGAAGTCGTGGATGTACAGAGGCAGCACTACAATCAGAACGGACGCGGCCACCCCCACCAGAAAGGTGAACTGGGAGATGTAAAAACCCCAGGAAACATCCCTGCTCATGCCCGTCACCCAGAGACCCTGGCGGAGCTGATAGAGGTAAACCAACAGACAGGCCCCCATGATTCCCAGAAGAACCAGGACCCAGGCCCAGTAGCTTTTTCCTCCATGCAGTGCTTTTTCAATCATCGCTTACGCCCCAACCTGAAACTATGGTCCAGCGCGGAGACGCTGAGCCGCGGAGAACCCATAAACCTCTGAACCCTGAACCTCTGAACCTTGAACCCCAACCTTGAACCTCTGAACCCCCTTCAAACAATATAAAACACCGACGGTCTGGTGCCCAGAGACGGCTTTCGTCTCATGTGGGGTTTCGCCTCCAGCAGTTTGGAGATCTCGGAATTCGGGTCGTCCAGATCTCCGAATACGAGCGCCTTGCCTTTGCAGGCCTCCACGCACGCGGGCATTTTGCCAAGCACCAGGAGTTCCTGACAGAAATTGCATTTCTCCACCACGCCCCGGCGTCTGGTGGGGTATCCCGGTTTGATTTTCTTGATAAATGGTCTCGGGTCCCTGAAATTAAAACTGCGGGAACCGTAGGGGCAGGCCGCCATGCAGAAGCGGCAGCCGATGCAGCGATGGTAGTCCATCATGACGATGCCGTCCGTCTTCCGTTTGAAGGTGGCCTGGGTCGGGCAGGCCCGGACGCAGGGCGGGTCGTCACAGTGGTTGCACAGAAGTAAAAAGTTCCGGTTTTTCAGTGCCTTTGATGTCCTAGTGTGGGTGCGCTCCGGGAAGGCATTCGCATAAGGCTTTTCAAAGAGCCACATGATCTCGTGTTCGGCCTTTGGGATATGGGGAACATTGTGTGCCTCGTGACAGGCCGCGATGCATTCCAGTTGACAGTTTCCATCGCATCGTTTCATGTCGATGGCCATGCCCCACCTCTTTGCCGTCAGAGCCTTTGGCCCCGGAGACATGGTCCCCATCTGAAGAGAGGATGCGCTGGAAGCCTTGCAAACCGTGGCGGCGATGGCGGCCGTTGCTGTCGTAAGAAATTGTCGTCTGTTTACCATATCATTTACTCAACCGAACTCGCGGTTTTCGTTTCGGGCGGGGCCACATGGCATTCCCAGCAGGGGGGCGTTACATCGGAGTATTCATGGCACCGGTCGCAGAAACGCTCCTTGCTCTTGTGGCATCCCATACAGGTGTCGCGCAAATTCATCCGGTATGCCTTTCCATCCATGGCCGTATAAATCAGCATGTGGTCCCGCACCACGGCGGTTCGCCAGGCATGGAGCAGCCGCATGTGATCCGCCCGCATGAATTCCTTGGATTCCACGCACTGCTTTTCGCCGGCTGGAAGTTCCAGTTTAGGAAAGGGTTTGTCCTGCCCCAGTCCGGACCAGTAAAAGGGAAAAGCGGCAACGGCCAGGAATCCGATGATGCCTGCCAGGACCCAGCCGCGATTATGCATGGCAGCCTCTATAATTCATTGTAAAAGTCAACTTTTTTGGCGCGGATTTCACTGATGGCACGGTTTTCTTCTTTGTTGTTGCACTAAAATTCAGGTGTCTGAATTGTTAATGCACGCAATCCTTCGGAATAAGAACGTCTGTGCGCCTGGATACACTCGAAACCAAACATTTCCGTTCTTTGCGCCTCTGCGTCTCCGCGCGCGTCCTCCTATGGACGTGGTTTTGATGAAAAATCCTTTTTTCAGCCCTCTATTCGCTGCTTCCTTCTGTTGAAGCCTTAGGGGTTTCAACCGGAAGTTCCTCTCCTCGAAGATCGAGTGTCCTCGGTATCTCCCCTTTCATGACAAGGGCGTTCCCCACCAGTTCGTGAACGCCCATAACCCCCACCCCCGGCACCCAGTAATCCATGAGGGTGGGAAATGCCGCCCTGTCTATGGCGCAGATGCAGGCAAGGGTATTTACATCGTGTTTTTTTTGCACATGTTTTACGGCAAAGGCCCTGGGGAGCCCCCCACGCATCCGCAGTTCCATGTCTTCTCCGGCATGAAGCCCGGCCCCGCTGCCGCAGCAGAACGTCTGCTCGCGGATGGTTTCCTCCGGCATTTCAAAAAAATGGTTGCAGGCATGGCGCAGGAGGTAGCGGGGTTCTTCCAGCATGCCCATTCCCCTTGCCACGTTGCAGGAATCATGGAATGTGACGTGCCGGTGATCGTTCCTGGTGGGATCGAGGGTCAGTTTTCCATGCCGGATCAGGTCCGCCGTAAACTCACAGATATGGATGGCCTTGGTGGAGGCCGCATGTTCAAAGCGGGTTCCCGTTACCGGGGACACGGGGGTTTCCAGAAAATCGGGGGGTCCGTTCATGGTTCCCATATACTGATGGACCACCCGCCACATGTGTCCGCACTCCCCTCCGATGATATATTTTACCCCGAATCTTTTGGCTTCGGCATAGATCTTGGCATTCAGGAGCTTGGCCACGTCGTGACTGGTGAAAAGTCCGAAATTTCCGCCTTCCGCGGCGTAGGTGGACCAGGTGTAATCCAGGCCCATCTCATGAAACAGCATCAGGTATCCCATGCAGGTAAAAATCCCGGGATCGGCGTAAAAATCCCCGGAAGAGGTAACGAAAAGGATTTCGGCGCCCTTGCGGTTAAAGGAGCGGGTGATTTTTATCCCCGTGATTTCCTCCAGATCGTCACACAAAAAATCAATCGATTCCTTGAACGACTGGGGTTCCATCCCGATGTGGTTTCCGACCCGGTGACACTTGGCCACGGCGGCCGCGATCCAGTCGATGTTGAGCCCCAGCAGATTGAGCAGTTCGCGGCCCAGGATGGTGATTTCGGCCGTGTCGATGCCGTACGGGCAGAAGAGGGAGCAGCGCCGGCATTCGGTGCATTGAAAGAAATAGGACCACCATTCTCTGAGGACCTTCTCCGTAAGGTCGCGGGCGCCCACCATCTTCCCCATCAGTTTTCCGGCCAGGGTAAAATTGTTCCGGTAGACGGAGCGCAGGAGCTCCGCTCGAAGGACGGGCATGTTTTTGGGATCGCCCGACCCGATGAAGAAATGGCATTTGTCGGCGCAGGCCCCGCAGCGGACGCAGATGTCCATGAAGAGCTGCAGCGAACGGAACCGTTCGATTCGGTCCTTCAGGCCTTCCAGGATGATCTCTTTCCAGTTTTCGGGAAGCTTCCAGTCGGCGTCTTCCACGCGCCAGTCCCTGGGGTTGGGCATATGGACCGCCGCCAGGTCTTTTTCCTTGGCCGCATGGCAGAAGATGCCTTCCCGCAATTCGGTGGGCGTGTCCATCCATCCGGTCTCGGGGAGCCGGTAGTCGATGGCGGAAAGATTTTCTGGGGTGGGAAGCTTTACGGTCAATGTGGTTACTCCTTGCCTTCAGGGAGTGCTGAATCCTTTTCCACGGGAATCCCCGCCTCAATCATTTTTTCCCGGAACTGGTCTTCATAATCGGCATATTTGTGGAAATCAACCGGCCTGTTCCAGGGATTGCGATGGAAAAACGCGCGATTGTTGTTTGCAAGGTTCCGGGTTGGCGAAAAAAACAGGCCTCCCGCATGCATCAGCTTGCTGAACGGAAAATATGCCGCCAGGGAACATGCCAGGAAAAAATGAATAAAAAACAGCACACCGATCCCCTTGGGGACGACTGGATGAAAAGAAATGAGTCCCATGGCCAGCTCTTTGACGCTTGTGCCGTCGATGCCTTCCACATAACGCATTAAAATGCCGGTCGTGGCAATGGCCATTAAAAGAAAAAGCGGAAAATAGTCGTTTAACAGCGAGATATAACGAAGCCTTGGAATAAAAATCCTCCTGGCAAAAAGCAAGGTGACGGCCAGAAGCAGAATCAGTCCGCTCATCATAACCTGCGGGATGCCGATTTCAAACCATCCGTCCAGATTCCGGACCCATCCGACGGGAGCGGGAACCGGACTGGTAAAGAAGTGCAGGTGCCGGAAGAGGGTGGTGAACAGGGCGTAATGAAACGCGATGGCAAAGAGCCAGAGCCATTTGGCGGAGGCATAAGAGATTGCCTGTGTGCCCGCAGTGTCTGTGCCTGAACGCAGGCTCAGATCTCTGAAAAGAGAACGGAACAGAAACACCTCGGAAGCCATGCGCAGGACGGTCTGAAAGGTGGTGAAGGGGTTGTCTATCCTGGAATGCCGGATCCAATTGAGACTCTTCTGCTGGCCCCCGGTTGTGGGTATTCTGAAGGGGTTGGGGGCTTTGGACCATTTGAACAGACGATACAGGAAACCGGCAAAAAAAAGCAGTGCGGCCAGATAAGGAATTACAATCCCGAAAAATCCTGTCATTCCCATGACCTGTACCCCTGCCCAGGAGATCAGGATAAGAAGCACCACTGCAGTTAAGGCATAGATTAGGCCCACGATTTCGATATCTCTAAGGATTGCCCGGCGGGAAAAGCCCACGTCGAATTGGAGAGCAGGGATTCTGGCTGAAACAATGCCCCCGTGGCAGGGAGACATGATTTCTTTGTCAACTACGGAAAAACATTCCCATCCTATCCGACGAAGGGTTCCGAGAGACGCAATCCTGTTCGGATTTGCGTATCATGCTCAACAAATCTTCTTAAGCTAACGGTTCATTGCTAAAAGCTATTTACGGTCTTCATATTTTAGATTAAGCGCTCAGCATACCCGACTGTCTGGGCGCCGTTTCTCCATAGAACCAGAGGGAGACATCGTAATCCTTTAGGCCTCCAGTGCCCTCATTGATCCCGATCTCCACCCAGCTCATACCGGGAGTGCTATCGACCCAGGTGCCTGTATTGGCATAGATGGTGTCCACGTCGCCCGAGGTATATTGAAGCAGGGCCTTGTGGGTGTGGCCGAAGAGAACAATCCTCGGGGTGAAGGGATAGAGTTCCTTGATACGGTCGGGCATCTCGAACAAAAGGTCGGCTGTGTTGGCTAAATAGCCGATTTCGTTTAGAACCGCTTCATTATTACCCACAATGTTCTGTCGATCGGGCCAGCCGCTGAATATGGTATCGTAGATGAAGCCAATCTCTTCCACAAAGGGATCGGGCGTAAAATTGTCCAGATCGTTCATCGTGAATTTTTCGTACCGTTTGATCCCCGACCACTGAACAATGGCATTGTAAAGGGCAAAGATGGCCGCGTCGTCGATGGGCCTGCCTGGTTCCTGGCCATAACCGCTCTGCCGCAGACGGCTGTTCACCTCCGGAGATAACCTCAAGAACCGATTCAGCACTTCGGGTGTCGCGTTGACTCTGGCTGAAGAATCGGATTTTGACGCTGCGAGTCTTGTGATGAAATATCCCAGCGGCAGGTGCCCATCGGGTCGGCTCCAGATGTCGGGTGCGTTAAAAAGGGTGTAACGGTGGCCGTGTTCGGCCCAGATCACGTTGTTTTTAGTATAGACGCCTAGCCCCGGTGCGTCGGAGACGATGTTCATTCCGGGGAAGGCAGCTGCGATGACCGCCTTGTTCTGTGATTCGAAGGAAAGCAGGTCGTGATTTCCGGTCACATAGGTGACCGCAATATTCGGATTTTGGCAGATCGCCTGAAACGCCGGCACCAGGCCAGTGCTGTAATTGGCTGAGATAATATCGGAAAAGGTCTGTGGCGTATATCCTACGGGGGTGACCCAGTCGTCCAGCATGTCGCCTAAAATGATCAGCTCCGCCACGTCGTCCCGGGCATTCACCTCGCTTAAGAACGCGGCAAGATACGGAGCATGGTCCACCAGCCACGCATAAGGCGCATCCACATTCAGGTGCAGGTCGCTGATGAACACCAGTTTGTTTCTATCCGCGGCACGGGCGATCCGGGGAGTGAAGAAGGCAGGAGCCATGCCTATTCCACCAGTGACGGAGGCCCCTGCAATGGCCATGTTTTTTAGAAACTCGCGCCTTTTCATTTTGTTACCTCCTTATAAGATGAGAAAATGTTTTATTCCTGGAAGCCTGGATAGATTGTAGTGAAACGGGGGCTGGAGGTCAATAGAATTCAGTTCATCGCGGATAGACGTGGGACTACCACCCCCCCTTGCACCAGGGCAGGGGAATGAATATGCTGCTGCCTAAAGAAACTCTCCGCGTATCTTATTCAAATTCCCTGGTACTATGTTTGGAGTCAGCAAAGCCATTCCGCCACAGGGTCTTTTTTGAATAAGATACCTCTCTGCCTTTTTCAGAGAGCGCGTTACGGTGCAATAACCGTTAAGCAAAAAAAATATTCAAACGCGAGAAAATTGTTGACAGGCCCTGTTTGACCATGGAATATTGTATACAAAAGACAATTGGGAGAAGCTCTAAGAAATGATGAAAGTTGAATCCATATCGGATAACGTCCGGAAATACCTTGCCGATTGCATCTTCAACGGGGATTTTTGCCCGGGACAGCAGATAAAGGAGCAGGAAGTCGCCTCCCAGTTGGGGATCAGTCGTCCTCCTGTGAGGGAAGCCCTGAAATTGCTGGAAGGGGATGGGCTGATCGTTCGAAAACCCAACCATGGAGCGTTTGTTACCAGAATCACAAAAAAGGATGCCTGGGAGATCTACAGCCTGAAATCGGTTCTTTACGGTATGGCCACGGAACTGGCTTTTCCACACATTACATCTGAAAACATAGTGCGCTGGGAATTCATTGTAGGCGAGATGGAAAAATGCGTTGGCGCCGATCCCCCGGACATCCTGGAATATCAGCGTCTCCATCAGGAATTTCATGATCTGATGATCGATACCGCCGGCCACGGACGTTTAAAAAAAGTCTCGGAAATGCTGCATAACCAGGTGAAACATTTCAGTTCCAGATCGCTCGTTCAAAAAGGACATCTGGAGGATTCTCTTCTATACCACAAAAAAATTCTGGTCTCCATCAAACAGCAGGATGCACAGCTCACCGTGAAGTTGACCAAAGATCACATTTCCATGGCATTGGAATATTTGGAAGATTTGAAAGTGGAGGGAACGCAACAGGAGCTTATGGAAAAGAGTCGGATACCAGTTGCAATGGCATAGGGTTTTTGGCATGTTTTTTTGTTGACAGGCTGTTCTTATTAACGAGGCATGAAAAAAAGGAGGTTGGCAATGAAGAGAGTTATTTTGGCATGTGTGATCATTTCATTTGCAGCAATGTTTCTGGCTCCGGCCGGCGTAACGGCTGGATCGGATGAGAAAATTCACTTGAAATTCAGCACGTGGCATCCGCCCGCCAGTAGAGAAGTCATGACTGTGTGGAAACCCATGCTGGAGGAACTGGTAAAACGAAGCGGTGGAAGAATTAGCTACACACTTTACGCCGGCGGCGCTTTGGGAAAAGGTCCGGAGCACTTTGACATTGTTGCCAACGGCCTTTCGGACATGGGTTATTTTACGGCAACCTGGACCCCTGGCAAATTTCCTTTAACGGATGTGCTTTCTTTCGCCACATGGGTCGACGGGAAAGATATCTCCACGGATATTGGAAACAAGGTGTACAAAGAAGCCCTTCAAAAGGAATTCTCCAATGTGAAGGTGCTTGAGTTGAACGGCTGTATCCAGGCATTTCTCTGGACAACCAAGCCTGTGAATTCTCTGGCAGACTGTAAAGGATTGCGAATCAGGACTCCGGGGGGGATGCAGACGCAGTACATCAAGTCATTGGGCGCCGAACCCGTATTCATGCCCCTTGGCGATGTCTATCTTGCACTCGAAACCGGCACTATCGACGGGCTCGTGACCTGTCCTCCACTCGTTCTCGCGTTCAAGTTGTACGAAGTCGCGAAATATGGGGTTATCGCAACGTTCGGTTGTGTTTCAGAGGGCGTGGTCATGAACAAGAAAACATGGGAGAAAACTCCTGACGACCTGAAGGCAATCATTGAAGATGTGGTCAGCAACCCTTTCCGTACCACAGGCGGGCTTAACCAGGGGGTTTACAAGACCATGATGAAGGAAATTGCGGACAAAGGGGTCAAAATGCACGAATTGCCTGCCGATCAGGCTGCTCTCTGGTTTGACAAATTCCAGGATGTGACGAAGAAATGGGTTACCGATATGGAGGCAAAAGGATACCCGGCGAAGGATGTTGTCATGATGTATGACCGTGCGGCGACGGATGCCGGGGTCACCTGTGTGGCGATGCCTCCGGAGTGGAAAAAGTAGGCAGGATACCATTCAGAACGGCTTTTTGTTCCCACGCCTGAGCGTGGGAACGAGAAAACGTCCAACCCGGAGTTTGAAATGTTTAGAAAAGGTATTCAGAACATTGCTGTCTTCCTTAGTTATGTGGGGATGTTTTTCCTGATTCCCATGATGCTGTTGACGACGGGGGATGTTTTGGGACGGGCCATATGGTCCCGACCCATACCCGGCGCAATGGAACTTTCAAGCTATATCCTTTCCATTTTCATACTCTTGGGAGTGGCCTACACCCATCAGGTGAAGGGACAGGTCCGGGTTACCATGCTGGTGAATAGACTTCCCGAGCGCCTGGCGGTCCTGTTGGAGATCCTGACGACGCTGATCAGCCTGTTCATCATCTCCTTGATGGCCTGGCAGGGCTGGGTGGTGGGAATGGAAGAAAAATCCGTTTCCGACATGTGGCGAATCCCGCAGCTTCCCTTCAGACTTCTGGTGTCCGTTGCGGGGTTCTTCCTGGCGCTGGAATTGATTCTTGATCTTTTAGATTTGTTCAAGAAACTGGGATCGAAAGCGGGTTATTAAAGGAGGAGAGGTTATTGGATCCAGTCACCGTTGGGATTATCGGCACCGCCCTGGTTTTTTTCCTGCTGTTCATCGGGATGCATATCGCATACGCCATGATGTTTGTGGGGTTTGCGGGAGTGGCTTATCTGGCTAGTATGCAGGCGGCCCTTCCCATGGTCAGCCGGACGCTGTATGAAGTATCCTCCTATTTCCCCTATACCGTCATTCCCCTGTTTATTGTGATGGGCGGCTTTGCGGGAAGCACCGGGATGACGCGGGATCTGTTCAGTGCTTTTGAAAAATGGTTCCGCAGGTTTCCGGGAGGCCTCGGCGTGGCGACCATCGGCGCCTGCGCGGGGTTCGCCGCGGTATCCGGTTCGTCCGTGGCTACCGCCGCTACCATGGGGACGGTGGCGCTTCCTGAAATGAACCGGTATCATTATCACCCGAGGCTGTCCACCGGAACGATTGCCGCCGGCGGCACGCTCGGCTTTCTTATCCCGCCGAGCATCGGTTTTATCGTTTACGGCATGCTTACGGAACAATCTATCGGAAGGCTCCTTGTGGCGGGCATTCTTCCCGGCTTGACCCTGGGGCTTGCCTACATTTTGATCGTCGTGATATTGGTGAAGATGGATCCCTCGCTGGCCCCTGCCATCCCTGGAAGGGTATCGTGGGGTGAGAAATTCTCCTCTTTATTAAGGGTCTGGGAACCGCTGGTTGTGTTCCTTCTGGTGATGGGAGGCATCTACGGCGGGGTCTTCACACCCACGGAGGCCGGAGGCATAGGCGCTACGGTTCTTTTTGTTATCGCCATATTCAAGAAGAAATTGACCTGGCGGAATCTCGTGGGTGCGCTGCAGGAAGCGATTCGAATTTCGGTGATGGTTCTTTTTCTGGTGGCCGGCGCCAATGTGTTCAGCTATTTTCTTGCCCTGTCAACCATTCCCATGCAGATCGCCCAGTGGGCGGCCGGTCTTCAGGTATCCCCCTATCTGATCCACACGATTATCATTATTATCTTTCTCTTCCTTGGTTGTTTTCTGGACGCTATTTCCATGATGGTGCTGACCATGCCGGTGATTTATCCGATTATCCTGGCGCTGGGATTTGATCCCATCTGGTTCGGCGTCATAGCCGTCCTCATGATGGAGGCGGGCCTGATTACCCCTCCCATGGGTTTGAACATCTTTACGGTGGCGGGGGTGGCAAAAGATGTACCCGTGGAGACGATTTTCAGGGGGGTCATGCCTTTTCTTTTCGCGATCTTTGCGGTGGTTGCGCTGGTTACCATATTCCCCGCGATTGCCCTTTTTCTGCCGACCATGATGACCAGATAGGAGGGAATGAATATCCACGATTGAACAGGGTCTCACGCAAAGGTCTAAGACGCCGAGGATCTAAAGTGATTTTGTCCTTCGTTTCCATGCTTCAGCGTGGGAACAAGGAATATTTATCTGATAATGGAAAACGACTAATGGAGGAAAAACCATGGCAATATTGCCTGAAATAAAAAAACATTACGGAAAACTCAAATTTCTGATTAATGGGGAGTGGGTGGATTCCCGGTCCACGGATATCGAGGAAACAACCAACCCTGCCACGGGGGAAGTGATCGCAACCTTTCCCCAGGCAACAAGGGAAGAAGCGCTTATGGCTGTCAGGGCGGCCCATGAGGCCTTTCAGACCTGGAAGGATGTCCCCATGCGTGAACGGGCCAGACTACTTTTTGCCCTCCATGCCAAATTCGAAGAAAACTATGATGAACTCTGCTCGGTTCTCACCCAGGATCATGGACGGACGATCGGGGAATCGCGGGGGTCCGTAAGCCGTGTCATTGAAAACATTGAATCGGCCTGTTCCGCTCTCTATGGTCTTGTAAAGCGGAATGAACACCTGGATCAACTGGCCAATGGAATTGATCAATATCTGGTGTGGGAGCCTCTGGGCGCCTTTCTGATTATTACCCCGGGCAATATTCCCATGCATGCGTGGTCGTCTTTTGTTCCTTACGCCCTGGCCGCCGGGTGTACGGTGGTGATCAGTCCCAGCAGGCAGGATCCCGTGGCTGCCGAGACCGTGTCAAGGATCGCCATGAAAGCGGGTTTCCCTCCCGGCGTGATCAATGTGGTTCATGGGGGAAGAAAGATCAACAAGGAAATACTCACCCAGCCTGAAATCAAAGGTGTGGGATTTATCGGTTCCAACAGGGCGGGGCATGAACTTTTCGAACTTTGCGGAAAATATCGAAAGACGTCGTCCATTAACGGAAACGGAAAGAATATGCTGGTGATTATGCCCGATGCGGACCTTGACGAATCCGCCCGATGGCTCACGCGGGCCTGTTTCGGCATGACTGGACAGCGTTGTCTTGGTGTGGACAACGTGGTAGTCATCGGAGATATTTACGATGAATTGAAAGCAAAATTCATCGCTGCCGCCAAAGAAATGAAAATGGGATACGGACTTGATGAATCGACCCAGCTTGGTCCCTATGCCACTCCGGGTGGAAGGGATAACGTGGCTGAATGGATTGAAAAATCTCTTTCAGACGGCTGCAGGATGGTCCTGGACGGAAGAAACGTGAAGGCGGAGGGGTATCCGAACGGATATTTTATGGCCCCCACCATCCTCGAGGATGCCGACCCGGATATGCCCATGGCCAAACAGGAGGCCTTCGGCGCGGTGGCGGCCTTGATCAAAGGGGAGAGTCTGGAACAGGCCATCGATTGGATCAACACGAAAACCTACCTTGGGCATTCGGCGGCAATCATGACCGCGAGCGGAAAGAACGCCCGGAAATTCATCCGGGAAACCAATGTGGGCAATGTGGCCGTAAACCTGGGAGTTGCCCAGCCCTACGCCTTTTTCCCCCTGGGATCCAGAAGAGATTCCTTTGTGGGAACCGCCAAGTCCAGGATGGCCTCCATGAGCATGTTCATGGATGAAAAGACCGTGGTGACGCGCTGGGTATAAGATGTTTTCGCGTCCCGGAATGGGAAAAATTCCATTGGTAAATGGGCAATTGAAAAGGAGAGAGGATGATGAAAAAAGGAACAATTGTGGATTATTTTAAGCGTTTTCCGGGAGTTACACTCTTTATTTGTATTTTGGGGAGCATGCTGGTCTTCTCCACGGCGGGGGCCTGCCCTGAATGTGCGGGCGGAAAAACAGCGGTCATTGTGGTGGATATGCAGGGGGATTTTTCCACCTGGAAAAAGGGGGCCCTCGCCGTGAATGGAACCGATGAGGCCTTCTTTAAAAAGGTGGAAGAGGCGACCAAAGCGCTCAACAAGGAAGGGTTTCTGATTTTTGCCACCCAGGACTGGCACCCTGCCGACCATGTCTCCTTTTATACGCAGCATAAGGGAAAAAAGCCTTTCGAGCTGATTGATATCGATGGAAGAAAGCAGGTGCTCTGGCCTCCCCACTGTGTGCAGGGAACGGAAAACGCCCGGATTTTCGTGGATAACAACCTCTTTTTAGCCACGGTGAAGAAGGGAAAAGACAAGCGGTATGACAGCTATTCCGGTTTTCAGGATGACGGTGGGGCGGAGACGGAGCTGAACAAGATCCTGAAACGCAATATGGTGAGCAAGGTGGTGGTTTATGGCATTGCCACCGACTACTGCGTCAAGGCCACCGCCCTGGATGCCGCGAAACGGGGATACAGGGTGATCGTTGTGGAAGACCTATCAAAAGGCGTGGCGCCCGATACGACCAAGGCGGCCCTCAAGGAAATGCAGGACAAGGGCGTTGTGGTCATGAAGGATCTGGATATTAAGAAGATCAATGCTGAATAGGGATTTTTCATGCAGATTGAAACAGAGGTCCCCATTGAATTTACCCTGAATGGGGAAACGGTTCATGTGAAAGTGGATGGGGCCGAGACGGCGCTTCATGCCATCCGCGACCGTTTGAAGCTGAAGGGAACCAAGGAGGGGTGCGGCATCGGGGAGTGCGGCGCCTGTACCATCGTGGTGGATGGGAAGAGCGTCAATGCCTGTCTCATGCTTGCCGCCCAACTCCATGGCAGGGAGGTGAAGACGGTGGAGGGACTGGCCGATGATTCCGGTCTTCATCCGTTGCAGCAGGCCTTTGCCGACCATCACGCGGTACAATGCGGATTCTGCACGCCGGGCCTTCTCATGAGCGGATTGGCCATCTTAGGGGAAAACCAGCACCCTTCCCGGGAGGCGATAGTTGATGGAATATCCGGGAATCTTTGCCGGTGCACCGGTTATCAACAGATTGTGGATTCCATCGAAGATGCGGGCCGGCGGCTCTCGGGGGAGAAATAGGATGGCCCCGAAGCCGGCCTACGTGCGGCCTGACACGCTGGATGAGGCGCTCCAATTCCTTGACGTTCACGGTCATGAAACGAGGATGGTGGCGGGAGGAACGGACATCCTGGTTGACATACGGGCCGGTAAAGTCGACGCCCATTATCTCATGGACATTTCTCGAATGGATTGCCTGAAGGAATTGGAAGTGAGAAAAGATGGCCTGTGGATCGGTTCGGGAGTCACCATCACGGAAATCCGGCAATCCGGCCTCATTGCCGCACGGACCCCAGCCCTGCACAAATCCACGTTTACCTTCGGAAGCCGCCAGATCAGGAATATGGCGACCATCGGAGGGAATGCCGCGAATGCTTCTCCTTCCGCTGATACGATTCCTCCCATGATCGCTCATGATGGTGTTGCCCTGATCAGGAACCGGCAGGGAGAAAGAAGGGTTCCGGTGGAGGACCTGGCCTCCGGCCCTTACAGGAGCATGGTTGGGCGTAATGAGATGATCATCGGATTTCTTCTGCGGCCGTCCGCCGGAAAGATCTCGGATTTCCAGAAAATCGGAAGACGGAAGAGTCTGGCCGTAGCCCGGATGAATATGGCTTTTTCGGTGGAGAGGGACCTTCATGGCGCCATCTCCTTTATCCGGCTGGTCCTTGGGGCGTGCACGCCGACGACTAAAAGAATGCGTCTTGCCGAAACGTTTCTCATGGGAAAACGGCTGGATGAACAGACCCTTTTGGAGGGCGCCCGTCTCGTGGCGGAAGAGATGGTGGCGATAACGGGAAGACGACCTTCCACGGTCTACAAGGAAGAGGCCGTGCAGGGACTGTTCCAGCGCATGTTTTATCCGCTCAGGTTCAGGGATTAGTGCGGAGTAAACGGTGCGCAGTGGTCAGTGACGAGTGCTAATCTAAAACAGTGAAGTTCCTTATGAGTGAAAAAAATACCTATTATTCCATCGGGAAGAACCCGCCTCGCTTCGGAGTGTCTGAGAAACTTCAGGGAAGGCCGGTCTTCTGTGCCGATATCCCGGTTGAAAACGCTTTGGAGCTGCGCGTTCTCAGGAGTCCCCATCAGCATGCCGTTATAAGAAATATCGATGCAGGTCCTGCGTACAAGATAGAGGGGGTTGTAAGAGTCTTTACCGCGAAGGATATCCCCGGGAAAAACCTGACCGGCATCATCAATAAGGATCAGCCCCTCCTGGCGCCCGATAAAGTCCGCTTTATCGGGGATGCCGTCGCATTGGTCGCCGCCGAGAATGGGGCGGCTGCTGAAGAGGCCTTAGCCGCCATTCGCGTTGATTATGAGGAGATTCCTTCCGTGACCGATCCGGAAGAGGCGCTAAAGGAAGGCGCTCCGCTGGTGCACGAGGGTGGAAACCTTCTCTTTACCAGGAAGATCCGGAAAGGGGATGTGGAGTCCGCGTTTAAGAAATGCCATCTCGTGATCGAGAACACGTATCATACCGCGGCCCTTGAGCATACCTATCTGGAGCCGGATGCCGGGGTGGGCTATGTGGATGCGGATGGTTCCTTCGTGATTCTGGCCTCCACCCAGAATCCCCACTATGACCGCGATGATGTGGCCGCACTGCTCGGCGATTGAAAAGGATAAGGTCCGGGTTATTCAGGCGGCTACGGGCGGGGGGTTCGGCTCAAAACTGGACCTGAATACCCAGGGGTTTATAGGGCTTGCGCTTTATCACCTGAAAAGACCGGTTCGCTGTGTCTTTTCACGGGAGGAAGCCTTTCTGGCAACGGCCAAGAGACACCCCGTGAAGATGACGCTGAAAACGGGTGTTGACAATGCCGGGAAGCTTGTGGCCATGAAGGCAAGAATCCTCTGCGATACGGGCGCTTATGGATCTTATGGGCTTGCCGTGGCCTCACGGGCGCCTGTTCATGCCACCGGACCCTATGAGGTGGAGCATTTTGAAGCGGATTGTCTTTGCGTCTATACCAATAATCCGTTTTCAGGGGCCATGCGGGGGTTTGGTGTGCCGCAGGTCGCCTTTGGCCATGAATCCCAGATGGATCTCCTTGCCGAGGCCCTGGGGATGGATCCGCTGGAGATACGACGGATCAACTGCCTGAAAATCGGTTCCAAAACCGGCAGCGGGCAGGAATTGAAAGCGAGCGTGGGAATCGCTGACTGTCTTGAGGCGGTAAAGAAGGATTATCTGTGGGCCGCGAACGAATGGCGGAGTGCCGGCTCAGACCCCTTCAAGAGAAGGGGTGTGGGTGTGGGCGCCATGTTTTACGGAATCGGCAACACCGGCGTAAAGAACCCTTCAACGGCGCGGATCACGATCGATGAAGAGGGAGCCATCACTCTTTTTACCGGGTGTGCGGATATAGGGCAAGGGTCCACAACGGTCTTTACCCAGATTGCGTCTGAGGTACTGCATGTGCCGATGGACGCCATAAAGGTGGTGGCAGCCGACACAAAATATACCACGAATGCCGGGGCCACGTCCGCGAGCAGGCAAACCTATATATCAGGAAATGCGGTGAAAGAGGCAGCGGAAAGCCTTCGTGAACTGCTGATCGCGCAAGGCGCGGATCTGTTGAAGTGCCCGGCGGGAACCCTCATCCTCGATTCAGGATTTGTCCGGGAGGCGGTAGAAGGGGGGGGCGAAGCGAGTTTTTCCGAGATTGCGAGAGAGGCTAAAAGAAATGGCGCATCCCTCCTTTTCGAAGGGAACTTTGACCCGGCCACCGTGTCTTTGGATCCGGAAACGGGGCAGGGGGTTCCCTATGCAGCCTATGCCTATGCCTGCCATGTGGCGCTCGTTGAGGCGGATGTTGCAACGGGAGAGGTCAGGGTGGAAAAGATCATCGCGGCCCATGACGTGGGGAAAGCCATCTACCCCGAGTCCGTTCGCGGGCAAATCTATGGCGGGGTTGCCATGGGGGTGGGTTTTGCCCTCATGGAAGAATATGTGCCTGGCGAGACCGAATCCATGAACGATTATCATATCCCCACCTGCATCGACATGCCCGAGGTGGAGGCCATTCTCGTGGAATGTCCGGAGCCGACGGGACCCTTCGGAGCGAAGGGGGTCGGAGAGCCGGCCTTGATTCCCACTGCGCCGGCCATCCTTAACGCCCTTTCAGATGCCCTGAGAGAGAGAATTTACAGCCTGCCGGCAAACCTGGAACGGGTCTTGGAAGCAGGGGCGAAATAAAGACGATTCATGTTAAAGGAGGGGACAAAATGACAAGGGTTTTATTAAAAAATATCGGGACCATCGTGAGTGGGGATATTTCCGACCCCATCCTGGAAGGCGATGGGATCGTCATTGAGGATGGAAAAATCATGGAGGTTGGGTTTCTCTCCGGGATAACCCCCGAAGAAGGAGTCAAGGTGATAGATTGCGGGGGCATGACGGTTACACCCGGATTGATCGATTCCCATTGTCATGTGGTCCTGGGGGACTGGGCGCCCAGACAGCAACAGGTGGGATTTCTGGACAGTGCGGTTCACGGAGGGGTGACCACTTTTATTTCTGCAGGGGAGGTGCATCTCCCGGGACGGCCGAAAGATCCCGCCGGGACGAAGGCGCTGGCTATTCTGGCCTCTAAGTCCTTTTCCAATTTCAGACCCGGCGGCGCAAAGGTTATTGGAGGCGGTCTGATTCTTGAGAAGGGATTAACGAGGGAAGACTTTGCGGAGATGGGCCGTGAAGGGGTTCGTGTGGTGGGAGAAATCGGCCTGGGGAGTGTAAAGGACCCCGAAGATGCGGCTCCCATGGTACAATGGGCAAAGGAAGAAGGGATGACCGTCATGATGCATACAGGCGGGACGTCCATCCCCGGAAGCAGTACGGTAACGGCTGAACAGGTCATGAAAACCGGACCGCATGTCGCATCGCACATAAACGGCGGTCCAACGGCCGTGGCCCTGGAGGAGGCGAGGAAACTCATCGAGGAAACGGATATCGCCATAGAAATCGTGCACTGTGGAAATCCGAAAATGGCGGTGGATGTGACCGGGATCTGCATCGAAAAAGGCGCACTTAAACGGATGATCATCGGGAACGACGCCCCTTCCGGAACCGGTGTTATCCCTCTCGGGATCTTGCGCGTTATCAATCACCTTGCAAGCCTAACGCCCCTGCGGGCGGAAGAGGCTATCTGCATGGCCACCGGCAACACGGCCCGGATCTATGGACTGAATCGGGGAATCATCGAAGAAGGCAGAGAAGCCGACCTGGTGGTGATGGACGCCCCCATTGGTTCCGTAGGGGAGGATGCGCTTTCGGCCATTGAGGCAGGTGATATTCCCGGTGTGGCTATGGTCATGGTCGATGGGCAGGTTGTAGTCAACAAGAGCAGGAATACCCCGCCCGCAAGACGAACGGTGAGCGTACTGTAGCGATCGCGAATTTTCATGGTGCGCGGATCTGGTTTCAGATAAGTTGTGTTCAGGTGTCAGGTTTCAGGTGCCAGAGAAAAACTTGGATAACGCTTTCGTTCCCCCGCTCCAGCGTGGGAACGAGCTCAGTCGGAATCCGGCAGATATGGAATTGGGTCCTGAAACCTGAAACCCGAAACCTTGGTTGTGAAAACCGACCTTTATTATGCTAATCCGAGAAGAGCTGTTGCATCCTGGTGAAATAAATGAAAGTTGACGTTGAAAAATGTATCGGTTGCGGATTTTGCGTCAGGGACTGTCCTCTGGAAGCCGTGCTATTGGTAAAAAAGAAGGCGGTCATTGGAGAGAAATGTACCGATTGCGGCGCCTGCATGAAGGTGTGCGAGCAAGGGGCATTGGATCGGGAAGCGAGTTTCCCCGCCGGAACCGTCATGTGCGACGCCTGTCCCATTACCTGCCGGATAAAGGAAGACAGGACAGGCGCCTGTCTCCGTTACAGAAATGAAGGAGGAAAGACCGTTCGTATTACGCCGCTTCATTCCTTTGAAGAAGTTGCCTCCATCGTGGGTCCGAGTCCTGAACCTGCCATACAACACCCCCTGATTACGGCCATCGGCTCTGGAACCACCTATCCTGACTGCAAACCGGCGCCCGTGATCGCCGGAGGAAAACGGAACGATGTGGATGTGGTCACGGTGGTTACCGAGGCGCCGTTGAGCTACAGTTCCATCCTGGTGAAGATCGATACGGATCTGCAGGTGGGCGAAGAAGGAGCCGATGTGCTGGTGGGAAAACGGAAGGTGGGTATGGTGATCACCGAGCAGTACGGATCCAAGATGCTCTCCATCGGAGGCGTAAACCTGCTGACCGGGAAGGACGGGCTGGTTGTCGCAAGAACCGTCACGAATATTGCCAATCGGCTCCCCGTGAAGTTGATGGTGGAAGGGGGGAGCAAAATCCGTGTGGAGGTGGGAAAGGCTCCGGAGATTAACGGATTTATTCCCGACAATATGCGTGTGGGATGTGGGAGTGCCACCCTGGGATTGTTTGCTCCTCTTCTGCGGGAAGCGGCGGACGAAGTCATCATCCTGGATTCCCATATCACCAGTCTCATGAGCGAACACGCAGCGGGTAGATTTGTGGGGGCAAAACCCTCGGGAGTTCGACTTCGTTACCGGATGAGTACGCCGGGAAGATACTTCGGGGATCACGGTGACGGCTGGGGTGGGACGTCCATCAAAGATCCCCTGGATGTGATTGCCGGTGTGGATACAAGTCTTGCACAATCGGGGTTGCGGGTCCTGATCACGGAAACCACGGGGAAAAATGCGAAACTTTTCCAGTTGGGCGAAGATGGAAATTTTCACGGGCTTCCCCTGACGTCGGAATGCGCAAAGGCCGTTGAAGCCATATCCGCGAGCTGTGAATCTTCCGTCGTGTCCGCCGTGTATATGGGTGGGTCAGGCGGAAGTGCTCGGGCGGGAGTGGCCCTGTATCCCGTGAAACTGACTGCCGCCGTCCATGAAGCCCGTGCGATGCTTACCGTGGGAGGAGCGCCTGCTTATGTCCTGCCGGGTGGGGGCATCAATTTCATGGTGGATGTGGGCCGCGTGAAGGAAGGTGCATTCTACTGGACGCCGACACCCGCAACCATTTGTCCCATCGAATATACCATGACCCTCCGGGATTATGAAGAAATGGGGGGCCATGTGGAAGCCATGAAGCCGTTTCCATTTCCCTTAGGAACATGATTTGGCTTGGGAGTCGGCCATACATCTTCTTGATAACGGCGGCATCATGGCCGAATGCGGTCCCATGCGGCTGGTGATTTCCTCCTTTATCGGAAAAACTCCCCAGCGTGAGATGAACGTCAAGGCTGCGAAGGTTTCTTTCGGAATTCTGGAACGGATCGCACGTTTTCAGGATCTGTTGAGGGTGGTTCAGAAAAAGATTCCCCGCGACCTTGAGGAACCGGTTGCAGCGAAAATGGTCGCGAGTGCGATTTCCATGGGAGAACCGGATTTGACTCCCATGGCTGCCGTGGCCGGGACCATCGCGGATTTCGTGGCCGATTTTCTTTTTGAAGCAGGCATGACCAGGGTGATCGTCAACAATGGGGGCGATATTGCCATCCGACTGCGGGAAGGGAATGGAGTGTCGGTAGGGATTCGGGACGACCTTCAGAAAGAGGGATTTTCTCACGTGCTCTCCCTCGATTCCGCCGAGACTTCCTGGGGCGTTGCCACAAGCGGCCTGGGAGGCAGGAGCCTTACGCGGGGAGTTGCCTCTGCCGCTTGTGTTGTGAGCCGGGATGCCTCGATTGCGGATGCGGCGGCCACTGTTGTGGGGAATGCAGTCTGTGTGGAAGATGAGTCTGTCCTCCGCCGGGAAGCTGTTGGCATGGATCCGTACACGGACCTGGGGAGATTGATGGTGACGGAGTCCGTCGGAGACTTATCCGAAGAAAAGAAGCAGGAAGCGATTCGAAGAGGAATGAAAAAGACCCGGGAACTCATGGAAAGGAAGATGATTTTCGGGGCATTTCTTTCGATAAAAGGGACGTTTGAAATGACCGGTTTTTTCAGGGAAAGAATGAACCGTTGAACACACATTCAGGAGGAGATTATTATGGAAGTCCGAAAATATGTGACGATCGTTGAAGAAATTCTTTCAGAAGGGGGCAGGAAACTCCAAACTCCGGGGAAAAAAGCGGCTGCGGTTGCCGTGATCAAAAATCCTTTTGCAGGAGAATTTGTGGAAGACCTGACGCCGCTCATGGATATTGGCGAGGAACTGGGTGGAATTCTTGGTAAAATGGCCGTGGATGCTCTGGGGATCAGACCGGAAGAGGCCGAAGGATACGGCAAAGGCGCTATCGTGGGCGAAAATGGAGAACGGGAGCATGCCGGAGCCATCCTTCATCCGAAGCTGGGCAAGCCATTCCGGGACGCCCTTGGGGGCGGCAAGGCCATCATTCCCTCCGCCAAGAAAATGGGAGGGATGGGAACGGAAATCGATGTGCCTACCCATTATAAAGATGCAGCCTTTGTAAGAACCCACTTTGACGCCATGTCCGTAAGGATAGACGACGCTCCCATGGCTGACGAAATCGTTGTGGCCCTTGTGGTGACCAACTGTGGACGTCCTCATCCGAGGATTGGGGGTCTGCTGAAAGAGGATGCGAAAAAAGAGGACGGTCTGCGATAATCCGTCACGACTTGCCGAGAAAATTGATCCCGCCGCCCAGCGGGATCTTTTTTGGTGGGTTCTCGATGCCTCCTGCCCATGTTCCTGCCTGCCAAAAATCTGCGTTATGGTCCTCCAGAAAACCGAGTAATCGCTCAGCCATATTTATTGATTCTCGTCCGATCTGCCTTCTTAACCCGCTACGACATGAGCCATTCCCGAAATTTTGATTATCCATTCCATTTCTATATAAGGACTTGTAATAGAGACATTCGTTCGTATTTGCATCACGTTGCATTTTATTGCAAGTCAGACGGATTTTGTGCTTGACGCCGTGGCAAAAGCTTGATAAATCAGGCCGACTGAGCGCTCAGTTAGTGGCGCGGCATTTTCGGAGTGAAGGTAAGGCTATGTCGAAAAAGGAATCCATTCTGCAGTCCGCGTTATGGCTCTTTGCGAAGAAGGGGTTTAAGGACACCTCAATGGCTGAGCTATCGAAAATGACCAGTGCTGCGGAAGGGACGATATTTTATCATTTCAAGAACAAGGAAACCCTCTTCATGACGATTCTGGAAACGGTCAAATCCAGGATCATCAATGAATTTGATAAGTATATAGAGAAGAAAAAGTTCAGAACAGGCCTCGAAATGGTGGAAGAGGTCATCTCCTTTTACCTCTACCTGGCGGGGCACATGCCGGACCTTTTCATGCTCCTGCATCGTCATGATGCCTATGAACTTGCAGAGGGCAACCCTGTTTGCAGACAATATCTCGAAGATACTTATAACTGCCTTGTGGACATTTTCGAGAAAGCGATCAACCTTGGAAAAGAAGATGGTTCCATTGGGGATATTCCAGCAAGGAAGAATGCGCTGATCGTCTTCACCCTGACGGATGGGCTGGTTCGTTTCAACAGTTACAACCTTTATGATGCCGGTGCATTGTACGGTGAGTTGATTGCCTCGTGCAGGCGGATGCTGAAAAACGGTTGACCTATTGTTAACCGGCTAAAATCATTACGAAGGAGTTAAGGCATATGTTGACCAAAGTATTTCCGTTTCTGGGCTGGTTTAAAGGGTACGACCTGATGAGTTTCAGGACGGACCTCCTTTCAGGCATTACCGTCGCGCTTGTGCTCATCCCGCAGTCCATGGCCTACGCTCAACTGGCAGGTCTGCCGCCCTATTATGGACTGTACGCTTCTTTCCTGCCGCCCATGGTTGCCGCTCTTTTCGGATCAAGCCGTCAGTTGGCTACCGGCCCTGTGGCCGTCGTTTCCCTGATGACGTCGGCATCACTGGAGCCCCTTGCCACGGCGGGAAGTCCCGGCTATATCGCTTACGCGATCCTGCTTGCCCTTACGGTAGGAGCCTTTCAGTTCACGCTCGGAATTTTGAGACTCGGGCTCGTGGTCAATTTTCTGTCTCACCCCGTTGTCAATGGGTTCACCAATGCGGCCGCGATCATTATTGCATCCTCTCAGTTATCAAAGATGTTCGGAGTTTTTGTGGACAAGGCCCCGCATCACTATGAGACGATCATGCGGGTTTTTCAGGCGGCCTGGCATTATACACACTGGCCGACGCTTGGCATGGGGGCGCTGGCATTTGCTATTATGTACAGCTTGAGGAGAATCTCCCCGAAGATCCCCAATGTTCTGGTTGCTGTCGTTATCACCACGCTACTCTCCTGGGCTACTGGTTTTCAGCACAACAAAAGTGTGGATATCACCGCCATCAAGGCGCCGGGAATCAGCGAGATGGTGGAGGAATTCAATCGGACGGTCGCCATCCTTCCTTCTCTTGGGGAAGAAAGGACGGAGGCAAACAAGGTTTTGGATGCAGCCAACAGAGGCCGCGATATCATGGGCGTGTTAAATGCGGAACATCAAATCAGCGTTCTCACGACGAATATGGAAAGACTGAATCATAAGATCGAAGAAATCCGTTTTGCGATTCGAGACAAGCTGTTTGAGGGGGTCGAACAGGCGAATGGTTCTCTGGTATTCTATCTGAAAAATGAACTTCCAAAGGGCGCAAGAGGAGACGGCCGAACCTGGCAAATAAAGGTGGGAAACTCGGTGTTGAAAATGGATCAACTCCTCATGATTGGAGGGGGTATGGTGGTGGGGGTAGTCCCCAAGGGCGTTCCATCTCTGAGCATGCCAAAAGTCGATATGAGGGTTGTTATGCATCTCCTGCCCTATGCAGCCATTATTTCCCTTCTGGGTTTCATGGAGGCGATCAGTATCGCCAAGGCCATGGCAGCCAAGACGGGACAGCGATTGGATCCGAATCAGGAACTTATCGGACAGGGATTGGGAAACATTATTGGGGCGATGGGGAAGAGTTATCCCGTTTCCGGCTCTTTCTCGAGATCCGCGGTCAATCTTCAGAGTGGGGCGGTCACCGGTTTATCGAGCGTGTTTACCAGTCTTGTGGTGGTGATTGCCCTTCTCTTTTTCACCCCTTTGCTCTACCATCTCCCCCAGTCCGTTCTTGCCGCGGTGATTATGATGGCCGTTATCGGCCTGATAAACGTCTCCGGTTTTGTCCATGCGTGGGAGGCCCAGTGGTATGATGGAGCCATTGCGATCGTCTCTTTTCTCTGCACCCTCGTTTTTGCACCCCACCTGGACAGAGGCATTATGGTCGGCGTCGTACTCTCTCTCCTCGTATATCTTTACAAAAGCATGAGACCGAAAATGGCTTTTCTCTCCAGGGGTGAGGACCAGGCCTTTAGATGCGCAACCGATCGTGGGCTCAAAGAGTGCGACTATATTGCCATGCTTCGATTTGACGGGTCCCTGTTTTTTGCAAACTCCAGTTACCTCGAGGACCAGATCGCCGACGTCATGGCCAGAAAAAGAAAATTGAAGCACATTATCCTGGTATCCAATGGAATAAATGATATTGACGCCTCCGGAGAAGAAACATTATCCTTATTGGTAGATCGAATCAGGAGTGCCAATATCGATGTCTCCCTCAGCGGTGTTAATGAAACGGTGTTGAAAGTGTTGAAAAGAACGCACTTTGTGGAAAAAATCGGAGAGCATCATCTCTATCCGACCATGGAAAAGGCTATTCAATCGATTCACGGGGAGACGCATAAGGATGGTGAAGAGAAGATTTGTCCCCTGTTGACTGTGTGCCGTTTAACCCCTCAAGCCATATAAACGACGCTAAAAAAGGAGCTCGCATATGTCCGTTATTGGTATTTTCAGTGGCAAATTCTGCAGCGAAGAACCCGTACTCCGGGAGCTTCAAGAGAGTACAGGCTATAAACTCGTTCTGGACACAGATATTGTGAAGCTAACAAGTGCGCAGTCCGGTGTCGCGGAGGGAAAAATAGAGCGTGCTTTTTTAGCCAAGACTTCTGTCTTTAATAACTTCACGCATGAGAAGGAGCGATCCATAGCAGAAATGAAACTGGCCGTGGCTGAAGCGCTTGCGCAAGACAATCTCATTCTGTCAGGGTTTTCCAGTCAGCTCATTCCAAGAGAAATCACCCATGTGCTCCGAGTCTGTCTGATCGCGGATATGAAATACAGGAAATCGGTCGCCACGACCGAAAAGAATCTGTCTGAGAAGGAAGCGGCAGCCTTGATTCATAAACAGGATGGAGACTGTGCCGTGTGGGTACAGTCACATCTGGAGAGCAAGGATCCTTGGGATCCCTCCCTCTATGATATCGTCATCCCCATGGATAAGACAGAGGTCAAAAAGGCTGTTTCCATAATCCGTGATTACTTGACAAAGGATCTGCTTCAAACCACGGAGAGTTCCAGAAAAGCTCTTGCGGATTTTCTTCTGTCCTCTGCTGTGGGTGTGGCACTGGCAAAAGAGGGGCACGATGCAGCTGTGAGCGCGGCTGGAGGGGTAGTTACGATTACCATCAATAAGCATGTCCTTATGCTGAGCAGACTGGAAGAGGAACTCAAAGCCATTGCGGCCCGAGTGCCCGGTGTTCAGATCGGTGCATACTGCAGTAGGAAAGAATTTTCACAAGTCGGATATTTACCGCAAATTCGACTTTGAGGCGCCTTCCAAGGTGCTTCTTGTGGATGACGAGCGGGAATTTGTGCAGACTCTATCCGAACGACTCCTCATGCGTGATATGGGTTCCGCTGTGGCCTATGACGGAGAATCGGCTCTGCAGCTGGTCTGTGAGGACGAGCCAGAAGTGATGATCCTGGATCTCAAGATGCCCGGAATCGATGGAATCGAGGTGCTGAGACGCGTGAAAAAGACCCGTCCGGAAATAGAAGTGATCATCCTGACTGGACACGGTTCAGAAGACGACCGAAAGGTCTGCATGGAACTGGGAGCCTTTGCCTACCTTCATAAGCCCGTGGATATCGCCGTTCTGACGGAGACGCTCCAGAACGCCAATGAAAAAATCAAGGACAAAAAACGCCTGGATGAGCAGTCGCTTTCCACCTGAACAGTCCGTTCTCGGGAAGAAAGAATGAAGGATGAAAATCTTAACGAAGATAAAACCGGAATTCTGGGACCATCACGATTCAGAAGCAGGGCCGTACAGGTCTCAGTTCGATTTCCGACGAATCTGGTACGCGGCGGTTTTTCTTACATCCGTAGTGGTTCTGGCGCCTCTGCTGTTCATGGCCGTTGTGGATTACCGGGCAACTCGGCACGATGTTGAATCCGAGATCCTTCTGAGAACGTCCCAGCTTGTGTCCAATGTTCGTCGGACCGTTTCGTACTTTCTGGACGAACGGAAATCCGCCCTAAATTTTGTTGTGCATGAGCACGGTTTTGGCGAGTGCCTGAATCGGGAGCGATTACATTCTATCCTCGAAAATCTGAAGAAGAGTTTCGGAGGATTTACCGATCTGGGTTTGATTGATCATCGAGGCATTCAATTGGCTTACGTGGGGCCGTATGAACTGAAAGGCAGAGATTACAGCGAGCAGGAATGGTTCAGGCGGGTCGTCTTTCAGGGGGTTTTTATCAGCGATGTATTCATGGGCTATCGAAATGTCCCCCACCTCGTTATTGCAGTCAAATGTGCCCCGGAAGACGGTGATTTCTTCGTGCTCAGGGCAACGCTGGATACGGAGAAATTCAATGCTCTGTTATCCGAGCTTGAGATAGGAGGTCATGGTGATGCGTTTATCATCAACCATAAAGGCGTGATCCAGACTCCCACACGTGCTCATGGAAAGGTTCTGCAGACAACCTCCCTGCCCGTACCGGAATACGCCCCCAAAACGAGGGTTCTGGAATGGCTGAATAAGAACGGAACCCCCTTTGTTATCGGTTATAGATATATCGCCGATACGCCATTCATCCTGATGGTCGTCAAACACAAAGATGAACTGATGAGGCCGTGGGAAAATACCAGAAAGAAGCTGATCTGGTTTCTGATTATCAGTGTGGCGTTTATTCTTTTTGTGATTCTTGGAGGGGTGACTTATCTTGTAAACAGGATCTTCCGGTCGGATCAGAAACTGATTATTACGCTGCATCAGGTGGAATATGCCAACAAGATGGCGTCTATCGGGAGGTTGGCGGCGGGCGTTGCCCATGAGATCAACAATCCCCTGGCGATTATTAACGAAAAAGCCGGTCTGATGAAGGACCTGTTTCTCTTTAAGAAAGAATATAAGGGAAACGATATGCTCATGGGCTTGCTTGACTCCATCATCGCCTCGGTCGCCAGGTGTGGGAGAATCACAAAACGCCTGCTGGGTTTTGCACGCCACATGGATGTGAGTATCCAGACCATAAATTTAGGGGAGGTTGTCCGGGAAGTCCTGGGATTTTTAAACAAAGAGGCGGAATATCGATGCATTAGCATTTTGATAGAGGTTGCCGAAGATATTCCACCCATTCAGACAGACGCGGGCAAGTTACAGCAGATCATATTGAATATCATTAACAATGCCTTTGCCGCCATGGAAAACAATGGTCATTTGCATATTGTGGGCAGAATGGAAGGCAAAGACAGTGTATCACTCTCCATTTCCGATGATGGTTGCGGGATTTCAGAAAAAGATTTAAAACGGGTTTTTGAGCCGTTTTTTTCGACAAAGACAGGAAAAGGGGGAACCGGCCTTGGTCTTTCCATTACCTACGGTCTTGTTGAAGAGATTTGTGGAAAGATTGAGGTAAAAAGTGAATTAAATAAAGGGACGACTTTTACGATTATGCTTCCCCTCAAGATTGAGGAAAAGGAGATGAAAAAATCGTGCGCGTACTCTTAGTAGATGACGAAAAAGAACTGGTGGAGGCACTGGCGGAAAGATTGGGCATCAGAGGAATAGAGGCCCGTTGGGAAACGACTGGTGACGCAGCCATGAAACGCATCGCGGAAGAGGAGTTCGATCTGGTCGTTCTGGATGTGAAGATTCCGGGAATGAGCGGCATCGAGCTGCAAAAGAAGATGAAAGCGAAGCATCCGGATCTGAAATTTATGTTTATGACCGGGCACGGATCTCAGGCCGATTTTGCTGCCGGATCTTCCGAGACAGGAGAAGATTACTATCTCCTGAAGCCTGTGCACATTGATATCCTGATGGAAAAAATGAAAAAACTGATGGCCGAATAAAGGGGTGAAATATGGACCACCGGTCGAATGATGAAATGGGGATCGGACTTCAATTTTTCGGGAAAATGACCGCATCCATTTCTCATGAAATCAAGAATGTGATGGCGATTATCAACGAAAGCGCAGGACTTCTGGAAGACTATGGCATGATGGCCGAGAAAGGCATTCCTATCGATCCTGAGAAGCTGAAGGTGGTATCCGGGAGGGTTTCGAAACAGATCCATCGGGCGGAAGGAATTATAAGAAATATGAATAGCCTGGCCCACAGTGTGGATGAGTTACACAAGAGTGTCGACCTCGGAGAAACCCTGAAGTTATCTATCGGACTCGCCCAGCGGTTGGCGGATATGAAGAGTGTGAAACTGGATCTGCAACCGCCGCGGGATATCGTGACCATTATTACCTCCCCGTTCCATTTGCTGAACATCCTCTGGCAGGTCCTGGATTTTGCCATGGGAGCGTCGGGAGAGGGAAAAACAGTGAAATTCTCGGTTGAAAAAGGTCCGGCCTCAGTGAACATACATTTTTCCGGACTCGAAGCGATTTCAACCCTGTCGGAGGCGGTATTTCCAACGGAAAGGGAAGAAGCCTTGCTGCAAATACTGGGTGGAAGGATTTTAATGGATGAAAAGGATCTGGGAATTCAACTGGTTCTGCCAAAAGATATGCGTCAAAAGGGAACGGATGGCTAAAGGCTGAAAGCTAACCGCTTTAAGAAAGGAGATTGAAATGGAAAAAGTATTGCTGGTGGATGATGAAAAGGATTTTCTGGAAACCATGTCCGAGCGGATGCAGGCAAGGGATATGAATGTGACTACGACCACATCTCCAACAGAAGCCCTTAAGAAAGTTCAGGAGGAATCCTACGATGCCATCATCCTGGATCTGATGATGCCCGAAATGGATGGCCTTGAAACATTAAAGGAACTCAAAAAAAAGAATCCCGATATACAGGTCATCCTGCTTACGGGCCATGCCACTGTGCAGAAGGGTGTGGAAGCCATGAAATTGGGCGCCGTCGACCTCCTGGAAAAGCCGGCGGATATTGCCGTGCTGACGGAAAAGATTAAGAAAGCCCACGCCAAGAAAATGATTCTGGTGGAAAAAAAGGCAGAAGAAAAAATCAGGCATATCCTTGCTGAAAAGGGATGGTAAGCGCGCTCCCACGGAGTAGAGGGAGACAGGCTCATAGCGGTTGCCGGAGAAAGGATTCATGAAATCTATTGTGCCCGAAAAGGCGTTGTACCTTGAAAAATTGAAAAAGGGCAAATTCAATGTCCCTGATTTCATCTATGTGCCTGCGGCGGATTTCAAGAACGAGAACTTTGGAAAATTAGAACAGTTTCTGAGTCGCCATCAGGAAAGTTTCAAAGTGATTGCGAGGAGCGCCCACCCGTTCGAGGAAGCTTTCAAGCCCGGAACATTTGATTCTCTCGAGACCTATGCCGACGTCTCGGGCATTCAATACGCCCGGAAGCGGATCATCAAACTGGGAAAAAGCGTCAGCAGGCTTTCCATATTGCGGCAGCAGAAATTCAATCACGCACCCGAACTTGATCTGGACGACATGGGCGTTATTGTCATGCCTTTTCTTAATGGGACGGCTGTCATGGCGAAAATGTTGGGAAACGCCTGGGAATTCGGTTACTGCCGGACCAGGTCGCACAAGGTGGACAGTCTTCCCTACATTACCAAGACGCCTCACGATACGGGCCTTTTGGACATTTCCAAAGAGATCCAGGAATATCTCGGTTTCCGATGCGAGATCGAGTACATCATTTCGGGAGACGGCAAAATCCATGTGGTTCAGGCAAAGGATATCTCCCTTATTGAAACGCTGGATCAGAAGGAGAGTGAGAGATCGGTCAGACTGGACGGAATCCGAAGAATCCGAAAGAGGAGAAACTACCGTGAGCGTCCGATCTTTGTGATGGACAACTCCGCTTTTTATATGAACCTTATCGATCAATGTGAAAACATCGTGATGGGCAAAGAGCCATCGGGTTCCGGAATCGATACTGCGCTTGAAATGGTTGCCTCTTATGAGTCGCAATTTGAGGATTTTGCCCTGAGGAACGAAACATATGCCATCCTCGGGTTGGCTATTGATGCTCCCGGGGACCTGTACCAGATTGCTAATCATTACCTTGATGAAATGCCCGGGTTGCAGGAACGACTTTCCAAGGCGCTCTACAATAATCTCTACAAGCGGGACTATTTCCTTTCAGAGGCGGACACCCTGGTCGCCAGGGATGAGTTCCGGATCAACCTGCGCAGTCATGAGGCATACGGGATTGCCACGGTGCGCAACCCGGTATGGTCGGTCTACTGGTACATGGACAGGGATGAGCAGGTGGTGCGGGAATTTCGAAAACTGGGATTCAAAACAGGAGATTCCATCGGCATTGACATTGACATGAAGGAAAAACCCACGGTCTATCGCTTGTAGGCCTTCTTGCGGATGAGTGCCTGTATGGCCTCCTTGTGCTCCCTGGTTTCGGACAGGAGCCCCAGTTGAGACGACATATAATCCAGGTGCCCTTTCAGATCGGATTTAAGGCCATCGTAAAGGGCCCGCTTGCTTGCCTTTAATGAGGCTTCCGGCCACGCTGCAATCTGAGATGCATAGGCCAGGCTTTCTTCTTCCAGGGAATCAGCGGAGACGACCCTGTCTACAAGCCCCAACCGGTGGGCCTCTTCCATTTTGACCACCCTCCCTGTAAGGAGGATCTCCATGGCCCTGCTGAGCCCGATCAGTCTCGGCAGAAAAAAGGCGCTGCCGTCTCCCGGCGCCAACCCTATGCGCACGTAGGTGGCGCAAAAAGTGGCCTTTTCCGAAGCGATACGCAGGTCACAGGCCAATGCAAGCCCGAATCCTCCTCCGAACGCCGGCCCATTAATGGAGGCAATGACCGGTTTATCCAGGTCTTCCAGAAGGAGGGGGATTTTTTGCACATGGTTCCACAGATAGTCCTTCATATCCCAGGATGCCAGGTTTCCCCGCGACATCTCCTTGATGTCTCCACCGGCGGAAAACGCATCGCCTTTTCCCCGAATGATAATGACTTTTATCTCAGGATCACGGGCTGCATCCCTTAAGGCCCAATAGATCTCTTGGGCCATCTTCAGGGTGAAGGAATTTCGTGTCTCGGGCCTGTTCATGGTGAGGATGGCTGCAGGCGCCGGCTTTGCGTAAAGGATGTTCAGGAGTTCCATTTACGCCAGCTCTATCGTCACCCGGGATTCGTGCATGACTTTCTTGAATGCTCGGGCATCTCCTGTCACTCTGCCAACGACGTTGACGGCACTGGCAGGGACGATCCTGTCGCCTGTGCTCATGGGAGTCGGACCGAAAAAGATACAGAATGCCTTGCCTGGGGGCCAGTAGGCCAGATCCCCCATCTGGACTTCTTCCACGGCGGTTTCCTCCAGTTCCGCTTGCACCGGGATGGTGAAATAAATTTCGTCGCCCCATACATCAAAAGAAGCCTGGAAGGGGAGGGCAGCCAAAATCTTTTCTGCCGTAGGAGTTTCGTTTAATTGCGCGGGGATCTCCAGGTCACCGATGGTGATGCGAATATTCATGAATCCGGCCCCCCTTTACTTTTTCTTTCTTTGAAGTTCAAATTGACAGGGACGTGAGAAAGATGGAACGTGTCCCTGAAATGATTAATCAATAATCGCTCGTAGGAGAAATGCACCTTGTCCGGCCGGTTGACAAACAGGACAAATGTGGGCGGTCTGGTACGGGTTTGCGTTGCGTAGAGGAATTTGAGCCTTCCCCTCCCGATGCGCGGAGGCGGGTGCCGCTGGATCGCTTCCTGAAGTGCTCTGTTTAACGGCCCTGTTGTGATCCGGGTGGAAAATTCCGTGAACACCGTGTCTATTTTTTCGAAGAGTTTGATGACCCTTTCGCCGGTGAGGGCGGAAAGATTCACGCGGGGTGCATAAGAAATGAAATGCAGTTGTCTGTCAATATCGTTTTCCAGATCCCGTCTCTTTCTCTCCTCCCCTTTGAGCAGGTCCCATTTGTTGATGGCCAGAACAAGTCCCCGGCCTTTTTCAAGGGCGTAGCCGCAAATCCTGGCATCTTGTTCAGAGACGCCTTCCCATGCGTCGATCAGGACCACCGCAATATGACATCGATCCAGGCTCTTAACCGCCTTAATCATGGAAAAGGTATCGATTTTCTCTTTCACCTTTCCCTTTCTGCGCAGCCCTGCCGTATCTACCAGCAGGTACTCCTTTCCTTTGCGACGGAAAACACTGTCCACGGTATCCCGCGTGGTTCCGGGGATATCGCTTACCACCAAACGGTCCTGTTTCAGTATCCTGTTTATGAGGGACGACTTGCCCGCATTGGGTCTGCCTAACACGGCGATCCTGATCTGATCCGGGTCCTCTATTTCATGGGCGGTCACGGGCAGGTCTTCGATAACGGCCTCCATGAACGATGCAATCCCGTATCCATGGGCCGCGGAAACAGGGAAGGGGGTTCCCATGCCGAGCCTGTGGAAATCAAAGATCAGGTGATCATGTTCCGGCCCGTCCACCTTGTTCACCGCAAGGAAAACTTTCTTCTGATTCTTTCGCAGATAAAGGGCCATTTCCTCATCGCCCGGCAGCAACCCCTGCCTCCCATCGACCATGAAAATGACCCGGTCCGCCTCCTCCACGGCCTTTCTCACCTGTTCCCGCACCTCCCTGAGCAGGGGGTCCTGACCGATATCTTCATACCCGCCGGTATCCAAAAGGATAAGCGGCTTCCCATTATAAGAGATCTGCGCCTGTATGCGATCTCTCGTTACCCCGGGACGATCGTCCACCAGGGCGTATTTGGTTCTGGAAAGCCGGTTGAACAGGGAGGATTTTCCCACATTCGGTCTTCCGGCAATGGCAATTACAGGAGGCATATTTTGAACCCGTTCTTTTCAGCGAAAACCATCAGAATCTGCCGTTCGGCCCGAGATCGAATGGCGGAAGAGGGATATCCTCAGCGTACAGCGTCTTGTCGTCAACTTTCTTTACGACCACCTGCTCCGTGGGCGACGTGTAAATATACCCAAAAAGCTGATCGTTCAGTGTGATTTTGTAAAGGGTCGGTGGAAAATTGATATCTGCATTAAGCCATTTTATGATAGTATTTGCGACGTTCTCATTCGTCACGGGCACCCATTTGTCATAGGTGATCGATCGTCCATCTATCTTGGTATCGAACATAATCGCGGAAGGGCTCTCAATAGAAAGCCCGGCATAGGAGACGCTGTATTTCTCCCAATTACGCAAAAGATCCTGAATGTTATCGCTGTATTGGCCGGTGGCCACATCTATACTCGCGTAATTTCCAAAAAAGGCGCACCCTTGAATAAAAGGCAGTGTCAAAATAAACAGTAGAAGCATTCCACCAATATATTTTTTCGTATGCATGGCAAACCCTCCTGAATTGATGAAGCATCATTTGATGATATTCGTTATCTGTTCTCAACAGATAAGTTTCAAGTTACAAATTACAAGGGATCAATAACGACGAATTGAAAATGAACAGGATTCCTCTATCCTATCCAACCAGTCCGCACTGTCGAAGTCACAACGTCTTTTTTGCTGCCGCATCTTGGATCACCCTTCGCTGACCGCTGTCTTCTTCCCCCGGGATCCACGCTCACGCAGTTTCTGAAGAACCACATAGAGAACCGGGACCAGCACGAGGCTGAGAAAGGTCGCCGCGATCATCCCTCCGAATACTGCTGTGCCCAGGGAATGCCGGCTGACTGCCCCCGCCCCTGTGGCTATAACCATGGGGACCACGCCAAGGATAAAAGCGAAGGCGGTCATGAGAATGGGCCGCAATCGCTCTCTGGATGCATTGACGGCCGCTTCCACGATAGACATGCCCTGTACCCTGAGCTCCCTGGCAAATTCCACAATCAATATGGCATTCTTGCTGGCCAGTCCGATGAGCATGACCAGCCCGATCTGGCAGTAGACGTCATTGGCGATACCCCGAATATGCTGGGCCAGGAGCGCTCCGAGGATGGCCAACGGCACCGCAAACATGACCATAAGGGGCATGATCCAGCTCTCATACTGGGCGGCCAGAAACAGGAATGCGAAGACCAGTGCGAGGGAAAAGATGTAGGGCGCCATTCCGCCGGCTGCAATTTCCTGATAGGCTGTTCCGGTCCACTCATACCCGTATTGATCGGTGAGCGTTTTCGAGGACATTTCCTCCATAGCTGCTATGGCATCTCCCGTACTATATCCCGGCGCGTTGCCCCCGTAAATGGAAATCGTTCGATAAAGGTTGTAATGTTTAATACTCTGAACGCCACGTATCTGCTTTATCTTGACGAGCGCGCTCAAGGGAACCATGCTCCCGTCGGCCGCCCGAACATAGAGTTTGTCGATATCTTCCTTCTCGGCGCGGTACGTGTCCTCGGCTTGCAAAAAGACCCTGTAAACACGTCCGAATTTATTGAAATCATTCACGTACATGGACCCCAAAAAGGTTTGAAGCGTAGTGAAGACATCTGATATGGAAATTTGCAGGCTCTTGGCCTTGGTCCTGTCCAGTTCCACGTAAAACTGGGGGTAGTTGACTTCAAAGGTGGTACTTAAAGGGGTCAGTGCCGGGTTTTTTCCGGCTTCGTCCATCAGTTTTTGCGAAACGGTTTTAAGGTCTGTCAGGCTGCCCCCCGTCAGGTCCTGCAGCTCGAATTCAAATCCGCCCGTTGTGCTGAGTCCCTGGATAGGCGGAGGAGGAAACGGGATGACGACGGCTTCGGTAATCCCCTCCGTCTGAGCCATGAAAGCCCCCATGATTCCGTTAAGACTCAATTGGGGAGTCTTTCTCTTGTCCCATGGCGTGAGCATTACGAAGGCTGCTGCGGACGAAGGATCCATGGCCGAATTGAGAAGATTATACCCTCCGATCATAACCACGCTGGCGATGCCGGGGGTCTCCTTTAAGAGGATTTCTTCGATTTTTCCGCAGACCTTTCCCGTTCTTTCCAGCGAGGCGCCTTCGGGTGTCTGGATCATCACCATGAAATACCCCTCGTCCTCGGATGGCACAAATCCGGTAGGCACAATCTGAAACATGTAGTAGGTGACGCCAAGAAGGGCCGCAAAAACAAGGAGGACCAGATACCATGCCCGGATGAACCAGCGAACCCCCTTCAAATACTGGTTGCGGGACCAGTCAAAAACCTGGTTGAACTTGCGGAAAAACCAGAGCGGTTTCTTCTTCTCTTTTCTCAAAAGCGTCGCACAGAGGGCTGGACTCAAAGTCAAAGCATTGATGGCGGAGATCCCAACGGAAAAGGCAATGGTCAGGGCGAACTGTTTATAGAGTTGCCCGCTGATACCCGGCATGAAAGCCACCGGCACAAAAACGGACATCAAAACCAGTGTGGTGGCAATGATAGGCCCTGTCACTTCATGCATGGCTTCCTTGGTGGCCTCTTTCGGCCCCATACCCTTTTCATCCATGCAACGAGAGGCATTTTCTACCACGATGATAGCATCGTCTACCACGATGCCGATGGCCAGCACCAGACCAAAAAGGGTCAGGGTGTTAATGGAGAAACCGAAAGCTTTCAGGACGGCGAAGGTCCCCACGAGGGAGACGGGAATGGCAATGGCAGGGACAAGCGTTGCCCTCCAGTTCTGGAGGAAAATAAATACCACAAAGAACACGAGGAGCATGGCTTCTATAAGCGTTTTAACCACTTCCTTGATCGATTCCCTCACAAACAGGGTGGTATCGTAGCTGATGGCATATTTCAGGCCTTTAGGAAATCGTTTGGAAAGCCTTTCCATGTTGGCATATACGGCGTTGGCCACGTCCAGGGCATTGGCGCCGGGCAACTGAAAAACGCCGATGCAGGCGGCCTTTGCTTTGTCCAGATGGGCGAACCAGCCATAATTCTCCGCGCCCAGTTCAACGCGTCCCACATCTTTGACACGCACGACGGATCCGTCCGATTTCGTGCGGATGATAATGTCTTCGAATTCCTTGGGGGTTGAGAGTCTGCCCTGGGTGTTAATGGAATAGGTGAAGGTCTGCCCCGGAGGGCTCGGGGGATTGCCGATTGTTCCCGCGGCTACCTGTACATTCTGTTCCTGGACCGCGGCAATCACATCCATGGCGGTCATTTCCATGCTGGTCAATTTGTCGGGATTGAGCCACAGGCGCATGGCGTATTTCTTTTCTCCGAAAATCTCCACATTGCCTACGCCGGGGAGCCGGCTGAGGATGTCCACGATATTGATGGATGCGTAATTGCTGAGGAAAAGGTCGTCCAATGTGCCGTCCGGGGAATACAGGGAGATGATCACTACAAAGTCCGGCGACTGTTTCTGGGTGGTGATCCCATATTTACGGACATCCTCCGGCACCTGGGGTTGAGCCATGGTTACGCGGTTCTGCACGTCCACCGCGGCGATATCCAGGTCGTATCCTACATCAAAAGTTACGGTGATGTTGGAGGTCCCGTCGCTGGAGCTGATGGAGGACATGTAGGTCATGCCTTCCACGCCGTTGATCTGTTCTTCAATGGGGGTCGTGACTGTTTTTTCAACGACTTCCGCATTGGCCCCGGTGTAGGTGGACTGGACTTGAACAGTGGGAGGCGTAATCTCGGGAAACTGTGCTATGGGGAGCAGGAGGAGGCAGACGGACCCCGCCAGAGAGATAACGATGGAAATGACACCGGCGAAAATGGGTCGATCAATGAAGAAGTCAACAAACATACGGTTTCCCCGAAAGCTCCTGGCTTATTCTGGGTTTGTGGAAGGGGCCGGCTTTGCGGCCGTTGTGCTTTTCTGTCTATTTTCCCCGTGGGAAGGATCTCCTTGTGAAGGGGAAGGTTTCGGGGAGACGATTTTGGGCTGAACCGTCATGCCGGACCGTACGGTCTGGAGTCCTTGCGTAATAACCAGTTCACCCGCTTTCAGACCTTTCCAGATGATCTTCTGATGGTCGTAAAGAAAACCTGTTTCCACGTTTCTCTTTTCCACCTTGTTGTCCTTTCCCACCACATACACATAGGAGCCTGTCTGGTCTTCCCCGATAGCCTCCTCGGAAATCAGGGGGGTGTCGGGGACATCACAGAGGAAGAGGTTTGCCTGCACATAGATGCCGGGAAGCAGGGTCTTTTCCGGATTGGGTACAACGGCGCGCATGTTGATGGTGTTGGCCCTGGGGTCCGCCGTATTGTCGATGAAATCCACTTTTCCCTGGTAAGGATGTTTCGTCTTGTCCGAGAGAATAATGTTTACCGGAGGGGCTTTCTCTTTTCTGTATTTGAGAATGGTTTGCAAGTCCTTCTCGCTGGGGCTGAAGGAAACGTAAATGGGGTCAAGCTGTACAATAGTGGCAAGTTTGCTGTCTTGGCCGGCTGCTCCAACCAGGTTTCCCACGTTGACCAGGGTTCGGCCTATACGGCCGTCAAGGGGAGAGTACATGGTACAGTACCCCAAGTTCAATCGATTCTGCTTGATCTGGGCGAGGTCGGCCTTAACGGCTGCCGCGGCTTCCTGAGCCTTGGTCTGGTAATTATCAAAAGACTCTTTGGTAATGTAGTCCTGTGTCGCCAGATTTCTGTAGCGTTTCACCTGCTCGTTGGCAAAGGCCAAAGTGGCTTCATCCATGGCCAGCTGGGCGAGACTCCTTTCGAGCTCCGCTTCATAGGGAGCCTTTTCGATAACGAAGATCAGTGCCCCTTTTTTCACATCATCGCCTTCTATGAACAGCCGCTTTTCAAGAAAACCTTCCACCCGGGCCCGAATGTCCACCATCTTGACGGATTCGGTTGTGGCCACGTAATTCAGATATATGGGAACCGTCCTTGGAACCACCTTTTCCACGGTCACTTCGGGTGGCGGTGTTTTTGGCGCCTGCTCCCGTTCCTCTTTTGTTTGGCAGGCTGAGAAGCAAATCGGTAAGAGCAGGATCAGAGCCATGGGAAGAGCGCCTATCCAAAAGGTTCTATTTGTGCGGTTATGGTGCATAAGAAAGCGTCTCCCTCTTTGTATCCGTTTCATGGGAAAGCGGCATTTCCCTTGTTGGTTCCGCGGGCAGTTCGGCCCCGATGGCATGAAGAAGCTCTGCATAGGAAGTGAATAGATTTGTTCGCGCCTGTACTTTTTGGGAGCGGGCTGAAGCCAGGGTGCTCTGTGCGTTGAGCAGTTCTACGATATCCGCCGCTCCCGCCCGATACCTGGCTAAGGAGACCGTGTAGGACTGTTCCGAACTGGCGAGCAGGGTTTCGCTGGTTTCCACCTGCTGGGCCGCCGTGCGCACGTTATAAAACGCGGACCAGACTTCTGAAATGACCGATTCCTCTTTGATCCGAAGTTCGGCTTTGGCAGCCTCCAGGGTAGCCCTGGCCTGTCGCACTTTGTTTCGAAGGGAAAAGCCCTCAAAAAGAGGGATCTGGAGTGTCAGTCCTCCATAGTAACTGAAACCGGAACCGCTGAGATCGCCGCCGCTGGACAACCAGTCCGAGCCGCCGATACTGCCGCTGATGCCCGACCAGCCCGCGTTGCCCGTGGCCATGAGTTTGGGCCAAAGATCCGCCTCCGACCTGCGAAGTTCCGCCTCGTTCTGCCGTACGGAGGCCCTTGAGGATGCCAGATCGGGTCGGTCCCGCAATGCCAGCTGAATCAACGCTCTGGTGTTTTGCTGCATGTTGTCGAGAGGGAGCTCGCCCGGTTCCTCTTTCACCTCAAAATTCGTGTTGGCGGGCCAGCCTACGGCTGTTGCCAGGTTTCCTTTTGAAATTTGAACAGCCCCCCGGTTGCCGATGAGATCCAGCTTCACCTGGTCCGCTTTTGAACGGGCCTGTAATACATCTGCGATGGTGCTTACCCCGGCTTTCCTCCTCTCTTCCGTAGATTGAAGGCTGGTGAGGGCTTCTTTGAGACTTGCCTCGGATGCACGGACTTTGGCCTGATTTCCCAGATAGGTGTAGTAGGCCTGTGGGACGTTTCGCAGAATATCCTGAATGGCCTGATTGTGATTCCAGTTGGCTGCCATGAGGGACTGCCGTGCACTTTCCACCGAGGCCTCTCGACCCCCGAAGTCCAGAAGAAGATAGCTGAGGCTTACACTGACCTGGCCGTAGTACCCATGGGAGGTATCCCCTCCCAGACCCATTCCGGTGGCATCGCCTGTGAGAGTGGGATAGTAGTCCCCTCGGGAAACGGCCCACTGGGACGCGGCCGCCCTGGCGAGATCCCAGGCCTTGCGGGTGGATGGGTTGATGCGGAGAGCCGCGTCGACCAATTGGGCCAGGGAAAGAGTTCCAGATTCTGGTTTGACGGCTTCAGGTGGGACATTCGTCTCTTGCGGGGGAACAGACTTTTCAGGGGCTTTCTCTTCTATCTGGTAAGGTTTTCCCTGGGTCGGAGCCGCATATTTATCGGGGTTCATTTCGGGAAGGGGATGTCTGCATCCCGTGGAGACCACCGCCAGCGAAAGAGAGAGAAGGAGACAACAAAGCCCCGACCGCCCTATGATTGGGAAAATTCCCGGAAGGAGCGACATAATGGATTTCTCGGATTTTGTGCAACGATTTCTGTAGGACTACTTGACCAGCATGACCGGACACTGAGAAAGAATCCCTACCTTGTAGCTTATGGTGCCCCAGCCCTGTGCCCTGTCTTCAATATCGATCTTGTGAGAGGTCATGATGATCAGGTCAATGGCATTTTCCTCCGCGAATCTGAGAATCTCCTGCGCCCTGTTTCCGTAGGTGATTCGCTTTTCAACGGTGAAAGGATCTTTGTCTTGGGATGCAGCCAATTTATTGAGGTGCTTGAGGGCACGATCCTCCAGTTCCCTGTAAAAATCATCAAACTCCTCCAGGGTCGTATTGGCTATGATTTCTATTACATGCAGAAGCGTTATCCGCCCATTCTCCGGAGAACAGAGTTCTCTGGCAATCTCGATGGCATGCGCGTCTTTTCCTGAAAAATCGGTTGGGATTAAAATATTGTCGAACATGGCTGTACCCTCACTTTCTTCCTTTTTCAATTTCTTCGTCGCGCAGCACTCTTCTCAAGACTTTTCCCACGACGGATACGGGAAGCGTTTCCCGAAATTCGATGGAACGGGGGCGTTTGTAACCGGAAAGCTTGTCTTTGCAGAAGTCAAGAAATTCCTTTTCCGTTGCCTTGATGCCGGGTTTGAGTTGAATGAATGCCTTGACAGCTTCTCCCGTGTGCGGATCGGGAATACCCACCACCGCCACCAGGGCTACTTTCGGGTGTTTATATAAGATTTCTTCAATTTCCTTGGGATATGCATTGAAACCGCCCACAAGGATCAGATCTTTCTTCCGGTCTGTAATGGTAAGGAAACCGTCCTCATCGAAATGAGCAATGTCTCCCGTAAGGAAGAAACGTTTCCCGTCTATCTCCCGAAACACTTCCTTGTTGGTCTCAGGTTTGTTCCAGTACCCCAACATGACCTGGGGGCCATTTACGGCGATTTCTCCATCCTCGCCAAGGGGAAGTTCCTGTAACCCCGTGTCGATGTCAACGATTTTAATGTCAACGCCGATGAAAGGCGACCCGATCGACCCCACTTTTCTTTGTGCCCGGTTTGTGGGATTCAACGTGATGACAGGGGAGGTCTCCGTGAGGCCGTACCCTTCAAAAATCACGGCGCCGGTTTTTTCTTCAAACTGTCTGATCACTTCCAGGGGTAGGGGGGCTGCGCCGGAGCCGCACAAAATAACAGAGGAAAGATCGAATTGATCCAGATGCGGGTGGTTGATGAAGGCGGAATAGATCGTTGGAACGGCAATAACCAGGGTGACTTTGTATTTCTCAACGGCTTTGAGGACTTCCGTGAAGGGCGGGTTGCCGGCCCGCGGATCGGGGATGCATATGAGCTTGGAGGCGGTCAGGACGCTGGTCAGCATGCAGAGGGTAAGGCCGAAGCTGTGGTACCAGGGTAAAACCCCCAAATAGGTGTGTTTCTCGCCTTTTTCCAATTGGTGTGCCTTTTCTCCCGGCTTGTCGGAATATCGAACCCATTCATAAGTGCTCATCACGTTGGAAAGCAGGTTCGCATGACTGAGGCATGCGCCTTTGGGGACGCCGGTGGTACCGCCCGTATAGAGAACAAGGGCAATATCCTTAAGAGGATTCAATTCCAATTTTGGTGGTTCAGGGCGTGCGGCCTTCACTGCATCGTCAAACATGATGTGATTTGGATCATGGCTTGAGGCCTTGGGAATTTTACCGAGGAGCGAGCCGAAAAGCCCCTTAAGAGGCGGGAGGTATGATTTCACATTGCAGATCACCACCGTGTGCACGTCGGTACCCACAATCGCTTTGGTGACCGTGGGATAAAACTCCGGATGATCCATGACGAAAACGGCCTGGGCGCCGGAATCTTTCAACTGAAAATTAAGCTCCGAAGCCTTGTACATGGGATTGCAGGTGACGCACACGCCGCCTGCTTTGAGAATTCCGAAAAAAATGTCGGGATAATGGGGGAGGTTGGGAAGAAAAATTCCCACTTTGTCTCCCTGTTTAATGCCCCGCGATACCAGGAAATTGGCAATGCGGTCCGCCGTGTCCTTTGTCTTGGCAAAGGTTCGTGCGGCGTTGTTGAAAATGGTGTAGGTCGCATTGGGATAATCACGGGCGGCATCATCGATGAGAGAGAAGAGAGGTCTGTCATAGCCTTCGATTTCATGAGGAACACCTTCGGGCCAGCGGGGTCCGTGCCAGAATTTCGATTCCATGCTTACCTCCGGTTCCATGTGAAGTGTTGCTACACCAAAAAATGGGAAACCCGGGCCATTTTTTAATGGGTTCGATTTGCCCCGGCCTGCGCGACGGTTAGACTGTTAATTTTTAAAGCTTATAGCACAAAACATCTTTTTTTCAAAGATATTCTGACGTATCCTATTTAAATTCCTTGGCACTATGTTTGGATTCGACAAAGCCATTCCGCCACAGGGTCTTTTTTGCTGCCGCATCTAATTCCTATGGAGCACCGGTCCTTTTAGACTGGTACGGAGAGGTCATTGAAAGCTCAGCATTATTTTTTGTACCAGTCTAAACGGACCTATCAACGGACCGTGAAGGTCGATCCAAGATGCGGCAGCAAAAAAGACCCTGTGACTCCATTACTGCCAGGTTTTTTGAATAAGATACATTCTGACATATTTCAGATCAGTATTGTAAGGCGTCGGGAACATTTTCTTGTGGGATGAATTTCGTCTTGAAATGTAGAAGTTTCCACACTACAATCCGCTTTCATCAAAAGAATTGGTCCTCAAAGTTTAATGTGACCTGAAAACCATGACCGGTGTACTAACAAAAGAAAGGATTCGATGCAACCAACGGATGGGAGCCTGGTAGAACAGTGCCTGAAAGGAGAAAGGGAGGCTTTTGCACGTATTGTGGAAAGGTATCAACACCGTGTTTTTCAACTGGCACTCACCAGAATGCGTAACCGACAGGATGCCGATGACCTTGCTCAGGAGACTTTCCTTCAGGCCTATCGCAAACTTCATTCTTTTGATCAGCGATACAGCTTTAAAACCTGGCTTTTCACCATATGTGCAAACCTTGGCAAAAACCATCTGAGGGGGCTGGCAAGAAGACGCGAGGTCCATCATCCTGATATGGAAAGGGGGCTTTCCGAAGAGTTTTTGCTGCAAACCGTTGCAAAAGGAATAAAGGTTCATCCGAATAGGACGAAATATCTCCTCGATACGGTGCAATTACTCCATGATGCAGGTCTTAAAGAGCAAGAACTGGAAGTCTTTGTCCAAAATTGTTTTGAAAAAAATCTGGGAGTGGAGGAAATAGACAGCTCGGTTCATCACATCATGGAAAAACTCAGGGAAGGAGTGGATGGTAAAACCATTTGCCAGGGACTAAGGGTATAACCCTTCAAATCTGCTTTTCATGGAGGCATTCCTGGAGGGCGGATTTCAACCGCGCCCGCATTTCTGATGGAACCCTCTCTTTTGCCGTTTCTCTGCAAAGTTGAATAGTCTTTTTGAGGGAATCAGCACAACGACGACATTCGGGGCACGTTTTCAGATGGGCCTCGATTTCATGACAGGTCCGGGGATTCAGTTCTCCATCCAGATACTCGGAAATTTTTTCAAAATAGTCTTTGCATGTCTTCATCAGGCAGCCTCCTGTTCATCGAACTGTTTGGATATCTCTTCCCGCAGGAAGAGTCTGGCCCGGTGGAGTCGTGTCTTTACCGTCTGGGTGGATATCCCCAGGATTTCGGATGTCTCCTTCGTATTGAAACCTTCAATATCTCTCAAATTGAATACAAAGCGGTATTTAGGCGGGAGCGACAGGATCGATTGGTTGATGATCTTTTTGAGCTCGTTTTGTTCTAACTGTTCCGAAGGGTTGTTGGTGAAATCGGGGATGTCATAGCTGCTGGAGAGACCATCGGTCAGCAAAAACGATTCGAGGGAAAGTTCCCGTTCAGGTTCAAATTTCTTTTTCCGGCGCTTTCTAAAGCAGACCCTTGCAGCGATCTTAAAAAGCCAGTTCCGAAGTTTCGTTTCCTCTCTGAAATCGTTCAGGTATTTGAAAGCGTTCAGAAATGTTTCCTGGACGATATCTTCCGCATCCTGCACGTGGCCGCACATTTTAAGACCAAAGGTGAAGATCTGGTCTTGGTAACGCTCCACAATTTCTTCCATGGCATCCATGGAGCCGGCCTTGAACCGGCTGATCAGGAGATGGTCGATGTCGTCTGTGGCCAGGTCATTCATGATTTCGTCTTCTGCTATGCTTTCGTTGGTTTCGTTGTCTTTATACAGGTGGAAGATATTTTTGCTTTAGGGCCGCGGAAAAAATGTATTATCCCAACTTCCATCACCTCTTCGGTCCCTTTTGCCCGCTCTTCAATCGTCAAGTCCTCAAAATAGTCAGACTATTCTTGCGGGTTGCCGATTTCAGATCGAACAAACTGAACTCGAATATGCGCGTAATTTGGAACAACTCATTTTTTCCGCGGCCCTTACTTCCCTCAGATCTCTTTTCATCTTTTCAATCAGGCTGCCCCTGTCCGTCTGATAGGTTTCCCGTGGTCACAGTGGATGAAATTACTTTATGTTGTGAGAAAACTCAAGGGTTTGGTTTTGTATTTGGGAATTTTGTCTTCTGCTGCGATATCAGCTAAATTTTCAGGTGAACGCACGCAGACCCATCCTTTGGCTTTTTTGAAAATAACCAAATTCACCTGTGACATGGAAAACCCTCCTGAAGACTCTGTGTTGCCTGAACCAATCAGGATTTGACACCGACCTGCAAAAGGACGGTGAGTTCGCCTTTTGAGTTGCGGAAAAGACCGGGATTAACGCAGCCATTCTTCGGCGGGGTGGGATAGAAACCTATCCAAATGAATACCCTCACACCCATTTGGGCGTTTTGTATAAGAATGAACTTTTTCAAATCCTGCAGCAGGGGCAGGAAATCAAGGGTTTTATTAAAAAGATCAGAGAGGATGGCAAGATCGATCTTTCTCTTCACAAGTCCGGCGCCAAAGCCACGGATGACTTGTCGAAAAGGATTTTGAACGTCCTGAAAAATAGTGGCGGAAGTCTGGAAATATCGGATAAAAGTTCACCGGAAACGATTTACGGATTGTTCAGTGTCAGCAAAAAGAGATACAAGAATGCCATTGGCGCATTGTACAAAAAGCGGATGATTACGATTGAGGAACAAGGCATAAAATTGATCCGGGAGCCGGGAGAAAAGCCCCCGGAGAATCTGAAGCCGGGTTCAGGTCAGCCCCTCCGGCGAAGGAAGATTGTTAAGAAGTAAACCTGCCGCTGTGTAACCCCATTTTCCGCGATTTTCAGTGTTTCTTCCCGAGACCTTTAAGGCCCAGCCAGGCAATGTACACAATCATGAAGATGGTTGAGACCGTGGCGGGCACCGCGGTTTGTTTGTCAAAGATCATGAGAGCGACACCGCCCGCAAGACCATAGTTCTTGAGGGTTCCCAACAAGACCAGGGTCACGGTGATCTTTGGATCAACCTTGAAAATCTTTCCCGCCAATTCCACGAGATATCCCAACAGAAAGGTGCTTGCCACGGCGATCAACGCAACGGGGAGCAGACTCAGGGGATCATGCAAAATGAGATCTCTGTTGAGCCCCACAATCGTGTAGGTCACCACAAAAAAACTCCAGTTGGTGAGGGTGCCTTTTATCCCCCCGATCCATCTGTCCGCCCGGATCCCTATCAGGATTCTAGAGAAAACCAAAGGGATGATGATAAGTTCAATCATAACCAGGAAAATTTTTGAAGGATCAATGAAATTCGTTCCGATGAAGAGCATGGCGATGACCGGCATGAGGACCAGCCCCCCCAGATAGGCCCCCATGGTGCCTATGAGGGCATAGGAGTGACTGCCCTTGAGAAATTCCGAAAAAGGGATGACGGCGATGGCGGGAGGTACCGCGGCCAGAATCACAAAGCCCGTCCATAGAGATCTGTCTTCAATGAGTAATCCGGCAATACCGAGGAGGGTTCCCGTGAGAATCACGTAGCTCATGAGGATGCCGACCAGGGCCGGAACAACAAGAGATCGGGGCGAGCGGAAGATTTGACTGGAAACAGCCATGGTGGAAAGGGTCATCACCAATGCTAATACGGGAAGGACAAACGGCCTTGTCCATACGGCGCCATGGCCCAGAAACACCCCTAGGACCAAAGCCAGGAGCATGATGAAATCCCTGTTTCGCAACAGATTTTTCATCATACAGACTCAAAAGTGCGGTAAAAGTGTGTCAAATTGTATCCTGATTCGCTCTTTATACTTGAAAAGAATCTCTCGCCCGCTCGCTCCGCGAGAGATAATTCTTAAATGGTTCAAAGAAAAAATACAACTCTTTTTAAAAAAGTCCTTCGGCTGTGACCGCACCCGTCAAAACCGTGTGTTAACCTGATTTGCCTCTCACAGAGAACACAGAGGCACTGAGTCTTTTTGGCCATGAAGTTTTCTCTCTGCGATCCCCCTCCGGGGTGTAGTCCCTTTCCTACGGGCCGGATGCCTCGGACTCCGCCTTGCCCCGCCTGCCCCGTAGCTTCGGAAAATGGTACCGGGGTAGCTTCTGAAAATGGTACCGGGGCGAGAGACAATCTCTTGGCAGCGAGGCTTTATTGCTTTTCGAGGTGTCCCAGGAACTGCTGGACATTGAGTATGGGGATATCTTTATATTTGCCCAAATCGAGAAGATGCCGGTCGCCACTGACGATGAGGTCTGCTTTTGCATCCAGGGCAGCAGCAAGGAACATCTCATCCGTGGGGTCTTTTGGGATGGCCCCTGCAACAGTCGACAGGCCGGGGACTACCAAGGAATCTTTTTCTAACAACACAATGAGCTTTTTAATCTGGTCGTGGCCGAGACTATATTTTTTCCGAATATTGGGGGCTTCGAGAACCCTTTTAATCTCGGAGATGATGGAATGAGATGTGACAAGAAGATAGTTTCCGGACCGCCAGGAATCTATGACCATGGCAGGGCGGCCGGCTTTTGACAGGAGACTGCTTACGAAGATGTTGGTATCAAGAACGACCTTCAGCATGAATGTCCCTCAACGCATTGACAGCCTGTGCCACATCCTCTTGAATCTCCTCGGAATCAACATCGGGAAGGTGGGAGCGGATCTGATCGAGCACTTCAAAGCGAATTCTGCGCTCTGCTACCAGGCGTTCATACATTTCAACAGGAATCAGAGCAGCCATGGGGCGGCCGGAGCGCTCCACAATGATTTCTTCGCCCCCGTAACGGATACTTCCCATGATATCCGCGAATCTATTTCGGGCTTCCCGGGCGCTGACGTGAGTGGCCATGGTGAACACCTCCTTGGTGGATATATGAGAGAGGTTAAATCTTTTCGTACATTTTGTCAACTGTGTACATAATGACGCAATCCCATTGACCTCTCACAGAGGCGCTGAGTTTTTATGATGGAATTTTTTTCCGCTGTGTCCTCTGAGAGCTTTGGGAGACAATCTCTTGGCAGCGAGGCCTTATTGCTTTTCGAGGTGTTCCAGGATCTGTTGGTTCTTCGATATCATCCTTCAAACAGGCTGATGACGTCCCTGCAGCCACGGATAATTTCTTCCGTGGACCGTTTGTCCAAGGTGCCTATCTTTTCAAGCAGTCGCCCTTTGTCCACCGTAGCCATTTGACTCACTACCGCAACGCTCGCTTTGGGAAGGTTAGCTGCTCCCTTGTTCAGACGAACATTTCCGGGGACCGCACCCAGTTTCAGGTTCGATGTCAAAAGGGCGACAACGGTTGTTCGAATAAGGCTCCGGTTCAAGATATCGTTCTGAATTACCATCGCAGGTCTTTTGCCGGCCGGCCCGGAATTGGATGCGGGACCGAATCCGACCCAGTAGACGTCTCCCCGATTGGGCGTTACCATGGCAGTTCCTCCACATTGGTGTTGTCTGCAATGGATTCCGCTATTCTGTAATGTTCTGTTGCCACCTCCGAATCTTCATAGACCTTATTGATCTTGTCTATCAGGTCTTCCTCCCTTATTTTTCTAAGTTTTTCCGAAAGGGCTTTGGTTACGACATGGCTGAGCTTGACATTATGCCTGATGGAAAAATCCCTGATCTCCTCATAGATCTCGCGGGGAATCGTAACGCTTACCTTTGCGTATCCCATCTGTAATCATCCTGAAAAGTAAATATAATCATACTTTTAATGCGAAAATGGAGGATTGTAAATATGATTATGCATTGACCTGTGTCCTTCTTGCCGTGACCAACGGCTTTGGGCATCCTGCAGGAGTACAACTGGCGTGTCAGCGAACCAAATCCATTTATTCAGGATAAGTCAATATATACAGTTATTCATATTAGCCCATTTGCCTCTCACAGAGAACACAGAGGCACTGAGTCTTTTTCACCATGTGATTTCTTAGTCGTTTTACGCTATAGAGTTGTGTATTCTCTAAACGTGACGCAGAAAAAACCTTTTTCGGCAGAGTAAGGATGGTATATGGCTCACGGATAAACAAAACCCCGTTTCTTCGATATCTGAAGGACGGGGTTTTTTGCTTTGGAACCCAGGGATGGATTAGAGCAAGGCCGGTGGCCCCATTTCCCAGAACAGGATTGACTTATTCACACCAGAGATGAATATGAATGAACATCAATGGAATTTCGAAAAGCTGGTGGTGTCTATCCGGCAGGCGCATGAGGAATTGGCGGCACAGGCAGGACGAGGCGGTGAATATCAGCTTGACCTTTCGGAACTGGCTGATAGGATGCTATATTTCCGAATACGAGTTGAAAGGATTGGATAAAGCAAATTATGGGGATCGTCTTCTTTCTGAACTTGCCAAGCACCTAACCGAACTTGAAATCAGTAACTGCAACCGTCGCCAGCTATATCGCTATCTCCGCTTTTACCGCCTTTACCCTCAGATTGTGGGGACACTGTCCGCACAATTGAGGAAGCTGTTACCCGCGGATTCGAAAGCGGCTGAAAAAGTGGGGACAGCGTCCCCGCAATTGCGAATTTCCCCAGATAAAATCATTCATCGGCTTTCCTACAGTCACCTGGAATCAATCGTTGATCTCGATGACGACCTGAAGCGTGCTTTTTACGAAATCGAGTGTATCCGGGGTAATTGGTCGGTCAGGGAGCTCAAGAGACAGGTTGCCAGTCTGAATTATGAACGATCGGGTTTGTCCAGGGACAAAAAGAAGCTGGCGGAACTGGCGCAAAAAGGCGCTGAAGCCGCCGATCCCAAACTGGCCATCCGCGAACCCTTATGTATTCGAGTTTCTTGGCCTCAAGCCTAAAGAAGTAATGAGGCGTTTTATTGAGGAACAGATTCGGGAAGCAGTCGATAAGGTTAGCTCGGCTCGCCTGTCCCCTTTTATTACATTCCGGGCATGACCCGGAATCCAGGAATTTGGCGTCGTCAACCAGGATTCCCGCGTCCGCGGGAATGACGTGGATGGGGCGGAACGAGTATTTCCTTGGTAATTTTCAAACAGGCTCTAAGATCCAGGAGTGATTTCGTCCAGCAGGTCGGGATGTTTGTCCAGAAGTTTAAACAGGTTGGTGACCGATTGCAGGGGCTTGGCCTTCCCACGCTCGTAGCGGGAAAATGCGTTTCGACCTCCTCCGGTGAGCAGCGCCGCCTCCTGTTGCGTCAGTTTGAGTTTCTTACGAATTCTTGCAAGTTCAGCCGCTTCCTTTGCATCGATTTCCCTGGCAACTTGTTTGATAGCCTCGGCAAAGCGAACACCTTCACCTACATCAAATTCAACTTCCCCACAATGAAGACAATGCCATCCTTTGACCATGGGTATTGTGGTATGATGCCCTTTATAGGCGTATGGCACATCCCGCCCAGTATGCACCATTTCTTTTTCTCCGCAATTCAGACAGTCGCGTTTCATCTCATTTCTCCTTGAACTGGATTACGATAGACCCATCATGGCGTAGAGTAACCTTCACATAAGCAGTTCCAGCAGGCGTTTCCGGGTGATAAACATCTTGCCAAATTTGGCTTGACGAATGCGTCGTCATGCTTTTGTAAAAATCGGATCGATTCATGGAACAAACTATTTCTATCGCCTGAGTAATTTGAAGCCCCATTGCCTGGGCGCCAATCAATGCCGTTGCGGTAAAAGCGTCCGCACCACGCAAGCGAACTGCGGATTGCACAGTTGAAAGATCATAATGCGGTTTTCGCTTTTCCATAAAGAATATTAACCTTATAGGGTGATTTTGTCAAGGATGTCTAATCAACTGGAAATGCTGGGGAAAGGCAGGGATGCTAAGTGGCAGCTGAAAACGATAAAGTAGGATTATCACTTTAATGTGGGAATAAATATGTGAATAACTTGATGGCATAGCGGAAAGAATATATATGGCATCCTTCCCGCTAAACAAGCAAGGGGCGCCGGCAGGCGTTATAGGCGAGGATTCAGATAATGGCAAAACAAAAGAAAACCAATCAGATACTTGTCCGCCCGGTCCCCCTGGAGGCCGCCTTGTGGGTTTTATGCCATGAGAAGAGTGGAGGATTTTTCATGGATCTTCAGGAGATTCCTTGAAAGCCATGCCCTGGATGTCACCGATTTTTCTAAACTGTCCCCCTCTCTGTTTCTGAAGCTGCGTGGCCATTTTTTTCTGAAATAGATGAATTCTTTTCCATACCTCTATATTCTATCAACCGTAGTAGCAGTTTAGGCTGATATTATATGTAATGTATATGGATTGATTTTCTCTTCATTTTACGCTATAGAGTTGTGCAGCCTATAAACGTGACGCAGCAACAAACCTTTTCGGCAGAGTAAGGACGACAAATGGCTCACGGATAAACAAAACCCTGTTTCTTCAATATCTGAAGAACGGGGTTTTTTACTTTGCGATTCCGGGGGCCTTCGCGGGAAAAGTGCGCAAAGCTGATGCGATCTGCCAAGGAAGGTGTTTCCGGGATACCGACCGGGGATAGCCACCCGGCAATTCTCGTTCCCATTCATTCGCTTCAGTCCGTGTTTTTGGACTACCTGGCGTCGACTTTTTGCGGTCTATCTGTCATCCGGGGATAGGGACAGGGAAGAGGGCTTGGCAGGCAGATATTTTGCTATGGTAATGAGAGACGCAACCTGGAAGCAAGGTTTCCCAAAAGACCTGTCTGCATATTTCAGATTGAGTATTTTAGGGACTCGACCGATAGAATATGTGGGGGAGGGAGGAAAAAAAAACGCCAAAATGAGTTTTTTTGAAAAAAGTGCCGAGTCTGTGACCGGATGTGTCAAACGGGTGTGGTATGGTTCACAATAATGAG
>CAVVFZ010000026.1:0-54357 GCA_963747555.1 uncultured delta proteobacterium
TGCATGATCATGCATCTCAACGACCCCAAAATCGTGCAAGGCTGGCATATCAATCATTGAAATTCGGGAAATATACTATCATGTTAATTTTCCATTGAAGTCGACCTGAGATACGTTAAAGATGTCCCTTATTTCAAAGGTGAAGTGATCGCTTTTTTCCGTCGATTTCAATAGTGGTTTTTGAATATGTAAATTTTCTTATTATCTTACCGTTTTCAAAATGAATTACATCGACTCCCCTTCGTTTTTCAGGTTTTCCTTCGCTCCCGCTTTCAAATGAGGGCCATTCAAGTAACCAGCGGTAAAGAACTTTTTGCTCCTTTTCATCAATAAAGGTTTCTTCTTCCACAAACCGAAAATTTCCATGTTTAGAAAACCATGGTTCCCATGCTTTCCGGAGGGCTTCTTTTCCCCTAACTTTTCCACCTGTCCAATTGTCAAAAAACACATCTTCATGAAAAAGGGCCATAACCCCTTCGAGGTCATGATTGTCCCAGGCGAGATTCCATTGTTTTAGGGCTTTTTCAATTTCATTTCTCGAAAGTGGCATTTAATACTCCTTTTCATTGATCACCGGGATACCCAAAAGGGTCGTCACGAGCAAAACTTGTTGATATGATTTACGTACTGCTGTAGCTGATAATCACCTTTAAAGTCACACCGAAACTTCTTGTGGCCACAACATGTTGCGAGGTTGGATACTTTATCTCCTATCCGCTTGCTCTCAAGACTGCCTGCATCAAGTTAGCATCCAAATCGGCCAAAATCATGCAAGGTTGGAAGATCAATCATTCACCGATCCCAGGCTTATAGATCTTTGGCGGGCTCTCTCCTTTCGGTGCACATCGGATATTTTCCAGAATGAATTATCTGGCGGCCAAGAGCCTATCTACCTTGGATTTCACAAGCATCGAGATCATTTTGCCGGGACCCAGCTTGCCGCGGGCCTTTCCCAATTGAATGGCCGCCTTCTCTACGTCTTTGGGGACCGCCAGCTGCTCGGATTCAGGTTTGCGGACCAGGGTAAGAGATTCAGTGGGGCAAGTCGAAACGCAAAGCCCGCAGCCAATGCAACGGTCCTTATTTAGAACGACGTGATCGTTTTCAATCCGCAGCGCCTCCATTTGACATCGATCGATACAGGTTTCGCAGGCGGAGCAAGTATCAGGGTTGGTATTCACTATGAAGGCTGTGGCAGCCATACTTGCAGGTTTTTCCCGGCGCTTGAAGGCTTTAAGCACTTGGCAGCAACAGCCGCAGCAGCAACAGATATTCATGAGTTCCTGACTATTCCCGGGCTGGAGCACAAGGCCAGCTTCGTTCGCCTTTTCAAGAATATCTAATGCTTCCCTCTGATCGATTACCCTTCCAATACCGTTTCGTTTGTAATACTCCATTCCAATACCAAATACGAGGCAAGTTTCCTCCGGTTTATCACAACCGTGACCAGCCATCTTGTGCTCCCGGCGGCAGATACAAGGGGCCACCAGGATCTTTTCCTGTGCTTTGACTATTTCTTCAGCTTTCTCATAGGGAAGGACCTCGGTTTGAACGCTAATGCTACGACCGACCGGAATCGTTCGTAATTGGGGCACTTTCCAAATTTCTTCAGATAGAGTCGGCATATACTCGTTCATGTCCTTGATGAGTTCTATATCGAGAGCGTTGACATGGAATTCCCATATGCCTATGACGAACTGGGCAGCCATATACTGGAAAGGTTTGTCTTCATCTTCTGGTTCCATTCTCAAAATGAGCCCTTGTTTGGCCATCTGCTCAAGGAGGCGTGTCGCGGTGACGGTGTCGATCCCAGCACGACGGGCTACCACTCTGGGTTCTTCAGGGATGAGGGTCAGGTGTAAGGCAAGCTCTGCCTGCTCTGGAGTAAAAAGACGTCTAAGAATGCGAAGCTCTACTCCACTTTTGGTTGGAGGAAAGCCGCCTGGAAGATCATCCAGATGTCTCGCTAATTGCTGATAGATCTCCTCTGTCATTTTATTCTCCTTGTGCTAAGATAATCAAGGCTCCCTGTTGTCAACGGATAGCTAAACTCATTAATAAATCTGCTACCACCTCGCATTATCCCTCATGCGGACATTTTCAAAATACGGCAAAAGCAGTTGTCTGCAATTTTCCTAAAGCCGTTTGCCATGGTAGCAGCGCAAGGGATGGCTGTAAAGATAGGCAAGGCACAGGTTGCAGTGAATGCATCTCGATGGCTCATCACTTCCGCCGCGAATCTTTTCAGGAAATTTCGGGTCCGCCATGAGTGAGCGGCACATGGATATATAGTCCGCTGAGCCGTTGTTGATTATGTCTTCCATGGTCCGCCTCTGAGTTATCCCGCCCACAACGAAAACCGGTATGTTTACCCTTTGTTTAATCTCCCTGGCGCTTTCCACGTTATACGCGGATGTGAAGGGCATAGGCTTGATGATTTTCTCCCCAAATCGCGTCATGATGAACTTATACAGAGAATTCTTGTTCTTATAAATGGACCATTCCTTGACAAAAATATCCAGAGGCAGGTCTCCTCTGGCCATGGAGTTGCCGTCTTCCATAATGCCGCAACTGACTTCGATTCCGTCAAAGCCCATCCCTGCCATCATTTCGGCCATTTGTGCGCTCTGCTCAAGCTTTAGCCCGTTTTTCATGTTATCATAGGCATTCATCTTGATGAGGATGGGATAGTCCTCACCTACCTGCTTCCGGCTCCGGGTGTAGATCTGTTTTATAATACGCATCATGTTTTCCACGGAACCTCCCCATCTGTCTTTTCTCCGATTGGTGTATGGGCACAGAAATTGGGAGAGAAGATACCCGTGTGACGCGTGGATCTGTACAGCATCGAAACCGCTTTCCTTCACCCGACGGGCGGCCTGTGCGAAATCCCCGATGATCCTCTCAATGTCCTCCTCCGTCATTTCTCTCGGGGTGAGAAGATATAATTTGTCCTTCACACTTGAGGGCGCAAACGGCTGAACGCCGATGGCCTCACCGGTAGTCTGCCTGCCGCAGTGAACGATCTGCATGGCGATTTTGGAGCCATGCTGCTGAACGTGATCAACCAGTTCGCGGTATTTTGGGACATGGGCATCGGTGTCCATGCCCTGCATGCCAAGGAACGGGGATCTGCCATCCTGGGAAACGAATGCATAGCCGGTGATGATCAAGCCGATCCCACCTTTTGCCAGTCGCTCATATAGCTTGAACAGGGCCTGAGTGGGAAACCCGTTCTCGGTCGCACATGCCTTCATGGGTAGCGGAACGAACCAAGCGGTTTTTCAGTTCGAGGCTTTTAATCCTGGTCTTTTCGAAGAGTGCCGACATGGTGCCTCCTTACATTAGATATGTATTCCGATTGGTTAGAGATTTCTATGCCGTTGCTTGGGGATATCTTGTCCGAAAACTAACTATCGCCTAAGTTCATCTATTGAGAATATCTGAAATGCTCGTACATGCCAAAACAAGAGGTATGGTTTACAATATTTGTAAATGTCACCGGGGATATTAACACGGTTGATGTCTTGCCAGGCACAATATGTGGGGTTGATCAGTTTTCGGATCATCCGGTTTCATGAAAGGATTACTGGCATACTTCTTCACCCCAACGTCGCCAAAATCGTGCAAGGCTGGCAGATCAATCTTACTCTAATCTCAGTATTACCCAGCCTCAGTGCCCATCTAATACTTCGCGAACCGACCTGGCCAAATTCTCCATTTCTATGGGCTTCTCAATGTATTTCCGAATACCAAGCTCCTTCGCCCTATCGTCAGACATCCTTTGACTATAACCGGTGCAAAGGATGATCGGCATATCGGGACTGATTTTCAGGATTTCTTCAGTCAACCTGTCCCCGGTCATTCGAGGCATGGTCATATCGGTGATGACGAGATCGATTTGATCAGGGTTGGCTCTGAAAAATTCTAAGGCTTCAGAAGGATCGGTTTTGGGTATGACCGTATACCCGAGTTTCTCCAATCGCTGCTGATTCAGATTTACCATTGCATCTTCATCGTCAACAAACAAAATCCTTTCCATTCCCGTGGGGAGTTCTTGAAACTCTTTCGGTTCTTCCCTGGTCTTCCCTTTGACGGCCGGGAACAATATGCTGAATGTGGTTCCCTTTCCTGCTTTGCTCTCAACCGAAATTCTTCCCTGGTGGCTATTTACGATGCCGTGGACAACCGAAAGGCCAAGACCTGTGCCTTTGCCAACATCCTTTGTTGTGAAATAGGGATCAAAGATTCTTTCTATTACCTCATGACTGATTCCCTCTCCTGTATCGCTCACCCGTAATTGTACATAGGGGCCGGGATTTAACTCAGGATATCGGGATGCAGTATCTTCATCGATCTCTGTATTTTTTAGAGTTACTTCAAGAATTCCCCCCTCATCTTCCATGGCATGAGCCGCATTGGTGCACAGATTGATCATGATCTGATGAATTTGAGTGGGATCTCCAAGGATATCGTGAATATCATTTGCAATATTCTGGCGTATATCAACACTCGTCGGAATGGATGCCCGTAAGAGTTTCAGGGTTTCGGTGACCACGGGCGCAATGTTGATCGGTTTTTGCTCCATTTCAGATTTGCGGCTGAAGGTCAAGATTTGCCTGACCACATCTTTTGCTCTCAAGCAGGCCTTCCTTACTTCATCCAGGTTGTTTCTGGCAGGGTTCCATTTCGGGACATCATCCATGGCCAGTTCCGTATTGCCGAGGATAATTCCCAGAATATTGTTAAAGTCATGGGCAATGCCGCCTGCCAGGGTTCCAATGGCATTCATCTTCTGGGCTTGGGCCAGTTGATTCAATAATCGTTCACGTTCAGCCTCGGCCCGTTTTCGCTCCGTAATGTCCTGAAATACAGTGGCGAACTTATGAATATCCGGAGAAAATACAGATATGTGGAAATGCTTATCCATCGGCTCGAAATAGGTTTCAAAAGACGCGGTTTTCCCAGTCTCAGAAACATTCGCGTAAATCTCCATATAGGGAGCTTCACCAGAGCCGTAGAGTTTGGATGCGAGGACTCCTATTGCATCATCCCGGCTAACCCCTGTGATTGACTCATATTTGGGATTAAAGTCCAATATGCGATAATCAATAGGTTTATTATTTTCGTATATAACTTCATGCAGGCACACGCCATCATTTGTTGAAGTGAAAAGACTTCGGTATCGCTCTTCGCTCTCCCGCAGGGCTTCTTCAGACTGTTTGCGATGCGTGATGTCCATATATGCTATTGCCACTCCGTAGTTTTCCATGGGAATAGGTGTGGCAGTCACATTGATCCATGAGGTTTCATCAGTTCCTTTGACGATACCCATTTCAACATTTTCGACAAGGCGATTCTCTTTCAATGCCCTGGTACTCGCATACTCGCCTGTCGACATAGGAGAACCATCGTGCTTAACAATGTGCCATTCCTCGCCATCAATCTTTCTTTGGACCTGTTCTTCTTTAGACAAGCCCAGTATCTTCTCCGCAACTCTGTTGCTTTCTACAACATTACCGGCTTGATCCGATACAGTAACGCCTACAGGCAGTACGTCAAAGAGTGTTTTATATTTAACCTCACTCACCCGCAGTGCCTCCTCCGCCCTCCTTCGCTCTGTAACGTCTACAAGCACGCTGATGAGGCAGGTCTTGCCACCTAATTCGATCTTTTCAGCTGACCAAACTCCGAATAAGGCATCGCCATTCTTTTTTCGGAACTTCACCTCTTCTTCATGAAAGCCTCCGTGCTGCTGAGCAAGTTTAATAAACTTAGTCCTTTCTTCAGGGTTAAACCATAAACCTATTCCCACTGGTGTACGGCCCAATACTTCCTCTCGCTGATATCCTGTAATTTTTGTGAAGGCATCGTTTACATCAAGAAAACACCCGTCATCAAGAGCTGTGAAGGCAATATAGACAGGACTTGAGTGAAAGAGCGTTGAAAATTTCTTTTCGCTCTTTCTCAACGCTTCCAATGTTTGAGCGATCCTGATATTGCTGTAACTCAGCTCAGAAATCATATGGGCAAGCTTGGCGTAAAAGGCCATTACGGTATTGACGGTTTCCTTGCTCCAGCATGGCACCCTTTCAAGTGCCGCTAAGTACTCCTCCTCATTAAATCCAAATTTTTGTGCCTGGGAACGGAAGACTTCAAGGTCCGGCGTTTCATCTTCAAACAGAAACTGGCCCAGATAAAGATTCCCAATGTGTTTATCCCCTACGGTGATCGGGGTTGCAATATCCCACATATTGTTTTCGCAACGATAGAGCCTGAATGTACCAGGTTCAACGCCATTGGAAAGCTCGAGGTCGCTTTTTAAACAGTTCTTGCTGCTTTCGGGATGGACGCGATGAAATTTGGTGCAGATATCCTGCCAACCTGTGGCAACAAGAACCTTTCCATTAAGGTCGAGGATAGCCACACCAATATTTGTAAGACTAAAAAAATCGTCCATCAAGGACTGAATGGCCACTGTATCAACGACCTCAGCCAGGTTTAGCGCCACCACATCCAAAGCTTTTTTCCGGTCGAGTTCGGGATTTTCCAGGTACTTGATCCTTTGTTCCAATTCTTCGTAGGTTGGCTTTTGAGCCGTCATCAGATCCTCCAGCTACCCTCAAAATGAAAAGTCCGCGCCCGGTTGTGTATTTGACACCATGAATGAGCTTTTGCCGTCTTCATTAGTCCGCCCAATCGCTGGTTGAATCTTTGAAGAGTAGAAGGTTTGTTCTCCTCACAATAAATATTCGTCCAAAATAACCACGAGTTGCAGTCGAACTCGGTAGCCTTGATGCGGGACATCAATTCGGTTTTTCTTGCACATAAGCTCGCACTGGAAAGTGGCCAAGATCGCTTGAGGCTGACAGAATAATCTTGTATTGAGAGTACCTAAGATCTCTTTACATGTCAAAAACAAGAGGTACGCCTTACATGTTGGACAATGTGATCGCGGATACCGGCCCTGATTGATGTCTTGCCAGGCACAATATGTGGGGGTTGGTTAATTTTCGGATCATCCGGTTTCATAAAAGGACTTGCTTGCATCATTCCGCGCATCAAATAGGCTGAAATCGTGCTAGGCTGACAGATCAATCATTGAAGTCGAGCCTGAGATACGTTGGAGATATCAACGATTGAATTGTGCGGCTACTCTTTGCGTCCACACCAGTGACAGGATATTTGATATTATTCTGATTCAAGTATGATTTTTAAGTTTTCACCTTCTTCTCTCATGTGCTTTCTAACACTTAATAAGCCATTCTCTATAGCCTTTTTAAAGAAAATTTTACCAAGCTTACCCACACGATAAGTCCCTCTCGCAGTGAATAGGCAAGATTTTCCTTTTTGCTCAATGATAAACTCATTTTTTGGAAAAAATTTTCTAACAAAACGAGATGTCGGGCTATATTCAATTCTTTTGCTTGGCACAATCTTTATGACTTCGAATTTTAATTTATGCAGCTTTCCGTGAATGTATTCTTCAGCATACAGGACAGATCCCTCAGCCCACGGGTTTCCTTTTAACCATCGGAAATTAACGTGGTCCTCTTTATGCCATGCCCGATAGCTATCATCATCAACAATACTGGTTAAGAAATTGAAAATTTTTTCGGCTGTTGCTTCGATTTCTATAGAATCCTTAAGAACGACTTCTTCGAAGGATAGCATATTTAGTATACCCACTACATAATAACCGCTTTTTGATGTTTCAGTCTGGCAGACTGGTAATAAATTGAGAGTATCCCAATTCTGGCAACATTACAGATACCATAAAAAATAAATTCCCTGCAAAAGTCAATAATATTCAATCCTTAAACAAAAAAAGGCCCACGGAATAATCCATAGGCCTTCTCTTGGCCACGTGTCTGAGCAGCATACTCAACCCCATTTCCACTTATTTATGCGCCCTTTTCACATTTTGGCTAAAGGCTGTTTTCGGTAAAAAGAATTGGTGGGAATTCAACAGGGTCCCGCCAAATCCAAAATTACTGATTTACAAATGGACATCCCACATCCCAGATCTTATTACTTATCATCAGATGAATCTTTTTAACTATTGCGTTCAGGGACAAGCGGTGTTCCCTTCGTGTCAATCTCGAACTCAGACGAACCCATGAGCTTCTGAAGACCTACTATTTCAGGGCAAGCGCCAAGTGGTGCGTCAAGACCCATCTGCATCGGAATGGAACTTCTCGGAACCTTTTCGAGAACGTTTTCATTGAGCTTGTCCGCCGGGAAAACTATCCCGACTTCCGACGTTTGCGTTCCACCGAATGCCCTATCGCCAATGCATGGTAAAAACAACTTGGGTTCCCCACTATTCCAAGAGGCTGGGATGCCGTCGCTACAGATTCCTGTATCGCCCAAAAAACGCCCCGAGAAAGCTGGCATCTTCAACGCCGCACAAGCTGCCAACACCAATGATCCAAGCTGTCCTGGTTCGCCGTAAACAATGATCAAATCCGGCTCAAATGTTATTTGGTCTGCTATTTGTCCGCCATCTAATGGCATTACCGCAAATGCCTCAAAATTGTCCTTGTTCTTCGGAAGTTGGTCAACCATCATTTTAGCAGTTTCAGAATCCGCTATATTGAGCAGCTTATCACCGTATAATCCCTGCTCGGCATATACATCTGGCACGTACGGAGAGACACCGAGTTTCCAGGCACCTGACTGGCAAAATTGGTCTTCTGTTGTGGCTCCCCATGCCTTGCCCAAGTATCTTGCAGAGCCTACGTATTGGCACACGGTTCGCTTAAATTCTGAACGTTGTATGCCCTCTATTTCATTAATTTCTTCAGCCTTTTTCAGAAACTTAAACCCTATCGGCTTTGTCTTTAGCAGCAAGGTCGATACCAGTCCATCGCTTATCTTTTTCCAATCTGTTGCCATCCTAAACCTCCTTCATGATAGATAAATTAAATTAGAAAAACTAGCTTCTTCTGACAGCCCTATGCCTACCAGTGATTATATAGTTTTCTTCTTGGCTATTGGCATTATGCCAGTTCTCTATATAAGATGGAATATGATATGTTATGCAGCATCGGCTGCTCAGAAACCCACCTATCAGCCGCAGTGGTGATACATTGAGAATATCTGAAATCGTCGTACATGTCAAAAGCAAGAGGTATGGGTCACAATATTGTGAAAGGTGACCAGGGATACCGAACCTGATTGATGTTTTGCCAGGCACAATATGTGGGGGTCGGTCAATGTCCGGCTCATCCGCTCTCTGGAAACGAGTACTTGCATAAATCTTACGTCGCCCTTGGCCCAATTTATGACGATTTTCATTCACTTGTAAATCGAAAAAGTTAGAAGTGCCCAATGCAAGAATTGATACGTCAGCCTTGAATTCACAGCTTTCGCTTTCATAGCACAATTCGCCGGGATCTCGCTGGGAAATGAAGAAGCGTTTCTTTACAAACGGAAAATTGCAAGCATCCATACAGGCACAATATATGGTATGCGCTGTGACGCTCACATATTTAAGTTACTTTGAAAGTATCACAAAGAATTCACCCCATCAAAAACCCGTGATATACCTTATATGAACGAAACCGCTACGCGGTAGCTTTGATTTTCTTCTTTATTTCTTGGAAGAATTATGCAACATTTCGTGTGGTTATATGATGGGAAAGAGAAAATGGATACTTTACCCATATAGCACATTTCATGCCAACATCTCGGCTTCGTTCATACAGTTTTATCAATAATCCCGTTTCCATTTAACACAATCTCGTTTTTCAAGAAGGCCAGTGCTCGATTCCGGGGATTCAGCTATTCTTTCGGCGGGACTATGGATAAAACGCTAATACATTATCACAAGCTAAATCCTTTTCCCTGAAGGCACTGCAACTTTCTTCAAGACGGACCTCTCTTCGGATTGAAGACTCTGCGCTATTTGCGATTGCTTGCCTGGTTCTATTTTTCGATCAGAGTCTGAAATGGGAAGATTCCGTCTCCCGGACTTAAAAGCCATTCCTTTATCTGATCTCTAATTTTTTGAACTTCGGCCAGTTTTTCCTCCCGAGACCCTTCCACTTTGGCCGGATCCGGAAAGGGCCAGTGCCAACGCTTGGTGATACCAGGGAAGATTGGACATTGCTCTTCCGAATCATGGCAGACAGTGATTACGTGGGAGTAGATTTCTCCAGCCGTGTAAGTATCCTAACTCAATCCTGACTCGACTGTGCATAATGAATGGATTACCATCATTCGGTGCCTGGGAGATGTCGCGCGGTTCCGAAAGGTTGGGAGCTTTTCGGACGACGCAGGTAGTATTCCTTATGAAAGCCAGGCGAAAGAGCTTCCAGCTGATACCCGAAAGAATATCCTGTCCTCGTTGCACAAAAACATCCCTTCCAGCGATGTCATGAACGGAACGGTCTGATGTTATCCCCTTTGCGATTTTTCCGATCCACATCTTATATTCTCGCCTCTCGACCCCCGTAAAAACCTTTCATTATTACACCCCTCATTTTTTCTCTTTTCATTCTCTTTACAGCGTCTGAAAAGTCTTACGTGCATCAATCCCTCTTATCTCATCTCCTTTCTCACGGAAATCTAACTCCCCCCTGATGGTTCTCTAACAACGCTGTTTCATTCTCCGGCCATTTGCCGACGGCATATTTTCAGGGAGAGGAGGTGAAGACGTTAGAAGTCAAGAGGAAGAGTAATTTCATGGATTAGGAAGAGCGAGTAATGAACTGTCAGGAAATATTAAAATGGAGAGAAAGGAGTTTTAAAACCAATGAAAAAACTTGCACTTATTTTTTGCCTCATGGCAACATTGCTTTTTGGTTTCGGTATTGCGGCGTCTCATGCGGAACAGGTGGATGTCCTGATCAACAAGCTGGTTGAAAAGGGACTGCTCACAAAGGAGGAAGCCACGCAGCTTCTGAACCAGATGCAGAAAGAGGAGGTGCGGCAGGAAAACACCATCAAGGAAACCGCCGAAAAGGCCGCCAAGGAAACGGTACAGAAAGAAGCCAAATCCAGCGGCTGGGATAAAGTACCCTCCTGGGTCAACCGCATCCATTTTAAAGGAGATTTCCGGCTTCGTTACCAGTATCAAAACATAGACCTTGACAATGGAACCGGAACCGATCCGGATCGAAACAGAGGCCGTTACCGCTGGCGATTCGGGGCCGTGGCCGACGTGACCGAAGACAAGAAATGGCAGGTGGGTTTTGGCCTGTGTTCCGGCAGCGGGGATCCTCGATCCACCAACCAGACCTTTGTAAACGATTTCGAGACACCCGATGCCCGTTTAGACTACGCCTATGCCCAGTACCAGCCTTTCGAATGGCTGAAAGCCATCGGTGGACAGATGAAGAACCCCATCTTCACGGTGAAGGACCTCATGTGGGACAGCGACATTCGTCCCCAGGGCGTGGCCGTTCCCATCAATTACGCCTGGAGCGACAGCGGTACTTTTTTCATGAACTCGGCCCTTTTCGTGCTTGATGAATACAGCAACCCCGAGCAGGGTGACCCCATCATGGTCGTTTTTCAGCCCGGTGTTTCCATGAAAATCAATAAAATGTTTTCCTTTGCGGTATCCGCTTCCTATTACTGGAACTCGGACGTGAAAGGGAGCAGTTTCAAGTACAGTTCCGGAACCAATACCACGGATGCGAACGGCGATCTGATTTACAACTACAATACACTTTCCTTTAACGGTAAGTTCGACGCCAAATTCGGAGGACCGGTTCCCGGTGCAGGCGTGTTCGGAACCTTTCTCAATTCCGATGCGGATAATAACGGTACAGGATGGCTTGCCGGCGTCTGGTTCGGGCACAAGGATTATAACAAGGAGTTATGGAAGTGGCGGTTTAAGTACAACTACCGTTATTTGGAACAGGATGCCGTGATGGACTGGATGCCGGACAGCGATTTTTATGACGGCGAAACCAATGCAAAAGGTCATGAGTTTGAATTTGACCTGGGTCTGGCCAAGAACGTCTGGTTCGCCCTGGATTACTACCACGCTATGAAGATTGACTACGCTGCCGGCTCTACGGATGAGCCCCAGAATGTTGTGCAATGTGACTTGAACTTTAAGTTCTAAAAAGCCTGTTGTTTTTGCGCCCGTTCCGGAATTGTAAATCCCGGGATGGGTGCCTTTTATGACCGGATCGTTGGATCTTTACAGGAACCAGGGGGAGATGATACTCTGTCTTTTGGAGATTCATCATGTTTTCCGTCGGGACAAACAAGCAGTGATCCAAAAAGAGAGAACGCTTATGCTGAAAGAACGAATTCTTGTAGTAGATGATGAAGAGGATATCCTGGAACTGGTCCGCTTCAATCTTGAAAAGGCGGGATACCTGGTTATTCCCACGGTTTCCGGGGAAGAGGCCCTCGAAAAAGCGGCCAAGGAACACCCGGATCTCGTGGTGCTGGATCTCATGCTTCCGGGAATGGACGGCCTTGAAGTGGCAAAATTCATGAAGCGTAACAGCGAGACCAGCCAAATTCCCATCGTCATGTTAACGGCCCGGGGAGAAGAATCGGATGTGGTGAAAGGTCTGGAGCTGGGAGCGGATGATTATGTTACGAAACCGTTCAGTCCTAATATTCTGGTGGCCAGAGTGAAGGCCGTACTGCGGAGAAAGGTGAAAGACCTGCCGGGAGAAACGGATGTATTAAAAAGCCACGGACTGCGGATTCATCCCGGTCGCCGGGAAGTGATTTACAATGGAGAACCCATCGATTTGACATTTACCGAATTCGGCATCCTGCATTTTTTAGCGAGAAGACCAGGATGGGTCTTCACCCGCTTTCAAATCGTGGATTCCGTGCGCGGAAGCGATTATTTCGTCACCGAACGGGCGGTGGATGTCCAGATCGTCGGCCTCCGCAAGAAACTGGGCGAAGGAGGACAATTTATAGAAACCGTGCGAGGAGTCGGATATCGATTCAAGGAGTGAGCCATGAGTGGGAAAAGGCGGCTTTTCTGGCAGGTTTACCCTTCCTATCTGTTGATTACCTTCATTACTTTGACGGCGGTCACCTGGTATGCATCGGATGCATTCCGAGCGTTCTACCTGGACCGAACGGCCTCGGACTTGAAGGCCAGGGCCCGTCTTTTCGAGATGGAAGTAGTGCCGTCTCTCGACCCGCTGGATGAAAAAAAGGTGGATCGGTTCTCAAAAGCCATCGGCATCCACGCGTCCACACGTATCACCGTTATTCTTCCTTCAGGAAAAGTCATCGGCGATTCCGATGAAGATCCTGCTTCCATGGATACCCATGTGGATCGCCCTGAATTTCTGCAGGCCATGAAAGGGGGTTTCGGTTCCTCCATACGCCACAGCCTTACCCTTCACGAAGACCTGATGTATGCCGCAATTCCTGTGGTCAAGGATGGCCGGATTATTGCCGTTGTCCGGACGGCCATACCCATCAGTGCCATTGATGCCGCCTACCAATTCATCCGCAGTAAAGTCATCCTTGCAGGCGTATTGATTGCAGCTTTCGCGGCGCTTTTAGGCCTGTTGGTTTCTCGAAGAATCGCGCGCCCCATTCGGGAGATCCGAGATTGGGCTGAGGCGCTGGCCCGTGGAGAATCTAAGGCAAGGCCGTCGGCACGGCGCTCCAGGGAGATCGAGGCCCTTTCCGATAAGCCTGGGAAAGATGGCAGAGGAACTGCGCGATCGCATCGAAACGGTGGTGCGACAGCGAAACGAAATGAAGGCGGTGTTTTCCAGTATGTCGGAAGGGGTGATAGCCCTGAGTCCGGATGAGCATGTCATCCATATGAATGAGGCCGCAGCCGACATCCTGGGTTGTGATCAAACGGAAGCCAATGGGCGAAGTATTCAGGAGGTGGCCCGTAATACCGTCCTTCACCGTTTTTTGAAGGATACCCTGTCCAGCCGGGAGCCTATGGAGGCGGATGTGCTCATGTCCCCTGACGAGGCCTTCGTGGTCAATGCCCACGGGACCATGCTTCTTGATTCTTCCGGGAATCGCATCGGCGCCCTGATTGTGCTCAACGATGTCACCCGTCTCCGCAGACTCGAAAATATCCGCAGTGACTTTGTAGCCAACGTCTCCCATGAGATCAAGACTCCCATCACGGCCATCAAGGGGTTTGTGGAAACCCTCCGGGACGGCGTGACCAGCGATCCTAAGGAAACGGAACGGTTCCTCAAGATCATCGCCAAACATGTAGATCGTCTTGAAGCCATTGTGGAAGATCTCCTGAAGCTCTCCAGGATCGAGCGGGAAGCCGAGAAGGGAGGGCTTACCCTGGTTGAAAGCAGGATCTGCGATATCATCAAAACGGCGGTGCAGGTCTGCCAGGGGAGGGCCGACGGCAAAAAGATCCGAATGGATATCCTGTGCCCTGAGTCGATCCCTTTGAAAGCGGACCCCCCTTTGCTGGAACAGGCCGTGGTGAACCTGCTGGACAACGCCATCAAATACAGTGAAGAAAGCTCTTCGGTCCAGGTAGAAGCTACGAAATCGTATGGTGAGATCGTTATTTCGGTTCGTGATCATGGGTGCGGCATAGAGAAGAAACATCTGCCGCGCCTTTTTGAGCGATTTTACCGGGTGGACAAGGCGAGAAGCAGGCAGGTCGGGGGCACCGGGCTGGGGCTGGCCATTGTCAAGCACATCGTGCAGGCCCACGGAGGTCATCTCTCCGTGGAAAGCGTCCCGGGGAAAGGGAGCCTTTTTTCCATCCATCTGCCGGGAAAGTAAAAGAAATCGTTTTCCTCTTCAAATCTTTACTCCTTCCTAACATGTTCCTAACAATCCAGGTTTATCTTTGTCCACAATAGAGTTTGCGGGCCCGCGACAGGATAAAGGGGTGCGTTGTGGAAGCGGCAGTCGGAAATGATTAATTTTTTTGGTAATCGCTTGGATTTTGGAGAACATAACAACAAGAACAGATGAGGAGGAAAAACCATGTTAAGAAAGACTATCGTATTATTTGGAATTATTTCAGCCCTGGTGCTGGCCGGCACCGCGGCAATGGCCGGTAACATTGTAATCAAGGGTTCCACCACGGTCCTGCCCATCGCCCAAAAGACGGCGGAAGCCTACATGAAACAGAATCCGGACGTAAAAATTACGATATCCGGAGGTGGTTCCGGCAACGGCATGAAGGCCCTTATTGACGGATCGACGGACATCGCCGACAGCTCCCGTTTTATCAAAGGAAAAGAAGTGAAACTTGCCGTTGAAAAGGGGATCTATCCGGTCCCTTTTGCCGTGGCCTATGATTGCATCGTCCCGGTGGTGCATCCCAGCAACCCGATTGTAAACATTACCATGGCCCAGCTGCAGGATATCTACATGGGTAAGGTAAAAAACTGGAAAGAGATCGGCGGTCCGGACAGACCGGTGGTGGTGATCAGCCGGGACACCTCCTCCGGAACCTACGAGGTGTGGGAGGAAAAAGTGATGAAAAAGGAACGGGTCTACCCCGGCGCCCTCCTTCAGGCCTCCAATGGGGCGGTCGCCCAGGCCGTGGCTAAAAACAAGAACGCCATCGGCTATATCGGTATCGGTTACATCAATGCTGATGTTAAAGCCTTGATGGTCAATCGCATTGTAGGTTCCAAGGATACGACCTTGAACGGGACTTATCCCATCAGCAGACCGCTTTACATGTTTACGCCCGGCTGGCCGGAGGGGGATGCGCTCAACTTTATCAATTTTGTCCTCAACCCGGAAAAAGGGCAGAAATATGTGGCGGAAGCCGGGTTTGTTCCTTTATACTAACAACATAGGTTTTATCTTTCGCCCGAATGGATTTCTTGACCGTCCTGATCGGGCGGAAGGCTTAAGAAAAGGAGTGTTTTGATGCAAGGAGGAGACAGGACAGGAAAGGGCCGACGGGCGAGAGAACGGGGCATACGTTTTCTGTTCCTGGGCATTGCCCTGGCTTCCATAACGACCCTTTTCCTCATTGCCCTTTTTCTTTTCACGGAAGGGCTTCCCCTTTTCAGCAAGGTCTCGGTAACCGATTTTATCTTCGGCAAATACTGGTACCCCACCAGTGATCCCGCCGACTTCGGCATTTTCCCGTTGATTGTCGCATCCGTGGCCGTCACGGCGGTTTCTTCCGTAATATCCATTCCCCTTGGGGTTTTGACCGCCCTCTATCTGGCCGAGGGGGCATCCGCAAGGCTGCGGGAACTGGTGAAGCCGATCGTGGAACTCCTGGCGGCCCTTCCTTCGGTGGTGATCGGGTTTTTCGGGATGGTCATCGTGGCCCCTTTTCTCCAGGAGCATCCTCGACATTCCCACCGGCCTCAATCTCTTCAATGCTTCTCTCATGCTGGCCTTCATGTCGATTCCGACCATCTGCAGCATCTCCGAGGATGCCATATTCGGGGTCCCGATTGAATTGAAAGAGGCTTCCCTGGCTCTTGGGGCCACCCATTGGGAGACCATTGCACGGGTGATTTTGCCGGCATCCATTTCAGGGATCTCTACGGCCGTCATCCTGGGGATGTCCAGGGCCATGGGCGAAACCATGGTGGTGCTTATGGTCGCGGGAGGCGCGGCAATGATTCCCACGTCTCTTTTCGATCCGGTTCGACCCATGCCGGCCAGCATCGCCGCCGAAATGGCGGAGGCCCCTTTTCAAAGTGAACATTACTATGCCCTGTTTGCCATTGCCATTGTGCTGTTCCTTTTTACCCTGGCCTTCAACATGGCGGCGGAGCGTATCTCAAACCGGTATCGACAGGTGGGGGCGGCGACACTGTAATGATAAAAGGACAGAATCAGAGTCAGAGAATCCAGGGACAGTCGACAAACTCAGGGATTCCAAGTGGATGCGCACCATGTTCGGCTTTTTCAAGGTCGCGGCGATCATCAACGGCATGGCCCTGTTATTGGTGATCTATTTTCTCGTAGCCAGGGGATGGAGGGCCATCAACTGGACTTTTCTCACCCAACCGCCCATGGACTCCATGACCAAAGGGGGCATTCTTCCCTGCATCGTGGGGACCCTTTTCTGAGCCTGGGAGCCATCATCATTGCCCTTCCCATCGGCGTCGCATCGGCTATTTATCTGCAGGAATATGCGCGTCCGGGACAGGTGGTTCGCGTGATCCGTCTGGGGATCAATAATCTGGCAGGCGTTCCTTCCGTGGTTTTCGGACTCTTTGGCCTGGCCTTTTTTGTGGTATATCTGAAGATGGGCGTGAGTATCCTGGCCGGTTCCCTTACCCTTGCGGCAATGACGCTTCCGGTCATCATCGGGGCCACGGAGGAGGCACTGCGAGGCGTTCCCAACACATATCGGGAGGCCTCCCTGGGGCTTGGGGCAACCAAATGGCAGACCATTTACCGGGTGGTCTTGCCGGCTGCCCTGCCCGGCATCCTTACGGGCGCTATTCTGGGGCTTAGCAGGGCCGCCGGGGAGACGGCCCCCATCATGTTTACAGCGGCGGTGTTTTATACCCCTTCACTGCCCAGCTCCCTGTTTGACGAAGTCATGGCGCTTCCCTACCATATTTACGTGCTTGCCACGGCAGGCACGGATATCGAGGCCACGCGCCCTCTGCAATACGGCACGGCCCTGGTGTTGATTGTATTGGTTTTCGGGCTGAACCTGGTAGCCATCGTCTATCGATCGCGACTTAGAAAGCATCGTTGAATGGATGTCTATAAATCTTTGCTACTTTGTCGGATTTAGGATGACAGTATGCAGGAATCACCGAAAATGTCCACAAAGGACCTGAATTTTTATTACGGCGCAGTCCCAGGCTCTCCATGCCATCTCGCTGGATTTCCAGTTGAAGCAGGTGACCGCCCTCATAGGACCGTCCGGTTGCGGCAAGAGCACCCTGCTTCGATGCCTGAACCGGATGAATGATCTCATTCCCGCATAGCCGTGCGGAGGGTGGGGTCTTTCTGGATGGGGAGGACATCTATGATCCGGGGGTGGACGTGGTGGCTCTTCGGCGTCATGTGGGCATGGTGTTTCAAAAGCCGAACCCTTTTCCAAAAAGCATCTTCGAAAACGTGGCCTATGGCTTGCGGGTGAACGGCGTCAAAGATAAGGCCTTTCGTAAGAGACAGGGTGGAGACCAGCCTCAAACACGCCGCGCTATGGGATGAAGTGAAAGACAGGCTTCTTCAGTCCGCCCTGGGGCTTTCCGGAGGGCAGCAGCAGCGCCTCTGCATTGCACGTGCCCTGGCCGTGGAACCGGAAGTCCTGCTCATGGATGAACCCGCCTCGGCCCTGGACCCCATTGCCACCCAGAAGATCGAAGAACTGATTCACGAACTCAAAACCGACTATACGATTATCATTGTTACGCACAACATGCAGCAGGCCGCCAGGGTTTCCGATATTACGGCCTTCTTTTATCTTGGGAAAGCTTGTGGAAACGGGGAAGACCGAAAGTATTTTTACCCGTCCCAGGCTGAAGGAAACGTCGGATTATATTACCGGCCGATTTGGATAACGAGAAGAAGGGAGAGGAAAGCCTCATGAGAAGACACTTGCAGAGAGAACTGGATAATCTGAAAAAGAACCTTCTTTCCCTGGGCGCCATGGTGGAGGAGCGGGTCCGCATGGCCATCAAGGCATTTGAAAACAGAGACGGTGAGTTGGCCATGACGGTGGTGGAGCTGGACCGGGAAATCAACCAGGCCGAGGTGGAAGTGGAAGAGGAATGCCTCAAGATTTTAGCCCTTCACCAGCCGGTAGCAGTGGATCTCCGCTTCGTCAACGCCGTGACGAAAATCAACAACGATCTGGAACGTGTGGGAGACGAAGCGGTCAATATTGCCGAACGTGTGGCCAATATTTCCAAAAGGCCGCCGGTCAGCGTGCCTTTCGAGTACTCCACCATGGCGGAAAAAGCCGAGGCCATGCTCAAAGACAGTCTGGATGCCCTGGTGAATCTGGACGCGGACCTGGCCTACGCAGTCTGTCTGCGTGATGATGAGGTGGACAAGATCAACCAGGATATTTACGACAAGATCAAGGAAGTGATCAAGGAACAACCTGATCGGGTAGGATACCTGATCAATCTTCTTCTCATCGCCAGGCACCTGGAACGGATTGCCGATCACGCCACCAATATCGCTGAAGAGGTAATCTATATGGTGGAAGGGGTGATTCCGCGACATCGCAACGATGTGTATGGGGTTTAGGAACAATATCCGTGCATAAATGACATTCATACGACTTTTCAGTGTATCGTTTCTGAATCCTTCCAGCATTCTACTTCCATTCTTTCCTGAAAATACCTGATTTGCCTACTATCCTTTAAATCCCTTGCCCTGTTAAAAAGAATTAAACGTTACTTTCCACCTAATGGAGGAAACCACCATGGTGACATTCAAGGTGAATGGAAAGGCATTTGAAGTGGATGTGGACCCGGAAATGCCTCTCCTCTGGGTCTTGCGCGATGTGCTCAACCTTACCGGAACAAAATTCGGATGCGGGATGGGCCAATGCTGGGGCTGTACCGTATTGCTGAATGGCAAAGCCCGACCTTCCTGCACCATAAAAGCGCATGCAGCGGAAAACATGGAAATAATCACCATCGAGGGCATCCCGCGGGATCATCCGGTAAAGCTCGCGTGGATGGCGGAGCAAGTGCCCCAATGCGGCTACTGTCAACCCGGCCAGATTCTACGCGCCATATCCCTGCTTTCGGAAAATGCCGACCCGAGCGACGAGGATATTGCAGCGGCCATGCAGAAGAACCTCTGCCGTTGCGGTACTTATGGCCGCATCAAGAACGCGATTAAACGCGCGGCAAAGGAGATGCGATCAGCCAAAACGGCAGAGGCGGCGCCGGTTCAAAACGTCTCCGAAGTTTCCTCGGAGGTCAGCGCGGATCACTATGTTTTTAACCCATTCGTAAGGATCAGCGGGGACGGCACGGTAACCGTCATCGCCAAACATTTTGAAGCGGGACAGGGCGCCTACACCGGTCTCGCAACCCTTGTGGCGGAAGAGCTCGATGCCGATTGGAACCGGGTACGGGTTGCATCGGCTCCCGCGGACGAAAGAGTCTACAACAACCTCCTGTTAGGGCCGGTCCAGGTGACGGGCGGAAGCACCAGTATCGCCAATGCTTACGAGCAGTACCGTCGGGCAGGAGCCATAGCTCGGGAAAAGTTGGTAATGGCTGCAGCCGAGGCGTGGGAAACCCCCGCGGAGGAGATCGGCGTGGAACAGGGGATTGTCATCCATGCACGGAGCGGCCGTCAGGCAACATTCGGCGAACTTGCAAAAAGAGCAGCCTCCATGAATCCTCCGACCGAAGTGCGGCTCAAGGACCCGAAGACGTTTACGCTCATCGGCAGGAACGACCTGCGTGTCGATATCGACTCCAAGGTGAATGGGGCCGCCCGGTACGCCCTGGATGTGCGTTTTCCGGGCATGTTGACGGCCATGGTCGTTCGCCCGCCACGGTTTGGCGGCCGGGTGAAATCTTTCGATGCAACGGAGGCGCTGTCCATTCCCGGAGTGACCGACGTGGTGGAAATTCCGGAAGGTGTGGCGGTGGTCGGCGTCGACTCCTGGGCGGCTCGTCGTGGACGGGATCTACTGCATGTGGAATGGGATGACAGCACGGCGGAGTTGCGTGGCAGCGATCAGCTTTTCAAGGAATATCATTCACTTCTCGCAAAACCAGGGCGCACCGCATACAGGGAAGGAGATGTGGAAGCCGCGCTGGCGAGCGCCGCGCTGACGGTTGAGGCCGTATTCGAGTTTCCCTACCTGGCGCACGCCCCCATGGAGCCCCTCAATTGCGTGGTAGATCTTTCGGAAAATGCGTGTGAAATCTGGGCAGGGGACCAATCCCAAACCATGGATCAGGCAAATGCCGCCAATGCCGCCGGCCTGGATTTCCGGCAAGTGAAAATACAAACGCTCTTTGCAGGGGGAAGCTTTGGACGCAGGGCCAATCCGCCCTCCGATTACATCGTCGAGGGCGTTCATGTTGCCCGAGCGCTTTCGGGACGAGCACCGGTGCACCTGGTCTGGACCCGAGAGGACGACATCCGGGGAGGACGATATCGGCCCATGATGGTCCATCATGTGGAAGCGGGTCTCGACAAAGAGGGAAATCCGGTTGCCTGGCGGCACCGGGTGGCGGGGCAATCGATCCTGGCAAATACTCCGTTCGGGGAGGCCATGATCAACGACGGGATAGACATCACTTCTGTTGAGGGTCTTACGGACATGCCCTATGCCATCCCATCCCGTACCGTGGAGCTGCATACCACGAACGTAAAAGTGCCGGTGCTCTGGTGGCGTTCCGTGGGCCACTCCCATACCGCTTTTGCGGTTGAGGTGTTCCTGGATGAACTGGCCAAGGCGGCCGGCCGCGACCCGGTGGACTTTCGCCGAAGCCTGCTCTCCGGACAACCCCGGCATTTGGGTGTTCTCAATCTCGCAGCGGAAAAGGCGGGGTGGGGTTCTCCGCTTCCGTCCGGTAGAGGCAGGGGCGTCGCCGTACACCAATCCTTTGACACCTTCGTTGCCCAGGTTGCCGAGGTCTCCATCGGCGAGGACGGCGCCTTCCAGGTCGAACGTCTGGTCTGCGCCGTGGACTGCGGAATGGCCGTCAACCCCGGGATTATTCGTGCACAGATGGAAGGGGGTATGGCATTCGGCCTGTCCGCGGCACTCGAAGAGGCTGTCACGCTTGACGCGGGGCGCGTCCGGCAGTCGAGTTTCAAGGATTACAAGCTGCTGCGTTTCAATCGCATGCCCGAGGTGGAGGTGCATATTGTTCCATCCCATGAAAGCCCCACGGGAGTGGGGGAACCCGGCGTTCCTCCCCTGGCGCCGGCGGTGGCCAATGCCCTTTTTGCGGCCGACGGCCGGCGTTTTCGACGTCTTCCCCTGCTTGATGGGGAGAAATGATGTAGAGCTCAAAAGACGCAATCAGCCGTGAGCCGTTAGCTATTAGATACTCAATGCTAAACGCTAAGTGCGGTTTTTAAACAGAAAACCAGGAGGCATTATGACAAAAGCAATATTCATCCACGAAACAGGCGGACCCGGGGTCCTCAAGTGGGAAGATTTCGAGCCGGGCGAGCCCGGAGCGGGCGAGGTCTCTGATTCGCCATGAGGCGATCGGACTCAATTTCATCGACATCTACCATCGAAACGGCAATTATCCCCTGCCGAAACTGCCCGCGATCATTGGCATGGAAGGCGCGGGTATCGTAGAAAAAACAGGCCAGGGGGTCCGGGACTTTAAGCCCGGCGACCGTATCGCGTACGCAGGGCTGCCTCCGGGCGCCTATGCCCAGAAAAGGACGATCCCCGCCCATCGTCTGGTAAAACTCCCGGAATCCATACCCACGAGGCAGGCCGCCGGCATGATGCTTCGCGGCATGACGGTCCGGTATCTGCTCCACGGGTGCTACCCGGTTAAAGCAGGCGATACCATTTTGATCCATGCCGCTGCCGGAGGGATCGGGCTCATTATTTGCCAGTGGGCAAAACACCTTGGGGCCCGCGTTATCGGGACGGTCGGTTCGGAAGAAAAGGCCGAACTGGCGAAGTCCCATGGTTGCGACCACGCGATCCTCTACAAAAAACAGGATTTCGTGGTTGAAACGCGGAAATTCACAGACGGGAAAGGCGTGGATGTCGTCTACGACGGCGTGGGCAAGTCCACATTCCTTCCATCCCTGGATTGTATTCGGCCCATGGGAATGATGGTCGCTTTTGGTCATTCTTCAGGCGATCGGCCTCTGTTTGACCCGAGCCTGCTCAGCGCCAAGGGCTCTCTGTTCCTCACGGCGCCGAGCTTGATGGCCTATACGGAGAAAAGGGAAGATCTTCTGGCACACGCAAGGGACCTGTTCGATGTGGTGGAAAAAGGCGCGGTGAAAATCGAAATCCGGCAGACCTATCCTCTGTCCGAGGCTGCCAGGGCCCACCTGGAAGTGGAATCGAGAATGACGACCGGATCCAGCATCTTCATTCCGGAATGAGATAGATGATTCGACCGGGGATGAAGAGGAATGAGAACTAGTCCCCGGTAAAAGAACTCTCTTTCCTTTGAGAAATGAACCAACCAAACACCCGCTCATCCATCGTATCCTATTCAAATTCTATGGTGATGAGTATGTGACCAATGCGCCATTCCGTCATGAGGTCTTTTTTGCTGCCGCATCTGATTCCTGTGGCTGCACCGGTCCTTCTAAGCTGGTACGGGAAAGAGGATTGATAACAACGGTTTTCTTGTACCAGCTTAGAAGGACCTCTCGACGGTATGTGAAGGTTTATCCAGGATGCGGCAGCAAAAAAGACCTCACGACTCCATTCCTGCCAGGATTTTTGAATAAGATACCATCCCTCTTATTCCGGCTTATTCCGGGGATAAGCAGAACAAATGCCTGTTAAAGATGGCAGCTTCGCTCTTCGTCCCGCCAGACATTGACAAACCGCTTATTTCCATTACAAATCTCAAAATTAGTGGTACTATCAATCCGGACAGATGCTTCTCTTTTTTCATTCGCATGTCGTGAATAACGGAAGAAAAGGCGCCATGCCCATGTTTTGATTGGCGGTCTTTATTCGCAAACCGCAAAACCTTTCAATCAAGGAATCAAAGATGCCCTCCCCCGTGATCTTTATTGTGGAGGATGAAAGCGCTCACTTCACACTGATGCGTCGAGCCATTCTTAAGGAACTGCCCGATGCTAGCATACAATGCTTTGACCAGGCGGAAGCGTGCATCGGCGAGCTTGAGATTAGGACGCCGGAAATCATTATCGTCGATTACATGATGCCGGGCATGAACGGGCTGGAGTTTCTGGATGTACTGAATCGGACCGGGAAGGGTATCCCTGTCCTGATGGTCACGGGCCAGGGAAACGAAGGCGTTGCTGCGCGGGCCATGAAGGCCGGGGCCTGGGACTATCTGGTCAAGTCAACGGAATTTTTTGAACTGCTCCCATGTATCGTCGGTAAGGTACTCAGAGAAAAGGGGCTTCAGCGCTCCCTCAAAGAGAGCGAGCAACGGTACCGCAGCGTCGGGGACCTGCTTCCCTTTGGCTTTTGGCTCTGTGGTCCTGATGGGGAGATTCGGTATCTTAGCGACTCTTTTCTGCAGTTGGTGGATATGACTTTAGAGGAGTGCAGGCACTTCGAATGGACAAAGAGACTCACGCCGGAGGACGCGGCACGTACCCTTGGCGATTGGAGGCAATGCGTAGTATCCGGCGGTTTTTGGGATTATGAGTACCGAATTCTCGGTGCGGATGGTCGATATCGCACCATTTTGAGCCGGGGATGCCCGCTCAAGGATGCCCAGGGGCGAATCACAGGCTGGGCGGGAATCAACCTGGATATTACGGAACGTAAAAAAACCGAGGATCAGCTCAGGCATTATCTGACCAAGCTCGAATTGCGGGAACGGGAGTTGCAGGATTTTGCCTTTGCCGCTTCCCATGACCTGCAGGAACCGCTTCGTAAAATCCAGACATTCGGCGACATCCTGGAAAAGGAATGCCAAGATCTACTCTTACCGGAGCACCGTGACTTTTTGCAGCGAATGATTCGCTCCGCCAGTCGAATGCGGAATCTCGTTCAATCACTTGTTTCCTACTGTCGGGTGGGCGTTGCGGCCCCGTCTTTTACCAGCGTGTCCCTCGGAGATGTTGTCAAAGCGGTGCTGAGAGATCTGGGGGAACGCGTCCATGAAATCGGCGCTAAGGTGGAAGTCGGTGACCTGCCGGTCATTGAAGGTGACCTGGAGCAACTTCAGCTTTTGTTTCGTAATCTTGTGGTCAACGCCCTTACGTGTTTCAAAGAAGGAGAGAAGCCCTTGATTCGGATTAGTGGGTATACGGTCGAATCCCCCATAGGGACCCAGTATGCGCTTGTCGTTCAAGACAACGGCATCGGTTTTGACAAAGGAGGGCTCCGCCGGGTCTTTCGGCCCTTTAGCAGACAACACGGGAGGAGCACCTATGACAGTGCCGGTATCGGGCTCGCCATTTGCAGAAGGATCGTCGCTCGCCACGGCGGTACGATTACCGCAACCAGTGCCCCTGGAAAAGGCTCGACCTTTGTAATTACGCTGCCTTTTCAACAATTGGCAGACAGATCGTCTGAGCAAATCGGGTGAAATTTCACTGATGTCAATGCACTTCAAGAAACCCCTGTTCCCGGTCGTCACCTTCTTTTTTTTCGGCGGCATTGCCGTACTTTTATGGCAGGCGCAGAGCCGTTATGAACGTGGCATCCTTCTTCGGCATACGGAAAACTCCGCGGAGCAGTTGCGAATTCGAGTGGAAGGCCTTATGAATGCCCGAATTGCTTCACTCGGGTTGATGGCCGAGCGATGGGTGGAGAGAGAGCCCGCTGATTTCAGTCAGGAGCGTTTCCTCAGTTTCGCGAAGAGTCTATACCAAAATTATCAAGGCTTTGCAGGTATCGACTGGATAGACCCCGATGGCATTATCCGCTGGGTTTTCCCGCCCGACACCAATGCATCCGCAAAGGATGAAAGCCTTCATGGGCATTCTGATCCCGCATACCGGGCCACATTCGAACAGGTGCGCAAGAACCGCAAGTATGGAATTACCCCTTGTATGAAGCTTCAAGGAGGAATGGGGTTTCACGTTATAATGCCATTGCTCCACGAGGGGCAAGTGCAGGGATATCTGGACGGTGTGTTTCAGATGAAGTCCATTATGGCCCTGAGCTTGCCTACGGACATCCTTCGAGACTTCCTTATAAGCCTATACGAGAAAGACCGACTCATTTATTCCTCCGGGGACTTGATAGGAGGAAAGTCGACCCTTGACAAATTCCCTGTGATTCGAGGGATTCATTTTCCGGGCAAGACCTGGCGGGTGGAGGTGGAACCTCGTGTCCTGCGTTCGCCGGGCACACTTCCGGTCCTTCTCTTTGGCCTTGCTCTGTCGGTGGGACTTTCCGTGCTTCTTCATTTTCTACTTCAACGCATAAAGATGTTGAGGGCGGCCAGGGACCAGGCCCTCCGTGAGGTCTCGGAGCGGAAGCGGGCTGAAAAGGCCCTCCATGAAAACGAAAAGAAGCTTGAGGCGTTGTTAGCGGAATTGGCCGAAAAGAACACGGAGCTTGAGTCCTTTGTTTATACGGTGTCCCATGATTTGAAGACCCCGATTGTTACGATCGAAGGGTTTGTAGGGGCTCTGCGGGAGGACTTCGGCGATCGATTGTCCGCGGAAGGAGAAAAGTACCTCGATTTCATGAGCAGGGCCGCGCGCAAGATGGAAATGCTCATTAATGATCTGCTTGAGCTCTCCCGCATCGGCCGCTTGAGTGAAGCAATGACCCGGTTTCCTTTTGGCGAAATCGTACGAGGAGCGATAAGAACTCTGCAACCTCTTATCGAAGCGCGCGGTGTCGCCGTTACAGTGGACGAAAACCTCCCGGCTGTTTATGGTGAGAGAAAACGACTGGTTCAGGTTATGGATAATTTGCTCTCCAACGCCGTCAAATATATCGGTGTGGCAAACCCCACGCCCCGTATCCACATTGGAGCGACGGAACAAAACGGTCGGAAGACCTTCTTTGTCAGAGATAACGGCATAGGTATTGAGCAAAATTACCTTGAAAAGGTTTTCCAGATCTTTCAAAGGCTCCCTTCGGCTGTCAGAACCGGCGAAGGCACCGGCATCGGTCTGACCATTGTGCAGCGGATCATCGAGCATCATGGAGGGAGCATCTGGTTGACGTCGGAGCCGGGGAAAGGAAGCACCTTTTTTTTCACCCTTAGCGACCAAGGAGAGTGATTCATGATGGATGTAGTAAAATGCTCCACCATCCTGCTTGTGGAAGACGAGGAGGCCCATGCGGAATTGACCAAACGGGCGATCCGAAAGGGCGGCAACGTGAACCGGATTGACGTGGTTGTGAATGGCGAGGAGGCATTGGATTACCTGTTCAACCGAGGAACGTATTCGGACAAGGAGAGATATGGTGCGCCGTGCTTGATTTTGCTGGATATCAAACTGCCGGGCATCGATGGAATAGAGGTGTTGAAACAGGTGAAGGAGCATCCTGTTTTGAAAAGGATCCCTGTGATTATGCTTACCACCTCAGCACAAGAAAGCGATATCGCCCGGTGTTATAGCCACCATGTGAACAGCTATCTCGTCAAACCGGTCGGTTACAAAGAATTTGAGGACAGGATCAAGCAAATCGATAAATATTGGGTGCTGCTCAACGAATCCCCGGTTTTAGCTGATCGAAACCCTTGACCAGGTGTGAAGGAAACCATGGAAACGCTCAAGCTCGTGATTATGGAAGATGAGGAAGCCCACTTTCACCTCATGAAAAGAACGATTGAAAAGGCTATTCCGGGTGTCTCCATAGAGCATTTTACCGAGGCGAACGCCTTTTTGGCCGGGATGGACAGCATCGCTCCGGATGTCGTTATCGCGGATTATCGCATGCCCGGGATGGACGGCATTGAGTTCTTGAAAACCTTCAAATCAAGCCACGAGAATATCCCCGTTATCATCATTACCGGACAGGGAGACGAACAGATCGCCGTGCAGGCGATGAAACTGGGCGCCTCCGACTATTTGGTCAAGGCGGGCGATTTTTTTACCCTGCTGCCCGGCACGATCCAAAAGGTTGTTCGTGAGAAGAAGCTCCAAGAATCCTTGAACAAAACGGAAAAGCGTTTCAAGGACCTGGCGGAATGCACCTCGGACTGGATATGGGAAATGGACATGGAAGGAAAGTACGCCTACTCCAATCCCGTAGTCGAAAGGATACTGGGATATGAGCCGGAGGAGATCGTCGGTCTGTACTTCTACGATCTGTTTTCAGAAACTGAGAAGGCATCCCAACGATGCGCCCTATTCGAGAGGATGAAAAATCGGTCGCTCGTATCCGGCATGGCGACTCAGCTTGTTCATAAATACGGTCATGAAGTGATTGCGGAAACCAGTGCCGTGCCGATTATTAACGAGCAAGACAGGCTATTGGGTTACCGGGGGATTACCCGCGATATCAGCAAGCGCACACATAATCAAAGGGCCCTGAAGCTCTCGCACCGCTTTCTTGAGATCGGCAACAAAAACAATGTAATGCCGGTTCTGCTGCAGGAATCGTTGGAAGAGATCAAACAGTTTACCGGCTGCGTTGCGGCGGGTATTCGTATCCTGGATAAGCAGGGCAATATTCCTTATCAGGCGTATTACGGATTTAGCCATGAGTTTTATGAACTGGAAAGCCCGCTTTCGATTAAGACCGACCAGTGCATGTGTATCAATGTGATTACGCAGAACACCGATCCGGATTTGGAATGTTTCACCGCTTATGGCTCATTTTATATTAACGGGACCACCCGCTTCCTCGCCAATGTGGCGGAAGAGCAAAAAGGCGCCACCCGCAACGTGTGCAACCGTTTTGGATACGAGTCCAGTTGCGTTGTTGCCGATCCGCCTCGAGAACCAGGTTGTGGGTCTGATACACGTAGCCGACCATAGAGAAGACATGATCCCGCTGGAAGACGTGGAGATTTTGGAGACAGCGGCCATGGGACTTGGAACCGCTATTCAGCGGGTGCGCACTCAGGAAGCTTTGTCTGAGGCAAAAGAGGAGTTAGAAGAGAGAGTCCGGGAGCGGACCCTCGAATTGGCACTTGCCAACGAAAACCTGAAGACGGAAATCGAAGAGCGCAGAAAAGCGGAAAAGGCCTTATATGTAAGTTCGGAGGACCTCAAACGATTTGCCTATTCGGTCGTACATGATCTTAAGAGCCCGGCCGTCGGAATTTACGGGCTGTCGAAATTGCTGCAAAAAAAATATGGGGAGATCGTTGACGAAAAAGGTCAAACGTACTGCGACCAGATCGTCAAGGCCTGCGAGCATATTGCCATACTGGTGGAGAAGATAAACCATTACATTGTCAGTAAAGAAGCCCCGTTGGAAATAGAGAAAATCAACATCAACAAGCTGTTCCGGATGATCCAAGACGAATTTTCCGCCCGCCTCAGCGTGCGGGGGATAGAATGGATTGAACCTCCTATCCCCATTGAAATTTATGCCGATCAATTGTCGTTTATCCGCGCTTTACGCAACCTGGTGGATAATGCTTTGAAATATGGTGGAGAATGCTTGAGCCGAATCCAGATAGATTACGATTCCACCGAGCTGTTCCACATCCTTTCCGTTACAGATAACGGTATGGGCATCCAACCGGAAAATAAGGAAAAAATATTCGGGCTATTTGAGCGAAATGCAAGCTCCAGAGGGATTGAGGGCGCAGGATTAGGCCTCAACATCGTCCGGGAAGTAGCGCACCGCCATGGGGGAGAAATCCGGGTCAGCTCGGAACCCGGCAAAAAAACGGTCTTCTACCTGACTATAGCAAAGGATTTGGTCCTGTAAGTGTAAGAAGATGCAGGGGTCTGAACCTCGGCGCTGGACCCCATTGCCATCCGGAAGATCGAAGTTTCAGTCACTTTCAAGAAACATCTCCTGGGTAACGGCCTGGCAGGGAGCAAGGGAAAAGAAATCCTGCTCGGTATAGGGCCCTTCGACAAGCTTCTTGAAATAGTTCAGATTTCCATGAATCTCTTCATATTGTTTTTTAAAAAAGCGGGCGTTTTCCATAGCCCTTTCCCTGGGCTTTTCCAGATCTCCTATGCCTGTATTGATCAGAACAATATGGGTATAGTGTTTCAGTTCCTCCTCCATGACCCACACGGCTGTCTCCCGGTCAAACCGAGTCATATAGTCTTCTTCGACGATGCTCAAAGGGTCTTTTCCTTCAATAATCCAGCCGGGTGTTAGATAGTAGGTTCCGGGTCTTTCCTCAAAGGCCTTCCTGTATGCCTCCAAAGACCCCATGAAAAAAGCAATGCAATCGTGGCACTGGGGAACCAGAAGGCCCTGTTGCCTTGCCGCAACACCCACGATCCCGTTGGAGCAGAGCCCATAGCCCAATATAACCCGTCCGGCGTGGGGCGCCGCCTCATCGATCTGTTTCTGTACCAGATCGGCCATCTTGTTCGGTGTCCGGTGCAATCCCTGGTCGAGGTAGCGAATCTCCACCCTCGGGTTTTTTGCCCGAACAAATTCGAGTTCCGGCTCCATCACCCGGCAAGCTACAATGACCGTAGATCCTTTTTCTTCTTTTGGCATTCGACGCCCCCTAATCACTCATTCTTCCTGCCGGGCTTCAGATCCATGCATAAATTGTTTAACCAATGAGATTGCCTCTCCTGCATCCTGAGCATACCCGTCCGCCCCAATACGCTTGGCAAAATTCTGGTTGACCGGAGCCCCTCCTACAATGATTTTGATCTCTTTTCTCAAGCCAGCCTCCCCGAGGGCATCGATTATTTTTTTCATCTCGGGCATGGTGGTTGTCAGAAGGGCCGATATGCCCAGAATGTCCGGTTTTTTTTCTGCGACCTGACGCACAAAATCCTCGGCCTTAACATTGACACCGAGGTCCACCGTATCAAAACCCACCCCTTTCAGCATGGTCAGTACCATATTCTTTCCAATGTCATGCAGATCCCCTCGAACAGTACCGATCATGATCGTCCCGCTGCTTTCTTTTTCAAAACTTGCCAGGTGAGGCTCTAAGACAGAGAGTGCCTCGTTGATGGCCCTTGCAGCAAGCAGGACTTCGGGGATAAATACACTCCCGTCTTTGAATTTTTCTCCGATGGTTTCCATGGTGGAAAGCATCCCCTGTTGCAGGATGTCCCGGGCCTTGAAACCCTTGTCCAGCATCTCCTGGACATCCTTTTTGATGTTCTTGAAATCGCCCTTGAGCACCCGCTCCCGAATGGCCTCAAAGTCTCCTCCGGATGATGTGGCCTTGGGGGTTAAACGCTCCCCGGCCCGTTTGATCCAACTCTCCGTGAGAGGCCTGGCCGACCCTGCCTCCAGGGGCAACCGACCTTCTTTTTCAAAGCGCTCCCCGATATAGACCAACCGTTCGAATTGGGTATTGGGAGGGCTGGTATCCCCTATGGAGGCAACCAGTCTCTTTCCGGGCGATATTACCTGAAACATATGATCCAGATAGCCCTTCAGATCCTCCCAGGAGGTGGATTCCTCAAGCAGCAGATTTTCCGGAATACCGCCATGGATGGTCAGGTTGCCGGAGCGGCACCATCTGTCATAGTATTCATCGATGGTCACCTTGGTCATGGGATAGGGGGTTACGGCGTCCGCAATGTCCATCCCGCATTTTGGAACCAGATCCATCAGCCCACGGTTCTCCCCGTCCGTGTGCATGGCGAGAAGAATTCCTTTGGAATGGAGCCTTTCAGAGGCCTTTCGACACCAGGGAACGATCTCTTTTTCAAAGTAGGCGGGGTAGGTCACCATGTCGTCCACGTTTGCGGACCACAAGATAACATCCGCGGGGGAATCCGCAAGGACAGCAAGCAACTGATCATAGGCATGCCCCAAGGCATCTGCCAGCATTCCCATCTCTTTGTGGTAATCATTATAATGATAGTAGAAGGCCGTGGCGCCTAAGAAGGTCTTCTGGATGAAATGCATGGGAGAAGAACATCCGATCCCAAGCCCCTGTCCCACTGCTACGCCATCCTCCCCAACACTCTTTTTCCAACGCAAAAAACGCTCGTAAGCCGGTTTCAGGGTGAGATTCCCAAAGATATGGGCCAGAACGCGATAATCTTCCGGCCCCTTGATCGCCGGCTCCTTGACCCATGTGATGGAGGCCCCGGATTTTTTCATCTCTTTCGTGGTTCCATGCCTCACGCTCACCATGCCCACGGGGGTATGGTATTCCACATGGGTCATCTGCTCATCGCCATCGTCTTCATATTCTATCCGGATCTCCACATCGGTGGGGAAGTCAAAATCATAGGGAAACTCTTTCAAACGATAGAGTCCGACGGCCCGGTGCGCGATGTCATCGGGGCTTTCGGGTTTGAGATATTCAGGGATCATCTTGTGCAAAGGCCACCCTTCCCTTCGATGAATCTCCTCCACGGTCAGGCCTTTGTATTTCTCCGGCATCGTGCCCGACAAGTCATGGGCGTTGTGCCAGAGATCGATCCTGGGCACCCATGGGATCTTGTCCACCAGTTCGCCTCTGGCGACTCTCAAAATTCGCTCTCGATGGGTCAGCATATTCTGCTCCTTTTAAAAAATTATGATGGCAACCGCCCATCCCTGAAGGCGGCAATATAGTCCATACAGTATTCATCTTTTGAAACCACCGTGAGGGCTGCCTTGAGAGAGCCAAAAAGTTCCTTGTCCGTGGGATCCATGATCACGGCATCAAGTCCCCTGGTAATGGCGGCCACAAGAAAAGTTCGGTTGATGAGTTTCCGGCTGGGAAGCCCGTAGGACACATTGGTCAGGCCACAGATGGTATGAACGCCCGGGAACTCTTTCATGATCCTTTCAATGGCTCCCAGAACGGCAAGACCCGAATCCGGATTGGACGACAAGGGATAGACCAGGGGATCGATATAAAGATCATCCAGGGAAATATCGACTTTTGAAACCTCCTCCACAAGTCGGCCGGCCAGACGGACCTTGTCGTCCACGGTTTCAGCCAGGATTTCCTCGGACTGGCAAAGACCGATCACCTTGGCCCCCTTTTCCGCCACCAGCGGCAACATCCCTTCCAGCCGGACCCCTTCCATGGTGATGGAATTGATCATGGGTGATCGATGTAAGAGGGGCAAAACCGCCTTGATGACTTCCGGGTCCGGGCTGTCGATGCACAGGGGTAAATCGGTGGTTTTCTGAACCGCGTCAACCACCCACATCAGGAGGTCCGCTTCCTCACCGATAAACGATCCTGCATTCACATCGATATAATCGGCGCCGGCTTCGGCCTGCATCCGGGCCTCGTTTTGAATGAAATCCCTGTCTCGACCTTCCATGGCCTGTGCGACAGTTTTCCGTGAGGAGTTAATCCTCTCAGCGACTATCAGCATCCCTTCTCGCTCCTTATTAAGATCTCAAATTGTATTTCGGCGGGTCCCCGCAACGGCGGTTCAAACCCTATGGAATCTTGGCACTTTCCACCAGTTCTCGGGCCAGTGCAACCGCCTCTGTCGCGTCGGCGCCGTAGCCGTCAGCCCCGATCTTTTCCGCAAAGGATTTCCCAACCGGCGCGCCACCCACCATCACCTTTATCTTGTTCCGCAGACCTTTGGCCTTCAGCTCCTTTATGACCCGTTCCATTTCGGGTAAAGTCGTGGTCAAGAGGGCCGAAAGGCCCAGAATATCCGGCTTTAGCTCCTCAATTTCCGCCATGAGCTTTTCCACGCTCAAATCCACGCCCAGATCCACGACCTGAAACCCCGCCCCTTCAAGCATCATAATAACAATATTTTTCCCGATATCATGAAGATCGCCTTTGACCGTAGCCATGATGACGGACCCCCTGGATTTTGTAGCACTACCTGCCAAAAAAGGCTTCAGGGTTTCCAGACCAATCTTCATGGTCAATGCGGAAACAAGCATCTCGGGAACAAAGATATCGCCGTCCGCAAACTGTTTTCCTACCACGTCCATGGCCGCGATGAGGCTTTCTTCTATGATGCTGTTCGCGTCAACCCCTTCGTTCAGAGCGGTTTTCACCAGTTCCTGGATTTCGTTTCGCTGCCGCGCAATCACCACGTCCTTTATCTGTTGGAGTCGATCGTCCATTTGCTTTCCTTTCATTTTAGATTGAGATGGGATAGGCTCCATGTGTGAGAGTGGTGTCCCGCATGGCCATATAATTTTCAAACTTTGCCCAGTCCGGGACGGAATTACCGGAGCCCATGCAGAACCCTCCGCCCGGCGCCACCTCCCGCAGAAGATAGCGGGTGTACTCCTCTACCTCCACCACCGTGCCGCTGCGAAGCAACTCATTGGCTACGTTGCCAACAAGGGTAATGCGGTCACCATATTCCCTTTTCATTTTGACGATATCCATGCACGTGGGATCGATGGGCTGCAGAACATCTATGCCGGTCTCTATGATATCGGGCATGAGCGACGTTACGTCCCCATCCGAATGCATGATGAAAATCCGGTCCAATTCGTGACAGCGCCGTGCCATCTTGGCATACCAGTAGAAGACATGCTCGCGAAAGGCAGCGGGAGAAATCATCGGGCCGGTGCCAAAGGCAAGATCATCCACGACCCAAACCGCTCCCACATAATCTTTTGACAAAATACTCTCGAGAGCGCTGAATTGAATCTCAGCCACCTTTTGGAAGACGTCGGTCACGAGCTGGGGGTCCAGCAGGAGTTTCATGGAGAAATTCTGAAAACCCATAAGCATCCACGTGAGCGTAAAGATCTTTCCGGAGGCGACAATCACTTTCATGCCCTCTGGAAGCAGATCTTCTGCTTTATTCAGGTTGGTAAAATCCAGTTCAGCGGCCGCTTCCCACGGAAACGACTCGAAATCCTCCCTTTCATGAATAAAGCTGGTGAATTCCAGATTCCAGGCCTTTGGGTCGGTCACCTCCGGCCTTTCCTTTTGAACCTTCTCTCGAAGGACTTTCGTGATTCTGGATTCAGCGGTCACCCCGCCCGGCGTCATCATACTGACGGGAATCGGAATAAAATCATATCCAGCCTTGCTCCAGAATTCTATCTGGGATTTTACATCCTCCGGCGCCACCTCCCGTCCCAGGAACCGGCTCTGAATTGGGTAGGCAATCAGAACCTCGCACAGCGGGACCCGGTCCGCCTCCTGGTGTCTGACCACGCGTTTGAATCGTCCATCAAAATCGGGTTTCATATCCATCTGATTACTCCTTTAGATTCTATTTTCTATCTTTCATGTTTCTCAAGGTTGTGTACCTGGCTCAAAGGAGGGAACACTCATTTGACCATGATGCTTGGGAGCCACAAAGACAGGCTTGGAAAGGCGACAACTATGATCAGAGCAACCACCGTAAGCCACAGATACGGCATATTTGCTCTATAGATTGCGCCCACCGGTATCTCATCGCCTACGACGCTCTTCAGATAAAAAATGGAAGGCCCAAATGGTGGCGACAAATAAGAAATATGCATATTCATACAGAAAACCACGCCGAACCAGACGTTATCAAAACCCAGGTCCAGAATGATGGGCACAAAGAGAGGCATGGTCAGCAAAACAATTCCGATCCAGTCCAGGAACATACCCAGGAAAATCAGAATTAGTTGCATGCCCACAATGGCACCCCACTTGCCGAATGGGAGAGACATGACTGCGTTCCTGACAAATTCATCGCCGCCTGCAAGCGTATAGATGCCAATGATGGTTTGTGCGCCAAAAAACAACCAGGCCAGCATACAGGAAACTTTTACGGTATCGTAAAGGGCCGTCTTGACCCCCTTGAAGGTTAGTCTGCGGTTAATGGCGGCAGAAATGAGGGCTCCCAGGCAGCCGATCCCCGCGGCCTCGGAAGGAGTGGCCACGCCCGCATAGATGGATCCCAAGACCGAAGCGGCAAGAAGTCCCGGCATGATCAGGCCTTTGAGCAACGCCAGTTTTTGTTTGAACGGAATGTTACGTTCCTCTTCAGGAGCGGCAGGGGCCATTTCCGGCTTGAGCCAGGTGGCAACAATGATATATCCGATGAACAAGGTCCCTAAAAGCAGACCCGGAATGATGCCTGCGATGAACAGTTCTCCGACGGAAGCGCCCGCCGTCATGGCATAGACAATAAAGACAACGCTGGGTGGAATCAAGGTGGCCATACCGCCTCCGGCACAGATGCTTCCGAGGGCGATCCTCCCATCGTATTTTCGTTCCAGCATGCCGGGCAGGGCGATCATGCCGAAAGTCACAATTTCAGCCCCTACAATGCCGACCATGGCAGCCATGATAATGCAGGAAACAATCGTACCGATGGCCAGCCCGCCCCTGAAAGGCCCGGACCATATATAAACGGCCTTGAACAACTGATCGGCAACACCCGATTGCTGGAGGATGGCTGCCATAAAAATAAACAGCGGCACGGCCACGAGGGCGTAGTTCAGCATCATCTGGTAGACCCTGCCCACCATCATCACCATGATGTTGGGACCGAACAGGGTCAGAGAAAAAATGACGGCGGTGGCGCCCATTACCCAGGCCAGGGGCAGACCGGTCACCAGCAGCAAAATGAAAGTAGCTAATAGCAGGATGGTGATCCATTCAATGCTCATAATTCCGTACCTTTGATAGCAAAGTGTAGATCACGAATGAATTTGGCCGTGCCTTGCAGCAGCAACAGGGCCGTCCCCACCACGAGGGCGATCTTGATCGGATAAACCGGAGGATCCCACGCCGAACTGGTGGTCTCTCTCACGAGTATGGACCGCCATGTGTACACGCCGGCGGCCCACAAGAATACCCCCATGTAGAGCGCAAAAAAGAGGTAGGTGATGGAATCGATGACGGCCCGCTGCCTGGTTGTCAGCCTCCCATAAATCAGATCAATTTTCACGTGCCGGTTATCCTGCTGGGCCCAGGCGGCGCCCAGCACATAACTCATCCCGCATCCGAAAACCATGGACTCGCTGACCCAAAGGGTGGGAAGGTGAAAGATATACCTCATCACGATCTCATAGACGATGAATGCTACAACCGCCAGGATGAGCCAGCTCCCTGCCTTCCCCACCACGATGGATAAAGCATCGATGAAAGATAAGATCTTTTTCATACTTGCTCCCTTCGCCAGGGACCAGGTTACATTAGCGGCCCCATTTATAAGAAAGTGTCTAACCTCTTTGCACCACAGAAGTATTAGAGAAAGGAAGGCGTAGCCCTCCTTTCTCCAGGTTTCTAAAGCAATCAACTAATCGATCAATTTCAACTCCCGAAGCCATTCTTTTTGGGAATCGATAACCTTCTTTGCCATGGGACTCTTTTTGGCAAATTCATCCCACATTGCCATGGCTTTTGCACGAACTCGGGCCAGGTCCTCCTTACTCCAGGTCTGGACCGTGACGCCATTTGCCTTCATCTCTTTCAGTGCCCTTATGTCGTCGATGGCAATCCGCTCGACACTGTCCCATGCCCATTCACGGCAGGCTGTTTTGAGGATTTGCTTGATGTCATCGGGCAGTTTGTTCCATTCATTCAGGTTGACGGTAAAACTGGCCATGGGCATGGAATGGAAACCCGGATAGTTTGTAAACTTGGCCACCTGGAAGAACCCCATCCTCTGGTTCATGGAGGGGGAGGCCCAGTCGCTGGTGTTGATTACGCCCTTATCAAGGGCTGAATAAACCTCTCCGCCCGGCAGAACCACCACAGACGCACCCAGTTCCTGAAACAGCATGGCTGTCATGCCCTGTGGCACCCGCATCTTCAATCCTTTGAAATCCTCCATTTTTCCGATGGGTTTTGTGGAAACCAGGGACTCTATTCCCCAGAACATCCAACCCACTGCATAGGCGTTGAAAGGTTTGTACATCTCATTCAACATCTCCCAGCCCCCTTTGTAATACATCCAGGCATCCTTCTGCCAGGGTTCGGAGTAAGCGGCTACCAAATCGGAAATAGGCGAAAATCCGGGCTCTTTCCCGCTGAAATAGCCCGACCACATATGCATGGCTTGAATGACGTTATTCTGAAGGGCATCCAGCGCCTCAAATGTGGGTACGAGAGCGCCGGCAGGATAGGGCGTTATCTCCAATCGCCCGTTTGTAAGGACTTTGACTCTGGCGCAGAAATCAACAAAGGTTTGGTGTGATAACTCCGCTGCGCTCCACATTGACTGTGCTTTCCATTTGATCGGTTTGTCCGCAGCAAAGGCAGGTCCTGTCAGAAAAGAAAATGAAACCAACGCGGCAATAAGTAGCATAACAACCCTGTTCTTCTTCATTTGGCATGTCCTCCTGTTCTTTCGAGTGAATAACCTACAAAACACTTCAGCCGATTGCTTAAACACACCTCCTTTCTTCTCTCATTCGAAACGACCCTCCTGGGATGCATCGATATATTCCCTGCAGAACGCATCTTTGCCTGACACCATTCGTGCCGCCATAAAGGCCCCATAAAGTTGTCTGTCCGTGGGGTCCAAAATGGCCGCGTCCAAACCACGGAAAATGGCTGCGACAAGAAAAATTCGATCGACGAGTCTTCGGTTCGGAAGCCCGTAGGAGACAGTCGTCAAACCGCAGGTGGTGTGAACGCCCGGAAATCCTGTCCTGATCCACTCAATGGCCTGTATCGTGGCCGTGGCGGATTGGGGATTGGTTGCAAGGGGATATGCCAGGGGATCGATGTAAAGGTCGTCGAGGGAAATACCCGCCCCCGTAACCCGTTTCACCAACTGACCTGCCATCCGCATCTTGTCCTCAACGGTCTCGGCAGTGGTTTCTCCTGACTGACAGAGGCCTATGACTTTGGCCTTGTGCTCGGCCACCAGAGGCAGAATGCCTTCCAATCGTGTTGGTTTCAGGGAAATCGAATTGACGATTGGTTTCTTTTTCAGAAAACCCAAAACGTTCTTTATGACCGCAGGGTTCGAACTGTTGATGGAGAGAGGGAGATCCGTTACCTCCTGAATCGCCTCGATCACCCATTTAAGCCGCTCACCCTCTTTTTCGCCAAATATTTCGGTATTCACATCAATATAGTCAGCGCCGGCCAAAGCCAGTGCCTTGGCCTCGTTCTGAATAAATGCCCTGTTTTCAGAAGAGATGGCCGATGCAATATACCTGTGGGAGGCATGGATCCTTTCCGCGATGATCAACATAAGCGATGACGGTTTTGTAATTGAGGTTTAAGGGTAGCCTCCATTAAAGCAACAGGGATGCCAGATGAGGAAATAGCAAAAAATATCATGAAATCAATGCGTTAAAAAGACAGAGTCATTAAGGTTGACAAAACGATGCACCGTTTGGTGCACCAATCGGGCACCCTGCACGAATCGGGGCAGAACAAATGGGCCTGTCAGGGAATCCTTATTCGGGTTCCCCGTGACAGTTCGGATATGGAAAATCCTTCCGGCATAAGGTCTTCTTTATCTTCAAAGGCCCCACTTTTTCAGCCGGCCTTGAAGCACCCTTCGGGATATCCCCAAGTATTGAGCCGTCATCGTTTGATTCCCATGATTTTTTTCTAATGCCTTCAATATGATATGCTTATTCATCCGTTCCAGATCCAGGTTGCCTTCGGGCAAATGAAATTCATCAGGTGTCAGAACGGATCCGGTCTCGTTGGTGTGCGCTATTGCAGGTTTTGGTGCATCGATAAAGGAAAGGTCTTCCAAACCGACTTCTTGCAAGAACGTCGTCAACGCCACATGTTCCATGGAATTTTTAAGTTGGCGAATATTTCCGGGCCAGGAAAAGGAAAGGAGGAATTCCTCAGCGTCCGGTGTGAATCGTTTAAAAGACTTTCCCCTGCGAGCGTAGGCTCGATTCACAAAGTGAAGCGCCAGGGGCAGGATATCGTCGCGGCGCTCCCTTAGGGGCGGTATGCGGATACTCCCCGTGTTGATCCGATAGAATAGATCCAGGCGAAAACGCTTCTCATTCACTTCCTTGGATAAGTCTTTATTGGACGCGCAGATAATTCTGAAATCCACGGGGATTTCCTTGACGCCGCCAAGTCGGCAGATCTTTTTTTCTTCCAGGACCCTCAGGAGTTTGACCTGGAGGTTGAGAGGCATCTCACCGATTTCGTCCAGGAAAATAGTGCCCCCATCCGCCGCTTCAAACTTACCAATACGACCTTTGGACGTGGCGCCGGTATAGGCCCCCGGTTCATGGCCGAACAATTCTCCCTCAAAAAGCCCCCGAGAAATGGCGCCGCAGTTTATGGCCACAAAGGGAACAATGGCGCTTACCTGTCCGTAGTGATGGACGTACCTGGCAACCAGTTCCTTGCCTGTCCCACTCTCTCCCTCAATCAGAACGGGAATCTCTTTTTCAGAGCTGTATTGCTCTGCTTGATCTATGACCCGGCGCATGGCATCGGAATAGACGCACAGACGATCCAGTCCTATTTCTTCGAGATAAGCCGCCCGCAACTGTTCCGCCTGCCCGCGGACCGTCCGCGTCCTGGCTTCAACCTGGTCATCGAATTCCTTTTTGAGGCGGGCATAGTTTGTCCTCAGAGCCGTATATTCCGCACTGCGTTCCATGGTGATGGTCAATTCCCGGACGTCGATCGGTTTCTGAAGGTAATCGTAGGCGCCGTATTTCAAGGCCTTGATGGCGTTGGCCATATCCCCGTGGCCGGTGATCACGATGATGTCCACGGGAGAACGCTCGATTACTTTTGTTCGCCGCAAGAATTCCAGGCCGTCCATGCGAGGCATGCGGATATCCGTAATGACGAGGTTGAAGTCCCGGGAATGAAATTCTCGAAGACCTTCCACCCCATCGGCGGCACAAACGACATGATGACCTGATTTCGCTAAAAAATCAGAAAGACTTTTGCGCACATCCGGTTCGTCGTCGATGAAGAGGATATTCAATGGGGGCCTCCTTCAGGGACCGTCACCACAAAAGTGGCCCCACCCTTTTCATTATTAAACGTCTCTATCCGTCCCGCAAACTCTTTGATAATGGATTGGGTAATGGTGAGCCCCAGACCTGTCCCCATTCCCGCTTCTTTGGTCGTAAAGAAGGGATCAAAAATCTTGCGCTTCTGGCCTTCCGGAATACCGGTGGCATTGTCCCCCACCTCGATAAATACCGCCTTGTCTCTTACACCGGTCTGCACCCACAATTCTTTATGATTGTGAACGCATTCGTCCAGGGCCTGCCGGGCATTCACCACCAGATTCATGATCACCTGTTCCAAACGGTTCGGGTGCGCCCTTAGAAGGGGAAGATTGGTTTTCAGTTCTTTGCGAACCCGAATACCATGTGCCTCAAGCTGACGTCCAATCATGGAAAACACGTTTTCAATGGCTTGATTTGCGTGGACATCCAAAGAGGGCGGCATGCGATCCTCTCTGGCAAAATTCCGAATATTCCGTATGACCTCGGTCATCCTCGCAACCTGTCGCGAGACCATCTCCAGGTTGTCGAAGAGCTCCTCTTCATCCAGGGGCCACCCTTGCTCCCTTCCGAAGAAAAGACCGTCCGTAACCACCCGAAGCGTGTTCAGGGGCTGATTCAGCTCATGGGCAATCCCCGCGGCCATAGTCCCCAGAGCAGCCAGACGGTCTTCATGGTACATTTTTAATTCATTCAACCGGGCCTTCTGAGCCATCTCTTTCAACTCGGTCGTATCATCCAGAATAAAACATATACTGGGAGAACCTTCATATTCCAGCATTTGAGCATAGCTGCTGTAATGAAGATCTCTGGTTTCGCCCTTTACTTGCAGTTCCAATCGCAGCGGCCCTTTTTCCGTTCCCTCAAACATCCTTTTCAGCCGGGATCGGGCTTCTTCCTGTTCTTCCTCGCAAACCGCATTCAATAGATCCTGCAAATCGATCTCTTTTGCAGAGGCTGACAGGAGATTTTCAAAACGCTCATTGTAATAGAACGCCCTTTCTTTCCCGAAGAGCGCGATTCCAAGTCCTGCATAGTCGGTGATGGTCCTGAACATGGACTCGGAGCTTTTCAGCCTGCTTTCCACCTCTCGCTCGTGGGTTATATCGCGAATATGGTGAAGAGAGCCAAAGACCCGCCCGTTGAAGTCACGCATTTTTGCCGTAATGCCTGTCACAAATCGGCCTGCGCCGGTGACCAAGGGGACAAAGGCCATGGACCGAACCACATCGCCCTCTCTCTTATAATCCAGATAGGTCGCCTCCCATTTGGGGTCCGGATTCATGATAAGATCGACGATCATTGGGCGTCGTATACCATAAAAAGGCAGGGAGCATTCGTAATTCCCTTTGCCGAGGACTCGAGAGGCCGCCCATCCGGTCATCTCCTCCACGGCCGTGTTCCAGGCCGTCGTAATGCCGTCGGTGTTTACGCTGAGCATGGGAATCGGTACGAAATTAATCAGATCATCGACCTTTTTCGATTCATCCATCTTACTGAACCAGAGTTCAAAGATGCTGATTGCCGCTATCAGAAAATCCTCAACTTCCGGTGCCAACTTTGCCGGTTGCGTGCTAACGAGAAGAATAAATCCGGATAGATGTTCCCCCAGGAAGACAGGAAGGGATAGGGTTTTGGAAGCGCTGATCGGGAAACCGGAAATGAGATCCTCGGATTGGGCGATCTCTTTTTTCTCGAGGGGTTTCCAGATCGATTGCGGGATATCGCTCGCAGATAGGGTGATGGCTGCAATCTGTTCATCCGCAGCCCAACGGCTCAGCGCCTCAATACGGAATGCCTCTGAAGGGTCGTACATCTTTCGGAACAAAAACCCGCCACGGGCTGAAATTTGATGGCAGAGGATCTGAAGGACCTCCCTCAGGACATCGCCTCGAATCCGGGCATGGGCCAGCAGGCCGGCAATCTCTCCCAATGTCCGGATCATCAAGTGGGGCTGAGATGCGGTTTTTGTTTGTTTACACATGGATGAACTCATGAAGAGATCGCCGCAGAAGGTTTCTTGCTCACAAAGGATTTTTTCTCCTTTTCATCGCGCTGCTCTCAAGCTGAAAGGAGGTATGGAAATCAGGAAACGCATTTCAGGAAAAAACCATTTGTCTTCCACAATTGATGCAATTATGCACAAAAGTCAAGGCCCATTTTGAGACAAGGAAATAGGGACGCTCTTTCAGAATTCAACAACTCAAGCTATTTACTTTTCGAGTCCTCCCCTCTGGAATGAGAGGAGGCTGCTTATGGTCTACGCCGTCAGCTTTAACCTCCGCCACCAACATTGTGTGCAGCTATTTCACAATAGACCTGCCCGCCATCGGCTCTGCCTTCAGGCGAGGTGGGCGGGTACAAATCCATCGTGTGTCAGGAAGATATCCACCTGAGGAACTTGCCCGCTATATCAACCTCAATCCCATTCCCCAGCGTGATTTGAAAGTGAGTCAATAGCAGACTCCTTTTGTTTCAGAATATCTATTTAATGGAAGGCCCACTCCTGGTGTCGGTGTCGAGTTGGCTCAGCTATGGCTATGGTTTGCAGGCAGTGCCTCGGGGCGATGGCGTATGGTGATCTATTGAAGGGAAATGAACGTCTCGTATCAGGTAATCAGACCGTGGGCCGACAATTTGCGGACAATGGGTGGCACCATGAGAGAACCCAGAACCCCGAAGAGGATGCCTAAAAAAGAGGAGATCAGGGCATGTTGAAGGATGAGGTCCCAGTCCATTCCGACCATCCATTCCCCTGCGACAATGGTCAGGAAACGGCTTGCCGCCCCAAGGGCCCCGGCGATGGCGCAGGCTACGTAGCTTTTGGCCAGGCCGGGAGAAAAAAGGCCTGCCAGGTCAACGATCAGGCCGGGAATCAAGAATCTCAGAATAATCATCGGTCCACCCTTACCCATGCCCAACAGAGTGCAGAGAAGCCCTGCCAGGAGTCCTACCAGCATGGCGGCGCCCAGCCTTGGGACGCAACCCCTTCCGAGGATCAGGAAGAACATGGTGAAAAACATGGCATGCCCGGGAATGTTCAGATGGAGTCGGAAGACAGCGCGGGTAATCACGATGAAACAGGCGCAGAACGCCAGAATGAGCGCCTCTTGAAGGGTGAATTTTTTCATGAGCGTGATCGATCCTCAAACCCCCTCGCCTCGGCGGACATGGCGGCCGCCCTGGCGGTTTTCAAGGCCCGCACCATGAGAGGGATCATCAGACAATGAAACAGATCTTTCCAGTACATGGGATTCCAGGCCCGGCGGATTCCCACCGGTGCTCCGCGAAGCTGCTGGGCCATGGCAATTTCCCTCGATTCCCGGGCAAAGAAGGGAACAAAGCGCAGGCTGGTAAAAAGGAGAAAGGCCAATCGTTCCGGCATGACCTTTTTCAGGCTTCCCATCATCCGAGCCCCCTGGGTGGTTCGAAGCAGGATTGTTCCAGGCAAAAAGAGAAGGAGGATCTGAGAACCGGTCCGCAGGCCCGGCCAGACCCCTTCCAACCCGTATTTTAGCAGGTAGAGCGAGAGGATAATTCCCATCTGAACCAGAAAAAATCGGATATCCCGCCAAAGATTGGCAAGGCCCAGATGCGCGCTCAAATAACAGGCCAGGTTGATGCTTAAAAGACCGGCCAGCATCCACGGTTCCCGGGCGGCAACGGCGGCCGCGGAAAGGGCCAACGTAAGAATGATCTTCCATCCTGCACCCACCCGGTGAATGAATGACTCTCTACCGCAATATTGAAAGGCACTTTTCCGGAACCCGCCCCTATTCTTCCGCATCCATTTCTCCAATACATCCTTCTTTTAAAATGAGCGTTTCATCGGCCCAGACTGGATCGGGCAGGAATTCATGAGACGCAGATGACCACCGTTGTCCCCTGTTTCTCGCGCAATCGGGACAGGATTTTCAAGATATTTCTTCTCGATGCAAAATCAAGTCCTGCAAAAGGTTCATCCAGCATGAGAATATCGGGTTGCGGCGCCATTACGCATGCCAGGGTCACCCGGTGCTGTTCCCCGAAACTCAGGGTTAAAGGCGATCGGTCTTTCAGGTGCGCCAGCTCGAAAATGTCCAGCGTTTGCGCCACGCGCGCCCGGATCTCTCCGGCGGAGAGCCCCATATGTTTGAGGGAGAACCCCACTTCATCCCGGACCGTGTCTTCAAACAGCTGACGTTCGGGGTTTTGGAAAAGAAATCCCACTTTTCCGAGAAGCCTGTCGATTCTGGGACGTCCCATTCCGGCTATTTCCACCCTGCCCGCCTCGGGTCGAATGAGACCTGTCATGCATTTGAGCAGTGTAGATTTCCCCGTGCCGTTCTTGCCATAAATCAGCGTCAGCCGGCCAGGAAACAGACGCAGGTTCAAACCGTCAAACAGGGCCCGCCCATCAGCCCCCGTGAGGAAGAGTTCCTTCACGGAAAGCAGGGCCTCCGGGGATTTCATTTCCCCTGCAACACTCCTGTGATGGCGGCTTGGAGGGACCAGGGTAAAGGCGGCCGGGAGTTCGCTGCCTATTTCCTCTAACCGCCCGTGATCCATGAATACAAACCGGTCAGCCAGAGATTCAAAGGGGCCCAGTTCATGGTCGGCGATCAGCAGGGTGTGACCTGCCTCCTTCAGCCCTGCCAGCAGTTCGGTCAACCGGCCTTTTCCGTCGGCATCCAGTTGGGCCGTGGGTTCATCCAGAAGCAGGATATCAGGGGAAGTGGAGAGGACCGATGCAATGGCCAGACGATGCGCCTGTCCCGCGGAAAGGGTTTCCACGTTGCGCATTTCAAAACCGATCAGGGAGACCGCCTCCAGGCTTTTCCTGACTGCAATCTCTATTTCCCGAGGGCTGAACCCCCGGTTTTGCGGCCCAAAGGCCACTTCGTCCGCGACCGTGGTGCAGAGAAAATGGCTTTCCGTGTTTTGGAATACCAGCCCTGTGGATACAGGACCCCTTTCCCCCGCCACCTGCATGGTCCCTTTCGTGCTCCCCCCTTTCAGCAGCCCCTTCAGGGTCAAAAACAGGGTGCTCTTGCCGCAGCCCGATGGACCCGTAAAACAGACGCATTCACCAGGCTGTACAGACAGGGACAGATCCGATAAAGCCCAATCGTCGCGACCCGGATATTGATAGAAATAGTCCTTGATCTCTACAACGGGGTTCATAATGCGGAACCAGGACCCTGCAGGGAATGCCGGGGCATTTTATCTTTTATCCCTTATTCCGCTTTCCACCCAGGGATTCCCAAAGGCCTTCACTCGTTTTCAGCACGGGCAGAATGGCCTGGTTGCCCCAGAGTCTGGGCCTCAGCCAGTTTTTTGTATGGACCAGGTCGTCAGGAGCCGGCGCCTGGGCATCCCGATCCAGCGACACCACCAGTATCCCGGCTTGTTCCAAGTCGGACACCACTACATTTTCGGGAAAATCGCGTAGCCCGCCGAATTCGATGAACCGGCCGCTCCACCCGGAGGCGGTCAATCCCACGGCGGCTGCGGCGCCTATGATGCCGTCGTTGGTTCCGCCATGGCCGGAAAGGTGAAATCCGGAGGCGGCTTGAAGGGCATCCTTCTGCCCAACCACTTCCCGGGTGCATCGGCGACCGAAATCAACCAGGACCGACAGATCCGTCTCTCCGTTCGGGGCCACGCATACGCCGGGATCGCTTCCTTCGAGGGAATGCCGTTCTACGTGGGCCACCGCTCTCTCGGTCAGTTCCTCCAATATGTCCCCGTCTGGCATGTCTCCGTCCGGCAGGTCCACCACCACGCAGGCAGAACTGTTATGGGACGTAAAAGGGATGTCGTCGTGCACCAACAGTTGCTGGCGAACCACGCCCCACATATGACAGCCTTCCGGCAGTTCCATTTCAAACCACCTGGCCAGTTTCCCGGTGCCGCGGTTGGCATTTATGTTGTCGGTATCATCAAAACCGATATAGATGCGCATACGCTTTCTCCGTTGTTTCAAAAATAAAGTGCCAAGCCTCCATAAATAATCCGTCCGGCCGCCGGAAATCCATAACTCTCTTCATAATTTTTGTCAAAGACATTGTCGGCGCCCACATACACATCCAGGAATTTGTTAAACAGCATCTGGTCGAATTTCACATTGACGACGGCGTAATTCCCAAGTTCCGCTTTCTCGTAGGGTTCCGTTCGGGAGTAATACACCTGGCCCGCATTGTAAACGACATTCGCGTAGGCGGAAAAGCCGCAAAGGAAGCTATACTTCCCCTCCAGGGTCAGCTTGTGCCGGGGCCGGTATTGCAGTTCGTCCTTCCCGCTGTTGGGAGAGTTGTCTTCCGTATCCATATACGTATAACCTAAGCCCAGCATAACTTGTTTTATAAAACGGGTTTCGGCGGTCAGTTCAATCCCCTGAAACCGGTACTTGTCGAAATTCTGAAAGGCTTGGTCATTGGACGGTTTTTCAATGTAGTTATCCACATCCGACAGGAATCCGGTTAGGGCAACGCGACTGTTGAGGGGCAGGGCCTGCTCCATGCCCAGTTCGTAGTTGTAGGACGTTTCCGGAACCAGATCTGGATTGCCTTCATCAACTCCGTAGAGCTGACGAAGAGAGGGAAATCGGATCTTTTTGGCAAAAGAACCCCGGACCCTGGTACCCTTCAGGACGTCGTAATACACTCCGCCCATGTAGCTCCCTTTATTGTCATTCGAGCCGGAATCCTTGTTCTGCCAGTAGTGTCCGTATCCCAGTGTCACGCCCAGGCGGTCAAACAGGGTGATATCATATTCCAGGGAGGCGCTGTAGATCCAAAGATCCCAGGAATTGTCGTAATTCCTGAACTCATAATTCTTTCCCACTTGCACATCCCGGATTTTACCCGTGGAATCATATTCTTGCTTCTGGGCATCCAGGGCCATGGTGAAGGACCCCACGGATTTCAAATCCAGAGCGGTCTGGATAGTCCCTCCCCAGGTTTTGCTTGTTCCATCATCATAGTAGGTGCCTTTGGTATTCATGGAGTTGTAGTTGTCGTCATCATACCGGGTGCGGTCTTCCTCATACTGGTTGAAGTAGGCCCAGCCTCGCACACTCAAGGGTCCCGGAAGTTTGTAGCTGGTTGAGAACTGGGCATTGAAGCCGTCAAACTGGTTGACCCGCTCATATTTCGGATTGTTGGCGAAAGCGTCGGGGTCGGTTTTGGTGCTTTGCTGGGTGCTTGGAGGAATACCGAAATTCCCGTTCACATAACTGGCCACCAGGCCAACATCCCAGTTTTCCGTGGGGGAATACCCGATGTTGCCGAAGATGTTATTCCTCCGATTGTCGCTGTTGTCCCGTGCTCCACCCTCCTGGAGTGGTGTGACGTTAAAGCCGTCGGAAAGGGGGTAATCGTCCCGGGCCGCCATGCTGCCGCTCACAAAAAAATCGGCGCCCTTTGCAGCTCCGCCGGCGGTGAATCGGCCCAGACGCTCCTTGCCTTGGCCGGTCTCGCCGGATGCGGTGCCATGGATTCCCTCTTTTCCCTTTTTGGTGATGATGTTGATTACTCCGCCAAGCGCTCCCTGGCCGTAAAGCACTGAACTGGTGCCGTAGGTGACCTTGATTCTGGCAATGTTTTCCGTGGGGATGATGGAAGGATCGAACTGACCATCATAGGTGGAGTTGATTGGAACGCCATCGAGCAGAAGCAAAACGTGGCGAGACCTGAACCCGCGGATATCCACTCGGGGAATGCCTTCCGCGCCCCCTCTGATTTGAACGCCCGGCAGCAGTTGAAGGGCCTGATCCAGGGTCCTGGCATCCTTGTTTTGAATTTCTTCCGCCGTAATCTCTCGAACGGTGCCGACGGCTTCCACCACATCCTGTTCGGCCGAAACTACGACTTCCCCCAGGGTGTAGATCCCATTATTCTTTTCGAGTGTTTCCGCGGGACTTGCATCCGGAAATAGTAAACCCATGACTGAAACTAACCAAATCAAACTCCATGACCCTTTCATTTTCATTGTACGCTTCTTTCCCTCCTTTTCTTACAATAAAATTTTCCAACTGATTTTTTGGTGTGGCGACAATCGGGATGGATAGTATGCTTTTGTGTCGTTTTTTGTCAATAAGGTATTGACAAAAGATCGTCTGAGAGAGAACCGACTCAAAAGAACTGACAATAATGACATGCGCCGATTCGGTCATCAGGATATCCGGCGGGCTTCAGCGAGATTGGGCGACGACCGATTTTTCTTCCTGTACAAAGAGGGAAATCGCCCGGTCTATTCGGATCAAGATGTGGGTGGACTTTGAGGATGGTGGGATTGCGGTAAAGAAGCAGCATTCCTTCACATGGCCGAGGAATGCGGATTTCTTCAAATAAAAGTCATGTTCGATACAAACACCTACATCAATGATTCTCTAATCAGAAGTCCCCAAAGCCGTCACTCCCGAGGACTCGGGAGTTGCTTTTTCTTAGTCACCGTCGCATTGATGACCCGCGTTGTATCTTGTTCTTTGTATGCCAGCTGGTTTTTGCCCCACTCTTGCCGAACACGCAATAGGTAGCCGCCCAGTGCCCCGCCGGCGGTTGCCAGCGTCAACAACCCCAGGGACATGAACTGGGTCAGGATCAACACTCCACCCAATCCTGCCAGCCCCGCAAATGCCAGCCCGACTTTGATATTCGCCCGCATGGACGAGCGTCGAACCTCCTTCAGGGTTGTACGTTGCGCCTTTCTTAGCAACTCAGCTTTAGCGCGCTCGGCATTCACACGGAGAGCTTCCCGCTCTTTATAATGGGTTTCACTCATCCGGTTGATTTCATTCTTGCGCTGATGAGCCGCGATGGAACCAAACCAGAATGCGGTCAAAAATCCTGCGATGAATACGGGAACCGCCAGCCGCAGCCAGCCCCAGTTTTCCAGATCAGCAGGAGCAATGAGCACAAGACCAATCGTGATGACTTGTACGAGCAGGATGCCGGGGAAGAATTTCAGCATGACTTTGTCCTGATGTTTGAATGGGAACTGTCAAGATTCTTGTGTGAAATTGTTCTGAGCAAATTTTTTAAGCCAAGGACGGACATACGTCCTCCACGGTTGATTTTTGGACTGCTTATATTGTGCCGAAATGGGGTTGTAGTCGGTTGTCATGGTTTACTTCATTTCTTTTCCCAGAGGGGTAATCCGGTAGCGTTGCTTGCTGCTCGTCGGCTTCTCGGGAATCGTCATTTCCACTAAACCGGCATTGAGCGCCGGTTGCAGGTATTCAGTAACAAAATGCATGCGATCTTTAAGGCCCAAAGCTTCTACGATTTCACCACGGCTCATCTCACCCTGCAGAACACCAATGAGCTTTTCAACTTGCGGGGTGACTTGCGGGGTGACTTGCTGGGTGACTTGTTCGGTTTCCCTTTGGATCTCGATTTGTTCAGCCAGTCTTACGATAAGTCTCATCCGCATGCCGATTTCCATAATCTGCAGATCAGGCAATCCCAGTTCTTCCGCTTCCCGGAGTATACGGGGGATGCCGCTGCCCCACTGCTCAATCAGATTCAGTTCACGGAAAACCCGGGCAATGACATGGTTTCGGATTTTGGAGACACCCTGACGCATATCATCGATGGTCATTCCCGGCAGCAGGATTCCGGGATTTTCGATTTCTATACGGTCATCAAAAAAGGCGATGCGGATGGGCGCTCCACGCTGGGAGTAGGCTGTATGAACCAGGGCGTTGATGACCGCCTCACGCAGTATCCCTAAGGGAATGCTCCAAACATCCTTGCGTCGAATTTCCGAGAAATCGGCGCCGCGCATGGCGTGCTTCTTGAGAAACAGCATGATGCTGTCCACCGCCTGAGGCAGATGATCGTGCAGTTCCATATGATCGAAAATATCCGCCTTGTCCCGGCCGATAAACCGCCCGCACTGCACCCAGGCGTCAGGGAAATGTTTCTCTCGTTCTTTTCCGAAGAGCAGAACAGCTCCTTTTGTCGGAACGAGGCGCCCTTGGTCCTTCTTGAGCAGTCTTAACGTGAGCAGTTCGCTTTCCCCGAGGGCGTGCTTATCACGAAACAGGGCTTTCACCGCCGCCAGATCCAGATCATCAACAGATAACCCCGGCATGGGCAATTCATCAAAAGCGATCCCTTCAGCGGATCGGCGCAACTCGGCGATTAACTCCCTATCGGCCTGCCGGTTTGTGGAACCCAGCCGCACATAAACACCACCCTCCGGGCCTTCCGCCTTCAACCAGTGCGGCCTTGACCCGCTCAGGAAAACCTCAACGGCGAGCAGGGTCTTGCCATCAACGGTGTTCATCTCCACATTCGGAACCAGGCGCGGACGGATGGAGTCAGCAATTAAACTGCAAAGCCGCTCTTCTTCATCAAGAGGGCGCTCGACTCCTACAGGCGAACGAGTTTTATCGTCCACACCTATGATCACCCTCCCACCCGCAGTATTCGCAAACGCCACCAGGGTTTTCAACAGTTTCTTCGGTGACGACAAATCCCGCTTGAACTCCAGCGTCTTGCCTTCTTCTTGTTTCAAGAGATTTTCTGCATTCATCTTTTCAACGCATTTTCCATGATTTCAAGGACTTCTTATCTATCGATGGGTTTCCCGGATGGTTGCTCACAGGATGTCTAGGGTTGCAAAACCTATCAACTCAAACCTAAGGGCCAAATCTCTCACATCTCTCACTCTGACCATTCTCAATGACTGTGCCAGTTCTTTTAGCTTCCTTATGTTCACTTCGATTTTGCTGCTGGATATTCCGACGATTTCAGCTAATTCTCTTGCAGGAATGTGTGGATTATGAATGATTTCGTCAATGATTGTTTGTTGATTTTGAGACAATTTTTCTCCGACCTTTTCAATCTTTTTCCCCGACGTCTTGATTGCGTCTCCGACTTTCTGATGAACCGTCCCAGTGAAAAGGCAACCGTCTCGATCATCGAAAAAGTCGACCTCCGGCCAGGCTTCCAATGCCCGTTTAATACCGGAGCCCAAGCGCCGATAGGGCAACATCCCCTTCGGGCATAGGAAACCAGAATGTGATTGCGGATAATGGGATTGCGGAGACGGATTTTTCCTATGGTCAAATTGTTTGGGCCGCCTGTGGTATATCAAACCATAGGGGATCAAATGTCAAACCCTATTTTTCATTTAGAACCCGAAGGCAAGATGGCATGTATACGACATTCCGGGATGAAGGTGGTTCATGCCGGGAATAGGCGTGCATCAGGGTCTCACTTTATGGCGGTGTTCTTTTCGTAGGCCTTTGACATTTTTCGGTAATATGGTATGTTGCATCTGTTTACCAACATCTTCTATGAGGAGGTTATGATGACACATTTTGTTGTGAGGACAATGCTTATTATGGCCGCTCTTTTTTGGATTTCCGGTTGCAGCGACAATGACCCTATTGATACGGGACCGGTGGGCTGGGCGATCGGCTGGCATTCAGATAAAAGTGCCGCAATATTGCATACTGCGGACGGTGGGAAGACCTGGGTGGAACAGGGCGATCCGACCTTGTGGCCCGGTATGCCGGGAAATGACATCAGCGCAGTGGATCCATGGACTGCCTGGGCGGCGTTGGGGAGTCCTGTCGGCAATGACGAAAGTGATACGGGTGGTGCGATCCTTCACACTACGGATGGGGGCGCTAATTGGTGGATACAGTTCTTGCCGGTTGGAGTCAATGATACCGTAAAGGGGGTTAAAGGCCTTTCCCCCGACGTGGCCTGGGCCGTTACCCTCCATGGGACGGTCATGCGTACACTCGACGGCGGCAAAACCTGGGAAATTATTCCCCACGAGGGAGTGAGCATCAAACAGGTCAATCGAATTGATGCTAAAGGGGATGATATCTGGATCGCGGATGTTGGAAACGGCGACATGGGGATGATCCATTCGGCGGATTTCGGGCTGACCTGGAGACAGGAACTGCTTCCGAACGCGGATTCCTCACCGGGAAACGGACCCATGTGTGTCAGTATTGTCAATTCCGAGGTGGTGTGGGCCGGAGTCAGGCCTGAGGCGAATCTCTATCGGACTCTGGATGGTGGTGATGCCTGGCGCCTGGATGCTCCCGACATATCCGGGCCGAATGATGTTGACGATATCTGTGCACCGAACGCGGACCTGGTCTGGGCCGTTCAAAATATCAGCGGCGAGAGCGGCGGCAGAATCATCCGCGTACGCCTGGAAGATGGAAAGGTTATCAGCGACCGCATGGATCCGACCGGTAAATACGTATACGAGGGGGTGACCTGTTTTGACGAAGATGTCGTATGGGCAGTGGGATTGAAAGCCGTCGGTGTGTCCCCGGACCTGCCGGATGGGGCAATCGTTGCTACCGGGGATGGAGGTGCCCATTGGGTCAGTCAGCCGATGCCCGTTAAGGATGTGGCCCTGTGGAAGGTCTCCTTTGTGGGTGCTCACCGTTAGACAATGAGGAGCTGGTTCGGCTTAAAGAAGCGAAGTTAGCCGTTGAAAAGCCGGATTCAGTGCATGTATAATAAGGAGGAAAGGACTGGAAGGTGGTGGCCCTCAGAGAGAGGGGTTGGTAAAAACCTTAACAAGGCTCATGTGTGATTTTGGGTATCTATCAATAATTTCTATCTAACAAAATGGAGGAAGAATTATGAAGATCATCAAGCGAATCACATTGATAACTGCATTGTTTGTCTTTTTGACTGCAACGGTTATGGCCCAGGGACTTCCACAGGCAAAAAACCCTGAAGAAGTTGGAATGTCCTCTGAAAGGTTGGCAAGACTCACATCCGGACTTCAGGAGGCCGTTGATAAAAAGCTCATTCCCGGAGCGGTTGCCATCGTTTTACGCAAGGGAAAGGTCGCCTATTCTCAAGCCATCGGTTTTCAGGATAGAGAAAGAGGGATTCCCATGGCCGAGAACTCCATTTTTCGCATCTATTCCATGAGCAAAACCTTTACGTCCCTGGCAATTATGATGCTGATGGAGGAAGGGAAACTCATTCTGGCCGATCCTGTTTCAAAATTTCTCCCTGAACTCAAAAATATGCAGGTCGGTGAAACTTGGCTGAATGAGTACACGGGTAAGGAAGAGTTGGTCTTGGTCCCGGCCAATCGTGAAATCACGATTCAGGACCTGCTTCGACACACCTCCGGACTCACTTATTGGTTTTTCGGCAAACCGTCTTTGAACAAAGCCCGATGGAAGGAAAACAATCCCTTTGATTTCGGTATTACCCTTGCTGAGATGGTCACAAGGATCTCTAAGGTACCGCTCTGTTATCAACCTGGTACTACGTGGGATTATTCTCAATCCACCGATGTGCTGGGAAGGGTCGTGGAAGTAATTTCCGGTGTTGATTTTGAGACTTTTATTTTGGAAAGGATTGCAAAACCATTGAAATTAGCCGACTCTGGATTTTGGGTGGAAGGCGCCGACAAACAGTCCAGGATTGCTGAACCACAAGCGGAACCCCCGGATGGAAAAAAGCCGTCGGCAATTGACGTTACAAAACGGCCGAACTGGCTGTCCGGAGGCGGTGGCATGGTGTCCACAGCGTCCGATTATGCGCGTCTCTGTCAATTCTTCCTAAACGGAGGGGTGTTAGACGGAGTCCGCCTGCTTTCTCCCAAGACCATTGAATTGATGACCTCTAATCACCTCCCGGCGGATATCCAATTCGCCCCGGTGCTTAAGAGTCAGCTCGGTCCCAGTTTTCCAAGCCCGGATATGGGCAATGGATTTGGATTGGGTTTTTGCGTTCGCATCGCGCCCGGCCTCAATCCACAACCCGGATCGGTAGGGGATTATTCCTGGGCAGGATATCTCGGCACATATTTCTGGGTGGATCCGAAAGAGGAATTGGTTGCCGTTTTAATGATGCAAATACGGGCTAACCGAAACTACTACCGCTCCTATATGCGTGACATGGTATACCAGGCCATTGTAGATTAAAGAAGAAGAAGGCCTGGGCACAACCCAGGCC
>CAVVFZ010000027.1:0-111707 GCA_963747555.1 uncultured delta proteobacterium
CGAGTCCGACTGGGGGCACCGATAGGGTGCAGGTGAACGCGGATGCGCGCCTATTGGTTAGGCGTCGGAGCCTGTCTCGGTGTCACCAATTGTCACAACCCGACCAAAACTGCTCGCCGGCCTTCAGGGCGTCATCTTGGCTGTGCGCGTACACCGACATGGTGAACGCTGCCGAGGCGTGTCCGAGCCATGCGGCGATCACCGCGATAGGCACATTTCGTAGGTGCATCAACGTCGCGCACGAATGGCGGGCATCGTGAGCCGCACACGTTCGATCTTCAGATCGTCGAGCGTCCGGCCCCACCGGAACGTGAGCAGGTTCGGGTGATACGGCTGGCCATCTCGTCGCTGGCGACGTACTCACGGACCCATACCCCTCGCCGAAAGCCAGTCGCTCTTCGGGCTGACGCTTGCACGCCGCTCTAAGCACGTCCACCACTTCGTCGGGCAGCGGCAGGGTGCGCGTGCTCGCCTTCGACTTGGGCTTGCCGGCGACGATCTCTTTGCCTACGGCGACCCGGTTCTCCACGATGCTGACCGTCTTGCCCTTCAGGTCGACATTGGCCCACCGCAGACCGGCAATCTCCCCGCGCCGCAGCCCGTAGAGCGCCAGCGCCCACACATGTCGATCCCGGCAGTCATGGTCGAGGATGCGGAACATTTCGTCGGCACTCAGCGTGCGAAACTTCTGCGGATCGCCGGCCACCCGGTCCACCAACTTCGCGACATTGCGCACCACATTGCCCTGTGCGACCTGGTCGTCGAGTACAGCCGTCGTCAGATGAAGCAGGTAGTTGCATGAGCGTGGGGTCCACTTCTTGCGGCCTGCGACCTCGCCGCGACGCAACCGGCCCACCAAGCCGTCGAGGTCTGCCTTCGACAGCTCCTGAATTTTGATGTGGCCGAGGTTGTCGCACAGCGCCGCAGCTTCGTCTGGTGCCCCTTCAACGTCGACTGCTTCAGCGCGTGCTTGGACGCCAACCATTCCTCACACGCCTGATCTACCGTCAACTTGACTGCTTGGACGTAAGTGCCCGCCTTCACGCCACCTTGCACCGAGGCGAGTTCGGCGCGCGCCGCCTTCTCGGTTGTGAACCGCCGACGGATTTGCCGCCGCCGGCCGGTCTCGGGGTCTCGACCGGCGTCGACGGTCACCTGGTACCGGATGACCCGTCTGCGGGTGCTGCGGTCGATCACATCGATCTTCTGGATCTGCGGCGGCAGCTGTTTCCTGGCGTAGATGTTGGCCACAAGCCCTCCTATGCGAACTTCTTGCCCTGCTTGGTCGGCGGAAGGAGCCCACCCGACGGGCTCTACCGACATACATCGCCGCCATACGGTCTTTCACATTGAATGCCTTCGCGACGTCCTTCGTCGGCGCATGACCAAAGTACTCCCGGACACACCTCGGCGACCTTCTTGAGCAACCGGTCGTCGATCACGGTACTCGCGTGGCCGCCGTTGCCGCTTAGCGAAGTTCCGCGCCACCCGCTTCTCCCGTCGAAGCCGGTCGATGTAGAGGTGAGATCCTCTGTGTTCGCGTGCTCAGCGTGCTCGCAACTAAGTCCTCCGCGAGCGGTCCCACATTCGCTTGTAGATCGAGCCCTCGCCGTTCGCGTTCGACAGCCTCTACGCCTTCCGGCGTCCTCGAGTCGTTTTCGGTAGCAGTTGGTATTCGTCGCTCCGGCACATCTCTACATAGCGGGCAGCCGTACGCGTTGAGCAACCGTACGCGCGGCGGATCGCACCTATCGGGCTTCCTTCGATATGCGCCCTGTACAGGTTCGCGACGTCCTCCAACAATCGCCGAGTGATTCTGCGGCGCTGGGGCCGTCGCGCGGCGGTCACAGATTCCGCGTCACGCTGGGGTCAGCACTCGGTCGCACTCCTATGGACCCAAATTCGGACTCGTGCGCGACAGCTGCCACAATCCGTCGAGCAAGTAGAATGACGTTGGTCGCGCGCCAGTGTCATGTCTCGTGGAATCACATGACGTTCAGAGTCTTCCGTAGGGAGATAGCTCGATACGTGTGTAGCCGGGAACGCCATTCCGTACTTCGACGGTCAGCTCAAGCCGGGGCCGATTCGGGCTGCCAAACATGACGACATCCACCTGCTGCGGAATAAATACTTCACCCACACGGATTCGCGCCGTCGATGGGGGAGGCGACCACTCAACGGTGCCGACGATCTCGCCTGGCGTGCCCTCTGGCGTAGTTAGGGCCAGTGGCATGCTCTCACGAACCGCGATGGGGCCAGGTTCGGCCATCGCTGCTCGGGTCGGATCACGCGGTTCGGGAGACGCCACACCCGAGGCGTCAAAGCGTGTTCTGTTATCAGCCTTATGTCGCTCCCACTGCTCGATGGTCATCGAATCGAACGGCAATAGGGAACCCCGTTTGCCCACAGACACCCCTTGTTTGCCGTTACGAAAGTCATGCTAGTGACATAGGCAGAATGCCACTCTGCTGCCAAGCTCGTCAACGACCGTCATGCATGTGGCGGACACCCGCGAAGGAAGAGAAGGGGTTTTACCGAGTGAGCACCGAAGACGAGCCGTTCCTGATTCCGATAACAAGTGGCCCGGGCGGCGTGAGCGCCAGGCTGGGTGGTGTCGGTCGCACCACCATTTACGCGTTGGTCAAGCAAGGCTGCCTCGTAAAGGTCAATATCGGGCGGCGCGCATTCATTACTACGAAAAGCATTGCAGCATACGTAGAACGGATTAGTGAAGAGGCTGGCACGTGAGAGCAGAGAAGCCGCCGCCCCGCAGTGAACAGGGCGGCGGCCAATTGAGTCCGCCAGAGACCCGCGCCCATAGTATGCGGCAAGACCGACAGCCATTTGGACATGGCGAGTTATTTCTGATGCAGCATCGCCGGCGATCCGATGCCGCTAAGCGCTTGCCACCACTGCAGCACTCGCGCCGCCGAGACCCACTCTTTCCGAGCGAAAGATCGGACGGGTGAGTGTGGTCACCTGACTTGGCCCCACTTTGGTCGGTGTTCTTCACGAATTCTGGCCCCATCGGGGTGGTGAGCATTCGTCTCGGGTGGGGTGCGGTGTGTCGTCACCAATGTTGGCCCCACCCTCGTTCAGATCGTTCCTGTCGTCCGTCGTTCCCGTCGGCCGTCAGGGAGGTCGGTCAGGATGCGGTCACGCGTGGAGTTGTTCGAGAACATCAGAAGGGATCGGCGGCTGGAGGGTCTGTCGATCCGTGAGTTGGCGGATCGACATGGGACGCATCGTCGGACGGTGCGTCAAGCGCTCGATGACGCGGTCCCGCCGCCGCGCAAGGTCTATCCGGTGCGGCCACGCCCGGCGATCGACGAGTGGGTGACGGTGATCGACGCCTGGCTGATCGCCGATAAGGACGCCCCACGCAAGCAACGGCACACTGCCCGGCGGATCTGGCAGCGTCTGGTCGCCGAGCATCAGGCCACGCTCGCGGAGGTGACGGTGTCGCGTTACGTCGCGCGTCGCCGGGTCGAGCTCGGACTGCTTCAGCATGAGGTGTCGATCCCGCAGACACATCTGGCCGGCGCTGAGGCTGAGGTCGACTTCGGTGAGTTTTACGCCACGATCGCCGGGCTGGTGGTGAAGTGCTGGATGTTCGTGATGCGACTGTCGCACTCGGGCAAAGCGTTTCACGTCGCGTTCGCCACCCAAGCCCAAGAAGCGTTCCTGGAGGGCCATGTGCTGGCATTCGAATACTTCGGTGGTGTGCCCGGCCGGATTCGGTACGACAACCTGAAACCGGCGGTCATCCGGGTCCTCAAAGGGCGTGACCGCACCGAGTCCGAACGGTTCACCGCACTGCGCAGCCATTACGGGTTCGACTCGTTCTTCTGCCGCCCCGGCATCGACGGCGCGCACGAGAAGGGCGGTGTGGAGGGCGAGATCGGCCGCTTCCGGCGCCGCCACCTCGTTCCGGTCCCGAAGGTCGCCTCCCTGGCTGAGCTCAACGAGGTAATTGGCTCTGCCGACGTGGCCGACGATGACCGGGTGATCACCGGTCGTCCGATCACGATCGGGGCGGCGTTCGCCATCGAGGCCACGGAACTGATGGGATTGCCGGCCGAGCCGTTCGACTGCGCGCGGCTACTGCAAGCCAGGGTCGATAACCGAGCCAGAGTGTCTGTGCGGCAATGCTTCTACTCCGTCCCTGCCCGCTACGCCGGGCGCCGCCTCCCAGTGCGCCTGTCCGCGCGGACCGTCGAGGTCTACGACGGGCCCCGACTGGTGGCCCGCCACGAACGGGCGGTCGGCCGTTACGTCGAGGTGCTGTGCCTGGATCACTATCTCGAGGTCCTCAAGACCAAACCCGGGGCGCTGCCCGGGGCGACCGCGCTGGCCCAGGCCAAGGCCCGCGGGGTGTTCACCGCATCGCATCAACGCTATTGGGATGCAGCCCGGTCCGCGCGCGGGGACGCCAAGGGGACTCGCGCTCTGATCGCCATCCTGCTGGCGCACCGCAGCATGCCCGCCGCCGCACTGATCGCTGCGATGGACCGGGCGGTCACCTCGGGGTGCCTGGATGCCGAGACGGTGCTCATCGATGCCCGCCGCGACATGGCCCCACTGGCACCCGTGGCCGCGATCGGCGCGCTGGCCCGCTACGACCGGCCACCACCCTCGCTGGCCGGATACGACGAGCTGCTCACCGGAAGCGACTCATGACCACGGCCAGCAAGTCGACGACCGTCGATGCCGCCGCCCAAGCCTCGATCGGTGCCGCGGCCCGTGAGTTGCACCTGCCGACCGTGCGCACCGAATCGGGCCGCTTGGCCGAGATCGCCGCCCGCGAACGCCACACCCATCTGCGCTACCTCGCCGAAGTGTTGGCCGCCGAGGTAGACGACCGCACCGAACGGCGCCGTGCCCGACGTATCAACGACGCCAAGTTCCCGAGGTTGAAACGGTTGGCGGAGTTCAACATTGACGCCGTACCCGGTATCGCTCCCGCCACCGTGGGCCACCTCGCGGCTGGGCATTACATGGATGCCGGCGAACCGGTCGTGCTGCTCGGCGACTCCGGGACCGGCAAGTCCCACCTGCTCATCGGGTTGGGGTTAGCGGCGTGTGAACAAGGCCGGCGGGTCCGCTACGTCACCACCGCACAGTTGGTCAACGAACTCGTCGAAGCCGCCGACGAACGCGTCCTCTCCCGTGTCGTGGCCCGCTACGGGCGCCTGGATCTGCTCTGCCTCGACGAACTCGGGTACGTCCAAATCGACCCTCGCGGAGCGGAATTGCTGTTCCAGATCATCACCGAACGCGAAGAACGGGCCTCGGTCGCGATCGCCACCAACCTGCCGTTCAGTGAATGGGGCACCGTCTTCCCCGACCCGCGACTAGTCGCCGCCATCGTCGACCGCGTCACCTTCAACGCCCACATCATCGAGACCGGCACCAAGTCCTACCGACTCCGCACCAGCAAAACGACCACCCGCACCAAACCCGGCCACCTAAACCAGGTGGGGCCAAAATCCATGACGATCGTGGGGCCAAATCACTTGACGAAACGCAGACGGGTGGGGCAGACGGTGAACGTGCTCGACAAGCTTTCGGCGTGGTTAGGCCGATTTATTGGTGTGTTGGAGGCCAAGGATCTCCATGTCTTGGCGCTGTGGATTTTGCACACGTATCTGGCTGCGGAGACGTACACCACGCCGCGCTTGCTGCTCGACTCAACAATGCCGAGCAGCGGCAAGACCACGGTGTTGGACCACCTCGGGCACCTTTGCCAGCGACCGGTCCAGGCAGCAACTCTTTCGTCCCCCGCGTTGATTCCGCGGATGCTGGATGCCAGCGGCGTGCGTACGATCCGTACTCGACGAGGTTGACCGCTCCTTACGGCCAGATAAGCCAGGCGTGCCCGACCTTCTCGCCACACTGAATTCTGGCTATCGTGTAGGCGCGACGCGTCCTGTCCTGGTCCCCAGTAAGAGCGGCTGGCTGGCCCGCGAGATGTCGACGTTCGCGCCTGTCGCATTGGCGGGCAACTCACCTTGCCTGCCGCCCGACACAGAATCCAGAGCAATTCGCATCCTGCTCATGCCAGATCTCGACGGCGTAGTTGAGGATTCGGATTGGGAAGTAATCGAGGCTGACGCCAAGGCACTCCAGGAGGAGGTCGCTGACTTCGCAGACAGCGTTCGCGTGGAGGTGCGGGGAATGGTCGTTGACTTGCCCCCAGGATGCATCGGCCGCTCGAGGGAGAAGTGGCGTCCCCTTAAGCGAGTCGCCGTGGCGGCCGGTGGTGAGTGGCCGCAGTTGGTGGACCAACTCATCGCTCGCAGTCTGGCCGAAGATGCCGCTGTACGTGAAGCAGGATTACGTCCGCGACCTGATCTCCTTTTGTGGCGATTTTCGCGATCCGGATATCCAGCTCGAAATCGAAAAGGGTCTTCGTGATCCTGTAGAGCAGGCCTACGCGATCGTCCGCGAAGACCTCGATCAGCGTGAAAAAATCGGAAGACCGGTTATCCACAACCACCTTTGGAGGGAGGGAGGGCTTCGTGTTCACGACGGTCAGGATAGAAGGAGTTGCCTTCTCCTTTATTCGGGCTTCGAGAGACAGCTTTCCCTCTGAAATTCCCTTGAAATCCCGTCTTACTCTCTCCCAGATTTCGTTTGACCGAAACCGATCAGGAGGCGCCGTAACCTTAAAGATATCGACGGCGGTGCCATCCTGCCAGGTATAAATGTTGGCGGAGAAAATATTGATGTTGTGGAGCGCCAGCACACCTGCAATAGCAGAAAAAAGTCCGGGCCTGTCCTGGGAAACGAAGGTGATTTCAAAACAGCTTTCCATTTCGTTTTCCTGGATTTCCATGGAAAAGGTGCGTTCCCTGTCTTGCAGTCGGGCTCTTCTGAGATGGTCGGCCATCTCGATATGCCTGGTGATCTCGGAGGGCTTACAATTCAGGAGGTATCTTGGGGACAGGATGGAAAAAAACTCCTCAGGGTCAACGTTTCCTTCAAGTCGGGGCATTTGCTTACGCACCGCTGCAAGGGTCTTTTCCACTTTTCGGGAAGCATCTTCGGTGGCCAGTTCACCCCTTTCAAGCATATTCAGCACCTTGAAAAAGAGCTCCTGGACAAGGTTCGCGATCCAGGTATTCCAGGCCCTTGGCCCGGTAGCCCTGGAATCGGCCCAGGTTAACAGATAGAGCATTTTCAGCCGTTCCGGATCCCCAACCGTTCTGGCGCACTGAACCACCACTTTTTCATCTCCCAGGTCCCTTCGAGTGGCGGTTTCCATGAGAAGAAGATGATTTTCGATGAGAAATACAATCTTTTCAGTAGCCTTTTCTTCGTAATGCATCCTTTTCAAAATGCCTCGCGCTATGCCCCCCCCTTTTCGTGCGTGGTCTTTTCCAGCCTTGCCCAGATCGTGGAACAAACCGGCCAGGAAAAGAGGTTCCGGATCAAGGAGTTCTGAATAGATGTCCAGAAGCAAGAGATCCTTTTCGTTGCCGGGAGACTTCAGAAAACGGACCGTCTCCAGGGAATGCCTTCCCACAGGAAAGATATGGTAGGCATCGAATTGAACGCGGTCTCTGATATCTTGGAATTCAGGGATGAAGGCATCCAGAAATCCCACTTCAAACATTTTATCCAGAGACTCGAAAGCGCGTGATCCGTTTAGAATGGACCGAAAACGATTCACATTTTCGGGAGATTCCCTGAAGGCATCGTCCACAAGAAAAAGAAACTCGCGGATCAACCTCCCTGCTTCCATGGACAAAGGGCATTCGGAACGGGCCGATTCCTCAAATATGGACAGGAGAAGGGAGGGGTTTGAAAGGATGGCAGTCGCCGAATCAAAGCCGATTTCGCCCATTGTGAACATGAAGGCCGTTCACTTGGGTGGTCTCGAACTGTTTTCCGGGTGCGGTTTTGTCGGAGAAGTAGGAAGTCATGAATGAGCGGTTCAGCGACTTGATCGTGGCCATGGCGCTATGCAGCTTCCCCATGAACTGTTCCACGGCCAAAAAGGAACCCTTGTCTTGAAAGCCCAGTTTTTCCGCCATTTTCTTTTGATATTCAAACCCCAGCCGGTCATTTTTCCTTCCGGCCAGATGGTGGAGGGTGTTTCGAACGAGCCAGATAAAATGAAGGCTCTCCCTCAGTTCCCGGTATTCGTTGTGGGAAAGCTTTCCCTGGTATTCCAGATCCCTGGGAGACCGCAGACCGAAAGAAGCGCCTGCAGACCAGAGGATCTGGTGGTAGTCTCTCAAACCTCCGATCCCATCCTTGAGATTGGGCTCGAGGAGATAACTTGCGTCTCCAAAGGTCTCCTTGCGAACCTGGTGATTGTCTTCCAGCCACCGGATAAACGCCACAGCCCTTTTCGTGATCACCTTCTTATAAAGGTTTTCCATGAGGGTTAGATAGGTGGGCGAATCTCCACACAGAAACCGGGCATCCATCAGGGAGGTAAGCACTTCAAAATCATCCCGGCAAAGGGAGAGGCAGTCCCGCAGACTGCGAACTCCGTACCCCAGATCAACGCCCAGGTCCCAGAGTGGATAAAAGAAATCCGTCGACAAGTCCTTGGCCAAGGCCGGAATCTTTGACTTGAAAAGGATGAGGACGTCGATGTCCGAATGGAAATTCAACTCCTTTCTCCCGTAGCCCCCCACGGCAAGAACCGCAAAATTCATCTTTTTTTTGAACAGATGATGCCCTACTTTCGTATCCTGATGGCATCTCCTGAAGTAGGCGTCAAAACTCTCACAATGGTCTTCTTGAAACGTTCGAGAGACTTTTCCTTCATCAATTCGAGAAAGCAGACGCCATTTGGATGCCTCCAGTTCTTCGGAAGCGGGTGTCCTTGTTAGGGTGCGGTCGTGGGAGCGCGACGGTGTCGCCATTAGATGGCCTCCTTCCCCATTTCTCCGGTACGAATCCGGATCACTTCTTCCACGGGCAGGATAAATATTTTGCCGTCTCCGATCTGGCCGGTTCTTCCTTTTTCCTGAATAATCTTTACCGCTTCAGCAACCATGTCGGAGTCCATAACCACTTCAATCTTGATTTTTGACACAAAATCCACCTGGTATTCGGCCCCCCGGTAGACCTCCTTGTGCCCCCGCTGACGTCCGAATCCCTTGACCTCACTGACGGTCAGCCCTTTGACCCCCATGAGAGAGAGGCCGTCTTTCACATCATCCAGTTTAAACGGTTTAATGATCGCTTCTATCTTTTTCATCGTGCTCCTCCTCCATTAATAGCTGTAACCGGTTTCATTGTGGATGGTGGTGTCCATTCCCCGTATTTCTTCTTCTTCGGAAATCCTCAAACCCATCACCGCATCAACAAACTTCAGGATAATACAGGTCATGACAAAGGCAAAGACCATGGTTGCCGCGACTGAAACGAATTGTATCCACAGTTGTGCGGGGTTTCCGAAAAACAGTCCGTTGGCGCCGGCGGGGTTGATCTCCGTGCAGGCGAACAAGCCGGTGGCCAGAGCGCCCCAGGTTCCTCCCACACCATGGATTCCTACCACATCCAGTGCATCATCATAGCCCAGGCGTGCCTTCAGGAGAACCCCCCCATAACAGAGCGCACCCCCCATGAACCCGATGATGATGGACGACATGGGCCCCACAAAACCGGATGCGGGGGTAATGGCCACAAGGCCGGCTACAGCCCCCGAAGCAACGCCAAGGGTGGTAGGTTTTCCCCTGTGAATCCATTCAAAGATAATCCAGGAAACGGCGGCGGCGGCCGATGCCAGGTGCGTGACCACAAAGGCGTTGGCCGCAAGGCCGTTTGATGCCAGCGCACTGCCGGCGTTGAAACCAAACCATCCGAACCACAGCAGACCGGCCCCGGTAAGCGTCATGGGCAGGTTATGGGGAATGAAGGCCGTTGTCCCGTATCCTTTCCTTTTTCCAATGAAAATCGCGGCAGCCAGGGCTGAGATACCCGAGCTGATATGGACCACCGTTCCCCCGGCGAAATCCAGGGCGCCCATCCCTCCCAACCAGCCGCCCACAGCCCAGACCCAGTGGCACAGGGGGTTGTACACGAGCGTAGCCCAGAGAAGGGTGAAGAGGATGAAGGCCCCGAATTTCATGCGCTCGGCAAAGGCCCCCGTAATCAGCGCCGGCGTAATAATCGCAAACATGCATTGAAAGATCATGAAGGCCAGGTGAGGGATGGTGCTTCCATAGTCGGCGCTCGGCGCCATGCCCACCCCTTTCAGACCGAACAGGCTCAAACCTCCGATAATTCCGCCGTGGTCCGGGCCGAAAGCCATGGTGTATCCCCAGAGGCTCCACTCAATGGAAATGATCCCAAGGATCATAAAACTCTGCATCAGGACACTCAGGATGTTTTTGCTCCGAACCATGCCCCCGTAAAAAAGGGCAAGCCCCGGGGTCATGAGCATGACAAGTGCGGCTGAAATGAGTACAAAAACGGTATCTGCGGCATTCATGGATTGATTCCTCCTTTTGGTTTTTTAAACAAGGATTGCAAAGCATGTGCCATGTTGACAGAATCGCACATTATCTTTTGAATTCAGTTAGTTATTATCTAACAAGCAGTAGACGCTCACAATACAAAATCGTACGATCATGGGTTATACATACAAAATTGTATCGTATCCGATTCGGGTTTTCCGGGTTCACATGGGTAAAAAGAAGAGATTGAATCGCTAACGATATTTCCCTTGTGGTTCGTTGTGGCTGGGGGGCAGATCCGGCCGTGGCGGTGGGAACCGAGTCAAAGCCTCTCGGTACGGATTCTCAGGGGGAGCCTGGGAACGAGACGCACTATGCGTCGAGGTGGTTCTTTCTTCTTGCATAGCGGGTAAGCATGCCGATCGCCTTGATGCAGGTTTCCGGTTCTCTGAAGACCGGAAATCCGAACTCTTCGAGTTTATTTGCCATAGCCGATGTGTTCGATGAATTGGGTCCGTAAACCCAGGTTACGACAGGTTTCCGGGCGTACGCTTTCATCTCTTCATACGCCCCCATGTAGGCGCTGGTATTCTTGCCGAGAGCATCCGCCCAGACCACGTTGAAAAGGGAGTCCACGTTTTCATCCGCCAGCACCGCCCTGAGAATGCGGCCATAAAACACTCCAAAATCCTTTACGGTCGGGATCATGGGTCCCAGATCAACCGGATTTTGCCCGAGATCTTCAGAAATTTCCTTAAAAATCTCCCTGCTTACCGCGCTGAATTCCGAGAGAACCAGGCCATACCCGGCCCCCTCATCCACCGCCAGGACACCCACTCCCCCCGTAAAGCTCACCACGCCGACCCGATTTCCAGAAGGAAGGGGCTGGGAAGCAAAGACCTTGGGCAATTCAAACAGCTCGCTGAATTTGTCGATCCTCAAAAGACCGGCCTGACTGCACGCTGCACCAAATATGGCGTCGTCCACGGCAAGGGACCCGGTGTGGGAAGCGGATGCCTGCGCACCGGCGCTTGTTTTCCCCACTTTCAGAGCCAGGACCGGTTTCTTGCACGATACCCTTCGAGCGACTTCCAGGAACCGCTTTCCATCCCTGATGCTTTCGAGATAGATGCTGATCACGCCGGTGGAATCATCATTCTCGAGATATTCCAGCAGATCGCATTCATCCACATCGCACTTGTTTCCGAGATCGCAGATCTTATTAATCCCGAAACCCAGATCCGGATAGGAATAGGCCTGGGGATTGATCATGCCGGTCTGGGAGCAGATGGTAACCGGCCCCTTTTTGAGTCGATAATATCCTGCATCGTAGGGACAAGGGTTCAGCCCGTTTACGGTGTTGATAATTCCGGCGGTATTCGGCCCGATAATGCGGACACCCAGGCTTTTTGACGCCTCCACCAGCTCTCTTTGCAACCGGGCTCCTCTTTCATCTTTTTCCGCAAAACCGTCGGCCACCACTACGACCGAACGGATGCGGTTTCGACCGCATTCCTCTATAATCCCCAGCACGTTCCGGGCGTTGATCATGACAAGAGCCAGATCCACCTGCTCCGGGATATCGCTGAGAGAAGGATACACCTTCAATTGAAGGACTTCCCGGTATCCGGGATTCACGGGAAAGATGTTTCCTTCATATCCTGCTTCTATGAGGGATTTTACCACCACGTACCCCCCAAAGCCTCCTTCCCTGAAGGATCCGATCACGGCAATGCTTTCGGGTTCAAAAAATAGGTCCAGGGCTGTTCTTTTCAATTCATCGGGATTCATTTTGTCCTCATAGGTTTACATATTTCAAGTTTCATACGAGGTGTCAGGAAAAAGCCCCCGCCACATTCGGCTATTTACAATATCAAAACGGGTGTGTTAGTTTTAGCCTTCTACTCTTTTTTGACGGATATTTCAATTTCATTACACATCTTTAGGAAAATGCGAGGAGTCCTATCCTGATGGCAGAGAAAAAGCATATCCCCCTGGGCGTTGGTTTTTATCCGGACTGGTTTTACAAACATTACGGCATATCCTTTGGAAGAGAATACTATTATGACCCGGAAAAGCGGGTGAAGACCCGAATGGAAATCGCGAGGCGGCTTCACGAGAGGTTCGGAGACGTGGGGCTCGGCGATCCGGATCCGAAACCTGTGCCGCTTATCACCTTCGGGATGGTCATGCTGCCTGCCATATTCGGGTGTGAAATCATCTATAAGGATGAAGCCCTGCCCTGGGCCATGCCCCTGAATCTATCCGAAAAGGAAATCATGGCATTGAAGGTCCCCGATATCTTTCACAGCCCTCCCATGACGAACATGATCGAACAAATTGAATATCTCAAAGACCAATACGGTCATGTGGTGGGGGATATCAATACGACGGGCGTCCAGAATCTGGCCCTCAAGATTCGGGGAGACCAGCTCTATGTTGATTTTTTTCAAAATCCCCCCTTGTGCCATCATCTGCTGCAGATCTGTACGGAATGCGTCATCCAGCTTTTTCAATTCAACCACAAAACCACCGGAACGGCCGCCGTTGACGTGACCCCCATGTGTGATCCGAAACTCTATGTGATTCCAAACTGCACCGCGGAACAGATCTCCCTCAAGACCTATGAGGATTTTATTCTTCCCTACGACAATCAGGTGGCGGATGCCTGCCATCCCTTGGGCATTCATCATTGCGGCTCCGTAAACGAAGTGCTTGAAGGGTATGCGAAGGTTCATCATCTGGCGTTCGTGGAAATAGGCTTCGGGTCCGATGTAAAAAAAGCAAGGCAAGTATTCGGACCACAGGTGGCTATCAATGCCCGCATCAATCCCGTCCTGATGAAAAACGGCACGCCGAACGACGTCGCCGCGGAGGTCCGCAACCTGATACGCCAGGGAGATCCCCTGGAGAATTTTTCCATAGACACTGTGGGTCTTACCTATGGCACCCCGGACGCAAATGTGAAAGCGGCCCTCAACACCGCTAAAAAATACGGGATCATACTCAAAGGGCCCGTCGCAAAATCTTCAAAAAAATTTCCCACGGTCGGAGCGATCGCGAAACATCCAGTGGAAACGACCATAAGCAGTGAAAAGAAAACGGTGGTAATCGGTGCGGGACAACCCCTTGTCATCATTGGAGAGCGCATCAATCCCACGGGACGCAAAGACCTTGCAGAGGCCCTGGAGCGGGGAGACCTTCGGTCCGTGCAAAAAGAAGCCATTTCCCAGGCGGAAGCAGGCGCCCATATCCTCGATGTGAATGTGGGCGTATCGGGCATCGATGAACCACGGGTCTTACAGGAGGCCATTACAGCTATTTCGGAAGTAACGGATCTCCCCTTATGCATTGATTCCGCCTTGCCCAAGGCCCTGGAGGCTGCTCTGAAGGTCTACAAAGGAAAAGCACTGGTGAACTCCGTCAACGGAGAAAGGGACAGACTGGAAAAGATACTCCCCCTCATAAAGGAGTATGGCGCCGCAGTAATCGGCCTTACCATGAATGATCGTGGAATCCCGAAAAAGGCCGAGGAACGACTCCGAATTGCTGAAACCATAGTGGAAAAGGCCTTGGAAATAGGCATCCCGCTGGAGGACGTGATCATTGATCCCCTGGCTATGGCCATCAGCGCCGACAGCATGGCGGGCGTTGAAACGATCCGTGCTCTGCGGCTCATACGAGATAGGCTGCACGTAAATCAGACGCTTGGTTTAAGCAATATCTCCTTCGGGCTTCCGGACAGAAACGCCATTAACGCCGGTTTCCTGGCCATGGCGGTCAGCAATGGACTTACCTGCCCGATTCTGGACCCTACGGTGAAGACCATGAAAAAGGCAGTGCTCATTGCGGATCTGCTTTCCGGAAAAGATGACTTCTGCGTGCACTACCTCTCTTCCGTGGGGAAGAATTCGAAGGCTCCGGACGTTTCAATAAGCGTTTCCGCCGGCAAAAATTCCAAAAATGCAGACCTTGAAGAACTGAAAAATGCGGTGGTAGCCGGCAAGCTGAAAGAGGCGGTAACCCTCACAAAGAATGCGGTGGACAAAAAGATCGACCCCGGCCGGATCATCGATCAGGCACTCATTGCAGGGCTCAATGCCGTGGGAGAACGCTTTGAGAAAAAGGAGATTTTCGTGCCGGAAATGATGATTTCAGCTCGGACCATGCAGACTTGCATGGACATCGTGAAACCGTACCTGAAAACGGATGCGGGCAGGAGCCTGGGGACGGTGGTGATCGGTACGGTTTTCGGGGATCTCCATGACATCGGGAAGAACTTGACAAAACTCCTGCTGGAAAGTTCGGGCTTCAATGTGATTGATTTAGGGGAAAATGTCCCCCCGGATGTCTTTGTGAAGGAGGCAAAAGAAAACCAGGCCCTGGTAATCGGACTCTCCTCCCTGTTGACGACCGGGGATCCCTATGTGGAAGAGACCGTAAAGGCCATCAGGAACAGTACCCTGGGGAAAGAAGTGAAGATCATCTGCGGCGGCGCGGCCATGACCCGAAAGTTTGTGATCGATACGTGCGGGGCCGATGCCTATGCGAAAGATGCAGCGGAAGGGGTGAGCAAAATAAAGGAGATGGCAAGGGGGTAAATGAAAACCGTTGTATTTGAACCCTTTGGAAAGGTACGGGAGGCAGACGGAAAATCCAATCTTCTGGAGCTGGCAAGAGCTGCGGGAGTCCCCTTGGCCTCTGACTGCGGCGGCAGGAAGACCTGCGGCAAGTGCAGAATACAGCTCAAAACCGTTTATGGCCCGTTCCCGGAACCCACCGGACGCGAAACAGAAATCCTGGGCGATCTGACCCGGAACGGGTATCGCCTGGCCTGCGAGACCATCCTGGAAACGGGCGCGCGGATTTATGTCCCAGAAGAAAACCGAACAGGACGTCAGGTCATTCTCACCTCCACCGCCAGCCATAACTATCCCGGTCGCCTGAATCCCACGCTGGAGTCGTTCCCTGTAAAGGTTCCTCCTTCCGTCCTTGGCCATGTTGCAGCCGACAGGGAGCGATTGCTGTCCGCATTGCTTGCGGAGTATGGGATAAAAGCTCCCGAAATCGATTTGTTTGTCCTGAAAGATCTTCCCCGCATCCTCCGTTCCGGAGGCAAGGGGGTCAACGTGATCCTGTTTCAAAAGAAAGAAATCATTCAGGTGAGTCCTGCCGATGCAGGAAATTTCTACGGAATAGCCTTCGACATGGGCACAACAACGGTGGCCGCCTCTCTGATAGACCTGGTTTCCGGAAAAAAACTGACCGTGCAAGCCGCCATGAATCCCCAGATCCCCTTCGGAGAAGATGTCCTTACCCGCATCGGTTTCTGCAGCAAAAGGAAAGAGAACCTCGGTCTTCTGCAATCCCGATTGATCGATTGTATGAATGGCCTCATCAGAGATGCAGCACAAAATGCCGGAATCGATCCAGCCCATATCCTGGAGGTTACCGTGGTAGGGAATACGGCCATGCATCATCTCTTTGCCGGCGTGGTTCCGAAATATCTCGCGGAAGCCCCCTATACGCCTGTCTTTCGGAAAGGAGAATATATAAAAGCGAGGGACCTGAAGCTGGAAATCTCCCCCTCCGCATCTGTCTATCTCCTTCCCGTAAAGGCGGGATTTGTTGGCAGCGATGCAGTGGCCTGCGCTTTGGCCAGTCGCATTCATCGACGTACACCGGCCACCCTGCTTATCGATCTGGGGACCAACGGGGAGATCCTTTTTGGAAACAACAAGGGGCTGATCTGCTGCTCCACTGCCGCGGGGCCTGCCTTTGAAGGAGGACACATCCGTTTCGGCATGCGTGCCGCGGCCGGCGCCATAGACCGGGTAAAGATCGATCCCGTCACGTACGAAGTCACAGTCCGAACGATTCTCCATAAACCGGCATTGGGAATTTGCGGATCGGGGATTATTTCGGCTGCGGCTGAAATGGTAAGGAAGGGAATTCTCTTGACAAACGGAGGCTTCAATGACGCCGTAAAGACTCCACGCCTGCGAGCGGGGCAAGACGGGCAGGAATTTGTCCTGGTCTGGAAGTCGGAAGGGGGCCTGCAAGAAGATATCGTCCTGAGTCGAAAAGACCTGTCCGAACTCCAAATGGCCAAAGCCGCCCTCCACGGGGGGGCACAGCTCATCATGGAAAATGCAGGAATGGAAAAACCTGACCTGATTCTTCTTGCAGGGGCCGGAGGAAATTATGTGGAACCGGCCGATGCCTGCGCCATCGACCTGATTCCGGGTTGTTCCACAACAAAAGTCATCGGAATCGGGAATGCCGCCCTCCACGGCGCATGCCTGGCCCTGATGGACAAGAATCAGAGAAGGGAGGCGGAACGGATAGCCGATCGCATGCAATATGTGGAGCTTTCCGGGCTGTCTCGATTTCAGGACCTTTTTGTATCGAGCATGTTTTTCAGCCAGGCCGAAGAAAGTTAGAGCCTGAACCAAAACCCTGTTCAGGCACCAGGTGTCAGGTGTCAGGGAAAAACCCGGATAACTTTTGAAAGATAAAACATAATATCCAATAGTTATGCTTTCTATAGCTGAAAATCTGGAACATAGGCGCTGAAACCCGAAACCGAAACCTATGAACATAGACTATTATTTTCGAAAACCTGAAGAGATAGATTCAGAGACTCTGGAGGCCATTTATCTCCTCATCAAGGAGGCGGGAGGCGTAGGGACATCCTGGACGCGGGAAATGCTACGCAAAGCCTTCCTCGTGGGATACGCGGTGCATGGCGACCATATCATCGGCACCAGCACCCACAAATTTCCAAAGGAAGCGTATAGAAAAAAGATTGAAGAGGCCACGGGGCTGGATCTATCCGGATACCTGGAAAGAGGATATACTGCGGTAAAAGAGGAATTCAGAGGTCGCGGAATCGGAGGAGAACTCATCAGAGGGCTGATTGAACGATCGGAAGGCAGGAAGATCTACGTCACCATCCGGATGGACAACCCGTTTCCCCTCAAGATGACCTACCGGGAAGGAATGTTCCTTTCTGCTACATTCATCAACGACAGGACCGGACACGAACTGGGCGTTTTTACGAATGTTCCGGCGCTTGCTTCCCTTTAAATCTATGCATCCGCAAGGGTCTCAAACATATCTTCCTGCTCAGTTGGGTCAGGCCGTTTTTCCTCCAGGCCTGCCTGTGCGGGCGCACATACAGACAGATCGCCTTTACGGGAACGAATATTCGGCGCGACAATTTTCTCTTCCCCTCCCCCCTCTTCCTTCAAGGATGGGACGTCGTAGGAGAGCGTCTTTGCTCCCATTATCTTGAATGGTTTCAGCCTTCCATGGAGATAGTCCGCATCAAAGAGGTGATATTCCCTGTCGATGAAAAAATACCGTTCCCTGCCCGGCATGGCGTGGCAGGCGCGAATCATATCTGCGTGCACCTCCCGGTCGAATCCCACATAGGTCCTGGTTGGTTTGCTTGAAGCCTCTATAAGCTTTTTTCCGGATACCAGGATGCAGATTTCCCCTTCCTCGATTCCCGGGCTTCCTTCTTGTCCGTAGATAAACCGCCCCACATGGGGGGCCATTTGGGAGAGGATATCCCAGCTCATCTTCGTATGCCCCTTTATAAAACACCGTGAAATCGGTTTTGCCCCATAGTCTTTTCGGAACCGGATGCTGGAACAAGCCACGATTTCGGCAAGTAATTTCCTGGTTTCCTCCGAATAATCCAGGATCTGCAAGACAATGGATCGAGCATTTCCGGTGACTTCGGCAAGGATGCGGTCCAGCCGATTCAGACAGTCCCTGGGCAGGCTTTCCCTTTTTCTGACGAGGGTATTTTCGATCAGAAGCCCGTCGATTCCGCAGCAGAGAAAGGTGAGCACGGCGTCATAAACCGTGCGTATGATGGGTTGGGCATTGATATTGAAAGAAGTGTTCAGGATAACGGGCGTCCCGCTGATTTTCCCGTATTCTTGAATGATTTTATAAAACAGGGGGTTTTGCTCTTCGCTCACCGTCTGGAGCCGGGCCGTTCCATCCACGTGGGTAACCCCTTCCATACCTTTCATCCTGTCCGGAAGGACCCCGTAGATCACGGACATAAATGGCTCCGCCCGATCCATGTCGAAATAACGGCCCACCTCTTCCTCCAGGATGGTGGGGGCAAAGGGCCGCCACGGTTCCCGGTATTTAATCCGTTCATTGGTCCTGTCCCGCGATGCGACGGTGGGCGCCGCCATAATGGAGCGATTTCCCAACGCCCTCGGACCGATTTCCTGTTTTCCCTGGAAGAGGGCCAGGATCTGTCCGGCGTCCAGAAATTCCGCGACCTCCCCGGGTGAAACGTCCCGTCGATCCACAAAGACGGGAAGGTCGTATTCCTTGATGATCCTGTTCCAGTTCCGCCTGTGGAGACACCTCTCCATATCCGGTATAGACATTCTGAATTTTTCGCCGCGGGGCGAACGAACGGAGGTTGGAGGACCTTGCCGCCGAAGCCATGGCCGCACCCAGGGCTATCCCCCGGTCCGAGGAGAGGGGTTGCACGAAGATATCGTCGCAGATTCCGGATTTGAGAATTCGGTAATTCAGAAGGCTGTTCATGGCGACGCCACCGGAGAAGCAGAGATGTCGAAAGGGATGCTGTTCTTTTACGGCTTCAAGTTTTTCGAGGATTATCTCTTCAAGCGCCGCTTGAATGCTGCAGGCGACATCCGCCTGTTCCCTGGTGAAGCTTTTTGCGGGCCTGGGCTGGGGAAGACCGAAGGCCTCGGAGATTTTTCCTCTCGTTTCCAGGAGCGATCCCCCGGGCCACCGGTATTCGGCCTTTTCCCTCCGAAGCATTTTTAAGATACGCTCCCTGTAAACAGGTTTCCCGTAACTGGCCAGCCCCATGATTTTCCCACAATGCTGGGAGGTGTTGTGGGTCCTGTACCCAAGCCATTCCGTAAAGTACTGATAAAGGATGCCCAGGGAAAAATCGTTCGTGCGCTCGCTCGATATCCTGGAAATGGCGAACTCTTTTCCTTCATAAAAGGATGTGGACTCCGATTCACCCGTTCCATCGGCCACCATGATCAAGGCGCGGTCAAAATTTGACGGGAAAAAAGCGCCCGCTGCGTGGCAATCGTGATGTCCCGTAAAGCATACCTGGTCCCACGTCACTTTTCCGGAGAGATAGGCCAGGATCTCTTCGCTGCGCACTTTCTGAAAACGAACGAATTTTTTCAGAAAATCGGCCTGCGCCTCGTCCGGATTGAATCCGAAGGTGATGGTTCTGAAATGCTTCAGCCGAGTTCCGATTATCTCTTTGAGGGCGAAGTAGGGATTGAAATACGTCATCTTTTCGCCGTTAAACCGCTCCTCCTCGAAAAGATGCACAATATCGAGATTTTCATCCACCACTGCCACGCCCGTATCATGGCCGGCGTAAATTCCCAGATGGTATACTGCCATGGACTAACCGATCTCCCTCATTTTTGTGTCCTATCGAATTCTGTCGACCTGAACGTGGACGGAATCACCGCTTGTAAGCCCGGAAGGGTTGATGATCACCCGTTCATCCTCCTTAAGGCCCGACAGGATTTCTACTCTGTTATCGTAATAGGCGCCCAGGCTCACTTCCCTGAAGACGGCTTTTCCATCATCCACCAGATACACACCTGTTTTCCCCCCTTCTTCGGCGAGCCACGCAGAAGGGATCTTAATCTTTCTTCCGTGGGCAACGGCGGGAAGCTCGAACCTGACGGTCATCCCGTCGGCCATGCGGGGATCGGAATCATCCACGGCAAATTCGGCCGGAAAAGATCTGGTTACGGGGTCTGCCGTCGGCGAAAGGAAAAGGAGTTTGCAGGAAAATGTTTCTCCCGGGATGGCGTCCACGGTAAAGTCAAACCGTTGTGTTTCTCTCAAGGCATGGATATCCTTTTCGCCAAGGGCGATCTTTATCTTTATCGTTGCAGGTCGATGATTCGGGTAATGGGGCTCCCCGGCGGGACGATTTCCCCTTTCTCCACATCTCGAAAGGCAATGATGCCACTGCAGGGGGCATGAATCATCGACTTTTTATAGAGGTCTTTTTTCAGGGCAAGTCCCGCCTCCGCCTGTCGAAGATTGGCGCGAGCCGTATGGATATCCTCGATGCGAGGCCCCTGAAGAGCCAGTGTCAGCCTTTGCTTTGCCGATTCCATCCTTGCTCTCGCCATTGCCGCCTGTTTTTCCGCTGCATCGAATTCACTCCCGGAAATGGCGTTGATGCCGTGGAGCTGCTCCAGCCTTTTAAATGTCTTTTCCGCTTCCAACAAAGCGGCTTCCGCCTCCTCAACACCCGCCTCCGCGATCTGTATCTCCTGAGGCCTGCTGCCCTTTTCCATGGTTTTCAAACGACTTTTAACCACCTCTACGGCGGCCTCCGCTTCGCGCACCTGAAGGCCGACGCTGCTGGTCCCCACCTCCGCAAGAAGGTCCCCCTCCTTGACCCTGTCACCCTTTTCAAAAAGGAGTTTTTCAATAACCCCGCCCATTTCGCTTGCCACATTCACCTTGTGAAAAGCGGTCAAAACCCCCACATAGGAAATTTCACCTTTCGGCACCAGCGTTTCGACGGAGCGAAGTTCAACCTCTTTGCTGTGCCTCTGGACGACCCCACTCTCCTCGGTCTTCGCTGCAGGGTCATTGCCGCAACCAAAGAGCGCCAGGACAAAAGCCGCAAAAAGAAAGCCATGGATGGATGCTGAAAGGCTTATGAAAGGTGCTATCTTCGTTCTGTTCTGCATACAATTTCTGTTCCGGTCCGTCATGGGGTTGCGTAATGCCTAAGAGATGTCATCAGCGTTTAGCGGTTAGATTTTACCAAATCAAGGTTCCGAATAGAAGATATGAAACCATTCCGTCACGAGCTCTTTTTTGCTGCCGCATCTGATTCCCATGGCAGCACCGTCCCTTTGCCTTTGCTCTTTAAATGGATCTGAATCGCCATGATTGCAGCGGGCGTGATTCCTGAAATCCTTGAGGCCTGTCCCAGGGAGATCGGTCTGATTCTGGTGAGTTTTTCCCTGACCTCCGTAGTCAGCCCATGGATGCCGTAATAGTCGATTCCAACAGGAATCTCCGCTTCTTCCATCCGCATGGTTTTTTCCACCTGAAGCCTGTTGCCGATGGATATACCCTTCGTATTTGATCCGGGTTTCCACTTCCTCGGCTACCTGCGCAGGGATTTCCGACAGCCCGGGATCGAAAACCGTTAGATGCTCAAAAAACATTTCGCTCCGTTTGAGGATCTGCTCCAGGGGAATGGCCGTTTTGATGGGGGCCGTCCCCAATCCTTTCAGCTTCGCCAGGATATCTCCGCGTGGGTTTCAGCCTGAACTCCTTCAATCGGACCATGAGACTTTCCACATCTTCCTTCTTTCTGCAAAAATCCCTGTAGACATCCTCGAAACCAGGCCAAGAGCATGCCCCTTGTCTCTCAGCCTGAAATCAGCATTGTCTTCCCGCAAGAGCAGCCGGTATTCCGCCCTCGACGTAAACATGCGATAGGGCTCCATAACGCCTTTTGTAATGATATCGTCAATCAGGACGCCGATATAGGCTTCCGATCTGGAAAGAATAAAGGGTTCCTCTCCCCTGATTTTCAAAACGGCATTGATCCCGGCCATGAGACCCTGTGCGGCCGCCTCTTCATAGCCCGACGTCCCGTTTATCTGCCCCGCATGATACAGGCCCTCGATCAATTTGGTTTCCTGGGTGGGTTTGAGCTGAACCGGATTGACATAATCATATTCAATGGCATAACCGGGCCTTACGATTTCAGCCCTTTCCAGGCCGGGTATGGAATGAATCATCCGGATCTGGATGTCGATGGGAAGGCTGGTGGCCAGCCCGTTGGGATAAACTTCGGCCGTATGAAGACCCTCCGGTTCCAGAAAGATCTGATGTCGTTCCCTTTGGGCAAACCGGACGACCTTGTCTTCAATGGAAGGACAGTACCTGGCCCCATGCCTTTAATGATTCCGCTGTACAGAGGCGAGCGGTCCAGACCTTCTTTGATGATCTCGTGGGTATGCCCGGTTGGTATAGGTGACATGACAGGGCACCTGGGGCAGCGGAATGTCTTGGGTTGTAAAGGAAAAAGGCCTTGGATTTTCATCCCCGTGTTGGGCTTCAAGGCCTTCATAATCAATGGTATTTCCATTTAAACGGGGGGTGGTGCCCGTCTTCAGTCTTCCCACCTCAAAACCCAGTTCTACAAGCTGTTTCGGCAGGCTTGTGGAAGGGGGATCTCCCATGCGGCCGGCGGGAAAATGATCCAGGCCGATATGGATCAGTCCCCGCAGGAAGGTGCCGGTCGTTAAAATAACCGCTTTCCCCGGGAATCTCTCCCGGATGCTGGTCTCGACACCATACACCTTTCCATCCTTGATCAGGAGCCTGTCGGCCATGGCCTGACGGATATGCAAGCGTGGCTGCGATTCCACCACGTTTTTCATGCGCCGTCGGTAGAGGTCCCGATCGTTCTGGGAACGCGAACCCTGAACGGCCAGACCTTTGCGCGTGTTAAGACGTCTGAACTGGATTCCCGTCTGGTCCGTATTCCTGGCCATTTCCCCGCCAAGGGCATCGATTTCTTTCACAAGATGCCCTTTGGCCAGCCCACCGATGGCAGGATTGCAGCTCATGGCCGCGATATGGTCCAGATTGATAGTCAAAAGGAGGGCCGAGTGCCCCATTCTGGCCACGGCCAGGGCCGCTTCGCAGCCGGCGTGCCCGGCGCCGATGACAATCACATCATAGGTTTCGTCGCTCATGAAAGGAATCTCTCAAACGGTTGACACCATTGCCATTCGAAGAAATTCTCACGAAGGATAATTGATAACAATCGTCTCCTCCCGACCCGGACCCACGGAAATAATGGAGGCCGGAATGCCCGTAAGCGTCTCAATGGTCCTCGATATAGGCCCGGGCCTCCGAAGGAAGCTGATCCAGACTTCTTGCTCCGGAAATATCGTCCTCCCAGCCCGGCATTTCCTCATAAACAGGGCTGCATGCGGACATTCTCTTTCAGGCTTACGGGCCTGTGGGAAATCCTCTCGCCTGCGATTTCGTATCCCACGCATATTTTGAGCTTTTCAAGACCGGTGAGCACATCCAGTTTCGTGATGGCAAAACTATCCAGGCCGTTTAACCGCACCGAATCCCCTACAATCACAAGGTCGAGCCAGCCGCAGCGCCTCCTGCGACCCGTGGTGGCGCCAAACTCTTTTCCCCGATCCTGGATATAATCCCCGGTTGCGTCCACCAGTTCGGTGACGAATGGACCGGCCCCGACCCTTGTGGTATAGGCCTTTACAATGCCCACAATATGATGCAGGTGCTTCGGCCCGATTCCGGTTCCCGCGCAGGCGTTGCCCGCCACCGGGTTCGACGATGTGACGAAAGGATAGGTGCCATGGTCAATATCCAGATGGGTGCCCTGCGCCCCCTCAAAGAGGATATTCTTGTTCTCCTTTATCGCCTGGTCCAGCTCCACGGAAACATCCGTAATAAAAGGACGCATCTTTTCTCCAAAGGCAATATAATCTTCCACAATGGGTCCGGCCTCCAGCGGCTCGGCTTTCAGATATTCCTTTAAATAGAAGTTTTTTTCTTTCAGAGCCGCGCGGACCTTTTCTTCAAGGACCTCCGGTTCCGTCAGATCAACCGCCCTTATCCCCATTCTGGCCACTTTGTCTTCGTAGCAAGGGCCTATTCCACGCCCGGTCGTCCCGATTTTGGCTTTTCCCTTGGCATTCTCGCGGGCGATATCAATCGCCTTGTGATAAGGCATGATAATTTGAACCTTTGAGCTGACGGAAAGCCTTTCCGGGCCAACGGGAATCCCCGCCTTTTCCAGCTTGTCGAGCTCTTCAAAAAATACCTGAGGGGTCCACCACAAGGCCATTGCCTATGAGGCATTTCTTGTTTTCATAGAGTATTCCTGAAGGAACGATGTGAAAAATAAACTGTTTGCCTTCCACAACAAGAGTGTGCCCCGCATTGGCGCCCCCCTGAAACCTGACCACAAGGTCGGCCCTTGCCGTCAGCATATCCACTACCTTTCCCTTTCCTTCGTCACCCCACTGGGTGCCTACCACAACTGTGTTTGCCATATCTTTCTCCTGGTTTTTAATGAATTTTTCTTTAATTACATGACGGTTTCATGGGAAACGCCCAGCTCACTTCTTTACAGGGTCAACAAGTTACGGTAGTCCTCCGGAGTGTCTGCGTCTCGAAAGTCGTAGTCTCCCGGAGGTTCCACCATACAGATGCGATCGCCAATTGGCCTTGAGAATCGATCTTGCCCCCACATCCCCTTTCAGTCGCCTGATTTCAGGATAAAGCGCGGCGCTGAAAATAACAGGATGAACGGCCCTGCCGGCTGCCGAAATCGCCCCTACAGGCAACCCAGAATCCAGATAGCGGTCCATCAGCAGATTGATCATTTTCGTTTCAACGCCCGGCATATCGGCCAGAAGGATCATGACATGGTTGTACCGGTTTCCGACAGCATCCAATCCGGCTATGATCGAGGTACTCAGTCCTTTCGCATAGTTCCTGTTTTCTACAATGCGGAGTTTATCCCCGAGCAGGGCGGACGGGAATGGTTTTCTTTATCTCCTCAAACCGGTGCCCCAGAACCAGAATCACTTCCTCCAGATTGGAATCCAACGCCTGTGTGAGCGAATGACCGAGGAGTGTTTTGCCTCTGAAAGGGAGGGTCTGTTTCATACTGCCCATGCGCGATGATTTCCCGGCAGCGAGGAGAATTCCAGCCACGCTTTCCATAGATTTCCTCCCTCCAGCGGGCAAAATCTTGACCGTTTTGCCCGAGGGACACAGCTTTGGCGATCCCCGGAGGAAGATTCCACGACAAGATTGCCGATTTAAATCGGCCCATGTCCCTGAAGGGTACAGTCTTTCCGGCAGGATCTCTTGTCAGTCTCTTTTTTCTTCTTGGCCTGTTCTATCAATTCAAGAAGGGACAGCATCTTATTCTTGGAGGGTCGGCCAAATGCTTTTTCCCACTGGTCGCTTTTAATCTCCTTTTGGAGGTATTCTTCCACCGGAAAATGTTGGAACCAGCAATCGAGGGTCTTGAAACAGGGCAGCCCTTCATTTTCGATTCGACAATAGGAAAAGGAGATCTGGTGCCCGAGTCTGGGACACCGAATTTGATAATCTTCGCCCGGAGGATTCCTGTCTCTATTCATTTCTTTTCCGTTTTCAAGGTCCTGCAAGTCACTTTCCATAAAAAACCCTGCAGGAGATTTTACCAATGCACAAAATCTCCCGCAGGAAAGGATAACCATTAACAAAAACTATCAGAAATTCCCCCCCCGATACTGCTTCGGTTTCGGCAGGGGCTCTAGTTCGGACAATGCCCTTTTGATCTCTTCCGCGGGCAGGGGATAGTCGGCAAGCTGTCCATCAAAATATGCCTGGTAGGCGCCCATATCCACCAGTCCATGTCCACTCCAGTTAAACAGAATAACCTTTTCTTTGCCTTCTTCCTTGGCCTTCAAGGCCTCGCGAATCGCCATGGCTATGGCATGGTTGCATTCGGGAGCGCTGATAAAACCTTCTGTCCTGGCAAAGGTAACTCCGGCCTTGAAGGTTTCCATCTGGCCGATAGATTCCGCGCGTATCAGGTTATCGAGAAGGAGCTGGCTGATGATGGGGGCCATCCCATGATATCGCAGACCTCCCGCGTGAATGGGCGCAGGAACAAACCCGTGACCAAGGGTATGCATGGGCAGGAGAGGCGTCATCCCGACGGTGTCGCCGAAGTCATAGGCAAATGGGCCTTTTGTCATGGTGGGACACGAACTGGGTTCAACGCCGATGATATCGATTTCTTTCCCATGGATCTTGTCCCGTACAAAAGGAGTGCAGTTTCCCGCAAAATTGCTGCCCCCGCCTGCACATCCGATCACCACGTCAGGGTAATCGCCTGTAATAGCCAACTGTTTCTGCGTCTCCAGCCCATTCATCGACTGATGCAGCATCACGTGGTTCAAGACACTCCCGAGGGAGTATTTTGCGTCTCCACTCGTGACCGCCTGTTCCACCGCTTCGCTTATGGCGATTCCCAAGCTTCCCAGGAGAATCAGGGTTTGCCGCGAGAATTTTACGGCCGGCCTCGGTTTCATTGCTCGGACTGGCCACACAGTTGGCGCCCCATGTCTGCATCATGAGACGGCGATAAGGTTTTTGGTTGAAGCTGATTTTGACCATGAATACTTTCAACTCCATTCCGAAAAAAGCACAGGCCATGGAAAGAGCGCTTCCCCATTGTCCGGCGCCGGTTTCCGTGCAGATTTTTTTGGTTCCGGAGATCTTGTTGTAATAGGCCTGGGGAATGGCGGTATTGGGCTTATGGCTCCCAGCCGGGCTCACCCCTTCATTCTTGTAGTATATCTTGGCCGGTGTTTGAAGGAATTTTTCCAGCTCATAAGCCCTGTACAGGGGCGTAGGACGCCATATAACATACTTTTCAAGCACCGGTTCAGGGATATCTATCCATCGCTCCTGACTTACCTCCTGTTCAATAAGAGGCATGGGAAAGATAGGAGCCAGGTCATCAGGGCCTACGGGCTGACCGGTTCCCGGATGAAGTGGCGGCTCCATGGGCGTGGGCATATCCGCCATGATATTGTACCATTGACGTGGCATTTCCGACTCGGGCAATGTAATCTTTTTGGTTTCCATAGTCGCTCCTTCTTTCCAATCAGTTTATGGTTCTTGTCCGTTGTGAGTGGCACAACGCCTGCGACCACAACGGATTTTCTTGCCAGGATCTGCCGGTCGCTCCGGGGACCTGCCTGGTTGCGTTCGGAGTATAGGAAATTTTCATTCACCGGTCAATAGAGAATGAAAATCCATATGGGCACATTTCTTCAGAATGTAAATAGCTGGTGAATGAATAACTTTCATTGACAAAAAGACCTCGCTTCTCTATCATTACAAACAAAATAGGCACATCTCCTTTCCAATTTTGACTCCGCGGTACCCCTGCCTGCAATCTAATCGGATGTTCAAGCGGTAGGAGTTATTTTGGTTCCTCAGAGATTTTTCAGCCGGGAATATCATCTTTTTGCAGTGTAATGATTCACGGCGGGTCCTGTTAATGTATCGAGAAGATAAATCTTCACGGCTTTCCGATTCCTGGAATCGACCCGGGGACCGAACAAGTTTTTTTATCGAAAGGGTTTTTGCGCATGAGGTTTGAAAATGTTTCCGTTTTAGGGCTTGCACACGTGGATGCCCCCTACCGTATTACTTCGGCAGAACTGGAAGAACAGCTTTCGCCTGTCATTCAACGAATAGGCGGACGATCGGATATGATCCAATCCCTCACGGGCATTGTGGCAAGGCGTTTCTGGGATGCGGACCAGCAACCAAGTCAGATTGCGACTATGGCGGCGGAAAAGGCTATCCAGAATGCCGGAATTGAAAAATCCCGAATTGGCATCCTCCTTAACACATCCGTATGCAGGGACTATATTGAACCCTCCGTAGCCTGTCTCGTGCACGGCAATCTGGGCCTGAATCCCGAGTGCATGAACTTTGATGTTGGCAACGCCTGCCTGGCCTTCTTGAACGGAATGGAAATTGTCGGAAATATGATCGAGCGAAAGCAGGTCGATTACGGTCTTGTAGTTGATGGAGAAAGCAGCCGTTTCGTCGTGGAAACCACCATTCGAAGACTTCTGGCATCTCCGGTGCAGATGCAGAAACGTTTCGTGCCAGCTTTGCCACCTTTACTCTCGGTTCAGGAGGGGCGGCCATGGTTCTCGCACGATCCGACCTGGCGCCCGAAGGACACCCGTTCTTGGGGGGCGTAAGCCTGGCGGCGACCCAGCACAGGAATCTCTGCCGGGGCCAGGTGGACCGCATGGAAACCGATGCCAGCAGCCTTCTGGTGGCCGGTCTCCAACTTAGCGGCCCTCACCTTTCAGAAAGCGGGCAGGGAACTGTCGTGGAGACCGGACGAACTGGATGAATGCGTTCTCCATCAGGTCAGCGCAGTACACACCGCCAAACTGATCGAACTGCTCGGACTGGATGAAACAAAAGGTCTACAAGACCTTTCCGGAATTTGGAAATGTGGGGCCGGCCGCCATACCGATCACCCTTTCAAAGGCCCTGGAAGCGGGTCGGATTCAAAAGGGCAACCGCGTGGCGCTCATGGGAATCGGAAGCGGGTTGAACTGTGCCATGATGGAGGTCGTCTGGTAACCATGTTCAAACCAGAGGGCACATGAAAGCGCTGGTTACCGGAGGGGGCGGATTTTTAGGAAAAGCCATCGTGAAGAGCCTGCTTCGCCGGGGAGACGAGGTTGTCAGTTTTTCGCGGGGCGATTATCCTGAATTGCGGGCGATCGGGGCACGAACAGTGCGGGGGGACATTGCCGATGCCCAGGCGGTTGCCTCGGCATGCGAAGGATGCGACACGGTCTTCCACGTGGCGGCCAAGCCCGGAATCTGGGGCGATTATGAGGAATATTATTCCGCCAACGTCATCGGAACGAAGAACGTCCTAACGGCCTGCAGAAAACATGGCATTGGGAGGCTCGTCTACACCAGTTCCCCCAGCGTGGTGTTTCAGGGGGGCGATATGGAGGGGGTCGATGAATCCACACCCTATCCGGCCCGATACGAAGCCGCCTATCCTCAGACAAAGGCCATGGCCGAACAAATGGTCTTGCGAGGCAAACGGAAAGGGGCTTGCCACCGTGGCCCTGAGGCCCCACCTGATCTGGGGTCCCGGCGATCCCAATTTCTTGCCCAGATTGGTCGAACGCAGAAAAGCCGGTCGGTTGTTCAGGGTGGGAAAGAAACCCCATCTCGTGGACTGCATTTACATTGACAATGCGGTTGAAGCCCATCTCCTGGCCGCGGATCGGTTGCGTGCCGGGTCCGCCGTTGCCGGAAAGACCTATTTTATTTCCCAGGGAGAACCCATTGCCATTGCGGAGCTCATGAACGGAATCCTTGGCAGCCGCCGGTCTCCCGCCCATAGAGAAAACCATCCCCAAGGGCCTTGTCCGTACAGCCGGCTGGCTGTTTGAAAAGATCTACTCCACGCTTGGACGGACCGAAGAGCCCCCCATGACGCGCTTTTTAGCGAAACAGCTTTCAACCGCCCACTGGTTCGATATCAGCGCGGCAAGGAGGGATCTGGATTACCGGCCTCTGATTTCCATTGAGGAAGGTTTTAAACGTTTACGGAATCTTTGACAGGGAAAGCGGGGAGTTAGGGGTTATCCATCCCCGCCTTTCGGCGGGGTGGACGAACACCCTGGTTAAATATCTCAGGCTGCCTGCAGACTCTCGCCTGTCAGACATATCAAGAAGCACCCGCTCCCTGGCCTTATCGATGCCGAGCGCCTTGCGCTTTTTATCGATGTGGGCGATCATCATCTGCGCCATCTCATGGGGATCCGGTGAAAAGCCCCATTTTCCAAGTCCCTGCTTTTCCAGCCCGTCAAAGAGAAGATCATGGAATTTTGTGCCCTCCACAATGGGGAAAGTCACGCCGAAAACCGTGAACACTCCGGACGCGACGAAATACTGCCCAATGGCGATGGCCTTTTCACTCATCCATTCAGGGGCTGCGCCCGCTACCGGAAGATCGGCAAGGCAATCCCCCAGTCCGCCCACGCGAACCATCTCGGAAGCCGCTACGAGTATGCGGCTGTTGTCCACACAGGAACCCAGGCCCAATACGGGCGGCATGCCAACGGTTTCGCATACCTCACTGAGTCCGGGGCCGGCCAGATGTGCCGCTTCGGGAACACAGAGCCCCGCCTTGGCCAGCGCGATTTGAGAACAGCCTGTCTGCAGAACCAGAACATCGTTCTTGATAAGCTCTTTCACCAGTTCCACATGCACGTCATCCTGTCTGACCCGCGGGTTGGTGCACCCCACCACTCCCGCCACTCCACGGATGCGGCCATTGATGATGTTGTCGTTCAGAGGCACATAACTGCCGCGGAAAGAACCTCCCAACATATAGTTGATATATTCATAGGAAAAACCATGCACCCCGGCATTTACGATATTGGGTATCTCAATGGGAAGGCTGCGGTTTTTGAATCGCTCGATGGCCCGCCTCACAATCTGGTCCGTGCATTCCCTGGCGTTATGTTCATGAAATTGGATATGTTCCGCTCCTTCAATGTGACACCGCGAGTTGGTCGTAAAGAGCGGCGTATTATAGCACCCGGCCACCTTTGCCAGCCCCTGCTTGATGCACTGGATATCCACTCCCATGGCATCCACCGCTCCGGTTACCAGAATGGCCTCCGTGGAACTGAAATTTCCTGCATGGGGAACGCCGTGTCTGGACATCATTTCGGCCCCGGAACAGCACATCCCCACAAGATTGATATCATCGGCCCCCGCCTTTTTGGCCTCCTCGATCAGGGCAGGGTCACTCACCGATTCAAGAATGGACTCAAAAAGATTCGGCTCGTGTCCATGAATGATGATATTTACCTTGTTCTTTTTCAGAACCCCCATGTTTACTTCAGCTAAGACCGGAGAAGGGGTTCCAAAGAGGATGTCCGATATTTCCGTTGAAACCATCGAACCTCCCCAGCCATCGGCCAAGGCAGTTCTGCTGACCTGTTTCATGATATTTTCATAGTCCTGATCTACTCCGACGTGCGTCCGATGGAGCATCTCCATGATTTCCCGCATGGCCCCACGCGGTACGATTCCCAGTTTTCTCCAGTTTTCCAGGGTCTTCTCCGGAACCCTTTTCATAAAGGGAACTTCCCCTTCGATCTGCACATAAGTCCGTTCCAGTTCATAATAGAGATCCAGGGCAATCTCTTCCTGGCTCCTGCCCTCCACATCGATGCCAATTGATTTCGCAACCGATTCCAATTTGAACGGATCTTTTATCTTGTAATCCTTTATTTTTCCGGTCACAACTTCCCTGAAAAGATCCAGCATGGCCATCCCGTGGTCCGTATGGGAGGCGGTACCCGAAGCTACCATTCGAGCCAAAATTCCGTGCCTGAATGGTATCAATGGTCGCGCCGCATATGCCAACCTTCCCGTATGGGTCTTTGGCGACTCAGTCTACAAGGACCCATGGAGCAGTGCTTGCAGCAGGCCGAGTCCGCCCCTATGGGACAAGCCTTCATGGTCGCGGCCCTGTCGAAACAAAGCTCGACCCCGTCCTTTCTGGCCTTGGCCAGCATTTGAGCGGTTGCATCACAGCTGGTTGCCTCTTTTGGCGGCAACAGTTTATCATTGACTGTCGGTATTTTTTCCATAATAACCTCCTCTTAAATGTAGAAATGGATCTACTCCAAAAGCTGAAACAATTATACATCTATTTTCCATATGTATGTCTAAAGTTAATACCGAAATGCCTATGCTCAAGCAGAAGTTTTTGGGGCGTTTGAAGAAAAAGGCTGGAAAATCACCTCAGATAGGGGTAAAACAATTCCGCATTTCGAGCCGCAACGCTTGGAAAATGGTGCCAACTTCCATAAAAATAGCAATCTAAAGAAAAAAAGGTTTTACTCCCATGACAAAATGGCTATAATATAGCCACATTATAGTCATTAATTATTTCAGGGAGCAGAAAATAAGGCGGACACAATGAAAATTCAGCACACGAAAGACTTAACAGAGATAAGCCTGGCCAGGAGAAAGGCCCTGTATTATCCTGAAGCCTTGACGGTCAATATCGGGATGGCTTCCTGCGGTATCGCAGCGGGGGCGGACAAGGCGTTTCACATCGCGCTGGAAGAATTCGGTGAAAATGACGATATCCGGATTCAAAAGACCGGGTGTCTTGGCTTCTGTGAAGTGGAACCACTTGTGGAGATTTACCGAAAAGACGGTCCGAGGGTGATTTACAAGAATATTACCCAGGACAAGATAAGCCAGATAATACACGACTATATAAATGGCCGGTTTGATGCAAAAATGATCCTCGGACAGATGCGCGATCCACGGTCGGTGATGGAGGAGAATATCCCCAACCCGCTGGATGGTTTCGAGCCTCTTGAAGAGATCCCGTTCCTGGAAGATATCGGCTTTTACAACAAGCAGATCAAAATAGCCCTGCGCAATTGCGGGTACATCGATCCTGAGCGCATAGAAGACTATATGGCAAGGGGTGGATACGCGGCCTTTTTCCAGGCCCTTTCGGAAGGAGACCCGGAAAAGATTATCGCGGCCATAAAGGATTCCGGGCTGAGGGGCCGAGGAGGGGGTGGATTTCCAACCGGAATAAAATGGCAGAGTTGTGCCGACCATGAGGGAGAGCGGTTCATCATCTGCAACGCGGACGAAGGAGATCCCGGGGCCTATATGGATCGGAGCATCCTGGAAGGAGACCCGCACACTATTTTGGAGGGGATGTTGATTGCCGGGCTTGCCATCGGCTCAGAACAGGGTTTTATCTATGTACGCAATGAATATCCCCTTGCTGTAAAGCGTCTGGTAACCGCCATCAGACAGGCAACGGATTATGGATTGATCGGAAACGATATCGCAGGATCCGGCTTCAACTTTCAGGTAAAGATTTCCACCGGCGCGGGCGCCTTTGTCTGTGGTGAATCTACGGCCCTCATGGCATCTCTCGAAGGGCAGGTCGGAAGGCCCAGGGCCAAATATATCCACACCGTGGAAAAGGGTTTCCGGAGCAGTCCGTCCAACTTAAATAATGTGGAAACCTATGCCAACGTCCCCGTCATCCTCTCCAAGGGAGCAAGCTGGTTTGCAGGCCTTGGCACACCGGACAGCAAGGGGACAAAAGTCTTCAGCCTCGTTGGAAAAATCAAGAACACGGGGCTGGTGGAAGTCCCCATGGGAATCCCCCTGAAGGAGATTATTTACGATATCGGCAATGGGATTCCCCGGAAGAAGAAACTCAAAGCCGTCCAGACCGGAGGGCCATCGGGAGGGCTGCATCCCCGGAGAAATGCTCGATATCCCCGTAGACTATCAACACCTGGCCAAGGCAGGTTCCATTATGGGTTCAGGCGGCATGATCGTCATGGATCAGGACACCTGCATGGTGGATGTAGCGCGCTATTTCCTCGATTTCCTGAAAGATGAATCCTGCGGGCAGTGCAATCCATGCCGAGAAGGCATCAAAAGGATGCTCCAGATCCTCACCCACATCTGTGAGGGAAAAGGAAAAGAGGGAGACATCGAACTCCTTCTGGAGCTGTGCGACATGGTCGGCAAGTTTTCTCTGTGCGGCCTGGGCACATCGGCACCCAATCCGGTGCTGACCACCATCCGCTATTTCAGGGAGGAATACGAGGCGCATATTCGGGACAAAAGGTGCCCTGCCGGGGTCTGCAAGGCCCTCTTTCATTATGAAATCGACGAAGCCGCCTGTACCGGATGCAGGCTTTGCAGTCTTAAATGTCCGCAGGAGGCCATCACCGGCGAAAAAAAGAAACCGCACAAATTGGATACGGAAAAATGCATCCAATGCGGCATCTGCTACGATGTCTGTAAATTCGATGCCGTGGTAATCAAATAATAAGGGTTGGGTTAGCTATGATCACTTTTAAGCTGAACGGGAAGGAAGTACAGGGGAAAAAAGGCCAGTATATCCTGCAGGTCGCCAGGGAGAACGGCATCGAGATTCCGACCTTGTGTCACCACGAGGCGCTGGAACCGGCGGGCATGTGCAGGTTATGCACGGTAGAACTGTTCGATGGCCGCAAGAGCCGTTTTGTAACCGCATGCAACTACCCCATTTGGGAAGGCATGGAAGTCTTTACGGATTCGGAGAAGGTACACAGCGGTCGTAAGCTGATCGTTGAAATGCTCCTCTCCCGTTGCCCGGAGGTCCCGGTCATCAAAGACCTCGCTTTAAAGTACGGCATCACCGAAACCCGTTTCGAGTTGGAGAATGATGATTGCATCCTGTGCGGACTCTGCGTGAGGATCTGCGAAAGGATGGGGAACAGCGCCTTGAGTCTTGCGGGACGCGGCACCGAATATGAAGGTGGACACCCCTTTTCATCTTCAGTCGGATGTGTGTATGGCCTGCGGGGCATGCGCCTCCGTCTGCCCGACGGGACATATCCGGCTCGAAGAGATTTCCGCCCGGCCGTTTCAAAAGATTCCATCCGAATACGATATGGGACTGAAAGGACGAAAACCGATTTACGTACCCTACGCCCAGGCCATTCCCAACACCCCTGCCATCGACAGGAATTACTGCATCCACTTTAAGAGCGGGGGCTGTAAGATATGTTCCGAATTCTGTGGGGTGCACGCCATCGATTATCAGCAGCAGGACGAGACCATCGAACTGAATGTGGGGGCCATCGTGCTGGCGCCCGGCATCCAGCCTTTCAATCCGGAAAAATATAAGACCTATGGTTATGCCAGACATCCGAACGTCATCACTTCCATGGAGTTCGAACGAATCCTCTCCGCCTCCGGGCCTACCCTGGGACATCTTCAAAGACCGTCCGACAATAAAGAACCCCGGAAAATCGCCTGGCTTCAGTGTATCGGATCGCGGGACATAAACGGCTGCGACCACGGATACTGTTCCTCCGTCTGCTGTATGTACGCCATCAAAGAGGCGGTCATCGCCAAGGAACACGCCGATCACGATCTGGATTGCGCCATCTTTTTCATGGACATGCGCACCCACGGAAAGGATTTCGAGAGATATTATGAAGACGCGAAAAATAAACATGGGGTGCGCTTTATCCGCTCCCGGGTTCCCACCGTGGATACGGGCGGTAAAGACGGCCGGCTTCTGCTTCCTTATGTGAATGAAGAGGGCCATGTGGTTGAGGAAGCCTTTGATCTCGTGGTCCTTTCCGTGGGTCTTGGAGACTTCTCACGAAGCACAGGAAATGGCGTACCGTCTGGGGATCGATCTAACGGATGGAGGATTTTGTGATACGGGATCTTTTACTCCCGTGAGTACTTCGAGAGAAGGCATTTTCGTGAGCGGGGCATTTCAAGGGCCCAAAGACATCCCTCAGTCCGTTATCGAGGCAAGCTCCGCAGCTGTGGAGGCAGGCGCATTGCTGAGCAGCGCCAGGAACACACTGACCAAAGAAAAGACACCTCCGGAGGAAGTCTCGGTGAGAGGGGAAAGGCCCCGTATCGGCGTCTTTGTGTGTCATTGCGGGATCAACATCGGCGGGGTGGTGGATGTTCCCGGGGTACGCGAGTATGCCGCATCTCTGCCGTATGTGGAATATGTGGCGGACAATCTTTATTCCTGCTCCCAGGATACCCAGGAGAGCGTAGCAAAGGTGATCCGGGAAAGGGGGCTCAATCGCATTGTTGTAGCGGCCTGTACGCCCAAAACCCATGAACCTCTTTTTCAGGAGACGCTGATCGCGGCAGGTCTGAACAAATACCTCTTTGAAATGACAAATATCCGGAACCAGGATTCCTGGGTTCATAAGAGTGATCCGGCCGTGGCTACGGAAAAAGCCAAGGATCTTGTTCGCATGGCGGTGGCCAAGGCCGCTCTCATAGAACCGCTTGTGGAGACCGAACTGAATATCGATCAGGCGGCGCTCGTGGTGGGAGGCGGAATTTCAGGAATGGCGGCTGCGAAAAGTTTTTCAAGACAGGGTTTCCAGGTCTGTCTTGTGGAACGCTCTCCTGTCTTGGGGGGACAGGCAAAGAGGCTTTTCCGGACCTGGAAAGGGGAGGATGTTCAAGGAAAGCTTGCGGAAATGATCGAATCCGTCCGGACAGACCCCAACATCGACGTTCGACTCCATACGGAACTGGCAAACGTGGATGGTTTCGTGGGGAATTTCACGGCCACCCTGCTCTCGTCAAAGCGGGGATAAAGAGGAATTTAAACACGGCGTTGCGGTACTTGCCACGGGAGCGGCCGAATTCAAACCGAATGAGTATCTTTACGGGAAAGATCCGCGGGTGGTAACCCATCTTGAACTGGACGAACGATTTCATTGCCGATGACCCCGCTTTAAGGGCATTGAATACAGCGGTTTTTATCCAGTGCGTCGGTTCCAGAGAACCTGAAAGGCCTTACTGTTCAAGAGTCTGCTGCACCCATGCCGTTGAAAGCGCCCTGCACCTGAAAAAGCTGAATCCCGCGATGAAGGTTTACGTGCTCTACAGGGATATCCGAACCTACGGGGAAAGGGAGTATCTCTACAGGGATGCGCGTCTTGCCGGCATCCTTTTCATTCCCTTTACCCTGCAGAGCAAACCACAGGTTTTCCTCGAAAACGACAGGTTAAGAGTGGAAGTCCTGGACAAAATTCTCGGCAAAACAGTCGTCATAAGGGCCGATCTGCTGGCCCTGGCCTCCGCCATCGTTCCGTCAGGAGATGAAAAGCTGGCTCAGTTATTCAAGGTTCCCATGAATGAAGATCGGTTTTTTGTGGAGGCCCACGCCAAGTTGGGACCTTCTGAATTTGCCACGGACGGCGTTTTCCTGTGCGGCATGAACCATTACCCGAAACCGATCGATGAATCCGTGGCCCAGGCCCTGGCTGCCTCTTCAAGGGCGATAACACTGCTTTCGAGAAAAACCATCAGCATGAGCGGGACGGTAGCCCACGTAAATGTGAATTCCTGCAGTGGTTGCGGCGTCTGCGTGGTTCTCTGCCCCTATTCGGCGCCATCCATGTTGGCGGAGGGGCGCAATGCCGGCAAAGCCGAAGTGAATCCCGCACTGTGTAAGGGATGCGGACTATGCGTCGCCTCCTGCAGGTCGGGCGCCTTGAATCTCAGGGGATTTGGCGAAGATCAGATTATGGCCATGATCAATGAAATTTGATGAATGAAATGTGATCTCAGAACCAATTTCAAAATGTTCAATTTTGTTCGAGGTCAAGGAAGGCGAACATTTTGACCAAAGGAATATATTTGATATTTCGAGGTTTAAATTTGAGCCTGACGCAGAGATCGGGCAAAATTAGGGCGTTTTGAGGCCGGTTCTGCAATCACCCCGGAAAACAGGAGACTTTTTATGGAAATCGTAGATCTCGATCAGGCAGATCCTGATTTTGTCAAGGAACTGGCCGCAGAGAGCGGAGGAGGGGAGATATCCGCATGCTTCACCTGTCGGACCTGTGCCGCCAGCTGCCCCATATCGGCCCTCAACGAACAGTTCAGCCCTGCAAAGATTATTCGCATGGCCCTTTACGGGCTGAAAGAGGAAATCCTCAAGAGCGATTTCATCTGGCTCTGTTCCAGTTGTTACGCTTGCCAGGAAAGGTGCCCCCAGGGAGTCCGCATCACGGATTTTATGACCCTGCTGAAAAACCTGGCTGTCAAAAAGGGCTGTGCACCCACAGGCATCAAGGCGCAGATGAAGCTGGTTACGGGTCAAGGAAGAATCTATCCCCTGGACGATTTTGACAACAAGAAGAGAAAGAAAGCGGGATTGCCGGAACTCCCTACATCTTGTGACGCTATCGGCAGGCTTTTCCCTCAGGAACTCGGGTAGACCGGACGTCGACCTCGAACCCTGAGGGTCCATAAGCAACAAAGAATTCAGGAATCAGGAATACACTTATGAAATATGCACTCTTTTTAGGATGTACCATTCCGGCCAGAGCCAGGAACTATGAACTTTCCGCCAGAAACGTCGCAGAGAAACTGGGGATCGAATTCATTGACATGGAAAAATCTATGTGTTGTGGATTTCCCATTAAAGCTGCAGACATGGAGGAATCCGAACTACTAGCCGCCTATAATCTTGCCCTGGCGGAAAAAGAGGGTCTCGATATCTGCGCCCTGTGCAGTTCCTGCACATCTGCGCTCTCTGAGGCATCGCACCTGCTTACCCGAGATGAAGAAAGGAAGAACAAGATCAATGAGCGCCTGAAAGGCGTGGGCCTTCAATTCGGAAAAGGGGCGAAAGTAAGACATTTTGCCAGAGTTTTGTTCGAAGAAATCGGCGCGGATACCATACGAAACCAATTCCAGAAAGATCTCAGCGGCCTGAAGATTGCCATTCATTACGGCTGCCACTACCTGAAGCCCTCTCAGGCGCATGATCATTTCGACGATGTGGAAGATCCCCGCTCCATTGACACCCTGGTGGCCTTGACGGGCGCCCAGGTGGTAGACTACCCTGGAAAAAAGAGATGCTGCGGGGGCCCCATTCTACCCGTAGACGAAAAACTGGCTATGTCGGTGACCAAAGAAAAACTGGACGGCATTTCCGCAGCCGGCGCCGACGCCATTTGCCTTGTTTGCCCTTTTTGCTCCGTTATGTATGATGGAAATCAGAAGAGCATTGAAACTGAATACAATGTAACCTATAACCTGCCCGTCCTCTACCTCACACAAATCCTGGGGCTCGCCATGGGAATCGACAGAAAAGCTCTTGGATTGAACATGAATGTGGTCAAGACAAAGGAACTTCTTGAGAAGTACTCCTGATGGAGATCTGAATATCTTTGCGGAGATCCCTTTCAACGCCTGTCACGATATCGAACCAAATTCAGGGCCATCATGGTAGACACAACCTCATTTTCCTGATTCACCATTTCGCAAAAAGAAAACAACACGCCCCGGTCCGGCTTCGTAGTGGATGGTTTCACCTTATGAACCGTGATCCGCAGCATCAGGCTGTCGCCGGGGCGGACCGGTTTGAGCCAGCGGAGTTCATCCACCCCCGGGCTTCCCAGGCTGGCTTTGCCTGCCAGGTAGTTTTCAACAAAAAGTCGCATAAAAAGACTGGACGTGTGCCAGCCACTGGCGATAAGCCCCCCGTAAAATGTGTCCCTGGCCTTAACCGGGTCGGTATGGAAGATTTGAGGGTCAAACTTCCTGCCGAACGCCATAATTTCCTCTTCCGTGACGCTGATAGGACCAAACTCGTGAACGTCGCCCTCCACGTAGTCTTCCAGATATCGATCTTCCCGTGGAGTGGTAAAAGTAGTTTTGTTCATTTCTCCATTCCTTTATCAAAATTTGTCGTCAATCGGCGGTTGAAAAACCCTGACAGAATAATAATCTTATCAAACGACTTTTAATAGAAACAGCTTTCTGAAGTCAAATCAGAAATCTTTATTGCTGAAGGATACAGGGCCGATCGACGTCCTGGTTACCTGATTCCATATGAATAAGATAGCAGAAAAAGCAGACGGTCATTTAAAATGCCGGCTTTTACATATCCAGTCACAGGGGTATATCATAAGGCTTGCTTATCCGGGCCAAATCGGATAAATTTCCCTTTATCGAAAAATGCAGGTTTAAATCCTGCGTCATGCCAAAAGGATATGTTTTATTTTTTCGATTCTTGACAGTTAAGCCGTAATGGGAGAAAAAAATGATTATATACCAGTCTAAAAAACCCTGCAGTAACGAAGAAGAAAATGAGACGCCTATCCTTGGTGCTTCGATGGCCGGGGAAGATCTTACGGGTGACAAGAGCAACAATATTTTTCTTTATGAAGTGATCACGGACCAATCTGTATTAAGAATTAGAAAGGCAATCGACAAGAAAGTAGTCGCGCACAGAAAGTTTCTGGTGGAAAACGATCTGGATGTACAATCGATCGAAGGCTATTTACATATCAATCTATTCATCAATAGTTATGGAGGGAGTGTCCCAGACGCCTTTAATCTCCATGATTATATTAAGAGGTGTCTTATTCCCATATACACCTACATAGAAGGTATTGCCGCCAGCGCTGCAACCATCATTTCTTTGAGTGGAAAAAAGAGATTTATGACGCCCAGGTCCTTGATCATGATACACCAGCTCAGCAGTTGGTTTGGGGGCAAATATGAGGAATTTCAGGATGAAAAAGCGAATATGGATTTGTTGATGAAAATGATCAAAGAGGTATATCTTGAGCATACGAAATTAACACCCAAAAAATTGAATTCTTTGATTAAGAGAGATATTTACCTGGGCGCTGAGAAATGCCTGGAATATGGATTTGTTGATGAAATATTTTAGACGGCCTGCTCCCACCTTCCCGGAATGGGAGTCCCGCAGAACTCACAACGGCCGTCCTTCATGTGAATCTCTCCGATGACATATCCGTTACGACCGATTACCACTTTTTTGCACCGATGGCAAACCGTCTGGGTGCCTTCGTGTCCGGGGACATTCCCAAGATAAACATAATGGATCCCTTCTTTCAGGGCCACGGTCCTCAGGTTTTCGAGCGTGGATATGGGTGTGGCCGGAAGCCGGGTCAGTTTATACAGGGGGAAAAACCTCAGCAGATGCAGGGGATAATCAGGCCCCAGCTCTTTTAAAATCCATCCGCACATCTGTTTGATCATTTCCGGATTATCCACATAGCCCGGAACCACCAGCGTAGTCATTTCAAACCAAACGCCTACTTCGTGAAGCGTCTTGAACGTATCCAGAACGGGTTGAAGTGTTCCGCCGTTCAGGTTTCTGTAGATATCATTACTGAATGACTTGAGATTAATGTTGGCGCCATCCAAATATTGCGCGAGACGAAGGAGAGGCTTATGATTAATGTAGCCATTTGAAATCAGAACGTTTCTGAGACCCGCCTCCCTGGCGAGCTTTGCTGTATCCACCATATATTCGTAAAATGTAATCGGTTCCGAATAGGTATAGGCGATGGAAGGCACCCCCCTTTTTTTCGCCTCTTTCACCACCTGGTCTGGAAAAAGCTCCATGTGCCCCACCTCCTCAGGTTTCTTTTGGGATATCTCCCAATTCTGACAGTTCAAACACCGGAAACTGCAACCGGTTGTGGCGATGGAAAGGATGCGGGACTGGGGATGAAAATGGTTCAGGGGTTTCTTTTCGATGGGGTCCACATGAATCGAACAGGGATCCCCATAGGCCAGGGAGTAGAGTTTCCCGCCGATATTCACTTTCGATCGGCAGACACTTCTGTCTCCGGGATTGAGAACGCAGCGGTTCGGGCAGACCTGGCACTGGACTTTCTTTCCGTCCGAAGCGTAATAAAAGCCTTCTATGGACCATTTCCAAGGTTTGTCGGGAGCATCGTTTTTGAAGACACTGCCCTGGATCGATTGATTCTCACTGTTTTTTTCAAAAAAACCGTACCCGGCGCCGGCGCAAAAAAGGGCCGAGACGCCCAGGCCTGCCTTTTTCAGGAATTCTTTCCGGGTCATCATTTCAGACATAATCATCTTCTCCTTATTGCTTTTGCTTGCAACTGACACCTGAAACCCCAAAATGGCGATGGGTCATATAAACGCGGCTTTGCCGGCCTTGTAACCGACGGCCATACTTGAAAGCTTCATCAGAATCAGAAGCCCCGCCCCGTATTTCATTCCCCAGATCGGGATCACCATAGCCCCGGTCACCAGCGTTCCCACTGCCGCCCCGCACAGATCCGCAGCCAGACAACCTGCCACAGGGCTTTTATCCTCCCCGATAATCTCTGTTATAACGGGGAACTGAAACCCGCAAAAAAAAGAGAACAGAAAGCAGAACAGAAGAAAAAGAAGGGGAGGAGGTTCGATCCTACAATCGGACAGCCATAGAAAAAAGATAATCAGTAAAGAAATCATGGCAACTTCTGAAAGAAGGAGCTTCGCCCTGTCGGATCTCTGCCACCTTTTTCCCACGACCGCGCCTGGCATCAGACCCAGCAGGGAAGCGGTAATAATGAACCCGATCTGCAGATAGACGTAGCCGTAGAGGACCTGGAAGGCAAATATAATGAGCATTTCTGATCCCATTGCCGTAAAGCCGGTGGTAAAAAGAACATATTCCTCTTTTTTCATGAAGGCAAAATAGGTGAGAACCAGGAGAAGAATGCCTGCGATGAAATATGCGGGAGAAGAATCATGCCTTGCAAACCATTCCTGAAATACGACACCCATCAATCGGGGTTCAAAATCCCTGTTCGACGCTTTGCTTGCTCCCAGCGCCTCCCTGACCTGCGAGAGCCTTTCCGGTGTAACATCTCCCTGAAAATATCCCTCGATATAGGCGGTGGAGATTTTTTTCTTTTTGAGCAACGAAGGGATATCTGCAGACAATTTTCTGTCGCTGAAAAGAAAATAGACTTGCTGGCCGGGAATGACTATGGCGTTTACAAAGTAAGGCCTTGCCGAATTATAGAGGATGGAAAGTTTTTTCCTCCTGATTTCTCCGATATAGTTGGGCGAGTAGCTCATCCCGAGGCTAAGGACCCCGCCTTTTTTCAAAGCTTTTTTGACAGTACCAAAAAATTCTCTGGTAAAAAACCGGTTGATCTGAAAGGTGTCGGGATCGGGAAGATCGACAATAACGGCATCGTAAACCCCTGCTTTGGCGCGAATAAACCTTCTGGCATCCCTATTGGAGATTTCGAGAAACGGTTCTCGGGGTATCACGCCCATTTCCAGCCCCGTAGAGGTTAATGCGGGATCGATTTCCACATAATCCACATGCGTGGGATTGTACTTTGCAACCTCTTTCAGGGTTTCGCCGAGACCACCGGATACAAGCAGCACGTTGTCCACTTTATGAAGTTGGCTGAGCGGATAATGAATTTTTTCTTCGCTCTCAACAATGTTGGAATCGGAATAGAGGGGATTCCCCGATTCCCAGAAAGTGAGCTGGCCGCCTTCGCGGGAAACCACAATCCGGCCGTAGGGAGATTCGAGATATCGGACAATCTCGCCATATTGTGGTCTCAGGGTCTGTTTTTCAAACCCTGTGTTCAGGCACAAAAAGAAAAAGCAGGCGACGGCGACGGCGACCGCCGACAGGAACAGAAATCGTCTGTAGGCATAAAGCAGCCAAAGCACAAGAAAGAGAAGCATGGCCGAAGTGGTTGCAATAATAGCGAAAGGCTTCAAGAAATAAACAAGGATCAGGCTGAACAGAAAGCCTCCGGCTATATCCCCTGCGCTGTCGGTTACATAAAGATCTCCGCTGCTGAAAGAATAGCCGTGGCCGTTGAGGGTTCTTTGTGCACAGGGAAGGATAAAACCGGTGATCAGGCAGTAGGGGGCTACGACAACAAGGATGTAGACCAGGATCTCATAGAAACCAGGCGAGGCGCCATGAATAAAAAAAAGATCCCTGAGTTCCCGGATTGCGATGATCTGCAAGAGGGGCCAGATCCCCACCGCAAATAGCAACGGGACATAAACCTTCAAGGAATAGGTCTTGATAAACCTTGCAATCAGGCTGCCCAAACCCGAGGTCAAGAGCCAGCAGAATACTACCAGGGATATGGTTATTTCGTTTCCCTGAAACTGGGTGAGAAATTCCCGGATAGTGAGAAGCTGTGTAGTAACCGAGGAGATACCCGTGCCGATGATGGACCAGACAAGCAATCTCTTCAGATTATCTCGTGTCATCTCGGCTTTTATTCTTCCTCGAATGCCTGGGCCTGATAGGTAGATACCTCAAGATCCCCTTTTCTCCAGGCATTTGCATCGAGCCCCGCCTTCAGGCAAAGGTGATTGAGAAAGTCCTCTTTTTTAGGCAATTGGTCCCACACCTGGGGAAGGAAGGTGGACTGATAATATCCTTTCTTCAGAATAACTCCGTCTATGCCCGGACGGAGTTTTTTCAGAAGATCATCCGCATCCGAATAGGAAAGCGGTTTCGGGTCGGTGAGGATACTGACCTCTATTTTCACCCTCTCCCATTCATTTTTTCCGACAGGGTTGAACCGGGGATCCCTGAACGCCGCATTGATTGCGTTCACCTTGATTCCTTCAAGGAGGGATTCCTGTGCTACAATATGGCCGATACAGCCTCTCAGGTTCCCCCCCATCGTCAGAGTAACGAAAGTTCCTCTCTCCTCTTTAAAAACCGGAGAAAGGTTTTCCTCTTCTTTCTCCCCGCCTTTTCCGCCGAAAAGCGCTTCCTGGATCGTTTTTCGTGCCACCTTCAGGAGATATTTCCCCTGCTCCTCGGTCAATTTGTCGGAACCTTCCATATTTGTCTCCTTTCGTCGCTCGTTTCCCAGTACGACGATCTTTGAGTCGGTCTTTGTTTGTTCCTGATAAGCCAAAGCGGCATTCGGCAATAGGATCCATAGGGATAAAAAAACCAGGGTGGCAATAAGAATTTGAATCGATTCAGAAAAAAAGCCTTTTTCTGAAAAAGATCGAGTCCATTTCATTTCATGCCCTCTCCATTCTATTTCAAAATATGCCAATATTTTATCACCCTTCTAAATTTTCAAGATAGCTCAATATCGGCATGTGTCAACTTTAAATATGGATGCCCTCTGCTCTAATGTTGACACCCGCACGGCCCTCACCTATACTTGGCTCGATCTTTTTCCCACTGTCCGCCCTTACACGTACCATCGCGAAAACAGGAGACCTGATGGAAAGCCTGAAACAAATGAAATCGAGGGTCGAGGAAATTTACGAAATACTGGACCCGCTTTATACCCATGAAAAGACGGCACTCGAATACAAGACGCCTTTTCAACTCCTCATCTCCACCATTTTGTCGGCTCAATGTACCGACAAACAGGTGAACACCGTAACGCAGTCTCTTTTTCAGAAATATGAAAAACCGGGGGACTATCTTGCCGTGGAGGTTCCCGAACTGGAAGAAGATATCCGGCCTACGGGGTTTTTCCGAAACAAGGCGAAATCCATTCGAGGATGTTGTGAAAAACTCCTTGAGCTCTATGGAGGCGAAGTGCCCGCCACCATGGAGGAGTTGTTGAAACTGCCCGGCGTTGGGAGAAAAACCGCAAACTGCGTGCTGGGCGCCGCCTTTGATGTGCCGGGTATCGTGGTGGATACCCATGTGAAGAGACTCTCTCTCAGGCTGGGGCTTACCAAAGAAAAAAATCCGGACAAAATCGAAAAAGACGTAGAGAAACTCCTGGAAAAGGAGAAGTGGCGCCGATTCTCGGATCTCCTGATCTATCACGGCAGGGCGATTTGCACGGCAAGAAAACCGAAGCACGGGGAATGCGTTATCGCCCGGCTCTGTCCCTCAAGGACGATCTGATTTCTTTTAGGAATACGGAAAGAGGAGAATAACATGGGAATAAGAGTTCTACTCATTATTGTCGGCCTGCTCATGCTGGTGGCGGGGTGTGCGGAGGAGCCTTACAGGGCATCGAAGATTCGTTATCAACACCCTACGTGGGACACCTCCATCGTCAACAAAGTGGCCCGTCGGCAGGTGGAACCCGGCATGACCAGCGACATGGTTCGTTTGGCTGTTGGGTTGCCCGATTCGATTACACGCGACGGCGAAAAGGAAACATGGGGATACGCTGTTTTTGAAAACGACTACCAGCCGGTGAAAAAATATGTCTATTTTGTTTATTTTGAGCAGGGAGTCGTTACGAAAACCTCCGGAAACAAAGACCTCCTCAAGACCTTTAAATGGTATGACTGACTTTGAGAAGAACTGCCATGCCCAAAAAAGCCAAAACCGTCTTTATCTGCCAGGATTGCGGCCACGAAAGCGTCAAGTGGATGGGAAGGTGTCCTGGATGCAACCAGTGGAACAGCATGGTGGAGGAGGTGCGCAGATCTGAAAAAAGGGAGCGCCTCCCGTCGACAGGCATGGGACCGGAAAAAATTACCGCCGTGTCCCTGGCGCCTCGGACGCGCCTCAAGACCGGGATTTCCGAGTTCGACCGCATTTTAGGGGGCGGAATCGTTCCCGGATCCATGGTCCTGGTGGGGGGAGATCCCGGGATCGGAAAATCAACCATTATCCTGCAGGTCCTCGACAGGCTTGCTCAATCCGGACACCGATCCTTATATCTTTCCGGAGAAGAATCGGCCCAGCAGATAAGGATGCGCGGAGACAGACTGGGCGTTCATTCGGATCTTCTCTACGTAATGACCGGAACTTGCATAGAGGACTTTTTTGAAAAGGCCGGATCCTTTCAGCCACATATTGTGGCCGTCGATTCCATCCAGACTTTCTATACTGCCATGATATCATCAGCCCCCGGAAGCGTCGGACAGGTGAGGGAGGTCGCTTCCCGGTTGATGACCTATGCCAAAGAATCCGGGGTTCCCGTATTTCTTGTGGGACACGTGACCAAAGACGGCGCCATCGCCGGTCCGAAGGTCCTGGAGCATCTTGTAGATACGGTCCTTTATTTTGAAGGGGAGAGGGGGCATATCTACAAGGTTCTCAGGTCGGTAAAAAACCGGTACGGTTCCACCAATGAAATCGGCGTCTTTGAAATGAAAGACTCGGGCCTTGAAGAGGTGGGAAACCCATCCCGTATCTTTCTTGAAGAAAGGCCTGAAAATGTCTCCGGTTCAGCGGTTATTTCCTGTATCGAGGGAACAAGGCCGCTGCTTGTTGAGATTCAGGCCCTGGTGAGTCCCAGTCCCTTCGGCATGCCGCGGAGAACGGCCGTCGGAGTGGATCAAAACCGGGTTTCTTTACTCGTAGCCGTTCTCGGGAAAAGACTGGGGATCGAACTGGGAGACCAGGATATCTTCGTGAATGTGGCGGGGGGATTGAGAGTGGATGAGCCGGCGGCGGACCTGGGAATTGTCTCCGCCATGCTCTCCAGTTTCCTGAATCGGCCGCTGGAGCGTAATCTGGCCATGTTTGGCGAAGTCGGTCTTGCCGGCGAAATCAGGGGGGTCAATCAACCGGATGTGCGAATCGCCGAAGCGGGAAAACTTGGGTTCAATCGTTGCCTTCTTTCGCAAAGCAACCTAAAGAGTTCAAAGTCGCCACACGGGGGCCGGTTACATGGGGTCGGATCCGTGCAGGAGCTCTTTGACTGCTTGTTTCCGTAAAACAGATCTCAAACCCCGAGAAAGGGCTATCCATGACTTCCGAAATCCGTTCAAAATATGACTTCGAAACCGGTATCTATCGTCCGCCCAGTGAAGGAGGAAGCAGTTCGCTGCTCATCAGGGTCACCCGCAATTGTCCCTGGAACCGATGCACATTCTGCAGCATGTACAAAGGTCAACAGTTCCAATTGCGCTCTCCGGAAGAAGTGAAAGGAGACCTGGACACAATCGCCGCCATCTGCCTACAACTCCAATCGCTCTCTCACGATCTGGGCTACGGGGGCGCCATAAACCGGAATGTGGCCTACGCGCTCCTTGAAAGGGAGCCGGAGCTCAACAAGGGCTATGGATTTTCCATGGTCTATGAATGGCTTATTTCCGGGGGAAAGACGGCATTCCTCCAGGATGCGAACAGCCTGATTGTCCCGGTGGAAAAGCTGGTGGACATACTCAGACATTTGCGTAAGACATTCCCGTCCCTGATCCGGGTCACCACTTACGCCAGATCCAGGACTCTTATGCAGCGCAAACCGGAGGAACTTGCGAGAATCCGCGAGGCCGGACTGGACAGGCTGCACGTGGGACTGGAGACGGGCGACGATGCTTTGCTTAAAAAAATCAACAAGGGAGTGACCGCCAAAGGACATATTGAAGGGGGCAGAAGGGCAAAAGAAGCCGGGTTTCAGCTTTCCGAATACTGGATGCCCGGCCTGGGGGGAAAGGAAATGTGGGAGAATCATGCCACAAATACCGCCAGCGTGCTGAACGAAATAGATCCCCATTACATCCGGTCCCGCCCCTTTTATCCCTCGCCCGGTTCTCCTCTCTTCGAGGATTTCCAGAAAGGAGGTTTTGCTCCCCTTTCCTCCCGTGAGCAGTTGATCGAGCTGCAGCGGTTGATAGAGCATTTGCAGGTTACATCCAGGGTCTGTTTTGATCACGCGGGAAATCACTGGACAGGGAAAAACGGCGGACTCCTCTTCAGCCAGAGCTATGAAGGATACAAATTTCCAGATGAAAAGGAGCGTGTCCTCAAATTGATCCGTGAAGGAATAAGCCTTTACTAAAAACCGATCGGGTGCAATTTAGAGCCTGTCTTATGCCTTTCCTTCCTGAACAAGGCGTGCGAAATGCACAAAAGACCGATCAAACGTCGCTTCCTCCTCCGATGGGAAACAACATCCCGGCAGCTGTTTCATTTTCAGATGATAAGAAATGCACTCACAGCAGATTCCTTTCTTGGCGCAAGATTCGTAGGAACAGTTGCACCTCTTCAGATTCTTTTCACGATTACATTCCATAAGCCAAAAGCTCCTTTCTCAAGATTCCATTTTTGATAAATGAAAAACTGGTTGGCACGAAGATAATCAAAAAGTAAAAAATCATAAAACTTGAATGGACAAATGTCAAATTCTCCTTGACAATAACGTTCAAATATTGAACATTAGCCTTCGTTTTCATGACCTTGTTCTTTTCCGGATGTATTAAGATCGAAAATTCGTGTAATTGGCTCAGCATGAATAATGAAGATATCCATATGCTCCGTTTGATGGGCGAAATCGACAGGGACGGGAGTTCAAGCCAGCGCGAGTTGTCGCGACGTCTCAACCTGTCTTTAGGGTTGGTGAATACCTTTATCAAAAGACTCATTAACAAGGGGTATTTTACCGTCACCACCATTTCAAAGAACAGACTGCAATATGATTTGACCCCTGAAGGAGTGGCAAAAAAAGGGATTCTCACTGTCGAGTATCTCCGCTATTCGAGCCATTTCTATAAGGAAATAAAAAGACTGCTGGTAAAAAGATTTGATGAGATGAAAAAGAGCAGTATTCATTCCGTTATTTTTTTTGGGGCAGGGGAGACAGCGGAACTGGCCTACCTCTATATGTTGCTTACAGAGGTGAAACTGGTAGGGGTAATTGATGAAACACGCTTTGGGGAAAATTTTTTTGAACACCGGATTGAAGGAAAGGAACGACTGGCTAGAAAGGATTGGGATGTTGTTTTGCTGATGAGGCTGAACAAGATGGAAATGGACATGCAATATCTTATGGATAACGGGGTTCATATCGATAGGATAGCGACTCTTTAACTTTATTGCTGCAATTGTAATGGCTTAAAACTATGACGATACAACAAACCATCATGGACGATGCACAATGCAAGCGATGGTATGCACTCCACACCAGAAGCCGTTTTGAACAGAAGGTTCACGATCAGCTCTGTTCCAAATCTTTGGAAACTTTCCTGCCGCGCATCCAGGTCTGGAGCAGAAGAAAAGATCGGCGCAAAAAAATACTGGTGCCCATGATTCCGGGGTACGTATTTGTCCGCTCTCAACTTGAGGCGGAAGAGTATTACCACATCATTCAGACGATCGGGGTCGTTCGAATGGTGGCTCTCAAAGGGAAACCGATTCCCGCAAATGATGAGGAAATCTCTTCGCTGATGATCCTTCACGGAACTGATCGCACCGTCCAGAATCGCTCTTACATGGCGAAGGGCAACCAGGTCATGATTATGGAAGGCCCCCTGAAAGGACTGATAGGGATTTATCTTCGGCACAAGGCCAAGGACAAAGTGGTGGTCAGCCTTGAGCTCCTGCAGCGCTCTCTGGAAGTTGAAATCGAGGACTGGGCCTTGGAAAAAGTACAGGCACAATGAAAATTGTCTACGGTTTATCAAGCGTTTTTAATGGGTTGCAAAGTGATAATAGCATGATGGCGCATCTACCCGAAATAATAGGGCCGCCTTGGAATTCTGTAACCGAAGGTGCGGAGCTGCTGGGTGAACAAGAATATCCTTGCATTTAGGGTATGTTTTTTGCATTCTGATTCGGGATTAAACTTACTTGTGCGGTTCTGTTTTTAGGCCACAAATCCTTGGAGGAAAATATGAAGGTGTTAATTACCGGCGGCGCTGGTTTTATCGGTTCACATCTCGCTGAGAAACTATTGGAAGAAAATCATGAAGTGTTTGTGATCGATAATCTCTGGACAGGAAAGCTCGCAAACCTGGTAAAGATTCAGAACCATAAAAAGCTGCATCTGGTCGTGGACACTATTTTGAATGAATCCGTCATGAATGAGCTTATATTTAAGGCAGACCAGATCTATCATCTTGCCGCCGCCGTTGGTGTCCGAAATATCATGGATCATCCCGTGGAAACCTTGGACATTAATGTGAAGGGAACAGAGGTTGTTCTTCGTCTGGCCAATCGATTCAAAAAAAAGGTCTTTATTGCCTCCACCTCGGAGATTTATGGAAAACATATGGAGCATGACCTGTCAGAGGATAATAATCGCGTAATGGGTTCCGTCAAAAAGCGACGCTGGGCTTATGCGTGTTCGAAAACCCTGGATGAGTTTTTGAGCCTTGCCTACTTTGACGAAAAGAAACTACCGGTGCTCATCGGCAGATTATTTAATACGGTGGGGCCGAGGCAAACCGGTCAATACGGCATGGTGCTCCCCAATTTCGTACAGAGCGCACTCCTGGGGAAATCGATTACCGTTTTCGGCGATGGAAACCAGAGCAGAAGCTTCACCCATGTCAAGGACGTGGTGGAGGCAATCACCAGGTTGATGGCCGAGCCCTCCTGCGAGGGAGAAATGTTCAATGTGGGCAATAATCAGGAAGTAACCATGAATGATCTGGCTCAGATGGTAAAAGAAATGGCCGGCAGCTCCTCGGAAATAGAACATATCCCTTATGAAAAAGCATACGGCCCTGGTTTTGAAGACATGGAGAGGCGATGTCCCGATATCAGTAAAATTAAAAAGGCCATAGGTTTTGAACCGTCTCACGACCTGAATGATATCATTCAGAGCGTGATTGATTATTTTAAGGAGTAAGGGCCACATTTTTTTGAACCCGAAAAAGCAAGATGACGCCGATACCTTTCAGCGACTATCCAAAAGAACCGATTGTTCTGAATAACCTGTCTGAAAAAATGATGCGGGAATCCCGATTTGTTCCCCTCGAAATAGGCAAGGACTACCTTCGCGTAGCCATGGCCGATCCCGGCGACTTCTATACGGTCGAATCATTGGAAATGGCCTATGGTCTGAAGATACAAGTAAATTTCGGAAAAGAATCCGACATCCTGGACACCATTGAACGGCTCCACGGAGCAGGGAGTCAGTCCCTTGAAACCATTATCGAAGAAGCAGACAAGGATATCTACGACCTGTCCTCGGAAGGGGTTGAAGATGCGGATCACCTGAGAGATCTGGCCTCGGAAGCTCCTATCATCCGGCTGGTGAATCGCTTAATCCTCAACGCAGTAGAACAAAAAGCCAGCGACATTCATTTTGAACCGTTTGAGAATGTGTTTAAGGCGAGATACCGAGTCGACGGTGTTTTGCATGATGTGGATTCGCCTCCGAAACGTTTACAGGCCGCCATTATATCCAGGGTAAAGATCATGGCAAAACTGGATATAGCGGAGAGACGTCTTCCCCAGGATGGGAGGATCAAACTCAAAATTGCGGACAAGGAAATCGACTTCAGAGTCTCCACCATCCCCACGCTGTATGGAGAAAGTCTTGTCATGAGGATACTGGACAGGGGTTCTCTGATTCTTGACCTGGAAAAAATTGGTTTTCCCAGTGGCCTTCTGGAAAAATATATGGGACTGGTGAGGCAGCCTTACGGGATGATACTGGTAACCGGTCCAACAGGGAGCGGAAAGACATCTACCCTTTACACCACGCTGGCCAAAATCAACTCCCCTGAAAACAAGATCATCACCTTGGAAGAACCGGTAGAATACCAATTGGATGGGGTAAACCAGATCCAGGTGAATCAGAAAATAGGGATGACTTTTGCCAAAGGGCTGCGCTCCATTGTTCGACAGGATCCCGACATCATCCTGGTCGGAGAGATCAGGGACCGGGAAACGGCGGAAATTGCCATTCAGTCCGCGTTGACTGGTCATTTGCTCTTCAGCACCCTCCATACCAATGATGCAGCAGGCGCCGTAACCAGACTTCTTGATATGGGGGTGGAAAGTTTTCTTTTGAGTTCTACCTTGTTAGGCGTATTGGCCCAAAGGCTTGTGAGAGTGATCTGCGCCAACTGCAAGGAGGAAATCACGCCGGATATAAAACTGCTTGAATCGATGAATGTGCCCCCGGGGGAGGAAAAGAATATTACCTTTTATGCGGGCAAAGGGTGCGAGGAATGCAGGTATACCGGTTTCAAGGGAAGGACGGCCATCTTTGAATATCTGGCCATTGATGACGATATTCGCCGGGAAATATCAAAAAATTCTCCAACGGAAGCAATCAAGGATGTGGCTTTAAAAAAGGGAATGATCACTTTACGGGATGATGGCTGGCGAAAAGTTAGAAAGGGGATGACAACCATCTCCGAGGTTTTGAAGGTAACCTTAGAGAAATAGAATGCCCAAATACTCATACAAGGCTGCGGACGATTCGGGAAAGGTAGTCGAAGGCGTTCTTGAAGCCATGGAAGAAAAGGAGGTTGTCAAGGAACTTCACAATATGGGTCTAATCCCCATACGGATCACCCTCTCAAAAGGTGCAAGTGGACATCTCAATTTCAACATTTCAGCCAAGGCCCTTTCTCTTTTCAAAGGGGTTTCATCCAAGGACCTGATGATCTTCACCCAGGACCTTCCTTCTCTGCTGGAGGCCGGCCTGCCCGTGGACAGGGCATTGGCCATTTTGATCGACGCAGCCGAAAACGAGAAGTTCGCGGAAATACTTGGAGGCATTCTCAAAAGCATTCAGGGTGGAGGATATCTTTCAGATGCCATGTCAAAACATCCGAAAGTCTTCTCCTCCTTCTACGTGAATATGGTCAGAGCCGGAGAGGCGGGCGGAGTTTTGGAATCGGTATTGGCAAGACTGGGAGAATTTCTGGAAACTTCGGAGGAATTGAAGGATTATATCAAATCCGCCATGGTTTACCCTCTTTTCCTGGTCTGTGTCGGTGGAGCGCTTCGATTATTATTCTCATGACTTTCGTTATTCCGAAGTTTTCCATGATCTTTTCAGACATGGGGCAGGCCATACCATTCACGACAAGAATCCTTCTGGCGCTGAGTGGGGGGTTGAGCCGTTACTGGTGGGTTATCCTTTGCGTATTGGCTATTCTTGTTTATCTTTTAAGAAAATATTTCAGATCCCCGGCAGGACGTCTGGTTCTCGATCATTATAAACTTACGCTCCCGGCCGTGGGAGATCTGGTCAGGAAAATTGAAGTCGGCCGTTTTGCCCGAACGCTCGGAACCTTGACAAAAAGCGGGGTGCCTATTTTGCAGGCTCTCGATCTCGTGAAAGACATCATGACCAACAAAATTATCACCCGTTCCATGGAAAAGGTCCATGAGAGGGTGAAAGAAGGAGAGAGGCTCTCGAAACCTCTGGGCGAAAGCGGGGTATTCCCTTCCCTGGCGATTCAGATGATAACGGTTGGAGAAGAGACAGGAAGACTGGACGACATGCTCTTGCGGGTCGCTGAAAACTATGAAAAGATGGTACGGAATACGGTCAAGAGATATATCAGTTTTCTGGAGCCGGCGATGATCCTGGCCATGGGACTGGTGGTCGGATTTGTAGTGTTGTCCATGCTCATGGCCATATTCAGCATGAATGACATGCCATTTTAATTTTACTGGATTAAGGAGTGGATATGAAAAGAAGGAAACAACGCGGTTTTACTTTAATCGAATTGTTGATCGTAATGGTCATCCTGGGTCTGCTGGCTGCCCTTGTGGGCCCCCGTATGTTCGGAAAGGTTGGAAAATCCAAACAGAAAGCGGCGAAAGGCACAGATGGCATTGTTTGAAACCGCTCTGGATACCTACAGGCTCGATGTGGGTAAATATCCCACGACGGATCAGGGCCTGAATGCGCTCAGGGTACAGCCCGATGGAGCGGAAAGATGGGACGGACCGTATCTGCCCAAAGAGATTCCATTAGACCCTTGGGGTCACCCCTACGAATACCGGAGTCCCGCGGAAAATGGCGATTATGAGATCATCGCCTACGGAGGGGATGGAACTTCCGGGGGAGAAGGGGAAGATGCTGATATCTATAACTGGAAGGAAGTGTCTGAATAATCGGGCCTTCACCCTTTTCGAACTGCTCATTGTCCTGCTGATTATCAGTGTCGTTTCCGCTTTTGTGGGGCCAAGGATCGGAAGTTCCATGAGCAACATGGAATTGAAGACAGCGGCAAAAAGAATTGCCGCATCTTTGCGCTATGCAAGAAGCCAGGCAACATGGGAAGGGGCAACGTACGTAGCGGAATTTGATTTCAGCGGAAATCAGGTGCGCATTTATCCGGTCAAAACCCAGTCGGACGACCTGATGGGAAGATTCGTCAGCCGAGGAAAACAAAGGCCTGGACGGCGCAAAGATCTATGACTTACCCGGGACGATTCAGATCGAAAAGGCTGGTGTCGGAAAAGGATGAATTCCGTTCCGGTCTTTTTAAGATTTCCTTTTTTCCGGCAGGTGGAAGCAGCGGTGGAGAAATCACCCTCATAAATGACAGGGAACGGCGCTATTCCATCAAGGTGGATTTCATTCTGGGAACGGTTGGCCTGATTGAAGGTGAGACGACATAGCCATGAGAAGGCAGGCACTGACATTCTTTCAGGCTGACGGCGGATTCACACTCCTGGAAATTCTTGTGGCCATATCGATCATGGCCATCTGCCTCACGGTCATTCTTCAGCTGTTCTCGGGTGGCCTGAAGTCGGGCAGGTTGTCTGACGATTATACAAGGGGAGTGTTTCATGCCAGAGAAATCATGGAGGAAATTCTTGCATCCGAGGCCTTGGCAGAGGGCATCAGTGAGGGGCATTTTGATGATTCCTATGCCTGGAAAGCAGAAGTGATACGGGTTGAACAGACCGAAGAGGAAGCATCCAAACTTCCTCTGGATACTTTCACCATAAAGGTACAGGTTACGTGGGGGGAGACCGAAAAAAAGAAACATTTTGAACTGGAGACCATCAAGGTCCAGGAAAAACAGGAAAGAGAAGAGGTTCCCAAATAGAACCCATTCAATTCCTTTTACAGGGAGTCTGAAATCCACAAGAGCGCTTGAATGGAGGAATATGCATTCGGAACATCCTCAATTTTCCAAGACTTCACCATCAGGTGTATCCCTTTCCACTTCTTTCGGCTTTACGCTGCTGGAACTGATGATATCGCTTACGATTGTCGGGTTGGTTCTGGTGATCGTTTTCGGTGCTCTTCGTATCGGGGTGAGGGCTTGGGAAAAGGGAGAAAAGGACGTTGACATCCACCAAAGGGAGCGCGTTGTTCTCAATCTTGTTAAAGCACAGATTGCCTCCGTTTCCGCGACTGAAATCACAGGAAAAGAAGCAGACCAGTTTCGTTTCGACGGAAACGCGGAATCCATGTCGTTTATCTCCGATCTTCCCATTGTCCCAAGCAACATGTCCGGTATGGTTTATGTGAAATACCGCATCGAACGCGCAGACAGAAAGAAAGGATACAAACTCATGGTTTATGAGAAAAATCTGGCGTTTATCGACAAAGAAAAGAAAATGAAAGATCCGGACGAGTCGGAATTTTTCGACCTGATTCTGGCGGCAAAAGATATCCGATTTGAATATCTGCAAAATTCTGAAAATGATCAGGATCCCCCTGAATGGCAGGAATCCTGGGATTCCGAAAAAAACAAGGGGAACCCGATTGCGGTGAGAGTCATTCTTCAACAGGATGAAATGGCTTTTCCATTAACTGTAATTGCCCGCATCGAGGCTACTCAGCAGTAAACGCGACATGAACAAAACGGCCCTGAAAAACGAGAACGGCATTGCTCTCTTCATGGTACTCTGGGTATTAATGCTGCTCTCCGTCATTGTAGGAGAGTTTTGTTATGCCATGAGAACAGAGGTGAATGTTACCAGGAATTTCAAGGAACAGACGCAAGGATATTATATTGCCCTTGGGGGCCTGAACAGGGCCATAGGCGAACTGGTTCGAAACGAATTCATCCCGGAAAAATCGGCATCCACAACAACGGGTAGCGAGGGTAGCAGTTCTGCGGAAAGCCCCTTTGGGCCGGCTAAATCGTCGGCGGGCAATGAAAAAGATGCGGAAGATGTGGAAGCAGACGCATCAAGATGGAGAATTAACAGCCAGATTCCTTCCGATCGCGTTAGGGGAAGGTCATTTTGAGGTGATGATCGGAAATGAAAGCGGAAAGGTAGACATCAACAAAGCCGGAGAGGCCCTGCTTAAAACCATGATGGCGAGTTTGGATATAGAGCAACATGAAAAAGACATCATCGTGGATTCCATTCTCGATTGGCGAGATGAAAACAATCTCCACCGTATGAACGGCGCTGAAGATGATTATTACCGGTCTTTGCCAGAACCCTATGAGTGCAAAGATGCCGACTTCGACAGCATTGAAGAACTTCTTCTGGTCAGAGGCGTAACCAAGGAGATCTATTTGACCAGGCTGAAAGATATGGTAACCGTCTCAAAACCGAAAAGCGCTCCCTCCAAAACGAGCATGCGGTCAAAAAGAGCCGGGGTATACAGGAAAGAGACGGCTGAATTGAATAAGATCAACATCAACGCCGCATCGAGAGGCGTGCTTCTTTCCCTTCCTTCCATGACGGAAGAACTTGTCCAGGCGATCATGGATTACAGGAAGGAGGCCGATTTCAAATCGCTCACGGATATTTCGGCAGTGCTTGGATCAGAAGTCTACAATGCCATTTCTCCCTACCTCACCTTGAATTTGAGCCCTTTTTTCACGATTACTTCCGTGGGAAAACTCAATGACAGCAAAATCAAAAGTGGAGTTGATGTGATGGTTGAAATAGATAAGAGCTTTCCATCCGGTTACAGGATTGTTAAATGGCGCGATCGTATGAGCCTAGAATAGAAATAGAATAGAAAAAGGAGATCTGCTTTGCTTTTTCAAACGAGCCTCGGAATCGATTTTCACGATACTTCGGTTTCCGTTGCACTCTTGAAAACTTCCATAAATGATGTGAAATTAGCGTCTTCTGGAACTTTTCCCCTTTCAGGTGAACTCGCTACCACTGAAAAATTCGATCAGGCGGTGGATTTCATTGGCGCTTTTTTGAAAAAGGCCAGGATATCTCCGGCCTGCGTCTTTTTGAGTCTGCCACGCAACGTGGTCATCATCCGATATGTGGATTTGCCGGTTGCATTGAAAGAGAATCTTCAGGGCAGTCTGCGATATGAAATGGAGAAGTTCATTCCACTCCCTGAAACTGAAATATTTTATGATTATCAGATAATCTCCGAAGAAAAGGAAACCGGCAAGCTAAGAATTCTTCTTGCAATCATCAAGAGAACCACGTTAGATCCTTATCTCGCCTTACTGAGCCGATTAAACCTCCGGATTTCCGGAATCGAATTCTGTTCCACTGCCATATCCAATTACTTTTCAAACCAACAAAAGGCGGGGAATGCGAACGGAATGGCTGTCGTGCTGGCAGGGGATGGTTTTGTTCAACTGGATTTCCTGAAGTCGGGATTTTTGCAGTATTCAAGATGGCTCCACAATGGGCAAAATGACCCGGATCTCACAGAACGTTTGACGCAGGAAATCAGGAAGCTTGCAGAGGAACATCACGGAGAAAACGGCAGTCGATTGGAAACGATTTTTCTGGGGGATGCATCACAGGATAGGCTGTCGGAATATTTGAAGGAAATGGAGGAAATCGACCTTCACATGGTGGATCTCTCAAAAAATCAAATCCCTTCACCCCACCTAATTCCAGCCTACGGACTGGCCCTCAAAGGCATCCGTAACGTTCCCACGGACATCAACCTCATGCCTGCGGCTTTGCGAAAAAAGCCTAACAAGGCGGGGCAATATGTCATGCTGACGCTATCCATGCTTCTCATTCTTTCGGCCATGGCTTGGGGAGGAGGCAATATTTTCGCCAAGAAAGTCTATCTTGGCAAACTCAATGAAAAGATCAGTCACCTGGAGATTCAGGTCGAGGCCAGTGAAAAATCAACGAAGAAGATCGAGAAGGTTGAAAAACAGATCGACTATATAAATGCCCTTTACAGCAAAAGCGTAAGTGCACTGGATATCTTGAAAGATCTAAGTGATAGGATCCCGAAAACCGCATGGCTGAAAAAATTCAATTTTTCGGAAAAAGGCGTGACCATCGATGGCTGGGCGGAATCTTCCTCGGAATTGATTCCGGCCCTGGAAAGTTCTCCTCTTTTCAAAGATGTGTCTTTTCTATCGTCTATAACAAGGGACAGGAGCGGCAAAGAAATTTTTCGGATCGGCTTTAAGCTCAACTGATCAGGCGGAGCGATTCTCAGGAACGATATCCGTTTGTTTTTATCATGATTGTGAAGAACCTGGTGTTCCATTGCCCAAATTAAAACTTGATAGACAGAAAAAATTTTTGTTTGCCGCATTGGCAATTTTGCTTTTAGCGGGACTTATCTATCGATTTATGCCCCTTCTCCAGAACCTGGTTCCATCTCAAGAAGAAATTGAGTTACGGGAAAGGACGCTCATAAAATACGAGAAAATGGTCCGAGCCGGCAAGCAACTGGACGGACAGCTTGCATCCCTGGAAGACGTGCTTTCGCAGCTGGAATCAAAACTTCTGGAAGGAAGAACCCCTTCCCTTGCAGCAGTGGACATCCAGAAGATTTTGAATGATATCGCTCAGAAGAGCAATGTCGAGATAAAAAGTGTAAAGGTGTTGAAACCGGAAGACCTGGATAAAAAAGGATATTTAAGCATCCCCGTAACCTTTTATATGATCGTGAGCGTCAGACAGTTCAAAGATATGCTTTATTCCATAGAGAATTCAAAAAAACTCCTTTCGGTCATTAGCGTGGAGGCCAGTTTTTATACGAGGCGATCCAGCGATATACGATGCAATATCACCGTGGCAGGATATATGAGACAGAAAGAGATCTGATGGATACGGGAACCCTGATCAAAAAGTGACTCTTCCAAAGAGATGGGGATTTTTGTTGTTCCCTTGAAAAGGCAGTCGTTATGTTTTCAAAAATATGGTTGATCAATCTTTTTCTAACAGCCATGGTTGTGTTTGCGGGGTTTCAAGCGTACAGGGCCTGGTGGGGAGAAGAACGAAAAATACCCGCTATCAGCCCCGTTAAAGAAACGCCTCCAACCTTTGAAAAAAAGATGTATAAGAAAAAAGAGGTACCTGCAGACAGAATACGAAACGGTTGCCACAAATAATCTGTTCGCGGAGGACCGCGCTGAAAGCAAACCAGAGGAAGCGTCAAAGGAGCCTGATACAAAACCTCAAGCCGATCAAAAGATGGTGGATTTCATGGAAAAAGAGGTGGAAAAAATTGCTCTTTACGGTGTGCTTATATCCGATAGTGAGAAAAAGGCCTTGGTGAGCAACCTGGAAATGAAAGCCCCCACGGTAAGAACTCGGAAACCTTTCGGGCCCTCTTTTTTGAAGAGGATGGTTAAGAATCAAAAACCGGCAATACTGGCCCCGGTTCCGTCCGGGGACAAGTTGAAATGGGTGAAGCAAGGGGATCAGATTGGCAAATTCAAGGTAGTAGAGATAAAAAATGACAGCATCCTTCTGACCGCGGAGGGCATGGATTTTTCGGTTTTTCTTTATGAAAAACGGGGTCAAAAAGGTGTGGCGCCTTCAAAAAAGGAAACCGGGCCAGTGGTGGTCAGCGTGGGCCCGGGCGCTACTAAGAATGTACCGGCCCCGGCACCTGTGAAGACAGCACCACCAAATCAGGCGGATCTCATGAAAAACATCCAGAAACACTGAAGCCCAAAAACAATGTTCCAACTCCAAATGCACCACCCACAAAAAATACTGAATTGAAAACGAAATAAGGGAACTAGAACGAAATGAAACATTCAGGGTTTTTTTTCCAAAAACTTTTATGGGCATTTTTACTCATAATGGCATTTTTCTCCGTTGGTTGTGTAGGACAAAAACGGGAGGTTAAAATCGGTTCAGGCGGAAAAACAGGGACCTTCCGTACAAGAAAAGGGGCTTCAGACATCGGAAAATCCGGACAACCGGATTTATTCGGGTGACCAAGGCAGATCCGAACTTAAAGGTAACGCCTTCAGGGTATGTAAAGGAACGCCCTGATGCACCTGTTGATCTCCCCCAAAAGACCGATATGAAGGAGCCCGAAGAATCCCGATCCGTTTCGAGCAAAAAGGAGTCGCAAAAGACAAAAGGAGCCGCGGTCGCAGCAGCTAAATCTCCCACGAAGCAAGCAACTGCTGAAAGACCTCCCCTGAAGAGAGATCAGGAAGAGAAAGGGCAAAAAATAGTCCTCAATTTCGATAATGCCGATCTGAACGAAGTCATCATCACCATGGCTGATATCCTGGGGATCAACTACATTGTCGACCCGGGTGTGAATGGGAAAGTTACCATCCATACGGCCCGGGGATTAAACAGGCAAGATCTGTTTCCGGTTTTTTTCCAGATTCTCGAGGTAAACGGGCTTACGGCAGTCAAAGAAGGGAACCTTTATAAGATCCTGCCTATGAAGGATTCGCCGCGGATGGTCATCAACCCTATCTCGGCCCTGGGACAAAAAGACATCCCCGATGAGGAAAGAATCATCATTCAAATCATTCCACTTAAATTCATAGCCGCCCAGGAAATGACCAAACTCATCACCCCGTTCATGACATCGGGAGGAACCGTTGTATCCGATACGGGCTCCAATACCTTGCTGGTGGTGGACAAATGGATGAATATCCTCAAAATATTGAAACTTGTAAGCAGTTTCGATATCAATATTTTTGAAAGAGTTGATTACCGATTTTACCGGCTCAAGAACCTGGATGTGGAAGAAACAGCCAAAATGTTTGACGATTTTGCTCTTACCTACAGCAAATTGTCGAGCGTGCAGGTGAAATTTATCCCCATAACCCGCCTTAATACCCTGCTTGTCGTGAGTTCCTCGCCGGCAGTATTCGAAAAGATCGATGAAATTCTTAACCAGATTGACGTGGTGGCACAAGAAACGGAACCCAGAATCTATGTGTACTTTGTCAAGAACGGAAATGCAGCCCAACTTACAGAACTCATGAATCAGGTCTTTCCCGGGGCAAGCACCGACACGGAAGCATCAAAAACGGGCAAAAGCAGTTCCCTCTCAACGCCCGGAAATCCTTATTCCAAGGCCCGCATGGAACAAAAAAAGGAGGAAAAAGCAGCCGAAAAGGCCGAGGCCAAAGAAAGTGCGAAACCGGTATCCGCTTCCACCCAAGCAGCGTTAGCCGAAGGGGCAGGTACTTTACGAAGCAAGATCAACATCACAGCGGATGAAGTACGAAATGCTCTCATTATCGAAGCCATTCCATCGGATCATAGAATCATCGAAAACATATTGAATCAGATCGATATCCTGCCTCGGCAGGTCTTGATTGAAGCGACTATAGCAGAAATCACCATTGATACGAGCACCGACATTGGAATGCAGTGGGCCTTTGGCCAGGGGGCGGCACAGGGAGAGGCAAGTTTCGCCGCCACGATAAACAAGCTGGTGTCCACCGCGACAACCGCCTCGTTCTCAGGGCTCAATGCTGCTGTAGGCGTGACGGACAAGTGGTTTGCCGCACTCAACGCCCTGGCCACTGAGGGGAAGGTTAATGTGATTTCCTCTCCCCACGTTCTTGCCTCGGAAAACAAGGAGGCAAAAATCGATGTATCGAGAGAAATCCCCGTGGCCAGTTCATCTTATACCACCAACAGCGCCACAACGGTTACGGAAACCGCCATTGAATACAGGGACACGGGGGTCATTCTCACCGTCATTCCACACATCAACGATAAGGGACTCGTAACCCTTGAGGTTGCGCAAGAAGTCAGCGATCTCGACCAGGATGTATTTGTAGCGGGCAAGGCCTATCCTTCCTTTTTTAAGCGTAATGTTACCACAACGCTTACGGTCAAGCACGGCCAGACGATTGTGATCGGGGGGCTAATAAAAGACAAGGAATCTGAATCAGAAACAGGCGTACCCTGCTTGATTAAGCTTCCCATTGCGAAATACATTTTCGGTCAAAATTCAAAATCAACAGAGAAGATAGAACTCGTTGTCCTGATCACTCCAAAAGTAATTGTCAATCTGGAAGATGTAATTCAGGTAACCGATGAATTCAAACAGAAAGTGAAGGCTGTTGTCAAGCGGTTCAACCCTTAGCTCTTGCTCAATAAACGGTTCATTACAAGAATGGGGCGTTACCGCTTCAAACCGTCTTCTATTCGCATTTGCAGCCGCAAATCCTTTATGTAATATCCGCTTATCATACCGCGTAGGTTTCATGACAACCACGAACCGGACACAAACATTTCCCCTTTTTATTCGGGCAATCCGGTTCCTTTTGATCTTCCTGCTGATTCCGTTTTCTCTCCCCCTGAATGAGTTCCCCACAGCGAACGCTGAGGAAGCAGGAGTACCTCGAATAGCCGTGGTCGTTTCTCAGAACATAAGGCCCTACCTCGAAGCCGTCGACGGTTTCAACCTGGCTCTGTCAAAAAGTTCCGAGGCAACTGTAGAAGAAGTAAAGCTCTGGAAATTTCAGAATTCTGAAAAGTCATCACTGGCTGAGAGCTTATTGGAACAGCAATTCGCTGCCTACCTTGCTATCGGCCCGGAAGCTTTTCGATTCGTTTGGAATTATTTTGATTCGAAAAGCGTCTTGAAACTCTACTCCATGGTTTTGAACCCTCAGGAAATCCTTGGTCCCGATAACAATTTCTGCGGTATTCCGCTGAACATCCCGGTTCAGGAACAGCTCAGAATCATTGCGGCGGGAATTCCCAATGCCAAAAGAATCGGCCTTCTCTATGATCCGGCTTACAATGAAGAATTCTTCCAGAACGCTGCGACCTTTGCATCCCTGCGCGGCATAAAAATCCTCCCATTGAAAGTTGACGGCAGAAAAGAGATCCCCTCGCTTCTCAAGAATCACTTGACGGATATAGAGGCCTTATGGCTTATTCCTGATCGAACCGTTATATCTGAAAGCATCGTTCGTTATGTGATCAAAGAAGCCTTTATAAAAAAAGTCCCAACAATCGGATATAATCGTTTTTTTTATGAAAGCGGCGCTCTAATGGCATTTATTTTTAATTATCAGGAACTTGGAGAACAGGCAGCCCAAAAGGTCTTGGCCGCCCTTTCCGGCCGAATTTGCACGGATTCGGTGCCTCTATTCCAAGTCTGGATTAACAAACGAGTTGCTGAAAAGCTGGAAAGAAAGGTGCCTGAAAGCCTTTCCCCACCTTTTGTCTTTGGACCATGAAGAATCGTATCGGCATACATTTGCGGCTCCTCCTTGGAGTATTTGCCATTATAGGAATAACGACTTTCCTGTTGGGATATGTGGGAATAAGTCTTACAAAACAATTTGTTCACGATCGATTTGAAGATCGCATTTCCTATCTTGCAAAATACCTTGCACTAAATGCTGAATTGGGCATATTGATAGATGATAGAATGATGTTGAAACGGCTTGCACACAACCTTATGACAGCCAACGATGTGGGAAAGGTAGAGATTTTCAACAAAGAAGGGACAGAAATCGCGACTGTACAAAAAGACATTCCCGGTCCCTTTTCCATTGTTGAAACGCCTGTTATTCCAAGCGAATCCGGAACCGAAAATCGGGTTTTCGATCTTCTTGAACAGGACTTGAAAATTGAAGATCCCATTGGTACCATTCAAATTACTTATAGCACGTGGGATCTTGAAAGACTTCTCACCAAGATAGAAAACCGCTTCGTGTGGCTCTCTTCCGGGCTGGCGTTTTTTGCCGCACTGGCTTTCTATTTCCTTTCACGGTCTCTGGTGGGTCCTGTAAAGCGGTTAGCCGAAGCAGCCAGGCACGTTCAAAAGGGCAACCTGGACACCCGTGTTTATCCCTGCGGTCCACCTGAGACCAGACGTCTTGCAACATCGTTCAACTCCATGCTTGACTCCCTGGAAAAAAACCGAAAAGCCCTTGAAGAAGTCTATCAGGAATTGATGAAGCAGAATGCCTTGGCTGAAATAGGCAAATTTTCCATGATGATCGCGCATGAAGTGAAAAACCCATTGAGTATCATCAAAAGTTCCCTTGATCTTCTCAAAAAAGACTGCGATCTTTCAGCGGGCGAAATCATGGTGGATTACATGGAAGATGAAATCAAACGGCTGAACCGCTTGATTGAAGATTTTCTCGCTTTTGCACGTCCCGCCAGACCTTCCTTCCGCCCTGTGGATTTGAACGCGCTCCTCAACGAAATCATAAGAAAATTTCAAATGCAGGAAGTCCATGATCCCGTTAAGATTGAATCTCACGTTCCTTCGGAGCCATTTGAAACCGATGCGGATCCCGATTTGATCACGAGAGCAATCAGCAACGTTTTAAAAAATGCGATTGAAGCAAACGGTGATAAAGGCATCGTGCGAGTGAGTGTATTTTGCGCAAATTTAACCTGGGAAATGGCCATTGAAGACCAGGGGGAGGGAATCGATCCGAATAAATTGGAAAAAATCTTTGAACCTTTTTATACCACCCGGTCCAAAGGTACGGGTCTCGGACTTGCCTACGTCTTCCAGGTAATCATGGCACACAGTGGAAATGTATGGGCAGAAAATAGAGAATACGGAGGGGCGGTGTTCCATGTGGAACTACCGGTCCGAAAAGTTAGAAGAGGAGAGATACATGGCTCATATTCTCATCGTTGATGATGAAGAAAAGATGCGGCATCTTCTGTCCATTATGTTAAGCAGGAGAGGTTATGCCGTAGAACAGGCTGCAAACGGTCTTGAAGCATTGGCAATGATTGAAAACGCATCTTTTGATATGGTTATATCAGATATAAAGATGCCGCAAATGGACGGCATTGAACTCCTTAAAAAGATTCAGGAAATGGACGCTCCTATCCCCGTCGTATTTATTACGGCCTTTGCGACGGTTGAATCTGCCGTGGACGCTATGCGGGATGGCGCCGTTGATTATATTAGCAAGCCTTTCGATGAAGACCGCATTGTATTGACCGTGGAAAAGACCCTCAATTTGTCCCGAATTCTTGCCGAAAATCGGGATCTGAAAGAGGAACTCAAGAAGGCAGCAGGAAGTGAAAAGATTATTCACGCTTCTAAAGAAATGAATGCCATCTTAAATCTGGCTTACAAGGTCGCCCAAGGCGATACGGCAGTTCTGATAACCGGGGAATCGGGTACTGGAAAAGAACTTATCGCAAATTATATTCATGCTGTATCGCCCCGGAAAAATATGCGATTCGTACCTGTTAACTGTGCGGCCATTTCGCCGAATCTTGTGGAATCTGAATTGTTTGGTCATGAAAAGGGTTCCTTTACAGGGGCATCTGCAAAAACGACAGGCAAATTTGAATACGCAACAGGGGGCACCCTCTTTCTTGATGAAATCGGGGATTTGTCCCTTGAGGCCCAGGCCAAACTTCTGCGTGCGCTTCAAGAAAAAAAAATACAGCGAGTAGGGGGAAATAAAGAGATTGCCGTCGATGTAAGGGTCATATGTGCTACAAACCAGGACCTTGAAAAACTGGTTGGGACTGGCGCCTTTAGAAAGGATCTGCTTTTTAGAATCAACGTTTTTCCCATTAAGCCCCCTCCCTTGCGGGAACGAAGCGATGACGTGATTCCCCTTTGTCTCCATTTTTTGTCGCAATTGGACCAGACAAGAGAGATTCGCCTGACGGATGGCGCCATCAAAGTCCTTATGGAATATTCGTGGCCTGGAAATGTTCGAGAACTTGCCAATGCAATGGAGAGGGCCATGATCCTTTGCGACGGAACCACAATAACGGCACAGACCATTTCTTTCTTGAAAACACCTAAAGAAATCAGTGACGGTAATGGGGATTTTCAGCTTCCGAAGGAAGGAGCATCGTTGGAGAAGATTGAGGAGAATCTCGTCGAACAGGCACTAAGAATTTCCGGAAACAACCAGACGGCCGCTGCTAGACTTCTCGGGCTGACCCGAGCAAAATTCAGGGTTCTCATGAAGAGGGTGAATGGGTAAATTGCGACTGAACGAAAATACCGTTCAGACACAACATCGGATTTAAATTTCTGGTTCATACATGATTCACAAGCGATTAAAAAGGTATCCCCTCTTTCTTTTTGTGGCCGCCATTGTTATTTCGGTCGCAATGTCGGATGCATATGCCGCTGAAGAGGGAAATGCAAATAAAAGCGATACGCTTTTAATGTTTGTGGGGGAAGATATTGACGTGCTCTCCATTGCCTCAAGACGAGAAGAAAACGCGTGGCAGGCTCCTGCCGTGGCCACGGTTGTTACACGGGAAGAAATTTGGGAGAGGGGCGTCAGGACCCTCAGCCAGGCTCTTGAAATGACTCCCGGTTTCTACATGGCTCAAAAGGAGTACGGATCGGAATCTTATCTGCGAGGAATTCCCAACAGCGTATTATTTCTTTATGATACGGTTCCCATGGGTTCGGATGTTACAAAATCCCTTCAACCCCTTGATCATGAACTTTCCCTGGTTTCCGTGAAACGCATCGAAGTGATTCGAGGGCCCGGGTCCGTACTCTGGGGGCCCGATGCCTTCGCAGGCATTGTAAACGTGGTTCCCATGACAGGAAAGGATCTTGAGGGTGTCGAAACCGGTGTACTGTATGGTGAACCGGGAAACCAGGGCGCTCTTTATGCCAATATGGGCCACGACGCCGGAGATTGGGATCTTTTCCTCTCCGTGCGAGGCCGCAGTGGCGAAGAAGATGACACGACCTGTAACATTGTGAGGTTCTGGGGGGATAATGGAAAAACCGCCTATCCGTATGAAGACCGTTTCGGGGAGGAGGAGCTGGACAGATCCCGGTATTTCGAGGCATCGGGTCGCTTTGCTTATAAAGACTGGTTCTCCGTGTCGGGCCTGATATCGGATTACAGAAAGCCCTATGCCATAACCGGTCCCCCCGAAAGCAGTTCTCAGGAACTCACCTGGCCGGAGAGCAGGGGCGGGCCGTTCGGATATGTTAAATTGGAAGCCAACAGGGACCTTGATCCCTTTTCCGGACTGAGATTTACCGGATATTACAGGTGGCAAAATTCCGAATACGAAATCATTGACAGGACTCTGGAACAGCAGGAAGGCTCCCTTTACGGCGAACTCATATACGACCGGACCTTCTTTGCGGGAAAAGGTGTCTTTACGGGGGGGATGGCCTACCGAAAGACCGATGTTAATGACGCGGCGGTCTGGAGAAGTTATTTTCCGGATTACGTTGCGGCCCAGAAGGGGAACCTCTTGCCTCTTTACTCCCTGGAGGACTTTAATACTCAGCTTTGGTCTCTGTTCGGACAATACACGCACAAAATAGGCGATTTTGATTTCCTGGTGGGTTTGAGAAATGACAACCACGACCAGTACAAGGATGCCCTAAGCTACAATGCGGGCATCGTATGGAGTCCGCGATCGGAATGGGTATTGAAGTTATTGTATGGAACGGCCTATCGCACCCCCTACGTAAAGCAGCTTGTTGGCGGCGTGGAACCGGATCTGGAAGAGATCGAAACGTTGAATCTTCAGATCTCCTGGAAACCTACCGAAAAGGTCAATCTGACCGTGGGAGGATTCAGCAGCCGGATTGACAACCATTTGATGGAAGATCCCTATGCCGGCCTTTCGGAGCCAAACCACCAGAAGATCTACGGGGTGGAGCTTATGGGGAACGTTTTTCCCATGAAAAGATTGAGTTTTTCCGCCAATCTCACACTTATGAATAACAGCGGCCCCGATGAGACCTATAATTACCTCAAATACGTGGACGATCCTACGAAGCCTCCCACTTACGAAGAACTGAGCTTTCCATATGATATCGGTCCTAAACGACTATTTAACCTGACGGGGACCTGGCGGCCAATAGACAACATCAGCCTTTTTGCCCGGCTGGGATACCACTCTTCCACACAGCTCATTTATCCCAGGGCAGACAGTTTCTCTACGATCGGAGGCGCCTGGCTCCTTGATATGGCCGCTACCTATTCCAATATTCTGACTCGGGGTCTTGATCTTCAGATATCGGTCAGGAACCTGACGAACAACCATTACGAAATTCCCGGGACGTACAGTACCATAGAAGGGGAACCCATTTCAGCGGAAGTTGTCCTCAGAAAGAGATGGTAGCATGCATGTCGGGCCCGAAATGGCCACATCTGTTCAGAGTTGGCTTAATTCGACCAACGGGTGGATTTAAACAGGGGAATAGCTTCGTTTTCAACGCGTTTGCATTTTTCTTCAAAGGTCTTTAGGATGGCGAAGCAAATAAGAATCCTGGCAATCATTCCATCTTATAATGAAGAGAGAAGTATTGCCCATGTGATTGGCGCCATAAAGGATTGCGACCCTTCCATTGATATCCTTGTGGTGAATGATGGCTCAAGCGACAACACCGGCGCTGTCGCCAGATCCACGGGAAAGGCGTTCATTTTGAATCTACCCTGCAATCTCGGCATTGGCGGAGCGGTACAATCCGGGTTCAAATTTGCCAGGAGAAAAGGCTATGACATTGCCTTTCAATTCGACGGGGATGGCCAGCATCTTACTTCAGAGATTAAAGCATTATTAGAGCCGGTTTTAAAGCATGATGCGGATGTCACCATTGGGTCACGATTCTGCGGAAACATTGGTGGGTTTCAATCCACTTTGCTGCGCCGCGGCGGAATCAAAATTTTTGAACTGTTGAATTCTCTTCTCATAAAGCAGAAAATTACCGACAACACCTCCGGATTCAGAGCGTATCGCAAAAATGCCATTTATTTTCTGGCGGATCAATACCCTTCAGACTATCCGGAACCGGAGGCCGTGCTGCTACTTGGCAGAAATGGTTTCAGGTTGAAAGAAGTTGCTGTCCGTATGCAGGAAAGAAAAGAAGGAAAGTCTTCCATAACAGGCATAAGGTCTGGATATTACATGATCAAGGTATTACTGGCACTCTTGGTGAGCGCATTGCGAACCACGGTTAAAAATGGGGCGGATGACCATGCTGACAAATTTTAATGAAGCAACCATTCAATATATCTCTATTACAGGGAGCATTATCTTTATTGCACTGATGATCCTGCTGATTCGAAACAGAAAAATCAAAGAGGAATTTTCCATCCTCTGGCTGTTCTTCGGAATCGTCTTTTTGGCTCTTTCCATCTGGCGCGGCAGTCTTGAAATCATTGCGGGCTTTCTCGGAATCGCCTATGCACCGGCCGCCATATTTCTTATACTGATTATCGCAATCATTTCCATATTGATTCATCTCTCCGTGATTATTTCCAAGATAACGGATCAAAATAAGACCATGATTCAGGAGATCGGTCTTCTGAAAATGGAGTTGGACATTTTAAAAGGCTACTGCGAGACCGGTCGCCCGGAAACGCACACACGCGAATAGACATTTCCCATGAATCCTCCTCAATCCTCCTTGCGCGTGTTACATATCGGCAAATATCATCCTCCCTTTGTAGGGGGGATGGAAAATTTCCTCGGCGACCTTCTGCCAACCCTGGAAAGATATGGCATCACTACCGCGGCATTGGTTCATGGGCACGAATTCGGGAGGAAAAGTGCCTATGGGCAAGATAAGGAAAACAGGATTTATCGAGTGCCGACCTACGGAAATCTCTTATTCGCACCGATCAGCCCTGCCTTTCCTGTCTATCTTCTGCGTCTGATAGTGGATTTTAAACCCCATATCCTTCACATGCACCTGCCCAATATCTCTGCATTCTGGGCTATACTATCTTCCCGGGCAAGAAAACTTCCATGGATTGTGCAATGGCAATCCGACGTCATTTTTTCAGAAATCAACGCACGTTTAGCTGCCGTTTATAGACCGGTTGAACAGTATCTCCTTGGAAAAGCCAACCAGATTATTGTAGCAACACCTCCGTACCTTTCGTCCAGTTCCGCTCTCTCGAAGTGGCAAGAAAAATGTCAGGTGATTCCCCTTGGTCTGAATGAAAAGAGGCTTGAAAAACCGCAGGGCAGCGCACTGGAATGGGCCGAGAAAGTCTGGCAACCAGGAAAGATGCGAGTGCTTGCCATCGGAAGACTGACCTATTACAAAGGACATGAGATTCTCATAAAGGCCGCTGCCAAAGTTCCGCAAACCCATACGCTTATTATCGGAAAAGGGGACTTGAAAGACAGACTGGACTACCTGGTAAGAACATGGGGGCTGAAGGAAAGGGTGGAACTGATCGGATTCGTCTCCGATGAAAAACGAACGGCCCTTCTTGCCACCTGTGATGTCCTCTGCCTGCCTTCCATAGAGAGAACCGAGGCGTTCGGGCTGGTTTTACTGGAGGCGATGACTTTTTCAAAACCGGTCGTGGTCAGCAATGTGCCCGGCTCCGGGATGGGCTGGATCGTATGCCACGAAAAAACAGGTCTTCATGTAGTCCCCGGCGATGTAGACGACTTATCCAAGGCATTACAGCTGCTGTTCGATCACCCCGAAAAAAGACGTATTATGGGCAGTGCCGGAAAAAAACGTTTTAATGAGTTATTCAGAATAGAACAGACTGCCAAAAGAACCGCTGGTTTGTATCAGGAGGTGATAGATATAAATGCTGGCCGATCCAGCCAGAGACAATTCCATCCAGCTTAGAACGGAGCACCAATGAGGATTTCAAACGGAGTTGTGGATGACGACTGCGTGAGGTTTTTATTTTGATCCTGGGTTTTTTTGGTTTCCGGAAACTTCCTTCGCCTTGAAACAATCCAGGCCCCTTTCCCGAACGGAAGACTGTCTTTCCATCCCCCAACATATTTTCCACCGTCTGGAAGGATTAAAGTACCCTGTCCGCAGTACTGGCCTTTTTTCCATCCCCCCTCATATTTTCCTCCATTACAGTGCGCCAGTGTCCCATATCCGTCAAATCTGCCGTTTTTGAAGTCACCTGTATATCTGTACCCCTCCCGCAAGACAAGAACCCCATACCCATCCCTGCAATCCCCTTTAATGCACTGCGCATAAATCTTCGCAGTCGGGAAAGAAAACAACATCAAACAAAAGATCATGAAGAAACGTTTTTTCATTTTTTCCTCCCTATAAAATCAAAAATGCGGCCTACATCAGATGGGAACCGTGAGACCGTCGTAGGCGACGGTCACGTTGTAAGAAAGGTTCCGATCGGAAACGATCCGGTTCACGATTGCCTGCCATTGGTTCTGATTCATGGGAATGGGATAGGGTTCCCCGTTTGCCGGAGAATTCAAAGGGTCCGCGGGAGCGTACTTCTTCTTATAGTGATTGGCCGGATCGCCCGGGATCATATCCGCATCCCCCATGTGAACCAGATAGACTCCCTTTCTGGGCCTGATGGCCTCTATGAAAGAGAGGGCACTTTGAAAACTCATATGGCTTGGCCGGTTATTTGCCGGTTCGTTCAGCCAGAAAGATTGCATGACAAGATAGTCGGGCCCCACCAATTCATCTGGCATTTCTGGGATATCTTTAAAGTCAGAGGTATACACGATGCTTGTCGTTCGACCCTGATCCTCTCTGATTCTCACAAGAAATCCCACAGACCCCCTGGCAAATGTACCGTGGTCCGTATCAAAAGGGAACCCCTCAAATTCTTTTATTCTGAACCAGATTCCGGGTTCAACAATCTCGTTCTTGATTACCTTCATGTCCTCAAGGTATGCGAATCGCTGACGGACAACGCGGCAGGTAGGTTCCGTCAGAAAAACAGGTATGGGCGCAAATGTCCCATCAGGACGGTTCCTCAGGTAGGCGAAAAGCTCGTCGAGCCCGATGTAGTGGTCATTATGTTCATGGCTGATGAACACTGCGTCTATATGGGATACTGCATGCCGTTCGAGCTGTTCCCTTGCGTCAGGACCGCAGTCGATCAGCAGGGTGGCTTTACCCCTCAAAAGAAGGGATGTCCTCGTCCTTTTTTCCTGTTTTGCCCGCATCGTTTCACAGGTCTTACAATCACAGGCCAGTTCCGGAAGTCCCCAGGCGGCCCCCGTTCCCAGGAATGTCAATTCCATAGCTTTTCTTCCCTTGAACAGTCAGAATCGGAGTCTTTCATAGGCGGTTTACTCTTTTTAAAGATGCTCACCGATTCTTCAATTTTGCGTATTTCCAAAGATTTGCCATGGCCTGTGCGGCCCTTTCGGGCGTGGGATAATTCATGAGCGCCCCCGCTTCCTCCAGGTCTCTTATCTGTTCGTCCCAGATTCCGGGAGGAGAAAGGATGCAACTGATCACCGGCTTTTTCTGTTTCCACTTCTTGAGCAGGCCGCTTATCCCTTTCACCGCGTCCCTATTGGCAGACGCGAACATCATGAGAAAGAGGATACCCCCGACATTCCCGTCTTCCAGAACGGCTTCCACAATTCCTTCAATGGCAGAGGAATCGTACCACGCCGGCCCCATGTCCACGGGATTGGTTCTCAGCGCCAGGGGAGGAAGCAATCTGTTTATCTCCTCCTGGGTCTTCTCAGTAAATCGGACAATCTCCAGACCCTGATCCTCACAAAGGTCACAGGCAGCCATGGCCGGTCCGGCCTGCCCGGACAGCACGGCCATTCCCCGCGCCTCGGGAACCGGACAGGAAACCATGGCCCTGGCAGTATCCAAAAGCGCCTGTGTGTCATGAACCGTCAACACTCCGGCCTGGTTCATGGCGCCCGTATAAATTTCGTGTCTTCCCGCCATGGATCCGGTATGAGAAAGGCATGCCTGGTTGCCGGTGGTCCCCTTCCCCGTCTTATAGGCGATGATCGGCTTCCTGCCAAGCAATTTCCTGGCCGGCCCCAGCAAGGCTGCCGGATCATCAATGCCTTCCACATAAAGGACAATCACTTCAGTTGCCCTGTCGTTAACCAGATATTCAAGAATCTGGGGAAAATCCACATTGAGCCGGTTGCCTAATCCAATAATCTTGCTGAACCCCATCTCCATACGCATGGCCATGAAACCGAGAAGATGAGAGATCCCTCCGCTCTGACTCACGAGGCAGATAGCCCCCTTTTTTAAAAGCGAGAATTCAGGGGTAAAAGAGGCATTGAGGCCTGCATGAAAGTTGATCATGCCAAAGGTATTGGGACCTATGACGGGGATTCCGGCATTCTCGGCGATCCGCGCTATTTCATCATGAAGAAGGGCGCCGGAGGAATCCTCGATTTCCCTGAACCCCGCAGAGATCAAGACGATGCCTTTCACCCCTTTTTCAGCACATTCCCGAAATACCTCGGGGACCCCTTTTGCGGGCACAACCACGATGGCCAGATCAATGGACCCTGGATAGCCGGAAACAGATTGGGAAGTCTTTATCCCGCTGATAACCGTTGCCTTGGGATTCACGGGAATGATCTTTCCGAGAAACCTTCCCATGGCCAAACTCTTCATAACGTGGAAACCGAGTTTATCCGGTTTGTCGGAGGCGCCGACTACCGCCACGGACTTCGGGTTAAACAAGGCCTCAAGATTTTGAGAAAATGCTTCCATTCGAAACTCCTCACACCATTGTCCGGATCTCTCTTCTCTTTGTTATGTGCCGATTCTTCAATTGTTCGACAACAATAGTACAACTTCCTAACAAGGTCAACCGCCACCTCCCGACAACAGCAATTCTCATTATGACTTATCTCTACTCTGAGGCCATGGGGGTCTGTCTCGAAATGGGGCTAATGGTCCGCTTCGGACACCTTTTGCAGAGGCATAATTCCATTTTAACATTACACAACAGGCGGTAAGACGGTTTTTGCACAGGAGTCCTTCTAAAAGTGTCTGGTCTTAGATAAATTTTGAAGCTTTACCGCCGTGCCATGGAATGACCAATGGATTTTGGCGCCGTTTTGAAACAGACCCCCATGGCCGGCTTTCGGCAAAAACCCAAAATAAGAATTGCTGTCCCGACAATTCTCAATATGGATCATCTGTGATCTGAGGCCGCGGGTTCCTGTTTCAAAATGGCTACTTTTTCTCCTTCATTTCAGCATCCATACTTTCCACAGCCGTCAAGGGCGCTTTCAGCGTCCTTTCCAGGACCCCAATCAATTCCGATCCCACGGAAGAAAGAGGAAGTGCATTTACCTTGGGATCTTTTATGGTTCCGGTCACCTTCACGGGGATGGTTCCAATATTTCCACCCAGGAGATAGTTTATAATGGGAGTATGCCGGACGATCCAGTTGGCTGTCGTAAAAGGAGCGATGAGCAGCTTCAGGTCCAATTTTCCGGTAAGAATATCATGTTCTCCCTCAAAAGCGATATCCATGGAATCCCCGTAAATGCTCCCCTCTTTAAACTGAATCACGCTTCCCTTAAGCACCATGTCTGCCCTGGCATCAGAAAAACGAAACCCCTCCTTTGCAAAACGGGTGAAACCACCGGTAAAAAAGTTATTGATGCTGAGGAACTCAAAAATATTCGTCCACATGGAACTGCGGTTGATTTTTCCTTCTTTCGCACGAAATTTCAGTTTGCCGTTTATCGCTTTTAACAATTCCCCCGGTTTTCCCTGGCCATCGATGGTGCCGTCAAGGTTATAGGTCCCTTCGATCTCCTCATTTGTCAGGCATCGGGAAGTGGGGTTTATGGGCAGACCTTTCGCAAGCAATGCAAAATTCATCGAGATCCAACCAGGTGCGATCTTGATGGTTCCCGGTGTTCCAATCCCGCAAATACGGGTATCGGAAAAAACCATCTCGACACTGTCGTCTTTTATCTTGATCTCCGCATGAAGTGGTTCCCACGCCAGATTTTCATAGCTGAATTTCCCCACTTCAAGGTGAAAATCCCCCTGAATGGGAAACGTCCCATCTCCTTTCTTGCCGGGAAGTGGGGCTTTTTCGGCATCACCATAGGACAGGAGCGTTTCGATATTCTTCCAATCCAATCCATCCAGGGAAAGATCCAGATCCGCAATAACATCCTTCTCAGAAAAAGTGATCCGCCCGTTAGCCTTTCCCCGGCGTTCCTCCCACACGAATGCCATTGTCTCCAAATCAATGGCTTTTTCTTCCGTTCTCAGGGAGATCTCCTCGATTTTCAACGGCACGTTCAATGTCTCAAGATCCAACCCTTTTACATGAAGTCCTCCGGACAGATTCGATTCCCTCGGCATTTTGAGCGGAACATGGGCCTTGAAATTCCCCTCCATTTCCCCGGTAAGGATGGGACGTCGCATGAGCAGTTTATCAAAGGTTTGTCTATGCAGGGTTCCGGAAAATTCCGCATCAAGGATATCCTCCTTTTGCCTTAAGTTGAAAGGAACCGTTGGAAACGTCATCCGATATGACGAGCCTCCGCAGGTCGAAAGCCTTCTTTTCCTTGCTCAGGTCGAGGGAAACCTTCACACCTTGCCCTGAAATTACCTCTGCCGCAACGGACAGTTGTCCGTCCTTTTTCCAATCTATTTGAGAACTTGAAAAACTAAGAGGCGCCTTGATTCGGAAGTTATCGGACAGTTGGGCCTTCTTTGAAATCCACTCGACCATTTTCGGTCCGACGCTCCCACGGAAATCCGCCTGGAACGATTGTATCCCGTACCTGTAGTCTTGAATGGTAACATTAGACATCAGCCTGCAATCCGACACAAACATATCCGCATTTTCCAACAAGAGCGTCGAGGAGTCGGTTTTAAATTTTCCTTGGGAAACAAGGAGCGGTTCCGGCAGTTTGGGGGTAACCACCCGCACGTTTTTCAATGCCCCCTCCCCTTGATACTTCCACGATTCCGGATGGGATAAATCCCCTTCAAACTTCAAACCGGACACGTCCAGCCGGCCTGTCGCCTCCTTGATCTCTCCGAATTCTTCTTCAAGTCCGGCGGCAGAAACAAACCACGGGATAGATCTCGTCGAGGACGATTCCCAGGGTCCCGCCTGAAATGGATAGATGGGTTTTCGGGTTCCCACTTCAATCCACCATCAAGCCCGGAGAAGGAGGATTTTCCCAGGGCTTCCCGTTAGTCGTTTGACGGCCAGGCCCGAATCGTCATAGTGGAGCTGTCCGGACCGGATCAGGATGGGGTATGGCACCGGATCGTATACCGCTTTCAGATTGAAACGGGACACGTCCACATCGGTCTTAAAGGAACGGAGCGTCCCATGGAGGGCAATTCTTCCTTCCGCGCTGCCCTCGATATTCTTTATCCGGGCAAACTCTCTGGTCAATGGGGTTTTCCCAAGCATTCCTTCCAGAACAGGAAAAAGGTGCGCGTGATCTGCCGCCGCTTCCGCATCCACCTGAAAAGGCCCATCGTCATGTAAAAGATCCAGCTTTATTCGGGTGTTTTTCACAAAACCCCCGCCCATTTCGGCATCGATCCCGCTTCCCTCCAAAATGCCGTCTGAGATCTTCACATCCCCCTTCACGTCCTTGAATTCCATACCCAGACCGGAGAGCGAAACATGCCCGCCTTCCATCCGGCCCTGAATCACCATGTTCTTCAGGGCGAACGCATCGTCAATGGAAGCCCCCTCGGAACGGATTTTGACCAAGGGAATATTTCCCCCCTCCAATAGTTCGGATAAATCAACCACCGTTTCTATCTCACCCGCCAGGGCCAGGGCCAGTTTCCTCGTGGAATCCAGATCGATCTCTTTTGCTTCCAAAAAGATACGGGTACGTTTTTTCTCGGGGTCCCCGGATACATTTCCGGTCACCGTGAGACGCGGAGATTCAAGATGCAACTCTTTCAGGGAAAGTTCGACTGTTCCGTTTTCGAAAGAGGCGCCCCCTATCAAGCGTGCTCCATCGATTCGTACGGTCTTCCCTTGGTGGTTTAAAACCATATGTGGAACAGTGGCCTCCGCTTCCACCTGCAGATTGCGCAACCCATCCGCCTTCAAATCCAGTTGGAGAGTCATTTCCCCATCCTCCGCCAACGGTTGCGCCTCCGGGAAAAAGTACCTTTCAACGGCGCCCGGCCTGAACCGGGTGACCTTCACGTGGCCTTCAAAATGGTATGACGCAGGCAGCAGACGCCCATCAAAGGAGAATTGCTCCCACAAATTGGACCCGGATTCCAGATGAATTTCCGAGGCACCCTCTCCAGCCGTAATACGGCACGCAATATCCTCAAATCGAAAGCGTTGCGAACCGTTGTGATCCAGGGACACGGAACCATTGTGCACGACCACCGTGAGGTCTTCTTTCGTCAGCGGGGCCAACAGGGGTGCAAGATTTGTAGGAAGATCTTTATAGTTCCATGCGGGTTCAGAATCGTTGCCTTTGTGTTCTTCAGGAATGGAGATCCTTGCATCGGGGCTGTCAAGGGTCAGACCGGCAAGCTCCATATTTCCCTTGAAGAGCGGCCAGAAGTGCGGGGTTGCCGTTACCGACTTGAAATGAAAGAGCCCCTGTGACGGCAACCGGAGGCTCGCCCCGAAGACGGTCAACCCAGGCCTTGGAAAGAACGAAAGCCCCAGGTTGTCGTATTCCAGGCTGCCCCCTATCTCGGTGGAAACGTATTCGAGAATCCTGGTCCTCACGAAATCGGAATTGATGATTCTGGGCGTGATGAAAAGAAATACAACAAAAATGGACACAATGATCAGGCCACTGATTAAAAGGATCTGGAGGGTCTTTTTATTCATAAAAATTCCTGTGCCGAATCCGAACACTATTTGCCCTTGTTAAGCGGGATGACCGGCCTCCACTTGAGCCATTCTTCCTGGGGCTCGCCATGGAGCTGAAACCTCTCCCCGTTTTTTGCCGGGCTCCCCAAAACCGGTGTTCCCGTCTTGGGCGCGACCTTTTTCTTCTCGCTGTCTTTCGACCCGTCCAGAACAACTCCTTTACTCTTGACTTCCTTCTTCTCTTCCAGGTCCTGAGAGCCGGGGGTTGCAAAGGCGACCCCGCCTTCCAGGAGGGCCGCCATCGATTCGGTCTTTATCTTGGCCCCTGTAAAGAGGCTGAAATCCACATCAAGGCCGGAGGCCTTCCAGAACTTGGAGGTGGTCCGCACGAGGGGAGCATATTCTTTCCTGATATCAACGCCGATCAGGGTGGAAGTGGCATCTTCGGAAAGACGGCAGTCCGTCACTTCCCCCACCTTGACCTGCCTGAAGTAGACGGGGTCGCCGCTTTTCAAGGATCCCAGCCGCTCGGACACAAGGATCACATGAAGGCCGTCCTTGACAACAATCTCTCCCGGAGGGCTGTTGAGTCCCTGAAAGGTTCTCTCCGGTTTGCCTTTGCCGGGCGTAAAGGTGAGATAGGCACCCGAAAAAAGGGTGTCCAGATTTCTGGTTTCCGCCAGGCCCAGCTTTGGTCTCACGATCCAGAACCGGGTGTCCTTCCGAAGCAAGCTCCCGTACTCTCGTTGCAAAGTCGCCTGGACCCGCACTCCATTCGTCTTTTCATCAAGCTCTACGGCAAAAACTCTCCCCACGTCCACTCCTCTGTATTTGATCTGTGTCCTGCTGGAAAGTCCATTGCCGTCATTGAAATAGATCGCGAATTTTTGACCTTCCTGCTCCGCGCGATCCCTGTCCTTAAAAAGCTTGAACGTGTCGTTATCTTTCGCATTTTGCGAATCGGGCCCCTTTTCAGTATCCAGGAAGCTTATCCCGCCCAGAAAAAGACTCTCCAGGGATTCAGCCTTCAGGCTAAATCCGGAAAGTCCCCCCTCAAACGTGACCCCGCTGATGTTAAAGAACCTGGTCGTCTTCTTGACCAACTCACTGTACTTTTTGTAAATGAAAAGATCGAGCATCACATCGGTATTGTCGTTTAGACGTATCTGGCTGATTTCTCCAACCTTGACTCCCTTATAATAGATCCCGCTTCCCGCCTTCAAGGCGCCCAGGTCGTCTGTAAAGGCACGAATATGAAGTCCCGGCGCATCGGCCTTGAGGGGCGGAGGTTCCTGCAGGGCCTCGAACCGATGGGTCTCCTCCCCTTCTCCGGGCATCATGGTGATATAATTCCCCTTTAACAACGTTTCCAAGCCCGTAATGCCCCGTGTGGATATTTCCGGTTCCACTTTCCAGAACCGGGTGCCTTTCTTCAACTGATTTTCCGCTTCTTTCACAAACCGGACGTGCAGATCCACGCTCTGGAAATCTTTGTTTATCTGCAGGCTCTTTACAAGACCTATGGGCATTCCCCGATAGATTACCGGCGTCTTTCCGGCTTCAATGCCCTGAGCATTCTTAAAGGTGATAATCACGTCGATTCCCGCATCCGTCAGGCTCTTATAGACAAGCCAGGCGGCAATACCGACGGCTATGAGCGGAAGTATCCAGATAGGGGAAATCCCTCTTTTTTTCTTCAATTCCGGTGTGAGAGGAACCGTTTCCCTATCGATCTGATCTGTCATTGTCTATTCTCCCATAGGTGTCGCGTATCAAAAGAGATGGCCGCCAGCATGGTCAGGATAACGACCATTGCAAAAAAGGTCGCGGCGGGAGCCGCTTCGATGGTCGTCAAGGCCCCCAGGTTCACCAGAGCCACCATGATGGCGATGACAAAAATATCCAACATGGACCACCGGCCGATGAATCGAATGACCCTCAGCATGATGGCCTTCTGCCGCAGAGAGGTCTTCCAGTTTCGCTGAATGGAAATCAGGATAAGCGTAATCCCGATCAGTTTGGAAACAGGGACAAGAATACTGGCAAAAAAAATGAGAAACCCAATGAAATAGGTCCCCTCCTGGATAAAATGTTCGATCCCCTCCATAATCGTGCTCGGATACCGGTGGCCGAACGATGTGACGGTCATGATGGGCAGGAGGTATGCGGGAAAAAGCATGATAAAACTGGTCAGGAGCAATGCCCACGTCCTCGCGATGCTGTCGGGCTTTCTTACATGCAGCTTCGCTCCACACCTGTTACAGCGCTGTTGAACGCCGTCATCGTGCTGAATAATAGACAATTTATTGCAAATCAGGCAGAGCGCCAATCCCGCCTCCGCCGCGGTGAGGGATCTGTCAGCCATTCTTCTTGTTCACCTTCTCGATGAGGTCCCAATACTGATGCTCGGACAGGGCTGCCGATGAAAAAAGGGTCAGGGCAAGGACTCCCACAAAACAGTATAATCCAATCCCGTAGCTGATGTCCGCAATATCTCCCAATTTGATAATGGAAACCAGGATTCCGAGCATGTAGATTTCCAGCATCCCCCATTCGTCCATAAAGAGGTAAGCCCGGAAGCCCGGTGAGAGAAAATTTCCAAACCATCTAAAACGGATGCAGACGGAAAGACAAAACAGAAGGGCCACTTTCACGAATGGAATAACCGCACTGGTCAGAAGCACGATGAGGGCAACCAGATAAAACCCCGACCTGAACAAGGCGCTCACGCCCTGCAAAATATTGGCGGAATCCCCCAGATTCAATACACTCAGTTTCATGATGGGCAGCAGCATGGCCGGAGGGAAGAGGACAAGACCGCTGAGGCTCAGAGCCAGGATGTATTGCAGCGAGTCTTTCTTTGTATCGTGTACGACCGCCCCGCACCGAGGGCATTTTTCCACCACGCCCGGTGCTTCCTCTCCACTCAGCCGCAGCAGAAGATCACACTCAGGACAGGCACTTAGGCCCACGAGGGAACCGTTTGCCAGGCTTTGGTGAAGGCCCGTCATTCTATCTCCTGAATCCACGGTTTAAGGAAATATCTGCATCAACGAGAGGCAGGTTATTCTCTGCGATGATCACCTCTTCCCCGTGGTACGCCATATCGATTATTTTAAAACAATTTGTTTTCGCTTCGGAAACAATGATAATCATTGCCGACCCCTAATCTTAAAGAAACGATAGTGCGAGTATATCTATTTGGACCAGGTTGATCAAGCAGATATGCCAAAGTGGGGGAGCCGTTCGGAGTTCGTGAAAGAAATCAAGCAAGGGTTTTCCCGGTTTTATAACCGGCGTCACAGACGGAAAGGCTTCTTCCGGTCGGAACGGTTTAAGAGCGTGATCGTCGATAACTGGGTTTTAGGCTATAGATCTCATTTTATGGGGCCGATAGCCCATTCTGAAGAAAGATTCAAGATGAGAATGGCTGTGCGGACTTGCAATGAGCGGCAAATTGTACTATAAATTAAGAATGCGGAAAATCAAAGCGATAGGTTTCGACCTTTTTAATACTCTTCTTACCGCCAAACCCAACGCCTTGGCTACAGCGGTGGCACGATTGGTCGGGAGCCTGCAGGAAAGTGGGATATCTTTTGAGCCGGAAACGTTTAAAGAAGCCCACAGGAAAGCAGCCCTTCGGCTCATCAAAGAAACCCGCACGAAAGGGAAAGAGACCCACAACCGTTACTGGATAAGTGCCGCGCTGGAAGAACTGGGGCAGGAACTTTCTCCTGAGGACCCCCGTATAGGAATGGCCGTAGAAGCCTATTTTTCGGCCTTTTTTGAATTTTGCGATCTGATCCCCGGGACACTTCAAATGCTGGAGACCCTCAAAGTACGCTACCGACTTGGACTGCTTTCCAACTTCACCCATGCCCCCGCCGCAAAAACGATCATCCAGACACTGGGTCTGACCCCCTATTTTGAGTTTATCATCATTTCCGGTGAGATAGGGTACTGCAAACCCCATCCGGTCGTATTTAACGAACTGGTGGAAAAAATGCAGGTGGAAAGAGAGGAGATCGTGTTTGTTGGAGATGACCCGGATGCGGATATCGGAGGGGCACTAAGTGCAGGAATCACGCCGGTCTGGATGACCTATGCAAACAACAAGGAAATCCCGTTTGCCTCCTCCGATGCCGACAGGGACCGATATAGTTTCTTAAATGATGTCCGGACCATCGCCGACTGGGAGGATTTCCTCGCCCTATTCACAAGCCAATAACCGGCGTTCCCTCCATCAAACAAAATCAAGCCCCCCAATACTGAGCAAAACTATCGTGCGGCCCGACATAGACTTGACCGGGGTTATTTTGGTGTCCGGGCGCTACCTGCGGCGCGTGCCGCCCAAAATGCCACCCAGCACGCCGCGCAGGATCTGCCGTCCGATCTGGTTTCCTATGGTGCGTGCGGTCTGCTTGGCCATCGTTTCCAACACTCCCTGCCGGCGTTTGGTGCCCCACAACCAATCGCCTAACCATCCCCATTTTGAAGGTTGCTCTTCCTCTGGTTGGTTTGCTCTCGCGTTGGCCCCTTCTTTCTCCAAGGTCCGCTTTTTCAGGATCTCGTAAGCCGACTCTCGGTTCACGGACGAGTCGTACTTGCCCCCTATGGGACTGCGTGCCCGCACCATGGCGCGCTCTTCCGGCGCGATGGCCCCTATTCGGCAGCGCGGGGGACAGATCAGGGTGCGCTCCACCGGCATGGGTATGCCCTTTTCCTGAAGAGTGGAAACCAGGGCCTCCCCAACTTCGAGCTGGGATATGACCTGGGCGACGTTGATCTCGGGATTGGCTACAAACGTTTCGGCGGCGGTTCGCACCGCCTTCTGATCTCGCGGCGTGTAAGCGCGCAGGGCGTGCTGGATGCGGTTTCCCAGTTGGCCTAAGATCTCGTTGGGCACATCGTCGGGAAATTGCGAGCAGAAGTACACCCCGACACCTTTTGAGCGGATGATTCGTATGACCTGCTCCACCCTTTGACGCAGGATCGGGGGTGCGTCATCAAAGAGTAAGTGGGCCTCATCAAAAAAGAAAACCAGCTTCGGCCTGTCAAGATCCCCCACCTCCGGCAGGTTTTCAAAAAGCTCTGAGAGCAGCCACAAGAGAAAGCTCGAATACAATCGCGGCTTCGGGATGAGTTGATCCGCGGCAAGGATGTTGATGATCCCACGACCGCTGAGATCGGTGCGCATGAGATCTGCCAGTTCCAGTGCAGGCTCGCCAAAAAATGTTTCGCCCCCCTCGCGTTCCAGAGACAGAAGAGCCCGCTGAATGGCGGCCACAGACTGCGTATTGACCAAGCCGTACTCTGTGGAAATCTCTTTGCGGTTGTCGGCGACAAACCCCAAAAGGGCGCGCAGATCATCCATATCTAAAAGCAAGAGGCCCCGATCATCGGCCAATTTAAAGACGACTTCCAGCACCCCGGTTTGGGTATCGTTGAGATCAAGAATCCGCCCCAACAGAGTCGGTCCAATCTCACTCATGGTGGTTCGCACCGGGTGGCCAGCCTGACCATACAGATCCCAGAAGACCACAGGGTTGGCCTCGTTCACGTAACCGTCCATACCGATTTGGGCAGCACGCTGCAAGATCTTCTCGTTGCGGGTACCGGCCATCGCCAGGCCGGCCACATCGCCTTTCACATCGCTCATGAACACGGGAACGCCCAGACGTGAGAAGCCCTCCGCCAACACCATGAGAGAGATCGTCTTGCCTGTACCGGTAGCTCCGGCTATCAGTCCGTGGCGGTTGCCATATTTGGCAAGCAGGTGAACAGGCTGTTCGCCCTTGCCGATAAGTATCTGATCCACGCACTCCCTCCTCTTTGAAGATGCAAATAGTGCGGCCCTGCCTTCATGATTGCAGCGACCGGTACCTCTTGTAGTCGTTTTGAAAACCTGCTTTTCCGCTCCTGAGGAATTGGGCAAAGTCCCACCCGGACTTTTCCAGATGATCCAGGAATTCCGGTCGCACCACATAGGTCATAGCAAGCAAAGTCGTGACGCCGTCCAGATCAATCCGCACCAGCCTGCGTTCATACATCTCACCCTCGAAAGCGTCCAACCGGTCCCAGGCCGAATCGGGCGCGTTCCGGTAAACCACCCCTTCGACGAGGTTTTTTTCATCCTGTATGAGCGCGGGATAAGGCTCGCCCTTGACGGACCAACGGCTATACCCTTTCAGGATTCCCGGCATGGGGGCGGCAGACGACAACCCGAGACGTCTTCCATGATCGTCTTCACACATCAACGTACCATAAGCAAAAAGATTCTTCATTTCTATTTCCCGCCGATCTTCAAATAATCATTCATGGTTCCCTCGGTGCCGAGCCGCATCTTGTGGATAAGGTAGATGAAGAGATAGGCGGTCTGCATGGCGTCCTGGAGGGCATGGTGTTCCCCGAATCTTGGCAGATGAAACTCTTCAGTCAACGACGAAAGCCGGTAGGAATTGGGCTTCTCCCGATGATCCACATGCGGGCCGTTCAATGATTCCTTGTACGCCATGGCAAGCCGCATGGTATCCAGGCTTGAACTTTGATGATTCCGCCCAGATAATTCTGACATGCACGATTCACAAAGCCCAGATCCAGAAGCACGTGATGCCCCATTAGAAAGGCGCCCCCGCAATAATCCACAAAACGGGGCAGGACATCCACAATGCTTTCGGCCCCTGACAATTCACGAGGAGTAATTCGATGGATGAGCGTACTCGGGGAATGGAGCTTTCCTCGCGGTTTGATCAGCGCATAAAACGTGTCTCCGCAACAGATCTGCAAATTTCTTATGCGCACGGCGCCAATGGCGACAATTTCGTCCTTACGCGGATTCAAGCCGGTTAACTCGGTGTCAAAAACCACAAATTCACAATTCCGGACCGGAACATGCTTGTCGGCGGCAACGCTGATCAAGTTATTGGCAACGATAGAGGGATGCGTAGCCTTTTTAGACGAGAAAAGATTTTTCATATAGCGCTGTGAGCGGCATGGATTTTCAAAAGCGGGAAGTAAGTTCCTCGACAAGGTATTCATGCCTGTGGCATTTCGTGTACAAAAAATTACCGTTTATCCAAGAGTCCGAACTCGTGTCGCGCAAACGCCTGCAAACGCCTGATCACCTCGAAGGCCTCTTTGAGTGTCTGCTTTTCCAGATCGGAGAGATCGCCGGGATTGATCCAGTTGTTCGGCATATGCCCGTCCTCTATCAAATGGAGTTGATGGACCAGCCTTAAATGCATTAAAAGCTCATAAGCCTCCACAAGTTCGGATCCCAGGTCTCCGGGGATGTGCTGCCTCTCCAGCAGCAAGCGGAGCCTTTCCAGTGTATTGGTCTTGCATATCCCGTGTTTCAGGGCCATGGCCCGAGCAAACACCACAAAAAATACCAGGGCCTTGCCCTCCACATCGAGGGCATCGCTGTATTGGCCGTCTTTTTCGACCACGAAATTTCCATAAAAAGAGAGCGGCGGTTGCGAAGAGATACAATTCCGGATCAGAAAGTGCAAGAATGGTGTTTCTCCCCTGGTCAAGGCATGCACTTGCTCTCTTAGCTTCTCCGCAAGCGAAACATTTCCGGCCCCGGACCTGAAATCGAAAAACAGGGCAGGATCAAAATTCCTTTCCCGGTCCGGGAAATCTGCACCAATCCCGAAAGTATCTGTCCCACACGGATTGTGGCTGTCGCCATTTCGGATCTGCGGCCGTGGGTTCGCCCGCGTCCGATGAATACCCGCAAGCAATGAAATGCCTGACGGCCTTCTCGGATAACATCCTGAAATATTCGGCCGCTTCCCTGTTTGTATTTTCGTCCTGGCAGTCTTCATAAACAACGGCGTTGTTCTGGTTCCCTTTGAAAACCTGTTCCTGACGTCCCTCGCTGCCGATCAGCAACCATGAAAAGGGCAGGGGACTTTTCCCGATTTCTTCCTGAAGCAGCGTGAGCAACCGGTCCAGGACGTGGTCGTTCAACACCGAAATCATTCTGGTTACGTTGCAGGCCTTTGCCCCTTCTTCAATGAGGGGGCGCACGATCATGGGAATCTTTTTGCTGAGTTCATACAGACCGCTGATCCGTTGCTGTGCCTGAATTTCCCGGAAAAGAAAATAGGGGGAACTGCCCTGGGCCACCATGATGTCGTGGGTGGTGAGCATCTTTGTGATTTTCCCGTTCTCTTCAATGGCAAGATGGTGAATGCGGTTTTCAATCATGGTAAGCAGGGCATCAAAACAGACGGCATGGCCGGAAATGGTCTGAACCGGCGCTGCCATGATTTCCGACGCCTTGGTACGATAATCCAGCCCCTTGGCCACAACCTTGCCGCGAATATCTTTGTCCGTAACAATGCCGACGATTTCCCCCCGGTCATCCGTCAACAGAAGGGAGCCGATCCGCTTTTCCGACATCAGCAGGGATACCTGCTGAACAGAGGTGTGTAAGCGGCGCGGTAAAAAGCCTATCCTTGGAGAATTCCCCGACCCTAACGTTAAAGAGAAACAGCCTTCCTTCGGCACGTGGGGAAATTTTCTGCTGTCGAAGTTCGGAATATACCGGCTGGACCATCTTCTCCGACATGGTACCGAGGTAATGCTGTTTTACTTTGCGATTCGTCTCTAAGAGGTTCAGAAAATCCTTTTTGTCAAAGAGAAAACAGAAGGTATCCTCCAGGGTCTCAATATTGAGATTTGCCCTGGTATTTTGAATGATAGGAAGAGCCCCGAAATGTTCTCCTTCTCCCCGGAAGTCCTTTAAGGTCATGTTCCCGAGGGGATCCAGCCGGTAACTGCGCACCCCCCCCTTCTGGATGATGTAAAAGTGGGTCACTTCCGTTTCACCCTGTCGAAAAATAAGGGTTCCATTTGGAAAGAAATCAATGGTGGCCCTTTGGGCGAACTTCCTGAGAGCTGTTCGGTCCAGCTCGCTAAAGGGAAATTTGTTGCTTAAAAATTCCAGAACAACCGCATGGGAAACAGCATTTGTGTCCATGAAACCGCCCAAAGCAAAAAGCAGGAGGATGAATGTCGCGTGAAAATGAGATTTTTCACTGACTATCCGTCTTTCTTGTCTACAAGCGCCGGAATAAGAGTATCTTTTGGAAACAGTTTGAGATACAGAAACGCGGAAATTGCGATCATCGCAAGCACAAAAAGAAATTCCGGAAAATGACGATTCTCCCCATTGATGAACGACAGGGCGGATAATATGCAGAGGAAGAGATAGCCGTTGCGTCGAAAATAGAGGATCTCTTTCAGGATGTACATGTTGATCATGGGAACAACAAGGAGGATGAACATATAGATGCCCTTTGCATAAAGAACCACCCCGAGGATCTTACTGGTCGTAACGAACAAAACGATCAGAGCCAATAAAATGTTCAGGTACTTGTGTGCATTCTTATCCTTCAAAAGCGCCTTGTTATTCAAATAATGTCGCAGTCTGGGTTGATTGTCGCCGTCTTTCAGCCGCTTCCAGATCCGAAATCGGTCGTTGCCCTCTGAAAGCAGCAGATCCACCTGATCGTTCAATTCATCTTTCATGGAATTATCCGAAATGGTTCATAGGTGTTTAGTCTGTGATGGGGTTTTTTTCTCAAGGGACGCAGGCCTTTTATCGACCCAATTCTTCCATTTGACGAGAAGAAATATCATAGAAGAATAAAAAAGTACAACTTTTCTTCTTTTTCTGATAAACATGAACTGTGGGTCGCAGCCCTCGACACGCGGTCCTCACTCTCACCCGAATCAGACGCAATGCACTGGTGCAGGCACTTGCCGGCCTGATTAAGCCCTGACCTGAAACCCGAACAGCCCGTCAAAATACAGGTGAAAAGATGGCGCAAAGAACCCACTGGGCCGATCAATATGTAGAAAAGAAAAAAGGCGCTTTTGACGCGATGAAACTCATTAAAGGGGGGCAACGGGTTTTTATCGGTTCCACCTGCGGCGAACCGCAGCACCTTGTCTGGGCCCTTGCGGAAACCTCCAATGGCTTCTCCGATATCGAAATCGTCCGATTGATGGCGCTGGAGAGTACCCCGTTGAGTCTCATCGCGGATAAGACCATGACCAGGGCCATGAATATTCGGTCTTTTTATCTTGGTTCCGCTAAAACAAGCGGCATCCGCCGGAATATGCGGTTTATCACGCCCATCAACCTTTCCGAAATCCCCCGTCTTTTCAAGAGCAGGCAGTTGCCCATTCATGTGGCCCTGATCCAGGTGTCCGTCCCGGATGACTTCGGTTGGATGAGCCTGGGCGTTTCCGTGGATATCACACAGGCGGCCGCCCTTTCCGCCGATATGGTCATCGCCCAGGTCAATGCCAGGATGCCGCGCGTCCTGGGCCAGAGCTTTATCCATGTGGACGACGTGGATGTGATTGTGGAACATGACGAGGAGCTTCTGACCATCGCTCAAATGCCGGAAATGGAAACGGCCAATGCCATCGGACAGCTTGTGGCCCGATTGATCGATGATGGGTCAACCATACAGATTGGACCGGGCGTGACGTCGCAGGCCACCCTGCTGGCCCTCTCCAATAAGAATGATCTGGGTGTTCATAGCCAGTATATCACGGATGACGTCATGCATCTCGTGGCAAGGGGCGCCATCACGAACCGGAAAAAAGGGTTTAATGAGGGGAAGCTGGTTGCAAGCAGCGCAATCGGCAGCCCCTTGCTTTACGAGTATATCCATGACAACCCTTCCATCGATTTTCACCCTTCCGATTATGTAAATGACCCGGGAATCATCGCAAGACACAACAAAATGGTATGCATTAATGTGGGCATGTCCATGGATCTTACGGGACAATTGGCCGCGGATGCGCTTTCTCACAACTATTATTCAGGTGTAACCGGGATACTCGATTTCATGAGAGGCGCCTCTCGTTCCCCGGGCGGCAAATCGATCGTGTTGCTGACCTCGACCTTCGCGGGAGGAAAGCAAAGCAGAATTGTTCCCATGCTTGAAAACACGGCCGTGGTCGTACCGAGGGGAGATGTTCATTATGTAGTGACCGAATACGGGGTTGTAAACCTTTTCGGAAAGAGCTTTCAGGAACGCGCCATGGCCATGATCAGCATCGCCCATCCCGATTTCAGGGAGGCGTTGTTCTTCCGGGCAAAAGAGATGGGCCTGCTGGGCCAGGACCGAACACTTTCCGAGTCCATCCACGGGATTTACCCCGCAAGGCTGGAGGAAATACGGAAAATCGATGGAGAAGAGGTTGTGTTCCGACCCGCAAAACCGGTGGATGAAAGACGAATCCAGGAACATTTCTATTCCCTGAACCAGGATGATGTGGTGGCCAGGTTTTTCCACAAGAAGCATAGCTTTTTCAAGGACGACCTTGCCGACATGCTTCAGATCGATTATGTCAATGACATGACCATGCTGGCCGTGGTTGGGGAGGTCGGGTTTGGAAAGGTTATCGGCCTCGGCGAATACCTGCTTGTTCCTTCAAGAAACATGGCGGAAGTGGCCTTTTCCGTGAGCAGGGAATACCAAGGCAAAAAAATCGGAAAAATCCTTCTGCTTAAACTGGCCCAGGCCGCCCTTGAAAACGGCATCTCCGGTTTGTTTGCTATCACCTCGCCCAGTAACCTGGGAATGATTAGACTTTTCAAGACCCTGCCATATAAGGTCAGGAGCGTGTTCGAGGACGATATGGTCGTCCTGAGCTGCCGTTTCGATGAACCTGTATGAAAGGTCGTTTCCCTTTCGCCTGTAAATTTTTCATTGACAAATTGCCTCGAAGCAATTTAAAAAGTTAACGGCCTAGAGAAGTCTCTGAGAAATGTTGCGAATGAAAGCTGCAGGTTTCAGTGATCGGTCCAGTTGAAAACAGCTTTTTTCGCAATCAAACCTGTTTTACCTGAACAAGGAGGATGCAAGCATGGCGGAAAGAGAACGTGTGGAAACTTCTGAAGCGCAGATTGCTGTTCACTGGCAGGAAGAGGGTTATTATTATCCTTCAACGAAATTCATCGCCCAGGCCAATATGACGGACGAAACGATTTATGAAAGGTTCAGCCTGGAGAATTTCCCCAACTGTTACAAGGAATATGCCGACCTTCTGGAATGGTACGAATACTGGCACACCATCCTTGATACCAGTGATGCTCCTTGTTGGAAATGGTTCGTAGGCGGCAAGATAAACGCGAGTTACAACTGCATCGACCGACACCTCAAAAACCACAAGAACAAGACTGCCATCCACTTCGTTCCGGAACTGGAGAATGAAAAAATCGAACACATTACCTACCAGGAACTCTATGTTCGGGTAAATGAGTTTGCCGCCATTCTCAGAGACTTCGCCGGTCTCAAAAAAGGCGACAGGGTAACGCTTCACATGCCCATGTGCGCCGAGCTTCCCATCACCATGCTGGCCTGTGCCAGGCTGGGCATTATTCATTCGGAGGTGTTCGGTGGATTCAGCGGCCGCGCCTGCGCCGACAGAATCGTTGATTCCCAGAGCAATGTTCTGATCACCATCGATGGCTATTACCGCGGCGGCAAGCTTCTGGATCATAAGCAGAACGCCGATATCGCCCTGAAACTGGCGAAAGCGGACGGACAAACCGTGGACAAGGTCCTGGTATGGCAGCGCTATCCCGGGAAAAATTCAAGCCCTACCCCCATGGTTGAAAACCGCGACTATTTCATCAATGATCTGCTGAAAGACTATTATGGCGCAAGGGTAGCGCCGGTTCCGATCCCCGCGGAAGATCCCCTGTTTTTGATGTATACCAGCGGTACCACGGGGAAACCAAAAGGGTGCCAGCACAGTACGGGCGGGTATCTCGCGTACGCGACGGGAACCTCCAAATACATCCTGGATATTCACCCAGAGGATGTATACTGGTGTATGGCCGACATCGGCTGGATTACCGGTCATTCCTATATCGTTTACGGGCCCCTTTCGTTAGGCGCCTCGACCATTATCTATGAGGGCGTTCCCACCTATCCCGATGCCGGCAGGGCATGGCGAATTGCCCAGGAGCTGGATGTCAATATCTTCCATACGGCGCCTACGGCCATCCGGGCCCTTCGAAAAGTCGGGCCCGATGAACCCGCCAAGTATAAGTACCACTTCAAACACATGACGACCGTAGGTGAACCGATCGAACCCGAAGTGTGGAAGTGGTACCACAAGGAGGTGGGGAAAGGAGAGGCGATCATCGTCGATACCTGGTGGCAGACGGAAACAGGCGGATTTCTCTGCAGCACCATGCCGGCCATAACGCCCATGAAACCGGGTAGTGCGGGCCCTGCGCTGCCGGGCATTCATCCCGTTATTTATGATGAGGAAGGGGATATCCTCGAAGCAGGTTCCGGAAAAGCGGGGAATATCTGCATTCAGAACCCCTGGCCAGGCGCCTTTCAGACCATCTGGGGTGACCGGGACAGGTTTGTAAGCACCTATTACGCCAGGTACTGCAAAGATCCCAAAAGCAAAGACTGGCGCGACTGGCCTTACCTTACCGGCGACGCGGCCGTCCAGGCGGAGGATGGGTATTATCGAATCCTGGGTAGAATCGATGATGTGATCAATGTGTCCGGTCATCGCCTGGGCACAAAAGAGATTGAATCCGCGGCAATGGTTGTCCCGGAAGTGGCGGAGGCCGCCGTGGTTCCCGTAGCCCATGACATCAAGGGCAAGGAACCGGATCTGTATATCGCCTTGAAACCCGGTATTGAACCATCCGATGCATTGGCAAAAAAAATTTCCGATATGATTTGCGAGCAAATCGGGAAGATCGCGAAGCCGCGATGCGTCTGGCTGGTGAAGGATATGCCGAAGACTCGTTCCGGAAAGATCATGCGAAGGGTTCTTGCTTCCATCTCCAATGACAAGGATGTAGGTGACGTCACTACCCTTGCAAATCCCGAGATCGTGACGGAAATCCAGGCGATGATGAAAAAGAAGTGATTGTCGCCTAAGGCCTGTCGTCAACCTGTCCAGACCATTTGCGGCGGACAGACTGACGAAACCAATCGGAAATATGTCAGAACCGCAAAAGGGTATAAAGGAAGGGCCTATGACCAACGGATATCTTACGCAATATAAGCAGTCCATTGAAGATCCCAATGGCTTCTGGAGCGTACCGGCAGAGGATTGCCATTGGTATAAAAAATGGGACAAGGTTTTAGACGATTCCAACAAGCCATTTTACAGATGGTTTACAGGGGGCATGGTCAATACCTGTTACAATGCCCTCGACCTGCATGTGGAAAACGGTATCGGGGATCAGACCGCCCTGATCTATGACAGCCCGGTTACCGACACCATAAAGAAATTCACGTACCTTCAACTTCGAGATGAAGTCGCCCGATTCGCCGGGGTTCTTTCGTCCAAGGGCGTTCAAAAGGGAGATCGCGTCCTATTGTATATGCCCATGGTTCCCGAGGCGGCCATGGCCATGCTTGCCTGCGCCCGCCTTGGAGCGGTCCATTCGGTGGTTTTCGGTGGATTTGCGCCAAAAGAACTTGCCATTCGAATCAATGACGCAAAACCCAAAGTCATCGTTTCCGCATCGTGCGGAATAGAAGTGAAAAGGGTCATCCCATACAAACCGCTTCTCGAAGAGGCCCTGGCTATTGCGGAAGCCAAACCACAGGCCTGTATTATCCTGCAGAGGCCGCAGGAGACCGCTCACATGACAGCCGGATTTGACTACGACTGGCATGAGGAGATGAAAAAGGCGGCGCCCGCGGATTGCGTTCCGGTTGCGGCCACGGACCCCTTGTACATTCTGTACACATCGGGAACCACCGGCATTCCCAAGGGCGTGGTTCGGGATAACGGCGGACACATGGTTGCCCTGAAATGGACCATGGGCGCCATCTACAACCTGCAGCAGGGGGATGTCTTCTGGACCGCTTCGGATGTGGGCTGGGTCGTGGGGCACTCCTACATCGTTTACGGACCCCTGTTCAAGGGGTGCACAACCATCCTTTTTGAGGGCAAACCGGTAGGCACTCCCGATGCGGGCGTGTTCTGGCGTGTGATAGAAGAACACAAGGTCAAGACCATGTTTACGGCCCCTACAGCCTTTCGTGCCATTAAACGGGAGGACCCTGAAGGCAGGTTTGTTGCGAATTATGACTTGAGCCGCTTCGAGGCCCTTTTTATGGCTGGGGAAAGGCTGGATCCCGATACGTTGCATTGGGCCGAAAAGAAGCTGAGAGTCCCGGTCATCGATCACTGGTGGCAGACGGAAACCGGTTGGGCCATTGCGGCCAACTGCCTCGGCATTGAACAGTTTCCCGTGAAGCAGGGATCCCCCACAAAAGCGGCTCCCGGCTGGAACGTTCAGGCGGTCGATCCCGACTGTAATCAGGTGGAACCGGGGAAGATCGGCGCCCTGGTGGTAAAACTGCCGCTTCCTCCTGGAACCTTGCCGACCCTTTGGAACAATGATCAAGGATTTATTCGGTCCTACCTGGAAGAATTTCCCGGCTACTATAAGACAGCGGACGCAGGATATATCGACGAGGATGGCTACGTGTTTGTCATGTCACGGACGGATGACATTATCAACGTGGCCGGCCATCGTCTGTCCACCGGGGGCATGGAGGAGGTCCTTGCGGACCATCCGGATGTGGCTGAATGCGCGGTGCTGGGAGTGGAGGACAAACTCAAGGGGCAGATTCCCATCGGCTTTCTGGTTCTCAATGCCGGCGTGACGCGCAACCCGGCGGAGATAGAAAAGGAAGTCATCCAGATGGTCCGTGAACGTATCGGCCCCGTGGCCTCGTTTAAGATCGCCACCATTGTGAAGCGGCTGCCCAAAACGAGATCGGGTAAAATATTAAGAGGGACCATACGAAAAATTGCGGACAATGAAGTCTTCAAGATACCGGCAACCATTGATGATCCGACCATTTTGAAGGAAATTGAAGAGGCCCTTGTCCATAAAGGATTTGCAGGAGCAAAGAGAGAACAATAAAACCAATTCGAAGCAGAGGATTCCTTTGTATACAGATCTGCACGGTAATCTTTTTCTTCCCATCCAACGAGCAATCCTGTACCGGATGCCGGTCCCGCCCAAAGGCGGGATCAGATGTCCGGGCCTGCGCAGGGCCAAGCGGCGTTTCTGGCTCCGGACACCTGAAACCTGACGTCGTGTCCTTTCATGAAAATCTACCTTCCGGCAACAAACAATCACATTTACAGGAAAGGGGGGATGTATCAGGACAAACACCAGGCAAGATGTCGAAGAAATCCAATTAAAAAACCTTTTTAATTAGGAGGATAGATTATGACTAACGGTGAAGCTTACTGGAAGAAAAACCTCAAGCTCATGATATGGTGTTTAATCGTTTGGTTCATTGTTTCATTCGGGTTTGGCATCTTGCTTGTTCATCCGCTTAACCACTTTCATCTGGGAGGCTATCCGCTGGGATTCTGGTTTGCGCAGCAGGGGTCCATGTATGTCTTCGTAATTCTGATCTTTGTCTACGCCAATACGATGACAAAATATGACCGTGAATTCGATGTAGAGGAGGAATAATCATGACCCTGCAAGCTACCACGTATCTCGTTGTCGGATTGACCTTCGCCATCTATATCGTTATTGCCGTCATGGCTCGAGCAAGAAGCACCTCGGATTTCTATGTTGCCGGAAAGGGCGTTCACCCGGTGCTCAATGGAATGGCCACCGGCGCCGACTGGATGTCAGCGGCATCCTTCATCTCCATGGCCGGTTTGATCGCTTTCATGGGATATGATGCCTGTGTGTACCTCATGGGCTGGACGGGCGGTTATGTGCTTCTTGCCATGATGCTGGCGCCCTACCTGCGTAAATTCGGAAAATTCACCGTCCCGGAATTTATCGGGGATCGGTACTACTCCCACGCGGCGCGCATCACGGCGGTTGTCTGCCTGATTATCTGCTCCATCACCTATGTTATCGGGCAGATGAAAGGAATCGGCGTTGCCTTTTCCCGGTTCCTGGAGGTGGATTTTTCAACCGGTCTTTATTGCGGCATGGGAATCGTCTTTATCTATGCCGTCCTTGGCGGAATGAAAGGCATCACCTATACCCAGATCGCCCAGTACTGCGTGCTGATATTCGCCTACACGGTGCCCGCGGTCTTCATCGCCGTCCAGTTGACGGGAAATCCCATCCCCCAGCTTGCCCTGGGAAGCCACCTTACGGATGCAAGCGGAAGCGGGATGTATCTGCTGGCAAAGTTGAATACCATCTGCACTGAACTTGGTTTTGCCGAATATACGGCCCAGAAATGGACAACAGTGAATATATTCCTGTTGACACTCTCTCTGATGATCGGCACGGCGGGACTCCCCCATGTGATCATCCGGTTCTTTACGGTCCCGAAAGTACGGGATGCCCGTTTTTCAACCGGGTGGGCACTGGTATTTATCTCCCTCCTATACACCACCGCCCCCGCGGTGGGCGCCATGGCGCGCTCCAATCTGATGCATACCATTCAGATAGGGCCGGTAGGTTCCCCAACGGGCAATCTGCTTTACGCAGACCGGCCCTCCTGGATCACCAACTGGGAAAAAACCGGGCTTCTCAAGTGGGTGGACAAAAATGGGGATGGAAGGATTCAGTATTACAACGACAAGAACAAGGCCTTTGACGAGAAGGCCGCAAGCTATGGCTGGAAAGGGAACGAGATGGTGAAGGTAGACCGGGATATCATGGTGCTGGCCAACCCGGAAATCGCCAATTTGCCCTTTTGGGTTATTGCCCTCGTTGCGGCAGGCGGTATCGCGGCCGCCCTCTCAACGGCCGCTGGCCTCCTTCTGGCCATCGCATCCTCCATTTCACACGACCTTTTCAAGAGCGTTTTCATGAAAAACATCACTGAAAAACAGGAACTGCTGACAAGCCGCATCGCCATGGCCGTCGCGATCATCGTGGCCGGGATACTGGGCTTGCACCCTCCCGGATTCGCGGCCCAGGTGGTGGCTCTTGCCTTCGGTCTTGCCGCCTCGTCCATCTTCCCGGCATTGATGATGGGGATTTTCTCCAAGAAAGTCAACCGGGCCGGGGCCATAGCCGGGATGCTCACCGGCATCGGCACCACCCTCCTGTACATCTTTTTGTACAAGGGGTGGTTCTTCATCCAGGGCACGAACCCGTTACCGGACAATGCGGAGCACTGGCTCTTCGGCATTAACACCCAGTCTTTTGGGGCCGTAGGCGCTCTTTTGAATTTCGTGGTGGCCTTCGCGGTATCCAGCGTAACAAAACCGGTACCTGAAAATATCCAGGAAATCGTGGAAAATATCCGCATCCCGAGAGGTGCGGGTACTGCTGTAAGCCACTAATTCTGTAAATCTTCTTAAATAACATCGGTGCGCCTGCCCGGCAGGCGCGCCGATGTTTTTTTGAGGAAGCGAAATGTAAATTGAAAAGGGCGATATCAGAAAAAATCAGTACCCCACCCAATTAAGTTGAAAGCCCACCGTCATTTCGCCCTGGGATTCCGAGGCCAATTTACTTCCGGTGCCGACAATGAATTTGCTGAGCCCCAGGAACAATATCTCCCCCGTGAATGTTGAAACGCTTCCGGTCAGTCGAATTTTATTTCCATAAAGAATTCCCGATACGACAAAGGGGGTGCCTTCATCGAAAGCGATGGTCCCGTGAAAGGTTCTCCCCTCTTGTTCTGTTATGACCAGCGTCATCGTTGCGGTGGAAAACGAGTCATCGGTGGCAATTTCGGCGGGCCCGGACCAGGTCCCCCCCAGCGACATTTTCTCCCGGGCCAGGACTGATCCACTGCAAATTGCTATAAAAAAGAATAAAACCGGAATCAAAGCAAGACATTTTTTCATGTGCACCTCCCTTGTTGGATTGTGAAGTGATATTGAAGTGGACCACGGGGCCGATCAAAAACGATCGGCTTCTTCCCTTTTCTCTGCGGATCTTATTAAAATAGAAGGTCCGGAGTCAACAAACTTTCGGAATTCCTTCCATCGACGATTCCTAATCATTTAAATTTATTTGACTTTTATTTGTGATAGCCGCTAATATTTAAATATGTCCAATGAAACCATTCTCCTTCCGAACTTTGTGACGGGAACCGGTTATGATCCCATGGATGGAGCGGTCCAGTTCCGGCACATGGGCCGCGAACGACTCGATTATCTCATCAAGAGCCTAATCCTGTATAAGGGAGCCAAAGCGATATGACCCCGCGGAAAGCGCCTTTTCTGACCACGAATCACACGAATATCACGAATGCCGCATAGGGGTTCGCAGTGACCATAGCGCTTTATTTCAGCAACCGTCTGGAAGACCTGGCGGAAAAATTGTCCGACCTCATGGACCGGGAAAACCAGGAAAAAGAGAACATTCTGGAAGGCTCTCTGACGATTGTTCCCAATCAGAACCTGGCAAAATGGCTGCAATTGACCCTTGCGAAACAACGATCCGTTCTCATGAACGTGGATTTTCAATACCTGGACACAGGCTTGTGGAATCTCATAGGGAGTCTGGATAAAAGGGAGGAAAAGCCGGTGATGATGGATCACCCCTTCCGGCAGATGTTGTTGCTCCATGCTTTGCAGACCCTCGAAAGTCATGAAAATGCTTATTCCCCCCTGCGACGGTATCTCCTGGGACCGGATGGTCGACCGGGGCCGGATTACGGAATAAAGTTGTGGCAGCTCACGGAAAGAATGGTTCACCTATTTGAAGAATATGAATTTCACCGATCGGACATGATCCGGAACTGGTTGAACGGACCTGCGCCACGGAATGGAATGGAGCACTGCCAGCAAAAGCTCTACCTGCGGCTGCAGGAACTGCGAGACGGATACGGCCAAAACACCGGCCTGCGTATCCTCTCCCTGGAGGAATACGCAGGCGAAATGCTCCCTTCTTCGCCTGTCCCCGAAACAGACCCTGCCATTAAGATCCATCAACGAAAATTTGTTCATATCTTCGGTCTGTCCCAGGTATCCGCTTTTCATCTAAACATCATCGGAAGACTGCAGCGGGAATACACGATCTTTATGTACGTCCTCAATCCGTCCCGGGAGTTCTGGGAAGATATCAAGACGCCCTGGGGAAAGAAGGTGGATACGGAGAAAGAAAGCAAAAGAGCTGACAATTACGCCTCTTGAAAAGGAGCTGGGGGAGTTGCTGGAACCGGAGGATAACGAACTCCTGGCCCTGTGGGGCAAGGCCGGCCGGGAGAACATTCGCCTCCTGTGCGAGCTTACGGGCTATGATTTTCACGCCTGCTTCACAAGGGAGAGGACCGCGGATTCGGTTCTTCAAAAACTTCAGCGGAACATTCTCACGCTTTCCACCGAAAGAGAAGTCCAGGGCAAACCATTGCAGGATCGATCGCTACAGATCTTCGCCTGCCCCGGCATCTACCGGGAAGTGGAGACCGCATACAACAGCATCCTCTACAACCTGGAAAAGGACCCAACGCTTCAACTGACGGACATCGCCATCCTTGTGTCGGATATTTCCAGATACAAGCCGGTCATTGACTCCTTTTTCAATTCCGGAGCGGGAATCCTTTCCTATAACCTGGTGGATTCGCGGGCGGATACGGATAGCGTTTATGCAAAGGGGATACTGCTTCTTCTGGAACTTGCTTCCGGACGTTTTTCGAGAAAAGAGGTCTTCGATCTGATCGTAAACCCCTGTTTCATGCAGAAATGGCGGATTCATGAATCGGAGATTGAGATATGGGCGACCTGGGTCAACGATCTGAACATCTTCCACAGCTTCGATGCAAAGGAGAAAAAGAAGAGAGGGTACCCGAAAAACCACTATCATACCTGGAAACAGGGCCTTGAGAGACTGCGCCTGTCGAGAATTCTTTCCGACCCGGAGGAGGATGGGGGAGACAGCTCCCGAGCATTTTCACGGGCTTGTTCCCTTCACCGACGCCCGGACAGGGGATATGGATCTCCTGGAAAAATTTTCCCTGATCATTGAGAAACTCCACCATGCCGCCACCGAACTGACCGGTCTGGTTGGGTCTGCTGAGAAGTGGAATGCCGTGTTTTTGCGCCTTTGCGAGGAGTTGCTGGAAGTACCCCCCGATTTCAGGGGGGAAGCGGCTGTTCAACAAGCTCTGACAAAGGCGTTTCTGGATTTAAAGGTCCATGATCGGCTGGCGGAAAAAACAGGCAGGGAGAACCAGCGCTGACCTGGATTTCGAGATCATGCGGGAGTTTATCAGGTCCAGTCTGGGTTCCATCTCGGGGGGACGCGGGGATTATCTGACGGAAGGGGTGACCATCTCGGCCCTGCAACCCATGCGCCCCATCCCTTTCAGAGTGGTTTATGTCCTGGGCATGGAAGAGGGGTCGTTTCCGGGAAGGGCGGATGCGTCTTCTCTGGACCTCAGACTCCAGAAAAGGAGAATCGGCGATGTGAGCGTGCCTGAAAAGAACTGCTATCTCTTCCTTGAGATGCTCCTGTCGGTGAGGGAAAAGCTCTATATCGGTTATCTCTCCAAAGACCTTCAAAAAGACCGCTCCATACAATCCTGCTCGGTGGTAAATCAGTTGCGAAGGGTTGTGGAGCGGGAAATTCTGCCCGACAACTCCCCGTTTCGTGTTGTGGACATTCCCCTCAAGGGCGGCAGTGAAAGGTATCTTGCGGAAGATGCCGTGAATGATTTTTCCGATGTCCTGGTGAACTATTCCCTTGCCGACAGGATCACCTGTTATCGGGAACAAGGCCTCTGGGACGAAGTGACCCGAGAAATATCCCGGGAAGAGAAGAAACGTCTCGAAAGCTTTCGGCCCAACTTTGACGTGGAAGTGCAAAAATCCCGAAAAGACAAAGAGGCCGTTGAGAAGATATCGGTGAAAGATTTGAGGAGGTTTCTGGAAGATCCGGTCTCCCAGGGTTTGAGAAGGCATCTGAGGATCTATGACGAGGAGGAGACCATAGAGGAGATAGCCCTGCGGGAAGATGAACCTTTTTACTCCGTATTTCCGGTGGATTACAAAATAAAGACAGAGACGCTGGATCAATGGTTGGATCTGCGGACATCCCCTGAAAGCAGAGATGCCGCCCCCGAAAGAACACTCGAAACGATCTGCAACCGGGTCTATGAACGCTTTCGGCGCGGCAGCGAAACGCCCGAAGGGGCCTATGCGGATCTGGATCAGGAGGCCTTGACCGAAGAAATCCTGGCGAGAAGCGAAGTCCTGCTCCCGGTGATTGAAGAGATGCTTTCCTTCAAAGAGACATACCGCGCCATATTTGTGGGGGAAGAGACGGAAGGGTCCATTTCACGGGATAACCCGCTCCCTCTAAGGCGTTTCAGGGCAGCCACATGCACCGTCGAAACAACCGACCGGACAGGAGAGCCGATGGAAACCGATGTGGCCCTTCACGGGCGATTGCCCTGGGTATGGAAAGAGCAGGAAGGGGTCTGGCATTCCCTTGTCGTAACCGCGTCAGGGAAAACGCCGAAGGCAAAAGAACCGGACAAGTATGTCTTGGAACCCCTCCTGTTCTGGATGGCCTGCCTCATGACCGAGGACGGGAAAGAAGGAGTTGTCGGATTCCATGGGAAACACGACGATCATCTTTCACGTGGCTTATAAGGACCGCATCAGCCTCCGGACCTACCATCTGAAAACCGATGAGGCACAAGCCTATCTGGAAGGACTGGTTTCCGAATTTCTCAATGAGGAGCGGCTGGAATGGCTGCCTTTTGAAGAGGTCACCTCCCGTTCCATCAAACCCCATAAGGCCCTCGTTTATGAACCCGACACTGTTCGGGATGCCGATTTTTATGAGCAGCTCCTGGAGGCCTATGGGGAAGAAGAGTCGTTCCTGATCCCATTGGCCGGTCCGCAGATCCCGGAAGACGCTTACAGAAAGGTGAGAGACCGGTTTCGCATTTTCTTTACGCTGGCGGAAGGGAGAGGGGCAAAATGTGCAATCGAATGATACAGGTTCATGACTGTGGGGAGATCGACCTGGAAAAACACGCCCTGATCGAGGCGTCCGCCGGAACGGGAAAAACCTACACCATAGAAAACCTGGTGGTGCGGCTCCTGGAGGAAAGGGCGGATCTGGGGCTGGAAAATATCCTCCTGGTGACCTTTACGGAAAAAGCCACGTCCGAGTTGAAGATTCGTATTCGAGAAAAGATAGAAAATTCCTTGAAAAACCAGAACAAAGGTGGCGTAAAATCGCGCAAACTGCAGGATGCGCTGGACATCTTCGACCGTGCGCCTATCTATACGATCCATGGTTTCTGCCAGACGGTCCTCAGGGATTTTGCCTTCGAGAACGGCACGGTCTTCCAGAGCGAAGTCATGGAGGACGCGCCTCTTTTTGACATGCTGCTCAAAGAGCAGATGCGGTCCCTGTGGCCGAAAAGATACGGGAAAGACCTCGCAAAGATTCTCAAGATTTCAGGTTTCAGCGAGAAGAAAGAAACCTTTCTTGAAACGATAACCCATCTCGGAATGACCGTCCACGAGTCTGCCGGCGACAAACTTCTTCCCGATCTCAAAGGAATAAATTTTCAAGGGCTTGAACGGGATATTCAGGCACTGGAAAGCAGAGTGGGGGACCTTTTTGAAGGGGACGGAACCTTTTCAAAAGGGTATGAACAACTCAATTTCAACAAAGCTGCAAAAAAAAGCATTCTTCAAAAAATCGTGCAACCCCTTGAAGCCCATTTTCACAATAACGCCGATGATGCCGCCGACACACGGGTCCTCCTGAAACTGATGGCGCAGATAGAAGGTGTGGTTTCGAGCGGAAGAAAAGGCATCGACGCTCTCATCCCGACGAAATGGAATAAAGGCGGCCCTAACCTGGATGTATGCCCCCACCTTGAGACTCTCCACAAAAGGCTCCACGAAATCAGCAGAAAATGCAAAGAGCTGGGATGCAGCCTCATTCTGGAGAGCATACGCCGGCTTCAAGAAGACGTGGCCGCGGCAAAACGCAGTCTGGGTATGATCAGCTATGACGATATGTTAGGCCTTGTAGAAAAGGCCCTGTATGCCGACAATGGTTCCGTTCTGCTGGAAAAGCTGAGGGATCGATACCGCGTCGCTTTCATCGACGAGTTTCAGGATACGGACCCGGTGCAGTGGCGAATATTCAAACGGCTCTTCCTGGAGGGCCGCCATGAGGACAGTCCGAATCGTCTCTTTCTGATCGGCGATCCAAAACAGGCCATTTACTCCTTTCGGGGGGCGGATGTGTACGCCTATCTGGAAGCCAGAAACGAGATGACAAAGCTTTCAGCCGAGGGACAAGCCGGTATCTATTCGCTGTCTACCAACTGGCGATCCCAGCCTGAAATGATCGGAACTTTCAATACCCTGTTTTGCAGGGATATCTGGTTCAGGCCCCAGGAAACTGCAGGGAAATTCGAGATCGGTTATCAACCCACGCAGCCCCCGCCTGAAATCCTCGGACCAAGGGAGGTTGTGGAGGACCGGTCCGGTCGACATTCACTGAGTATCATGGATCTGCGCGCTGCCGGCTCTCCGAGACCGGCAAAAATTATGCTGGCACGAATGATAGCACGCGAGATCGAGCACCTGATTTCCTCCCCTGTCAGGACACGCGAAAGAAGTGGGGAGGAGCGACTTATGGGATATGGAGATATCTGCATCCTGGTTCGAAACAGATCCGAAGCCGTTTTCCTGGAAGAGGAACTGACAAAAAGCAAAATCCCCCATAGCTTCTATAAGAAACCCGGTCTGTTTGTTTCTCCCGAGGCCACCTGTATCGGCCTTCTTTTTCATGCGATCCGGGATCCGGGGAATAATTCCGCGGTGAAAAAGGCCCTGCTCACCCCCTTTTTCGGGTTTAAGCTTTCGGAACTCTTCGCCTATGAGGACATGCCCCCATCCCACCCCGTAAAACGTTTGCTTTTCAAATGGAACGGTTTCGCCGAATGGCGAAGATGGAACCGCCTTTTCCGATCCATGATCGAAGACTCTGGTCTTCTCGTTCGGGAGACGGGGAAGATGGGATGGGATCGGAAAGAAACCAATTTGCGACAGATTTTTGAATATCTGGAGGATCTTGCCTATCGGGAGAACCTGGATTTCAGGGGGGTTTCCGTCGGTCTGGATCTCCTTAGAAAGGAGTCCGGCCTGGCCCCTGAGGATGCCGGTATCCACCAGATCGAAACGGAGTCCAGGAAAGTACAGATCATGACCATGCACGTAAGCAAAGGCCTTGAATTCCCCATTGTTTTCGTGGGGGGCGGGCTCACCGGGCGGCCTTCCCATCTGGACACTTACCATATCTACCACGAGACAGAAGAAGATCGGATCTTCCCTGAAGGCCGTTCGAATAGTGGATCTGACAAAATCCGCTGGGGGCGAAAAGCACGAGCAGGAACAGATGGAGGAAAACAAGCGTCTCTTTTATGTGGCGGCCACCAGGGCCCAGATCAAGCTCTATCTGCCCTTTTATCCGTTCGAAAGGAAGGACTCCTGGGTAGGACCGGTGTGTACCCTTCTTTCTCCCGCCCTCCTGGAGGCCTTTCCGGAAGGAGAAGGAGGCCACCCTGAGATGTGGCTCAGAGGGAAGATCGCCGCAGAAGTTTCTAAGGAAGGACCGATTCAAAAACAACCTCCCCATTCCATTTCGCTTTTGCCAGCGAAAGACAAGGCCCTTTTCCCCGTGACCGGAAACTACCAATACCGGCGGATCCGGTTGGAATCGTTTTCGAGCCTTCATCATAAAACGGGCAAGGCCTATGGGGAACGGGGAGGAACGACCCCGTTCCAGGCAACAACCCCGGCTATGAAGGAAGAAGATGAGGGTTTCGAACAGCAAAACCGGACGGAAGACCCCACGGTCAGTTCCCATTCCGGACTGCCGGGCGGGATCGATATGGGACTCCTTTTCCATGATCTCCTGGAGCATCTGGATTATCGTATTTTCTCGAAATATGATGCCCCTGTTCCGGATATGCCTTCCATTCTGGACGAAAACCCTGCCGCTCAAAAGCTCCTTTCCGAACGGATGGCGCTCTATCGGATCGATCCCGCGTGGAGGGATGCCGTCTGGGAGGTGATCTGCAACACCCTTACGGCTCCGATTCTTTTGGGGGGTGAACGCACAGCCCTGTCACGGATCAGGAAGGAGGACAGACATCACGAAATGGAATTTTACTATTCCTTTTCAGTCCCGAGTTCTCTTCCGGGTTCGGTTCCCGCTTTCGCTCAGGAGGACCTGGAGGAAATCACCTTTGTGGATGGTTTCATCCGGGGATTTGTGGATCTGATCTTTCAATGGAAAGGGAGATTTTACATCGCAGACTGGAAATCCAATTTTCTGGAGACGGGATATGGCAGGGACTCCATGGAAATGAGCATGACCCAATCCCGATATCCCCTGCAATATAGCCTCTATGCCATAGCGACCTTGCGCTGGCTCAAACAGACGCTGGGGAACCGGTTTGATCCTGAAAAGCATTTCGGTGGGATCTTTTATTTTTATCTCCGGGGAATGGATGCAGGCGGACATAGGGGCGTCTATTATGTCCCGCCGGAGGAACTGGGAACGCTGGAGCGGATTGAAGAGAAGACCAGGAAGATGCTAATGTGACCATTCACGGTTTACCCCATAAGCGAGAATTTTTCACCATGAACGACACGAACCCGGACAAAATCGAGTTTCTTAAGACCCTCCTCGAATTCGACGTGGTCAGGGAACAAACGCCTGGGGAGATAAAGGATCTCTGCGCAGCCTCCCGGAAGCTCGAACTTCCCTTGCTGGATTATCTGACGATTAGGGATCTCCTCGAAACCGGCGGCTGCCGGGATGACGGCCCCATCATGGCAGTTCTTCTGATCCTTTTCAGCGCCCTCAGGGAAGGAAGCCTCTGCGTGGATCTTCACGAAGACGGGCTCCGTTCGGCGTTGAAATCCTTTTTGGAGGAGAGCGATGGGGAAAAGACGGCGAAGAATTTCCTTTCCGGGATCGCCAAAGGCAGGTATGGGGAACTGATCTCCAAGGATGCCGACGGATACCTGCCTCTGATTCTTTGGAAAGACGGGAATCAAGAGCGGCTCTATTTCCAGAAATATTTTGTTCATGAAAACCTCTTGAAGAAAAGAATGCAGAATCTGCTGGACGCTGAAGATCCCCTGCACGTACCGGATAACAGGATAGAAGCCATCCTTGAAGAGGTCTACTCTCCGGAATGCACCCTTCGGGTGCGGAAGAACGGCAAACCCCTGGAACGGGACGTATACCAGGTTGAGGCCGTCAGGCTGGCCTTGAAATCTCCGTTTTCCATTATCTCCGGGGGCCCCGGCACCGGAAAAACTTCTCTGATGGTGACGATCCTTCGCTGCCTCCAGCGGGCCGGGATTCGAGCGGAGGAGATGGTGCTGGGAGCGCCTACGGGCCGGGCCGCCCAGAGAATGACGGAAATGGTGCAACGACATATCCACACCATTGAGAACCCTTCGGACCACGACCGGGCCCTGTTGCAGGTAAAAGGCGGCACCCTGCACAAAATCCTGCGGTACAGAAAACGGACCCATGATTTTTTTTATGGGGAAGGAAATGCGCTTCCGGCATCCGTGGTAGTCCTTGACGAGGTCTCCATGGTGGACCTGGTTATGATGGAGAAGTTCTTGCGGGCGGTGGATCCCGCACGGACAAAGGTCATTTTTCTGGGAGACAAGAACCAGCTCCCTTCCGTGGAAGCAGGCGCTGTTTTCGCGGAAATGATCCCTGAAGGAAGCAGAGCCGAAAGATTCAAGAACCATTTTCTCCTGCTGCGAAACGTTTTTCGCGCGGGGAAGGTGCTGCAGGAGCTGGCGGAGAAGATTCATGAAGGACAACGGCCCGAATTTTTGCCGGTTTCTTTCAGGGATGCCCTTCAATTGGGAAAGGATCGGTGGGCGTTTGTCCAGGACGGTGGAGTCAAAGAATGGAGAGCGTGCATCAGCCTCTGGCGGGAACATTATTTCTCGAGGCCGGCGGACACTCAAGGGAGCCGTTACAAAGAACTGATTGACGAGGCCGGGAAGATGGATCTGCACGATCCTGCCGAGAACAGCAAAGAAAGGAGCCTTCTCGACCGGATCTTTGAGAGGGCGGCATCCGCGAAGATCCTTTCCCTTGTCCGAAACGGATGGTACGGCTGCAACGGCATCAATGCGCAGATCACGGCCGAGCTGGGCGCGAGCTGGAATCTCCTGCATGGTCCCAAAAAGGGTATTTCAGCGGGGCCCTCATTATGATTACCCGGAATGATTACCCGAAGGAACTCTTTAACGGGGATGTGGGGGTTGTCCTGGTAGACAGGACCGGAATATTCAGGGCCTTCTTTCCGCGACTGGCATCCTATACCTATTTTTCAATGGACCTGTTGCCCCCGTGGGAATTTGCTTTCTCCATGACGGTTCATAAGAGCCAGGGTTCCGAATTTGACAATGTCCTCCTCGTTCTTCCGGAAGATGAAAATCACAGGCTGTTAACCCGGGAGATCCTTTACACTGGGATCACCCGGGCAAAAAAAAGCGTCGTTATTTACGGATCGGAGGGGGCGCTGAATACCGCCATACAAAGGAAAATCGTGCGCCATTCCGGCCTTCGGTGGTGAAAACATTACGGATTCATTTCATAGCTGTCTTTCAAACAGTACACATGGTTTTCCCATATATTCAGGAAGCGCTCCCTATTGGCCACCGGTTTTCTGATCATCTTCATGCAAAGGGCCATCTGTGCGTCCGTTGCACCGGGCTTGGAATAGATCTGCAAGGCAAATTTTGAAAAGTCCCGGATCATGAAATCAAAAATCTGGTCCAGGAGATCCTCTTCCACCTGTTCCATCCGGCATTTTTCGATGATGAGCTGACCGTAGGCCACCAGGGTAAAGAGTTCACCCAGGTTCAGCAGAAAATCGATATCCTTCCCCTGCTCTTTATCCGGGGCGGCCGTGCTGAGAAATTCCTTGAGAACCTCGATCTGCTCCTGAAATCGGTTCACATTGGGAAGGTTGATGCTGTCGTAGGCGATTTTGTAATCGTGAAACCGAATCTTGCCCAGCCCCCGGGTGGGCCCCTGGTTAAAGAGAAAATCGTCGTTGACGGGGTCATCCCGTTTGGGGATTTCAGGGAACGTATCCGGATTGAAGAAATAATTGGCCATGAATTTGATGATCAGGGCCATATTCACGTGGACGGTGCCTTCCAGTTTCGGAAGGGAGCGGATCTCCTTGGCGGCCATTTCAAAGTAGGTGTCCTTTTCATATCCCCTGGCCGCGATCACATCCCAGAGCAGGTTGATGACCTCCTCCCCCTGGGTGGTGACCTTCATCTTGACCATGGGGTTGTAGAGCAGGTAACGCCTGTCCTCGGCCGAGGCCGAGCGCATGTAATCGCTGGCGCGCAGAGCAAACATTTTCATGGCAACAAGGCGGCAGTAAGCATCCACGAAATACTGCTGAATGTGGGGAAAATCCGTCACCCATTTGCCGTAGAGGTTGCGATGGCCCGCGTGGGTGATGGCCTCATAAAAGGCATGGGTGCAAATGCCGATGCTTCCCCAGCCCAGGTTGAATTTCCCCACGTTGATGGTGTTCAGCGCTGAATCCCAGGCATCTCCGCCCGTGGACAGGATATCCTGATCCGTAATGGGATAGCTGTTGAGGGCATATTCCGCCACATACCCCTGCCAGGCGACCACATTCTGAATGCACTCGTAATTTTCGTGCCGGGAATCCACCACAAAAAAGACATATTCGTCCGTTTCCGAATCCTTGCCGAAGGTCGATACCATGGCCGCCTCATTCCCGTTGCCGATGTAGTATTTTCCGCCGTCGGCCACATAGCGGTTTTCCGCCAGGGGGGTAAGGGACATTTCCGAGGAATAGAGATCCGCTCCGTGGGTCTTTTCGGACAGGCCAAACGCAAAAATGGCCCCTTCGTTGAGCAGCTCGCGCGGCTTTTTGTTTTACGGCTTCATTTTTTCCCATCCAGATGGGTCCCAGACCCAGAATGGTCACCTGCCAGGCGTACCAGTAGGGCAGGCCATAAAACGCCAGGACCTCATTGAAGTCGCAATTGCGGAACGTATCCCAGCGATAATCCGGATTGCCCTTCGGCATATCGGGAAGGGGTGAGCAGTGTGGCGAAAATTTTGTTTTCCTTTAAAAACTCAATAAAATCCGCATACCAGACATGATCGTGATAATCTTTTTTGAGCTTCTTTTTGCCCATTTCTTTCAAAAAAGGCAATGGTCTTCAGCATGATCTCCCGGGATCGGGCATCAAGATGTTCATATTTTTCGGTTCGTGGGTTTAAAAGCATCTGTATTCTCCTTAAAGAAATGTTTTCATGCAACCAGCATCCGGATGTCCAGGGGCAATGCTCCCTTTTCAAAGACCCGGACCGGGTTCATGTCCAATTCCCGGATTTCAGGGTGGGCGACCATGATTCGGGAAACCTGCACCACCAGGTCCACAAAGGCGGCCACGTCTCCGGTCGTCTGGCCCCTCGCTCCCTCCAGCAGGGAATAGATCTTAAGACGCGAGAAGCGCTTCTCCACACTTGCAGGATCTGCAGGACAAAGCGTGTTGGCCAGATCCCTGAAAGTCTCCATATGAATCCCGCCCATGCCGAAAAATACTACCGGCCCGAATTGTGCGTCCCGTTTTCTGGCGCTCCTGATTGCCTTGTCGAAGTAAAAACCGGCCCCTATAAGCTCCACCGCACCTGCATACAGATTGCCGACCGTTCTCGCATTCAAGGAATGCAGTGAGATATCTTTTGTACATCTGATTGCCCAATCGCAAAACAATCTGTAGAGAGGCGGGACAATGCCTATCGGTTGCCATGCCTTTGCGAGAACTTCCAATGATTGCGACCAGGTTCATGATTTCTTCTATTGGTATTCTATTCATATTCCCTGATACCATGTTTTGGGGGCAGAAAAGCCATTGCGCCACAGGGTTTTTGAATAAGATACTCCTATTGCATATATGAGATTTTAAGCTGGTGACACGACATTCGCACTTTGTAGACTATGCTATTGCGAAACAGAAAACAATATGAAATGTATGGATAACCCTTCACTCTAATGCCCTAATGTTTTGTTATTCCTTCAGGGCATTAAGGCCTTTCTTGCTCAATTTTCCTTGAAAATTTTCAGATCTGTTTGAAAGCCTGAAATCTTCCCATCTGAAGCCCCTTTTTTCTTGACCTGAAAAACTTTATATTATCTAATTAACCAAAAGGTTCCCTCATTTATCATGGAAAGCGAACTCTCAAATCTAAATGCAGGTGAGTTAAAGCTTCTCTTCTCAATCCTCGAAAAGCTATCGAGGAGTCATGATCAAAATGCCTTCCGAAAATGCATCTCTGAAGATCTTTTGTGTCTTCTTGGGGCCGATTTTCTTGCCTCTTTCATATGGAATCAAGACCGGCGAAGTTTCGAGGATGTCGTTTTCTACAACATGAGTCCTCAGAATATCCGCAGTTACGATGCCTATTACAGGCTTTGCGATCCCATAACCCCATTGCTGCAGAAACGAAGGAGGGCGACCCCGGTCTATGAAATCATGCCGCAAAAAGACCTGGAAAAGACGGAATTCTTCAATGATTTTCTTATGAAAGACGGCCTTCATCATGGGTTGAACCTCTATGCCTACGACGGCGATTTGAACATCGGTGATTTACGGATATGGAGAGCAAAGAACAGGCCCGATTTCGGAAAGCGAGAAGTTGCCCTTCTGGATTTTATCCTTCCCTATTTTCGTAACGCCTTGCGCAACGCCAGGGTCATCGCAGCCGCTCAAGGGATCGCCGGCTTTTGGCAAAGATTGCTCGAAAATACAAACATCGCCCTCTTTCTCTTTGATGAGGAAGGCAATCCTGTCTATCAAAACGGAAGCGCCAGGCTCATAGAGCAAAGCCTGCCCAATGCGGATTATGCGTCTTTTTATGATCACATTCATTCTATGGCAAGAGGGACGCATTTCCCGACCGAGTGGGGGCCTTATTTTTTGTCCGTTTTTCCCGCATCTCAAAATGGCGTGCAACCCCTGACGGCCGTCATGGCCTATCGAGTCTCCTCCGCCCCCGCAGTCATCAATAAAGATTTTCTCGCCAAAAGGTACCAGTTGAGCCCCCGTGAAACGGAGATCTGCCTCCTTGTATGCAAGGGGCTGGTCGATAGGGAAATCGCCTCTGTGCTGGGAATTGCTTTTTCAACCGTTAGAACCCACCTGAAACATATCTTCCTGAAGACGGATGCCACGAACCGTTCTGAACTCATTTCGGTCTTGCTGGAAGAAATCATTAATATTTCTTTCTGAGTTACACCCCCTTCCGCATCCCCAAAAATGGGGATACCCAATTCCGTTTGCAAATGGTTTACTCCTCAGCATGGCTGGAGAGGAAGCATCTGGATGGTAGCAAACAAAACATCAGAGAGGAGGAAACAAAATGGACGGGAAGGAAATTGATCGCAGGGCTTTCATGAAAACTACTTTGGCGGCGGGAGCTGGGTTGGTATTGACAAGTGCCATGGGAGGACCGGCATGGGCAAAGAGTCCTTCAGAGGAGGCCCTGGCGCAGAGTCCCTTGTACGACCTGGCAAAAATGATTCGAAGCGGGCAGACAAATTCCCGCGAACTGGTCGAGCTTTATCTCAAGCGTATCGGCCGGTTTGGAGGCAAAGAAGGGATCAACGCCTATATCACCGTGGTTGGAGAAGAAGCGCTCAAACAGGCGGAACAACTTGATAATTTGGCTAAGCAAAAAAAATTCAAAGGTCCTTTGCATGGCATCCCCATCGGTGTAAAGGACAATCTGGACACGAAGGGAATACGAACGACAGGAGGGTCTAAAATCCTCGCTTCCTGGGTTCCGCCTACGAACGCCCACGTGATAGAAAAGCTTCAAAAAGCGGGGGCGATTATTTTAGGCAAGACCAATATGCACGAGTTTGCCTTCGGCATCACCACCAACAATCCGTTCTACGGGCCCACCCGGAACCCTTATGATCGCACAAGAATCCCCGGAGGATCAAGCGGCGGGTCGGCAGCGGCCGTCGCCTCCGGTTTCTGTGCGGGCGCCATTGGGACGGACACGGGAGGATCGGTCAGGATACCCGCATCGTTATGCGGCCTGGTGGGTATGAAACCCACGCTGGGCAGGGTAGGCAGGGGCGGCATGATGTACCTCTCTTTTACCCGTGATGTTATAGGCCCGCTGACGCGGACCGTCATGGATTCTGCGTTACTCTTGAAGGTGATGGCGGGAAAAGACGGCAGAGATCCGGAATCCTCCGCGGAACCGGTGCCCGATTACCCGTCCTTTGCCAAAGGGAGCTTGAAAGGAAAACGATTCGGTGTTCCCAGAAAATATTTTTTTGAGGGCATTCATTCGGAAACGCGGAAAGTGATAAACGAATCAATTCGTGAGATACAGAATATGGGCGGGGTGGTGAAGGAGGTTGAGGTGAAACATATGGATATTGCCACCCCCACCGGGTTTAATATTGTTCTGGCGGAATGCGTCTATCTTATGGAAGATTATCTCAAGGCCTTCAACCCAAAGGCCACTATTGCAGAATACCTCGATCAAATGGGTCCTGACGTGAAGGGAATTTTGGGGGGCCAAATCGGAACGCCTCAATCCAAACCAGTGCCTGGATATGTGTATGCCAAATCTGTCCGGGAAGAGCGCAACAAGATGATCTCCGGTTTTAAAGAGGCCATGTCGGGAGTGGATGCATTGCTGCTCCCAACGACCCCTCTCCCGGCTTCCAAGATCGGCGAAGACGTGGAAACCGACCTTGAAGGGAAAAAGGTGAATACCTTCCTGACATTCATCAAGGATTGCGACCCGGTCAGCGTGGTTGGATTTCCGGCTATTACCGTCCCTGCAGGCTATAGCAGCAAAGGCCTTCCCATTGGTCTTCAGATCGTGGCCCGACCATTTGAGGAGCCCAGATTGATCCAAATCGCCCACGCCTTTGAACAGAGCACAAAGGTTCGCAAGCCCCCTACCCTCTAAAAAAA
>CAVVFZ010000028.1:0-114740 GCA_963747555.1 uncultured delta proteobacterium
CTTGGGGACGCCAATTATTTCAATGAGTTAGCTTACCAACCTAACTCAACATTAACCCGGCCCCTAAAGCCGGACCCCAAATGGCCCAGAAACCGTTATTTCTGGGCCATTTCTTTGTGACTCCCATTCTCTCTCACCTCTTCGAGCAAGACCACAGTGCTTCCGTGTGTCAAACTCAAATCCAGTGCATTCCGACTATCTCGGCCAAAGCTTTTCTTTGAAATACTGAGCCTCTGGTATTGCGGTTAGACGTTCTTTTGCACCTCTGTTTATTGGGAAAACATTGTGTCCATTCTTTTCAACTTACCTTACGACCCTGTTAGGCGTTTTCAGATAGGCAACGAGCGAGGAGAGTTCAGGATGGCTGTTTGGTCTTCGCTGGGAAGCTAACAATAAAGGTGGACCCCTTGCCCAGCTCACTTTTCGCGGTGATCTCGGCACCGTGCCGCTCAACGATCTTCTTGCAGATCGCTAACCCCATGCCCATCCCCTCGTACAAGCTGCTTCTCCCATGCAGCCTCTGGAAAGGGACGAAGATTTTGTCCACATATTGCTCTTGAAATCCGATACCGTTGTCTTCCACACAAATCTCGTGAGTCCCGTTTTCATCCTTCAGACGGGCATAGATTTTCACATGGGGCGCTTGGTCTTGCTGGTGGAATTTCAATGCGTTTGCGATCAGGTTCTGGAAAAGCTGGATCATCTGAGCAGGGTCCACCCTTACCGTCGGCAGGTCCTGGACCTCCACGCGGGCATTCATTTCTTCAATCATGATTTCCAGGTTGGACAATGCCTTCTCCACCAATATTTTGAGATCCGTCGCCTTTAGGGGCTCGGCCATGGCGGCCACGCGAGAATATGCCAGGAGGGAGTCGAGCAGGTCACTCATCGTTGCAGCGGCCTTCTGCATCCGATTGAGATAATCTTTGAACGTTTCATCCAGAATGGCGGCGCAGTCGGCAATCAGCAAGTCTCCGAAGGTTTGAATCTTCCGCAGGGGCTCCTGGAGGTCGTGGGATGCAATGAAGGCAAAGTCTTGCAGTTCTTTATTGAGTTCCTCAAGCTTCTTGTTGGATTGTATAAGCTCTACGTTGGCTTTTTCCAGTTCGGCCGTGCGTTCCTGCACCCGCAATTCGAGCTCATCATGGGCCTTTTTAAGAGCTTTGTTAGCCAGGGTATTTTCAGAAAACAGTCGTGCGTTTTCCAAAGCGACGGAGGCCATGGCGGACAATTGGCGAACGAACTGTACTTCAGCCTCCGTAAACTCGTGTGGCCCTGTGCAATAGTTGAAAAAGATCACACCCAAAGGATTGTCATGGATCACCAGCGGCGATACCAGCACGGCATGAGTATTATGTCGGCGGAAGTGTTCACGGTCGAAACGGTCGTCATGGGACGCTTCATCCACGGCCACCGGGTTGCGGGACTGGAGGGCAAGCAGACCGTGCCGTTCCTGCTCATCGTTCATCCGTGCTCCGATATAAGTGCTCGGCATTCCGTGAACATGGGTAACAAGCCAGGAGTGGTCTTCCCGCAGCGAAACAGCCGCGCTTTCACAGCCGAGTGTGGCAGTGCCCTCAGAAAGAATGTTTTGCATGATTTCATCAAAGACCAGTGTCTTGTGCACCAACGCGTTGATGCGATTAAGCGCTTGACTCACTTTCAGAACATAGCGCGCCGCCGCCTCGGCCTTCTTCTCTTCCGTGATGTCCTCTGCGATAACCAGGAAATGCTTCACCCCATTCAATGTTAGCGGCTGCACCGATAAAGACGCGATTATCACCCTACCATCCTTCCGACGAAATCGAACCTCTTGATTCTTCACTCCACCGCCCTGACCCAGTGCCAATACAATCCTTTGCCGATCCTTTGGATCGACCCAAAGGTTGGTGTCCAGTGCACTTTTCCCTATGGCTTCTTCACGGGTATATCCGAAAATGTCGAGGGCCGCCTGGTTGAGATCGATCCAGACGCCGTCTTCCTGCCTGCTGATGGCGACGGCGCTTGGGTTTGCCAAGAAGGCGACATGAAAACGCTCTTCACTCTCTCGAAGAGCCTCTTCCGCCCGCTTGCGATCCGTAATATCAATTATTGAGCCTTCCAAGAACCCCTGCTCAGGGAAGATCGTTGCTGAAAAACTTATCCAGATACGGGTTCCATCGTTGCGAATTATTTCCGCATCATAATCGTTGACAAAGCCATTTGCTTTTAAAAGCCTCAATAGGTGTTCACGTGACTTGGGATCAACCCATGCATCGGCAGCGTTAAATTCTTTCATGCAATCCTCAATGTTTGAGAACCCTGCCATTTTGGCGTATCGTTCATTAATTTCAAGTAGTTTGCCATCAATAATTCCAGTCCTGAATAGTGCGACCTGGGCATTGCTGAATAACGCCCTATATTTCTTCTCACTCTCCTGCAGTGCCTCCTCCGCCTGCTTGCGCTTTTCAGCTTCCTTCTCTAACTCTTTGACCCTTTGTTCCAATTCCTCATAGCTTGGTTTCTTGGCCATCAGAAGATCCTCCGGATACCCTCAAAATAAAAAAGGCCATACCCCTCGTTGTGTCTCAGATACGGTGTATGAGCCTGGGCAATCGTCATCAGTTCCCAAATGCTTGGTCGGATCATACTTTTAAGAGAAAGAGGTTCGTTTTCATCGCAATAGGAGTCTATTCGAAATCAGCATGATTCACACCCAAAATCTGCAACCTCGAATAAGGCCTGCCGATTCTGGTTTTTTGTATCAGCCTTTGCAGACCTCTAAACTTGCGCTACAAGTGCCGAAGCAGGACAATCTAATCCCCGTTTATTCCATATTCGCCAATCGTACGGTTCCATACATCCTTTCAGGAACAGGTCGTAGAGACCCAGTGAGAGGACTCACATGTGGGGCGCTTGTCGCGAGCTTAGGGAGAAACACAACCCAAGATACTCGATTATAGGTCGTGACTCCCCTCCCCTCCGAAAAAGGCTTACGTCCTGCTCTTTAGTAAATCACGTATTTCGGTAAGCAATACTTCTTGCGCGGGGGGTTCCGGTGGAGCCTTAGGCGCTTCTTCCTCTTTTCGCTTGAGTGAGTTAATTCCTTTGACAGCTATAAAGATTGCAAATGCGATAATTGTGAAATCGACCACCGTCTGAATAAATTTTCCATAACTGATCACAACAGCTGGGATTTCTCCCGTAGCTTGTTTGACAGTAATTGCTAAATTGGAAAAATCAATTCCGCCCACAAGCACTCCTATTGGAGGCATAATCACATCCCCTACAAACGAGGAAACGATTTTACCAAATGCAACGCCAATAATGATGCCGACCGCCATATCGATGACGTTTCCTTTGACGGCAAACTCCTTAAACTCCTTCATTATACCCATGATATGTTCCTCCTTCTTAAAATGACACCCTTTTTGTTTGCGAGCTATTACTCTTTTACCAGCCAATCAGTTTCTACAGTTGTTTGACAGTTTCTTAAGCATTGTAACGATCCGGCCGCCGAGGTTCGAAGGCGGTCGCGAACGTATGTTTCAGCATTCAACTGCCCTCCTTTCGCCGCCAAAAATCAACAGCACCAGAAATACACATCGGCAAATCGACTGTTGAGGGGGCCAGTTCACTTATTAAAGTGATTCTCCTGTCAGATATCATCGGCATGAAACCTTGACGACATTCGACGTTCCAGCTCCCAAGCATCTATATATCACCAGAACTGGAGAACGCATTCTTGAACGCGTTTATGGAAATTCAATGACTTACCGACTTTAGCCGGTAAGCCATTGGATTCTATTTCTACATGCTCCCGATACACATTGCCATTCCCGAATCTCATCGTAAAGTAAAAAACCCCGTTCTTTCAATAATGAAGAAACAGGGTTTTGTGTATCCGTGAGCCATTTGCAGCCCTTACTCTGCCGAAAAAGGTTTGTTGCGTCACGTTTAGAGGTTTCACAACTTTATAGCGCAAAACGAGGACAAAATCAATCCATATACATTACATATAATATCAGCCTAATCTGCCACTAAGGTTGGTAGAAAATAGAGGTATGGAAAAAATCGAGCTGAGCGGTAAAAAAGCTTGCCGCTGCTCTATCGTCAATGGAGATAGACACCTTCATGATCTTGGCGAATACAAACAAATCAGCATCTTGACTGTCCGGCATTTTCTGGAATTCCTGGAAAAGCAGTAACTTCTCCGTGCCGGAAGCCCGCATGCATTTGCTTTTCTTAGCACTGGTGATTGACAAATACGCTCACAGCCAAAGAACATTTTTTAAAGATTTTGCATTTTTTTGATATTTCTTTTGAAAGGAAATTTTTATAGTGGTTGATAAAAGATCGATTTTGTGTCTAATTCTCTCTAAGTATTAAAGAGAGCTCTCGCACAGATCACAGAGCAGACAGAGTTTTTCTCGGCGGTCTCCGCGAACTCTAATGACCGAATGGAAAGGGCGAGAGGAATAACCATGATTACAGCGCAAATGCGTTATCAGGGATGCATGATGGGACTGGCGGCGGGAGATGCCCTTGGAACAACGGTTGAGTTTAGGGCGCCAGGCAGTTTTTCGCCTTTGACGGATATGGTTGGTGGTGGACCATTCAGGTTGGAACCAGGGCAGTGGACGGACGATACCTCCATGGCGCTGTGCCTGGCGGACAGTCTGATTGAAAAGGGAGGTTTTGATCTTAGGGATCAGATAGAACGATATGTACGATGGTGGAAGGAAGGTTATTTCAGCAGCAATGGCAGTTGTTTCGACATCGGGAACACGGTTCGAAAGGCTCTGGAAGATTTTGAGAGGACAGGCGACGCCGTCTCCGGCCCTACAGGTTCCCATTCAGCCGGAAACGGTTCCATCATGAGGCTGGCTCCAGTCCCGCTCCTGTATGCAAACTTCCCTGAGACAGCCATTCATCTGTCTGGAAAAAGCTCTATCACAACCCATGGCGCCAGGGCCTGCATCGATGCCTGCCGGTATTTTGGGGGGCTCATTGCCGGTGCCGTCAAAGGGGTTTCCAGAAAGGAGCTTCTCGCGCCGGGGTATCGACCGGACGGACGAACCTGGCAGAGGGAGGATCTGGTTGAAGAGATTTTTGAAATCGCAGAGGGCCGATACAAATATAAAGAGCCGCCTGAAATCCAAGGCACAGGCTATGTGGTAAAATCTCTCGAAGCAGCACTCTGGGCCTTTTGCCATTCCACTTCTTTCAAAGACGGCTGTCTCCTGGCCGTTAACCTGGGTGATGATGCCGACACCACCGGCGCGGTGTATGGTCAGCTGGGAGGGGCATTTTACGGAGTAGAAAATATTCCAGGCGACTGGCGGGAAAAAATCGCCCATAGAAAAGTGATTGAACATCTTGCCGGAAGGCTTTTTGATCTGAGCCACCGGATTCAACCATCTTAATCATAAGGAGCCCGATATGGAATTCTCTTTGGAAGAAATGTCCCGCCTTAACAGTAATTCACTGTATCAAGCTCTTGGAATTGTTGTCGAAGAAGCGAAAGCAGGGAAAGCCCGCGCCAAACTCCGGCCTGTATCGACCTTTTGCTGGCCCTTTGAGGGTCAACCGCACGGCGGGATTTTGTTTACTCTCATGGATACCACCATGGCCTGGGCGGTATTGACAAAGCTTCAACCAGGGCAAAACTGCGCAACAATAAATCTGGACATCCAGTACCCGAAGCGGGCCGGAGGAGATATCCTCACCTGCCAGGCCTGGATTACCCATCAGGCGACCACGATTGTTTATGTGAGAGCCGACATCCTTGATAAGGAAGGCCAGCTTGCTGCCACCGGACAAGGAACCTTTAAGGCGATCAAAGCTCCATTATGAAGGTCATCTAATCAGGCCCCGGTAAGGAAAAACAGAGGGGGGATGTCAAAAAAACCTGGGGAATAAAACATGTTCATGGAGGTGTTGCGTAAGGTTGAAATAGCCAAAGACTGGATGCCGGATACCGAGGCAAAATATACCGCAAGGAGTTGTCCGATTTTGAGGCCATCACTTACAGCATCAACAAGCTGCCCTGGCCCTTTTCGTGCAGAGAGCTGGTGCTCCACAACAAGCTGCGGTTGGATCGGCAGAAAAAATACCTGGTGGTTGATGTGGCGTCCGTGGAAGATGCATCCTACCCGGTTGGAAAAGGCAATGTCCGGGCATTCATGCGGATTGGGCAAACCTGCATGCGACCCGTCGACACAGAACATACGGAAATACGGTTTACCTTTTTTCTCGATCCAAAAGGGTATATTCCCTCCTGGCTGGTCAACATGAAGCAAAAGGAATTGCCATTCAATTTTCTCAAGTCGCTTGAAGAAAAAGGCGGTAAGACTCACTTCCAATTACGCCCGACCTTCCAGAGTTATCTATATCAATTGAACGCCATCCTTAAAAAGTAAATTAGCCCTTCCTGGTTTTAGGTGACAATAGTGGCATGCGAATGGTGACTTACTACGTCAGATTGCCCTCGTCATCATAAAGATCAAAATCCGGATAAAGTTTTTTGGCACATTCCGGACAGATACCATGGGAGAATTGTGCGTTGGAGCGTTCGCCGATATATTTCTCAATCTGATTCCAGTATCCCTGGTCGTCTCGTATTTTTTTACAATTGGAGCAGATGGGGACCAATCCGCTCAGTGTGTTTATTTCGGAAATTGCAGCGCGCAGTTTGTCTCTTTCCTGCCGCAGCGCATCTTGCGCTTTCCTTCGTTCCGTGACATCCACAAGCACGCTGACAAGACAGGTCTTGCCGGCCAAATCGATTTTCTCAGCGGACCAAATTCCGAAGAGAATATCGCCGTTTTTTCTCCGAAACCTCACTTCCTCCTCATGAAACGCTCCTTTACGCTGAGCAAGCTCGATAAATTTAACCCTTTCTTCAGGCTCAACCCACAACCCTATTTCAACCGGGGTGCGTCCCAATGTTTCCTCTCTCTGATAACCGGTAATTTTTGTGAACGCCTTGTTCACATCCAGAAAACACCCGTCATCAAGGGCTGTAAAAGCAATATAGACCGGACTTGCCTGAAAGAGCGTTGAAAATTTCTTTTCACTCTCTCTCAACGCTCCCTCCACCCGTTTGCGATCAGAGATTTCTTCCTCAAGGTCCTTCGTTCTTTGGGCAACCTGACTTCTAAGGGTCCTGACCCAGACAACCGAGCCTGCCACAATCAGCAGGAAAACCAGCAGTGAGAGTCCGACATATTTAAAGATTGTGACCTTGGGGACACCCCGCGGTTCCAGCACCCCAAGCCAGGCATCGTAAATGGCCTTCATCTGGTCCGTTTTTTTGATGATGGCCAATCCCTCGCTAAAACGGCTCAAGAGATCGGAATTGCCCTTTTCTACCGCATAACAGTAGGCTGAAGGACCTATCAACGGACCCACGGTCACAATGTTGGACAGCCCCAATTTCTTCACCCAGTAAAGTCCGGGAAGCTTGGCTATCAGTGCGAAATCATACTTTCCCGAGGAAAGGAGCCGGAGAACCTCAGACTGCGTGTCCGCCAGTCCGAGATTTTTGGAAAGGCCCTCTTTCAAGGCATAGTCATGCATGATGTCGCCACGCATAACGATGATTTTTCGACCTCGAAGGTCTGCTTCCGACTTGATTTCAGGGGAATCCCGACGAGCAAAAATGGCGTGGTGTACGATGGTGTATGGAGGCGAAAAATCCACCGTCTTGGTGCGCTCTTTGGAATAGTACATGCCGGAGATGACATCGATCTTACCTGCTGCCAGGCTATTTCGAATATGCCCCCATGGCCCGATTTGAACCTCAATCTTCAGGCCCATAACCTTGGCAATGGCCCGAGTAAGTTCAACATTGAAACCACTGGGCCTGCCTTCTTCATCCAGAAACGAGTAAGGCGGATAATCGAGCTCTGTGCCGACGATGACAGCCTCGCGGCTCTTTTCCGTTTGCTTTTCCCCTGCAGGCGCGAAACCGGCCGTGAGCATCACACCGAGGATAATGCCCGGCAGGATCATCAGGAGATATATATTTCGCATATCCGCCGGTAGTGATGCCCGTATATGGCAAGGGTGATGGCCAATGGCATCAACCTCGGTCTGCGGAACAGGGTCCAGATGAGCAGATGCCAGTAATGGAGACGCTCCTTGCCCCAGATGCCAAGCCGAAAACTGGACCGGAAGAACGCAAGAAACCTCTGAAAATCCATCGGCATTGTGATATCAGGGGCCTTGAGTTCTTTCAGGAAACTTCTGACGCGCCGGTAGAAGTTGCCGGGAGCATAGATCTGCTCCATAATGGTTCGATACCCGGCCAAAAGACTGTCCAGACCCATTTTCGGGATAATATTGGTCGTGCCGTCCACATTGTCTCCGGAAAACGCGCTGACCAATCGGTTTTCCTTTTGAAGCCGGTCAAATAACCGTGTCCCAGGAGGCGCCTGAAGTATTCCCACCATGGCGGCTACGATTCCGCTTTTTTGAATAAAATCGATCTGCCGTTGGAAAATGGAGTGGGTATCACTGTCAAAGCCTACAATAAACCCTCCCATCACCTGCAACCCCGCATGCTGGATCGTCCTCACGCTTTCAAGAAGATCCCGGTTCTTGTTCTGGGTCTTGTGACATTCCGTAAGACAGTCGTCATCCGGCGACTCAATCCCGATAAAAACGGAATCAAACCCGGCCTTAACCATCATTTCCAAGAGCTCCGGGTCATCGGCCAGATTAATGGAGGCCTCCGTAAAAAAAACACATCCCTTCTTATCTTTTCGCCATTGGATCAAGGCAGGCAGTAAGGCCGTCTTGAGGTATTGTTTGTTTCCGATAAAATTGTCATCGACAAAAAATATGGAGCTACGCCAGCCCGCGGCGTAAATATGATCCAATTCCGCAATGACCTGTTGCGGCGTTTTTATGCGTGGTTTATGACCGAACAGGACCGTCACATTGCAGAATTCACAGTTGAACGGGCACCCGCGGGAAAACTGGACGGTCATGGAGGCATATCTCTTTGTGCGGATCAGATCCCATGCTGGGATGGGCGTGTCATGAATATCACAGAATTCGGATGCCCTGTAGAGCTTCTTGGGTTGTCCGTTTTTCAAATCTTCAAGAAAAGGCGCCAAGGTACATTCGGCCTCGTCTAAAAGGAGATGGTCCACGTCCCCGAACGCCTCCGGTTCCGCGGTAAAAAGAGGGCCGCCCGCAACGATCTTCAAACCATTGGCCTTGCAACGGGCAATAATCTGTTTCGCCGAATCCCTTTGAACCGTCATTCCACTAATAAATACCATATCGGCCCAAGAGAGATCCTCATCCGTGAGACCGTTCACGTTCACATCTACAAGACGCTTTTGAAACGTATCCGGCAACAGGGCCGCAACGGTCAAGAGCCCCAGCGGCGGGAAGGCCGCACGCTTTCCGATAAAACGCAAGGCATAATTAAAAGACCAAAACGTATCCGGGAACTTCGGGTAAATCAGTAACACGTTCATAACCGGCGCCTCCGTGCCGTACCAAAAGAAAAGAAACCGAATCTATCGATCTCTAAGGGATAAAAAAACACCGGATCAAAAAATTGCCGCCTGAATCGATCAGTAGGAATCCATAATCCGCTTCAGTTCCCCTGACGCCTGGATGATCGCCAAACCTTCATCCAGCTTGTCCGCATACCGCTGGGCATCCGGAAAACGTTTTGAAAAGGCCACATAAATATCGCCGGACTCGCTGTCAAACGCCTTGGCAATCTTGTTTGAAAGGCCTTCTTCCCTGAGAAGTTTTCGAGCTGTCTTGTCGTAGAGGATCGTGGCGTCAATCCTTCCTTTTTCCAGTTTCCGCAGGTTTAACAGGTCCGACCTGACCGGTATTTTAACGATCTTGTCGTTCCCGGAAAAAAAATCTCCATATCCGTAATCGAAGACAACGCCGATCTTTTCACCATTTTTCAAGCCTTCCTTACTGGTGGCGGACAAAGGGCGCTCCACGTTGTAATAATAAGCGGACAACGCGGTAAAGATAGGCGTCTTTCCAAACAGATAGTCCTTTTCGTTGGACCGCTCCTTGGGAACATTAAAGGCCCCCAATAAATCTCCATCTCTGACCATTTTCAGCAGCCGGTTGTATGGTCCCACGTTGAATTTCACATGAATACCTACAGCCTTAAAGGCCGCCAGGACGATGTCGTTGGCCATTCCCGTGCCATCCTGGTTCGAATAGGGACTCCAGTCATTTTCCGCTCCCAGAATAATGGTTTCCCCAGCCAGGACCGATCCGGCCGCCATGACCAGCAGCATGAACAATACCCCCCCAATCAACCTTCCCATCTCATCCCCCTTTCAAGCGTTGGCATCCCTCCCATCAAATATCACAGTTTACGTAAAATCACAAACATCTCTAAGCGTTTCGTCCCAGAATATACTGGGCGACCCGCAGTCTATTATTCTTTGCATATCAGCAGCCAAAGACCCCCTTCGTCAAGAATCGTGCTTTGGTGTTGGAGATTCGTTTCAGCGACCATTTGTAATAGTTCCGGCCGGGAAATCCATTTCTTCCCGAGACGGTAGTTGAGGTCCTTGGATTGGGCGGCAATGGGTGATATCACTTCCTGAGGCGTATCCGGGCCATACCCCCCTCCCAGAAGCGCGTACCCTCCCGGTCTCAGGATACGCCAGATCTCTTTGATGATTCGGAGGAGTGAGGAAGAAAAAGGCGCCTCGGCAGATCACCAGGCTAAATGTGGACAAAAAGGGCGTACGGTGCAGCTCGGAGAGCAGGACAGGACAGAGAGGGTCGAAAGATCTTTTGATCGTCTGCGCCACAGCTGGTTCCGAAAGCGCGATCAGCCCCTGCCTTGTGGGATCCCGTTTAAACAGCGTGCTGATGATCCCGCCTGAAAAGGGACCTGCTTCCAGTATCCACCCGTTATCCTTCGGCTTCCAGGACTCAACCCATTTCCCCAGGTAGGGATAGACCGGTTCCCAGAGTGTGTTCAGTCGCCTGATCAGTTCCGTATCCACAATTTATCGCATCTCATTCAAAAAATCTGGCAGGAATGGCTTTGCTGACTCCAAACATAGTACCAGGGAATTTGAATAAGTTACAATTTATCCCTGTGTGGTATATCTGGCATAGAGTACTCCATATCCAGTATCAGCGTACAGAAGTTTTCCCTGCTGCCTCCCGGCATTTTTTGAAGTCGTCCTTTGCCCTGGCAGCAGAATACACCGACATCCTAACAGGAAAGCGTAAAAATCTTCAACAAAAATACAGCACCCGATTGAATCGATTCCCGAAACCAAATCAACCTGCAGCGAATCCATAAGGATGTCCTTCCCTCAAGCACGCTTGATGAACCATAAAGGATCGTGTAGAATCGTCCAGAATAAATGAGGAGCAGTATAACCGTCAAAATGGAGATTGTCGGCGTTTGCGGGATATTCGCGGACAGAAATCGATGTGGAGGTTTATGAAAGTGGGTTTGGATATGAAATGGGTTTTTAAAATGCCGGTTGAGATCCGGTTCGGGATGGGCACTATCGCTCATTTGACATCTGCGGTGAAGGCATTGGGGAAACGTCCGGCTCTGGTGACGGATCGCGGGCTGGCGGGGCTGGATTTTATTCGGCGGATCACTGAACAACTTCGACAGGTTGTCTTTTTTACAGAAGTAGACCCGAATCCGACAGTAGCCAATGTGGATGCCCTGACAGCCCGGTTGAGGGCGGAACGAGTGGATTGCGTGGTCGCCGCAGGAGGGGGAAGTGTCATGGACTGTGCCAAGGCGGCCTGCTCTCTGGTCAAAACGGATGAGCCGAGTGTGAGGGCGTTTCATACGGGGGGAAAGAATTTCGGAATGGAGCGCATTCCGCTGATTGCCGTCCCGACCACTGCGGGAACCGGCTCGGAAGTCACGCCATTCGCGGTTCTGGATGATACACAGCAGGGTGTAAAGGGACCTGTTGCCGCAAACGCATTTTATCCGGAACTGGCCATTGTGGATCCGGCACTTACTTTCTCTCTGCCGAAAAAAATAACAGCAGCGACAGGGCTGGACGCGCTTTCCCATGCGATGGAGGGTTTCTGGTCGAAGAATCATCAGCCGCTCTGCGATTCCATGGCCATGGAATCGGGCCGCCTGATCTTCAAGCATCTTCCCGCGGTTTATGAAAACCCGGCGGATGAGGCCGGCCGCAGTGCCATGTCGTATGCGGCCTTGCTGGCTGGCATGGCATTTCAACTGCCGAAGAATGCCATGGTCCATGCCTGCTCGTTCCCGCTTTCAAACCGCTTTCACATGCCGCACGGAACGGCCTGCGCTTTTACACTGGAGTTTGCGCTGAAACTGAATACCCCGGCGACTGATGGACGCATGGAGGCCTTTGTGGCCCATTGCGGGTTTGAAGGTGTAGATGCCATGGCGAATGCGATTCGTACGTTGAAAAGAGATGCCGGCCTGCCGTGCACCCTGGCAGAAGCGGGCATTCCGATCGATGCGGTGGAGATGCTCATTCAAGAGAGTTTTCATCCGCTGATGAACAATAATCCGGTGCAGGTGACCGAAGCCGATCTTCACCGCATGTATCGGGAGTTGGCGGGATAACCGTGTCAACGACAGGTCTTGTAATGGAAGAGCAGATGGATCGCCGAAGGCCTCTTAAGTTACACAAGACCCTTCCCCGCAGTCTCCAAAATACCAAGAGACACTCCTCAAATTGAAAAAAAGGACAGCGTCTATACCTGCCTCTTATCACTGCCAATACGAATTTTTTGTATTTTCTCTCTTACCGCGGCGTATATTGGCGACCAAATGAAAATGTAGATAGCCCACTTTTTGCAAACCAGGGCCGTTTGTAAAAATCTGATAGTCGTGAAAACTTTTCTTCTCCACGAGCTTGCGGGCTGTCAGGAAAATATCCATCAAATAGGGCTCATCTTCCTCGGAAATTCCTTTAATGTCTCGGATGTCCTTTTTAGGAACAAGTACATAGTGTATCTCGTACTTGGCATCTGGAATTTTTAATACAAATGTCTTATCCGTCTCCAAAATGACGGGCGGCAATGTTTCCAGGTGTCCTGCAAGGGTCCGGATTCCTATCGATCCTATGAGGCCCAAAATATCCTTCGACTTCCATGGACTTCTAGCTGGTGGCAACTCCAACGGCCTATTGGAAATCGGGCGATGGATGGCCGCCGCTCCCAGCAAAAAGCCCACTGCGAAGAAGAGAACAATCACGGTAAAGAGTTTGAACTTTTTCATTTTGCTTGGCTCTTTCGTTCAGGGACGCTACCCCTTCTTTTCCACGGTGACTTTGTGCACATATTTCACCCATTCGAACCCATAGTGATCCTCCGCTACGACTCGCAAAGGAAACCCATGTTTCCGAGGAAGCGGTTTCCCGTTCACCTGGTAGGCCAAAAAGATTTTTCCCGTCTTGATTTCGCCGATCGGAAAGCTCTCCGTCTTTTCATAATTGCCTTCCGGACCGTGGAAAGTCATGTGGGTCGCATCTTTATCCATTCCGGCCGTCTGCAGTAGATGCTCCATGGCAATCCCCTTCCAGTGCCCGTAAATCGCGAAAAATCCGGGACATATGAGGAGGATGTCCTTTTCCATTGCGGGAAGCATTTTCACCTCCTCATAGGTGAGATTGAGGGGGTTCCCAACGGCACCGTTCACATTAAGACGCCATTTGTTCAGATCCACCGCGTAGTCCGTGATTCCCATGGTTTCAAAATCCTTGAGCGGGGTTACCTCCAGGTTCCTCGGATCGATGGTTTTCGGGTTCTTCTGAATGAGGGATTGCCTTTTGGTTCCCTTGGGGAGGATGATCTTTTTTGCTTCCCCGTAAGCCCGTTTAACAAAGCCGGCCAGCGGGGAGAAAAAGATCACCGCACCGGCTCAGGAAACCAAGCGATCGCTTGAAAAATTCTCTACGGTCTTCCATTTTTATTGCCCTCCTGTTTGATCCTTTCACGCCTTGAACGCGATCTCTTTCAGGAGATCTCGGAACAATTTATATTGGGAGAAGGGTATGTTGGTTCGGGGCCTGTCGTCCAGGCACGGGAGATAGCGACCACTCTCTAATAAGGGAAGTACAGTCTCCCTGACCCTCCTCGCCATAACATTTTCATCCTGATTCAGGGCACCCGCATCTATTCCGCCGATCAGAGAGATTTCAGGGCCAAAGGTCTTGCGAAGGGCCCCATATTCCATATCCGCGTCCAGAATATTGCTGATCCACAGCCCGTTGATCCCGGCTTCGATCAGCAAAGGGAGAAGCGGAGTCAGATTTCCCCCGGTAGAACAGAAAATGCGTAAAGGAACATGGGATCTCTCCAGGAGATCCAGGACCTTTCTGTAGCCAGGCATGGCAAAGCGTTCGAACATGGCAGGCGAGATCACCGGGCCCGTATTGGCGGCGATCGGTTCATAGAGAGCGGCGTAGTCAACGGAGACCTTCGAAAGAACCCGCTCCAGACAGACACAGTAGAAATCCGTGGTCCTGTCTAACAGATCGGCCACCATCAACGGTTCTTCCACGAGGGCTACCGACGCCGCAACGAGGGATTTCCAGTCTCCCACACCCAGCATCTGTAAAAGACCTCCTCCGGAGGCATCCACGTAAACGACCCTGCCTTCTCGTTCAAGACGTCTGCATCGCTCTACAAAACCCGGTGCGTAGCGGGAAGGATCATCCGGATCATAGTGGCGGGCAAAAGAAGAGGGGTCCGTCAGCAGATCGGGCGCCATCTGGAAATAGGGGAAACTCCGGATGGTGAGCCCTGCGGAATAATGGATCTCCAGATCAAAGAAGTCGGCCACGGAACATTCACTCGGCAGTCCCTCTTTATGCCATTTCTCCAAGGTTTCTTCATCGGGTTCAAGATCGAAAAAGGGGAAGCGGTCTGCTCCTTCTCCCAACAATGTTCCCAAAAACCGCTGTTTTTGATTCATCCTCCCCTCCCTGTTGAAAGTCCCCCTGTACTTCGCGATACCTCCCCACTCCGTCAGACACACTCTTGAAGAGTCTCTGCAAAAGATTATCATAAAAGAAGTATCTGTCAATGCGCGGAAGTCAGGAGCAAGGGGCCGCAAGGATTCAGATGTCACTTCGCATCAACCAGTTCCTGATATGAATGAAGCCAAAGGAGACCATGGACAATGAACGAACAAGACCAGAAGATCGAAGCCCTCAAGAAGGTATCTCTTTCCCTTGAGGCGGGGAGCGAGCAGCGGAAGAGATGGATCTAACCTCCAAACCGATTCCATTTGAAATGGTGGTGGGTCTGGGAACGGAAGGCTATACGCCGTTTGAATTCGAACTGTTGGGAAAGAAAGCGGGCGATACGGTTGAAGTAGGGATAACAAGAGGAAACCTGCTGGAGATGTTCGGGCATCTCGATGTACCGCTCCCGGAAAAGGCACGAGGATTAGGCTCTTTCTTCGTGAGGGCAACGGTTTCCCAGGTAACGAATGCGGAACAAACCGAAATCGTTAGCGCCATGGCCCGCACCGTAGGAGGGTGCGGCGGGAGTTGCTGCGGGAATCATTAGACCTGTGAGGACGTCATTAGCGCCGCCATTGCGAAAGCACCTTTTGATGGTTTTTTATTTGGTGATCGCTCTGGCAAGGTTTGCGGCTAATGCGGCGCCTTCATCCCCGATGGCATCGGGGCTTGTGCAGAAGGGCAGAATGAAATTGCCTTTTGCATTCAGCTTTGTATAGGCCGTTATGCCGGTAAAAATACTCTGGATGGCATCACAGTTCCCTGCGATGGGTCCGGCGCAGGTCACCAGCAGGGCGGCCGGTTTGCCGCTGATAAGCGAATCGTGGTCGGGCGTGCCGTAGCCCGATACCAGACAGACATGCCGGTCTATAAGCGGTTTCAACTGGGACGAAAAGCTCCAGCAATAAAGTGGCGAAGCATACACGATGGCATCGGCCTGAATCATTTTCTCGAATAGGATCAATCCATCATCCTTCTGTACGCAACCGGGCTCATCCTTCTTTTCCCGGCACTTATAGCATCCCAGGCATCCCCCCACCTTGTAATCAGTGATGTGAACCCGCTCCACTTCATGTTTATCTCCCACTTTTTCTTCAAACATGGAGAGTACTCTGGCCGTGTTTCCGTTTTTTTTCGGGCTTCCCAAAATGGCAACAATTTTCATGTTAATTCTCCTTTTCAGATTCAAAATTTTGTCAACGCCAAATTCAATAGACGTGAATGAGCCGAACTCATGCAGATGCTCGGCATAAGATGTCAGGGTTTGAACATCTGCATTTTCACCACGAAGTTAATCCGGAAAATCTCCCCTATCTGAACAGCTTTCTTAGCCAGCCTGCCCAGAATCCCGCCGGCCCGCCAATCTGGCAAGAAATTTCCGGAGGGTTTCTTTATCCTGCTCCACCAGGAACTTAATTCCGATCTTAAACTTTGCACTGTCAATTTCAGGGGACAAAAGATCAAACCAGACAGGATTTCCAAAAATTACGAGAGAATCGCCTCCATCCTCTGTTGGATATTCAAGACTGACAACGAGATTTTCGTGGTCCTGGGTCGTATAGAAGATGTGGTGGCTGCCGCATTGAATTTTGTCAAGATGAAGACACACGCCATGAGGAGTGAAATCCGCTATCCTGCCCGTATCCGGACTGCCGATAGGGGTATTATCGTTGTCGGTATCGCAGAGATTTATTGAGACGCTAAAATTACTGCGTACCCTTTTGATGCGGCGGCGTTCAATCATAGTCGTGTGTGTTGGTAAAAATGGTACCGAGAATTTATTTGCCCTTCCAATGGTCTATCAGTGCATCTTTGATTTCTCCCCAATAGGCATTTAAGTTGGGAATTGCATGTCCCATTCCATGGATGATTTTTAAGACAGCGCCCGGAATTGCATCAGCAGTGGCCTTTCCACCAGCCAACGGCACAAGTGGATCCGCATCGCCGTGGATGATCAGCGATGGAACTTTCAGTTCACCAAGTTCCTGCTGTCCTGTCTTTTTGCACCATTATTGCAAGATATTGGCGGGCGACTCCTTCAGGACAAAAAGAACGATCATAAGACCGAGCAGCCAAGGCCCTGTGAAACTCTTCATCAAAAGGAAGCCCGGTGCCATATATCAATTTGAAAAACCTCAACATATATTCAATAAATGCTTCCCGTTCCTCCGGCGCCGGTGTCATCATTGCCGCCATGGCTTCTTGTGTGGGGACAAATTTTTTTCCGTTTCCGCAATGGCTGTAAATGGATGTCAGGCTCAATGTACGAGAAGGATTGTTGATGGCGAATGTTTGGGCAATAAACCCTCCCATCGACATCCCGCAAATATGTGCCTTGTCTATATGCAGTGCGTCAAGCAAACCTGCCGCATCGTTTGCCATGTCCTCGATGGTATAAGGTGTCGAGATTTTTTGCCCCGAAAAAAGCGCTCCGATTTTCTCCATGATCCCGGGCATGGTCAACGCATCATATTTTGTCGACAGGCCCGCATCTCTGTTATCGTATCTGATGACATAAAATCCATCATCAGCAATCTGTTGACAAAATTCGTCTTGCCAATGAATCAGTTGACTGCCAAGCCCGATAATCAAAAGCACTGCCGGGGATGAAGGATCTCCAAAAGTCTCATATTCAATTTGAATACCGTTCGCATCTGCTGTTGCCATGTTCTTTCCTTTTCAAAGTTGTGCTTTCATCAAATGCCCGAAATGACCGACCATAAGTCTATCTGTTCGATCCTTGAAGAATCTTGCGTTAATCTCTTCGGGCCCCATATCTTCAACCTGTGTAAAGCCGAAATTTTTCAGATTCGTCATCAGTAAGTCCGGATCTAAAAAACAGATCCAGGATTCTCCCATACGGGATAGCCTGCGCGCCAGTAATCGGAAAACCAATCTGGGCAAAAAATTCTGTGAAGAAGGCGGAACCACATAATCAAATACAATCCCACTACCTAAGGGGGTGGACGAGGGGATGAATTCCATTGTTTTCATCACGGCTTCACGGGTCAGATACATGGTTACGCCAAGCCATGAAAAAAAAGACGGTTCATCTGTTCTGAACCCGGCTTTTGCCAATGGATCCGCCAATAACTGATTTTCATGGTCAAATGGAACAAAAGTCAGATTTTCCGGAATGGGAATCTTTCCCGCATGTAGTTGTCTTCGCTTCCATTCCTGTGTGGCCGGATAGTCGACTTCAAATATTTTCAAACCGCTAAAAGAATGCGGATTGCGATAGGCAAATGTATCGAGTCCGGCCCCAAGAATAACGTACTGACGGATACCTCGCTCGATCGCTACGGATAGTTCATCCTCAACAAATCTGCTGCGTGCGACCACAATAGCTCGAAGATAGCTATATAATCTTGTCTTAAACTTTCGCTCTTCCAGCTGAATATCGAGATCGCCCGGATTGCCGACAATCCTTAGTGCCATCGGATCATCAAAGACCTTCGGATCATCAAGAAGCTGATGTGCCGCCCGCATCAAAGCAACCTTATGTGCACTTAAACTGGGGCGGCCTTGTTTCATAAAATCCTCCGGGTGATTGGTTTGCATAAGGGGGCGGAAAGATTCTATTCCCGATCCCAGTCAATTTCCTTTTTTGCGTCCCCCCTTCCACGACGTCAGGCGCCTGCAGACTCGTTTTCTGCACCCTTATCAAGATTCTTTCGTTCCAAGCAGTTCTTTCGCCCGGGTCATTGCCGACATTGCGTTCGGCCAGCCTGCGTAGAACGCCAGATGTGTGATCAGTTCAATAAGCTCCTCTTTCGTTACCCCATTTTCCAGGGCCTTTGGGAAATGGAAATTCATCTGCTCGGTTTTGCCCCCCATGACGAGGGCCGCGCAGGTAATCAGGCTTCTATCCCGTTTCGATAACTGCGGGCGTTCCCAAATGTCTCCAAAGAGAATATCATCGGTTAGTTCGGCAATCTTCGGGGCAAAGTCGCCGAAGGCCTTTTGTACCACACTACGGGTTTTGTCGGACATCATTTTCTCCTTAATCGTAGATCGTAGAAATCGGGGCCTAACCGGGCGACTATGAGGAGCACGCCATGGCGTGTCTCGCGCCAATCGCGTCCATCGGCCGTACTTCATATCCCTCAACTTCTTGTTATTTTATCTAACCATTTATAAGCAGCAACCACGTCACCAACCACGCCAATAGGACGTGGCATCCTGATACATTTTGGAGCGACGTTCATCAGATTGGGCAGGCTCGTGATCCCATCAGCATCAACACAGGTAACGATCGGTCAGGCCTGCCAGAAACTACGGTCTTCAGGAAGGTTGGATCCTATGCACCCCCGCATTTATAACGATGTCTGCATAGCCATGATTGCCCGTCAGATCGGAGCTACTGTGGTCACCGAGAACATTTCGGGTTTTGAAGAAATCCATCGGACAGTTGATTTCAGATTCAGAAAGGCCATGGAACCTTGATAGCTGAGTAACGACACTTTACAAAACCTTTCCCTTTGGAGAACTGTTTAGATAACAGGTTGCAGCAGAACCCCACCATAAAGCAAAATACCTTCCATCCTTATTCGCTCGGGCAAGATCTTATTAAACCTTTTCAAATGAACGCCTGTTCGGCCCTTTGGAGCCGGGCGGAGAAATTGGCAGACAAAATACGGATTGGATGGGATCCCAAAAAAAAGCGCAGCGCTGAAGCGTCAATGCCGGATGGTCACATAATGTCTTGTGCCTCTGCGTCTTCGCGGCTGCGAGATCCCTTAGAGCATCCCCGACTCCTTCAGCCTGGCCACAAGCGCATCGGCCTGTTCCGCCGGGGTCCCCTGCAACAGCTCACAGGTCCTGCCCTTTTTCACTTTGGTCATGGAGATTACCCTGGTGGGGGAACCTGCGTCCCCCGTCTCTTCTGGAGACAGGCCAAGATCGTCTATAGTCCAGGTTTCGAGGGCCTTTTTTTCAAAGGCGGCCTCAATGGCATCAAGTCCAATGTCTGCGGGTTCGAAAGAGCGCAGGCTTATGGACAGGGCCGCGGGAAAGGATACCCGGTATTCTTCAATGAATCCGTCCATCCGCCGCTCCACGTGAAGATCTTCGCCCATCAATTCCATGGAATCCACACCCGTTATCATGGGAATGCCAAGGGCGACGGCCGTCTGGGGACCCACCTGCCCCGTATCGCTGTCTGCGGTCCTCGTACCGAATAAGACCAGATCGAAGGGCGCCAACCGCCTGATCCCCGCGCTCAGGATCGTAGACGTGGCAAGGGTGTCGGAGCCTTTGAATGCGGGATCGGAGAGCAGAACTCCCCGATCGGCGCCCATGGCAAGCGTTTCCGCCAAAGCCGCATTCGCCGCTTCAGGTCCCATGGAAAGAGTGGTTACCGTGCCTCCCCGAACCTCCCGCAACCGGAGAGCAGCTTCCACCGCGGGCCTGTCGTAGGGGTTCAACTGCAATAGATCCTCTGAACGGATAACGTCGCCTTCGGGCGGTTGCATGATGACGGATTTAATGCATACTATAAGGTTAAGACTCATGTTTGCTCCCCTTCAGTCCTATTTTCCCGATAATCCTCTGAAAATCACCATGCGGTGCACCTCGGATGTCCCCTCGTAGATTCTGGTCACCCTGGCGTCACGGTAGTACCGTTCAACCGCATAGGCCTTTGAGTACCCGTACCCTCCGTGGATCTGGACCGCCATATCCGTTACCCTGCACGAGGCCTCGGACGCATAGAGCTTCGCCATGGCGGCGGCCTGGGAGAACGGTTCTTTTCTGTCCCGCAGCCCGGCCGCCCGATACACCAGCAGACGGGACGCATCCACCTGGGTCGCCATATCCGCCAACATCATCTGAATAGCCTGATGTTTTTCAATGGGAACACCGAACTGCCGTCTCTGCTTTCCGTACCGAAGCGACTCTTCAAGGGCCCCCTGCCCTATTCCGACCGCCTGGGCGGCAATTCCCATCCTTCCCGCATCCAGGGCAGCCAGCCCGATCTTGAGCCCGTCTCCGTCCTTTCCCAAAAGATTGGATTCGGGAATGGCGCAATCATAGAGGCGAATGGAGCTGACCGGGTTTGCCCGCATGCCGCAGAGATCTTCCAGATCCCCCACCACGAATCCCGGGGTTCCCCTTTCGGCCACAACCACGCTGACCTTCACGGCGCCGCCGGGAACCCCGGTACGGACAAAGATCAGGCAGATATCCGCAACCCCTCCATTGGTGACAAAGACCTTGTTTGCATTGACGATAAAGCGGTCTCCATCCAGAACGGCGGTGGATTCTATTCCCCTTGCGTCTGAACCTGCATTCGGTTCGGTCAGGCAAAAAGCCCCGATTTTATCGCCCCGCGCAAGAGGGCCGGCCCACTTGGTTTTCTGTTCTTCGGAACCAAATGCAAGCACCGGATACAGACCGACGCTGTTATGCACGGTCACACAAAGCCCCACTCCGGCTGAAACCCTTGATATCTCTTCTATAATGATGGAATAACTCAGGGAATCCATCCCGGCGCCGCCTAAAGCTTTCGGGGCCTGTATCCCGAAATACCCAAGCCGGCCCATCTTTTCCACCACTTCCCACGGGAACCTGGCTTCCTGATCGATTTCCCCGGCAATGGGACGAAGTTCCCGTTCACAAAATGAACGGACCGAACTGCGTACCAGTCGCTGTTTTCTTGTTAAACCCGTATTCATACTCCCCCTTCTTTCAATTGCAAAGAAGCCGTTAGCTGCAAACTTTTAGCCATTAGATTCATAATATAAAAAGATTGTATCCCATTCAAATTCCCTGGTACGATGTTTGGAGTCAGCGAAGCCACCCCGCCACAGGGTTTTTGAATAAGATACAAAAGATTCTGATAAAATGTGTTCGCGTCAAACATGGGAACTTCACATCCCTGTTCTCCTTTCGATCTTTATCCTAAAATTGATGCCTCGAGTCAAGCCCTCGTTTTTATCCGCTCTAATCCTTTTGAAATCATGTTCTGCTTGACAAGTACGCAGGAGATTCATTAATTAATGGGTATAGGATTGACCTTGCTACACAACCATCATCTCTATCGGGAGCATTTCGAAACAATGAAACTGCATGAATACCAGGCAAAGGAACTTTTGCGTAATCAGGGTATACCTGTCCCCGCCGGACAACTGGCAACCACCTCGGATGAGGCGGCCAGGGCGGCAAAAACCATTGCAGGACCTCCCTGGGTGGTCAAAGCTCAGATACATGCCGGCGGCAGGGGAAAGGCAGGGGGCGTGAAGGTTGTCCGGAACCCCGAAGAGGTTGTATCGGTAACCGATTCGATTCTGGGAAAGCCGTTGATTACCAAACAGACAGGTCCGGAAGGCTCGGTGGTAAACCAGGTTTATATAGAAGAAGGGGTGGATATTGAGAGAGAATTTTATATCAGTATGGTCATTGACCGAACCACGGCGACCCCTGCCATGATTTTCAGCCAGGCGGGAGGGACGGATATCGAGGAAACGGCCGCGAAATCATCCGGACAGATTCACAGGGAAAACATTGATCCCGCCGTGGGATGGATGGACCATAACGCCAGAAATCTTCTCTACAGCCTCGATACACCTCCGCCTGCCGAGTCCATGAAGGCGTTCATGTCCCTCATGGCCAATGTGTACAAGGCCTTCATAAGCCTGGACTGCTCCCTGCTGGAAATCAACCCACTTGTTCTGACAAAAGACGGAAAAGTCATCGCCATCGACGCCAAGATCACCATCGACGACAATGCGCTTTTCAGACACAAAGAGCTGCTTTCGCTTGATGATCCCCGAGAAAAGGATCCCCTCGAGCTCATGGCCAACGAATATAATCTGAATTATATCCGACTGACCGGAAACATCGGCGCCATGGTAAACGGCGCCGGCCTTGCCATGGCCACCATGGATGTTATCAAAATGGCAGGCGCTGAACCCGCCAATTTTCTGGATGTGGGTGGCGGCGCAAGCGAAGAAATGATCACCAGAGGTGTGGAAATTATTTTAAAAGACAGCCGCGTCAAGGCCATTCTTGTAAATATCTTCGGGGGAATTCTGCGGTGCGATGTCCTCGCGAGAGGCGTCGTTGCTGCCGCCCGGAAGACAGGAATAGATCTTCCCCTGATCGTGAGACTGGAAGGCACCAATGTAGAGGAAGGAAGAGAAATCCTGAATGATTCCGGACTAAAATTTCTGGTGGCCAAAGACCTGTCAGAGGCCGCCGAACTTGTCGCAGCACAGGTATAAGGAACCAATCGATCATGAGTATACTTGTAGATGAAAAAAGCAGAATAGTGGTCCAAGGCATCACCGGCAGGGAAGGCGCCTTTCACACAAAACAGATGCTGGACTATGGAACGAAGGTTGTCGCGGGGGTAACGCCGGGGAAAGGGGGGCAGAAAGTTGAAGGGGTGCCCGTGTTCAACACCGTACGGCAGGCCGTTCAAAAGGAAGGCGCCAACGTTGCGTGCATATTTGTACCTCCTCCTTTTGCCGCGGACGCCGTAACAGACGCAGCAGCCTCCGGGATAGAGGTCATTGTATGCATAACAGAAGGCATCCCCGTACTGGATATGGTGAAGGTATCCGGATTTCTTAAGGGCAGAAATTGCGTTCTTATCGGTCCCAACTGTCCGGGAATCATTTCTCCCGGGAAAACCAAGGTGGGCATCATGCCGGGCTTCATTCATTCCCAAGGCCCCATGGCGGTCATATCGAGAAGCGGCACCCTTACCTATGAAGTCGTGGACCAGTTGACAAGGGTAGGCCTCGGTCAGTCCACCTGCATAGGAATCGGGGGCGATCCGATCGTCGGAACCACATTCATCGATCACCTGAAACGGTTCAAAAATGATCCGGAAACAGAAGGGGTTGTCCTGATTGGTGAAATCGGGGGCTCCGCCGAAGAAGAGGCCGCCGAATACATTCAGAGGGAATTCAACAAACCGGTTATTGCATTTATTGCCGGACAGACAGCCCCCCCGGGCAGACGAATGGGCCATGCAGGCGCCATTATATCAGGCGGCCAGGGCAAGGCGGAAGACAAGATAGAAGCGCTTCAAAAGGCAGGCATTACTGTGGCGATCAATCTTGGCGTGCTGGGACAAACGGTGCTGAAAGTAATGAAATAGCGACCCGAAAGCGCCGAGGGCCAGCACAAACCTGCATTGACTCTGTTTATGAACGGTCTTAGATTGCTTCGTGGTAGAGGAAGGTGTTATCATGAAGCGCAACGGAGGATTCAATCATGAAAAAAATCCTTAATATAACGGATCGTCTCGAAGACAGAAAACGCGCCGAACAGATTGAAACCTATCGCAATAAATTCGAATCCGTTCAGAGATTGCTGCAGTGTTCAGGGTGCCATTTTAAGTGTTCCATGTGCGGGCACCATGTGGAGAGGTCCGCAACAACGCTCAGCCCAACGGCAAATGAATTCAATCTGTGTGGAAATTGTCTATCCGAATTTGAAGATTTTCTGAATATACCCCATAGGGATAATCAAAAGGAAGAAATTTTCTGGCATACGGAGGAATGGGTGGAATTGTGGTCCAGTTGGATGAAATTTCAACGGGCCTTGAACGGTTTCAAAGCATCAATTAATCTGAAGCAGTTACATCACAGAAGCTGCGATTAAAAAATAGTCAGAAAAGAATTCTCTCGAACCTTGTTTTTTTGAATTCTTTTCCGATATTGGAGGTAGTCTCATGTTTGGGATTGGAATGCCGGAATTGATTATCATCCTGATAATCATCCTGGTGATTTTTGGAGCAGGTAAACTTCCCGAAATCGGAAGTGGAATAGGCAAGGGAATCAAGAACTTTAAAAAGGCAACACAGGAAGCCAAAGAAGAAATAGATGGGCCGAAAAAAGACGACGGCAAGCCCAAGGATGAGGCATAAGCCCCATCTTACATCGGATAAATTTTCAATCGCAGTACAGGTGCAGCAGACCATTCCGCCACAGGCTGTTTTTTCCTACCGGAACTTTTGAATACGATAGATCTCCGCTTATGATTCCTTAGGAGGAGTCACTCGTCCCTTCGGATCTAAAAAGGAATATCATCCTCGGGAAGATTTGCCGGTTCTTCCATGGGGGAGGGAATACCGCCGGCCTGGGTATCGGAGCTTCTCCCCTTTGAATCGAGCATCTGCATATTTATGGCAATAATTTCCGTCGTATATCTTTTGTTGCCATCGCGGTCATCCCAGGACCTGGTCTGCAACCTTCCTTCAAGATAAATCTGACTGCCTTTGCGCAGATATTCCCCACAGATTTCTCCTAATTTTCTCCAGGCCACAATCCGGTGCCATTCCGTGCGCTCCTGCTTTTCACCGGTGTTTTTATCTTTCCATTCTTCTGAAGTCGCGATGGAAAAAGTGGCCACCGGCACCCCATCCGGGGTGTACTTCAGTTCAGGGTCTCGCCCTAATCTTCCAATCAATATGACTTTATTTATTCCTGCCATGGAATCCTCTCCCAACCCGAATAAACCGGAATACATTACAAAGGGTTTTGATTTACCTGTAGCCCCAGATCGCACCCTACGCTTCTGTGGAACCTATCGGCCGAATCTCATAAAGGGCATTATGTAACACAAAAAAATCGCTCAAGTCAAAAAGATTCAACGCGGCAGTCGGCCATTAATTCCCGAACACCAACATTCAAAAGCAAACAGGGATGTTCCACTCTGATGATATCACTTGATAAAGCGCCTCATTTTCTATTAGTTAGTGTCCATCCATAAATGAACTTGTGGGCACTGCGGGCTTCGAATTCAGAAAGGGGCAATTTTCCGCAAGGTCAAGGTCTACGATCCAGGGCTGTTTCCTGGGAAAACAAGGGGTTGTGCGGAGACGTACGATAGTACGTCGCACAAGGAAACCCGCAGTTTGACGCCGACTTGTCCCGCTCCCACCGGGGGATGGCGGAAAAGGGCCATTTATGGATGGAAACTAGCTATTGACTGCTGAAAAAAAAAGTTATAAGGTGCCGTTTATTCAATAAAATGGGTAACATTTATAGAAATGAGATCGACATGATAAAAGTGATTCCCTTGGGAGGTCTGGGTGAAATCGGCCTGAACATGATGGTCATCCAGCACGAAGAAACCATTCTGGTGGTGGATGCAGGGCTCATGTTTCCCGACGACTACATGCCGGGAGTGGATCTGGTCATTCCCGATTTTGGATATCTCAGAAGCAACAGAAAAAATGTGAAGGCCATCGTCCTCACCCATGGTCATGAAGATCATATCGGCGCCATGCCATTCTTTCTGCGGGAGTTTAATGTTCCCGTTTTCGGCACGAGCTTTACGCTGGGGATACTGAGTGAAAAGCTTAAAGAACATCAACTGCTTGAAAAAACCGATTTGAGAAAGGTCCGCCAGGGAGATGTTACGGATCTTGGTCCTTTCAAGGTGGAGTATATCAGTGTAAATCACAGCATCGTCGACGGTGTTGGTCTTGCCATCCACACACCCGAAGGCATATTGATACACTCCGGGGATTTCAGAATCGACCCCACACCGGTGGATTCCCAGCATACGGATATTATCCGTTTTGCTCATTTCGGCCAAAAGGGGGTTTTAGCCCTCTTCTCCGATTCCACCAATGCGGAAAAGGAGGGGTTTACCCTGAGCGAAATGGAGGTTCGAAAAACGCTGGAGGACATTTTCCGGAAATGCAGGGGAAGAATCATTGTTTCCAGTTTCGCCTCCAACATCACCAGGATTCAGCAGGTTGTCTCTCTTGCGGCCAAATTCGGGCGAAAAGTAGTTTTCAACGGAAGGAGCATGGTCACCAATGTGGGCATAGCCCAGGAACTGGGATTCATGGATCTTCCTGAAGACCTCGAAATCACGGAAAAACAAATCCGCAATTATCCGGATGATCAGGTGGCCATCATCACCACCGGAAGTCAGGGAGAACCGATGTCGGCCCTTACCCGCATGGCCCTGGATCAACACAGAGATATAAAGATCAAAGATGGAGACACGGTGGTTTTTTCCTCCCGCTTCATCCCGGGAAATCAAAAGGCCATCACATCCCTGATCAACAAGCTCTACCGTATGGGAGCGGACGTGATCTATGAAAAGATCTCCGACATTCATACTTCCGGACACGCCAGGAGAGAAGAGCTGAAATTCATGTTAGGGCTTGTAAAACCGCGTTTTTTTATCCCGATTCATGGGGAATACCGGCATCTGGTCAAACATGCACAGGTTGCCCTGAATATGGGAATGGATCGCGAGAATGTTCTTCTGGCGGAAGATGGGGATGTGATCCGCTTCGAAGACGATCAGATGACCCTGGAAACGTCTGTCAGCGCCGGTAGGGTCCTTGTGGACGGGAAAGGCGTAGGGGACGTCGGCGAGATGATCCTGCGGGATAGACGCAAACTGAGCAGCCACGGCATGGTGATTGTATTGCTTGGCGTAGATGAAAACACGGGCGAGACCGTTTACGGGCCTGATATCATATCGAGGGGTTTTGTATTCGAAAATCAGAACCGGCATATCCTCCAGGATGCGGAATGCATCATTCTCGAAGTGTTGGATGAACTGGAAAGACCAAGACCCATGAATTACGCCGATGTTGAATCGGACATTCGACGAAGGCTGAAACATTTCTTTTACAAAGTAATCGAGAGAAGCCCACTGATCGTCCCGGTCATCATCAATTTGTAAAACTAACCCGGCAGGACAGGGGAATATCATAAGTGAAGCGCAAGACCAACGGCAGATCGGAACAAAAAGCAAAGGATTTGAAAAAACCTCATCCCATCAGAAGAGAAATACCCGGAATTGTCCTCTTATTGGCGGCGGTTGTTTTTGCGGTAAGCCTGTTATCCTTTCACGCCACCGACAGGTTGCTCTGGAACACCACGGGTCCTCTTGGCAAGGCGCACAATCTTTTCGGCGCAATCGGAGCGCACCTTGCCGGATTCTGTTTTGATTCCCTGGGCTTCGCGGCCTTCTGGATCCCCATGATCTTTTTAGCGCTCTCTTTTCTCTCCTTCCAGGGACGGTCCGTCTCATCTCCTATAAAGAGTCTTATTGCCGCCGTTTTCATGGTGGTTTCCTTCTCCGCCATCATGGACCTGCATTTTTCCAAGGAACTCTTTTTCAAGGGGAGGGGAATGGAGGCAGGCGGACTTATCGGCCTTCATATGGCGGCCGCGGCCAGAAACGCCCTGAACAAATTCGGGGCCGACATCATGCTCCTGGCGATTTTCATCATTTCTTTAATGATCCTGACCAGACTCTCCCTCGGATGGCTCTTTTCAAAGCTGGGAATCTGGATACTGGGGTTTTTGAAGGGGCTCATGACCCTCGTGATGAAAAGGACGGAACGAAGAAAAAGGGCGAAGAAGACCATGGTCGCCCGTAAAATAATCAAATCGAGGCCCAAAGTAACCATTGTAGATCCCGTAATCGAAGAAGAACAAATTCCCCGGCAGGAAAAATTTTCCTTCATGAATGCGTCAGGGGATCTCAAACTGCCCCCGCTCGACCTTCTCTCTGATCCCCCGGAGAGAAAAAATACCAAGATCCACAGAGAAAGCCTGGAAATGAATGCGCGAAGGCTTGAAAAAAAGCTTTCCGATTTCGGAGTGGAGGGGGAAGTCGTCGAGATCCTTCCGGGGCCGGTCATCACCATGTACGAATATGCCCCGGCGCCGGGAGTCAAGATCAGCAAAGTGGCCGGGCTGTCCGACGATCTGGCCCTGACATTAAGGGCATCCAACATAAGGATCGTGGCCCCCCTCCCGGGAAAGGCCGCCATAGGCATTGAAATACCCAATAACATAAGGGAAATTGTCGTCTTGAAAGAGATACTTTCAAGCAGCGCCTATCAGGACTCCAAATTCAAGCTTCCCATAGCCCTTGGCAAAGATATTACAGGGGCGCCGGTGGTTGCCGATCTCACCAAGATGCCCCATCTCCTTGTGGCCGGGGCCACGGGAACAGGAAAAAGCGTCAGCATCAATACCATGATCGAGAGTTTGCTTTTCAAGTTGACCCCGGACATGGCCCGAATGCTGATGATTGATCCAAAGAGGATAGAACTTTCCGTATATAAAGACATCCCGCACCTGCTTCATCCCGTGGTGACCGAACCCAAGGATGCCACAAAAGCCCTCAAGTGGGCGGTCGATGAAATGGAAAGACGCTATATGCTTCTTTCCGACAGAGGTGTCCGGAATATCGAAACTTACAACCGGAAAATCGTCAATCAACCGGTAAAGCAAGGAGACACGGACGATAGAGGGATCGACAAAACCCTTCCCTACATCATCATCATCATCGACGAGCTTGCGGATCTGATGATGGTCGCATCAAAGGATGTTGAGGAATCGATTACCAGGCTGGCGCAGATGGCCAGGGCGGCGGGCATCCACCTGATCATCGCAACGCAACGGCCGTCGGTCAATGTCCTCACTGGAATTATCAAGGCGAATTTTCCCACCAGGATCTCTTTTCAGGTCTCTTCAAAGGTGGACTCCAGGACCATTATCGATGCCAACGGCGCCGAGAATCTTCTGGGAGATGGGGACATGCTGTTCATGCCTCCGGGCGTCGGCCGCCTGGCAAGGATTCACGGCGCGTATGTATCGGAAGAGGAAGTAAAACGGACCGCTGACTTCCTGAGAAATCAAAAGGCCCCGGAATATGACAGCTCGATCCTCTCCCAGATTGCCGAAGATGAAAAGGAAGACGAAGAAGAGATAGAATTTGATGAAAAATATGATGAAGCCGTAGATCTTGTCTCGAAAACAGGACAGGCATCCATCTCCATGATTCAGCGTAAACTGAGGGTGGGCTACAATCGGTCGGCCCGCATGATTGAGGTGATGGAAAAACAAGGAATTGTAGGACCATCCGACGGTGTCAGGCCGCGGGAGGTATTTGGAAGGAGGGAATGAAAGAGATGTTTCGAAAAATAATTTTCTGCAGTTTGTGGTTCTTTATCATCCAGGGAACAGCCGTGGCGGCAGTTGATCTGCCTCAGCTTCTCGACGGCCTCAAAAAGACCTACGGTCATCTTGACGCCATTTCGGTGCCTTACACTCGGGAAGTCATCACGCGTTCCATGACCATGCTGGGAGAAAAAGCAAAAGGAGACCTGGCCAATGGAACCATCTATTTCAGAGCACCCGATCTTCTGAGGCTGGAGCAGGAAAAGCCAACCATTGAAACCATCATAGCAAACAGTGCAACCATGTGGTGGTATATCCCTGCCAAGAAGACGGCCTATGAGTATAAAACCGAGGAATTCGGCAAAGAACTCAGGCTTATGACCAATATACTCCACGGACTTGCCCAGGTGGAAGACAATTTCAAGGTCACGCTGCAAGGGAAAAACGACCTGGGTGAATTTGCATTAGAGTTGATTCCAACCCCACCCTGGGAAGACATTCAGAAGATCGAAGTAACGGCCACGGAAGATTACCGTATTCGAACCGTCAAGATATACAACCTCCTTGGCAGTGTAACCATTTTCACGCTTGGGGCATTTACCGAAATTCACACGTTAGACAAGCGTTTTTTTACCTTCACCGCCCCAAAGGGCGTGAAGGTTATTGTGCAATAAACTCTTTGCCTTAATGATACACCACCTTTGCAAGGAGACTTCCCGCCCTCTTGAGACTGTGGAGGCTATCCGCAGCGAGGAAATGGTCGATATAGGGCATGGCCACGTTCATTCCTCTGCAGATGGGCTCGTAATCCGGGTCCCCCGCAAGAGGGTTCAGCCATATCACGGAATGCGCCTTGCTATGCAGAAGGGCCATTTCCCGCCTGAGGAGGTCCTTGCCTCCCAGATCCCAGCCATCACTCAGGATAACTACCACCGACCGCTGGTTTAAAAGTCTCAGACCCGCTCCCTGATTGAACTGATGGAGAGAATAGCCAATCCTCGTTCCCCCAGACCATTCGGGGACCTCCTTTGCCACCCTTTCCAGGGCCTCATCAACACTTAGATGTCTGATCAGGAACGTAATGGAGGTCAGGGAAGTAGAGAAAACAAAGACCTCCGCCTTCGACCCTATTCCCCGAAGTCCCAGGAGAAATGGCATCACAAACCGTGCGTACCGGTCCATGGACCCGCTTACGTCAGCCAAAATAATGAGCCGCTTAAGGCGTTTCTTTTTTTCCTTGAAAAGGAGTTTCAGAGGTGTTCCTTCCGTCTTCAGACTCTTCCTGATCGTTCGGGGAAAATCCAGACTCCCCTTTTTACGGCTTCTCCTGGCTCTTCTCACCAGGTTCAGCCTGAAAGGCTCCATCATGTTCTTAAGCAGGAGCTGTGCGACTTGTATGTCCGCTTTCTCAAACTTTCCCAGGTCGCTCTTTTCAACCTTGCACAGGGCACTGTATGCCACGCCCTCCAGCCATTCCTTTTCGCCTTCGTCCTTCTTACTTTCGGTCTTCTCCCCTTTCTTATCGCCGGGAATCTCCCGGGGCTTCACATCTTCACCTTCCGATTCCTCCGTGCCCGGCCGCAGTGGATCTGTTTTGATATCTTCCTGCTCCATCCTTTGCCAGAATTCATCAAAAAGGGGCCGGAACTGCTCCCATTCCAAGTCACTGGAAGAGAGGGTCGCGCGCAGCGCGAAGAAAAAGTCCTCCCTGTTTTCAATGGATACGGCCTGCAAACTCCTGATGGCGTCCTGGACTCCGGTCTGAAAAACCTTGAATCCTCGACTTTTCAAGAATTCCGCAAAGCGAATGACCTCTCGGGACACTCCTGAATTCTTTCTTTTCTTCATGAAAATACCTGTCAGTGAAGCATAACCACGGGATTAGAAATTTCTCTTTGTAATGTAACCGTTCAACTGGAGGAGTTGTGTTTTGGCGGGAGAATCGGGAAACAGGTGAAAACATTCCGATGCCTTATCTACGAACCCTTGAGCTTCTTTCCTGACACGGCCGATAGCTCCGCTCGTCCTCACGGCGCGGATCAACCCTTCACGGGCTTCCTCGTTGGCCTGCCTGCTGAGGAAACGTTGCGCTATTCGATCTTTTTCATCGGTTTCAAATCCCTCAAGGGTATAGATGAGAGGCAATGTGATTTTTCCTTCCAGGAGGTCTTTGCCAACCGGTTTTCCAAACACCTCTTCCGAAGAAGTATAATCCAAAAGATCGTCGATGAGCTGGAACGCAATGCCCGCATTGAAGCCGAATTCAGCCAGGGCTTCTCTTTCCCGTAACGAAACGCCGGAAATAATCGCCCCACACTCACAGGCGGATGAGATGAGAGCAGCCGTCTTTCCCTGGACAATTTCCATATACTGTTCTCTCGTAAGCCCCCAGTTATCAGTATGTTCCAATTCCAGGATCTGGCCTTCGGTCATCCTGGCGGTGCTGCCTGTCAGGATTTTCAAAAATTCTACACTGTTGGCGCCTGAAGCCAGGGAAAGGGCTTTTGAAAACAGAAAATCCCCCCCTAAAACAGCAGCCTGGTTACCCCAGATCTGATTGGCCGAAGGCCTGTTCCGCCTGATTTCAGCATTATCCAGGACATCGTCATGGAGAAGAGATGCGGCATGGATACATTCAAAAATGGTCGAAAGTGCATAGATGTCCTCCTCGCCATAATTACAGAGCCGGCATGAAAGGACAAAAATAAGAGGCCGCAATCTTTTGCCCTGCTTCAAAAGCGCATGTTTTCCAATATCTTGAACAAGGGGTACACGGGAAACAAATAGTTCCTGCAACCTCTCTTCAATGTTCAAAAACAGATCAGAGAAAATGTCCAGATTGAGCGTGCTGTCGTGATTCATCCTCGATTTTGTTCGTCCTTTCACACGGGCATTACGTTTTCCGTAAACAGATGATAGTAGTCCACCTCTCCACGGATTACAACCCTATTTCCGATCTCCCGGCAATTCTCATTTTGGTTTTTTGCCTAAAACCGGCCATGGGAGTTACTGCCGATCTCCCTGGTTCCCCAGTTTTTTGAGGACCTTCTCCATTTTGTCCAGTTCTTCGCCGTATCCGGACCAGTTTCCCTGACGGAGATAAGTTTTCGCGTTATTGTAGTGTTCCAGGGCCTGCGAACCAAGAGAAGAGCTTTGGAGGACCTCTTTTGCGGCCGGAACCGTCCCTTCTCTCGCGGGACTCTCCCCACCTAATACGCTCATCAAGGCCTTGTCCAGGGTCTCCTCCATGGCGACCCGGTTGCCGAACGCCGCAATCACCCTTTTCAATTCCGGTAGAGAGGAAACCCTGGTTTTTTCTCGCCAAGGAGAAATCGGGACGTCCTTCTCCCGGGATTTTCCGCGACCCTCTGATGATCTATCATCTGCCCTGGCCCCCGATCTTTCCTCCTGTTTGGCCTCCAGATAAATGGGCTCCACATAGATAAAAGAATCACAGACAGGGATAGCCAGCAGGTTTCCCCGAATAACGCTGGACCCTTTCTGATCCCAGAGACTCAGTTCTCTGGAAATTTCCGTCTGTTGGTCCACCCTTGCCTCAATCTGCATGGGACCGTAAATCAGTTTTTCCTTAGGCAGTTTATAGACGATCAGGTTTCCGTAATAGGGCAGATCGCTTCTTGCCGCCAGCCATCCGATCATGTTGTCTTTTTTGGATGGCGTAAACGGAAGCATGATCAAAAACTCATCTTTCTCTCCTTCCGGCAGTTTTATGATGATATAGTAAGACTCCATTTTCTGCCGATGATCTCCATACATTTCGTCAGGGAGCTGCCATAGGTCTTCCTGGTTGTAAAAAACCTGTGGATCCTCCATATGATATTTAGTATATGCCGCAGCCTGAATATCGAAGAGGTCCTTGGGATACCGAACATGTTTTTTCAAATCTTCGGGCATCTTCTCAAACGGCTCCATAAGGTCCGGGAAGATTGCCTTGTAAGCCACCGCAATGGGATCGCTCTCGTCCATCAGATAAAACCGGACACGACCGTCATAGGCATCCACAACCACTTTAATTGAATTTCGAATATAGTTGATCAACTCCCCCTTCGAAGGTCCATAGGATCGGGTGGAGTATGGATACATATCGGAAGTGGTGTACGCGTCGAGAAACCAGTAAAGTCTCCCTCCTGAAAGCACCAGATAGGGGTCGGTATCATAGGACAGAAATGGCGCAATGGTCTTGACTCTCCGGCGAATATTGCGCTTGTACATAATCCTGCTTTCCGGCCCCAGGTAGTTGGTAAACAGGATCTGAGGATCCTTGAATTCGATGGCGTACAGGAATCTTCGCAGAAAGGAATGAATGGGAACCCCTCCCCTTCCCTGGTAATTGGCATAAACGTTCTTGTCGCCCTTGGGGTAATCAAACTCCTTGGTTCTGGTATTTACCAGAACGTATTGATCGGTCTTTTCTCCGTAATAGATCTCCGGCCGGTCGATTTTCAGATCAACTTCGGAAACGGGTGGGAGGTCCTTGATGAACAGCCGGGGGAGTCCCTCACTGGTGACCTCATTGACCGGGCTCGCCGCAAGACCATATCCATGGGTATATGTGAGATGTCGGTTTACCCAGGTATTGGCTTGCGGAGGAAGTTGGTTCACCACCATTTCTCTCGCGGCCAGCATGATCTGTCTATATCTGCCTTCGATCGTGTAACGCCCCACATCCACATTGTTGAAATCGTAGTAAAGACGGATTGACTGAATCTGCCGGTAGGTCCGTAGAAGCGGTCGTTCATCCCATATCCGGATGTTCTGGATCGTTGCATCCTGTTTCTTCACCTCTTTCAGACTCAATGTGTCATTGACCTGGAAATCCACCACTTTTATTTTATTGAGGTTATAGGCCTTTCTGGTGTACTCGATGTTATGGCCGATATATTGAAATTCTTTAGTCAATTCATTGGGTTTTACCACGAATTTCTGGACAGCCAGAGGGAGCAGCATGCTGAAAAGAAGAATGCTTCCAACCCAGATGCCGCCACCTATCAAAAGCCATCGGTTCCCCGGCCTGAATGCATTCATAAAGAGGAGGACGGCAAAGGCGGAAGAGACAAGGATCAAAAAACGAAAGGCCCAGATCTTCACGTGAATATCGGTATAACTGGCCCCGAAAGCAGGACCCTGTGCCGAATAGAGGAGCCCATATATCTTCAGATAATATCCCCAGGCAAAAAGCGCTACGACGATCCCGCCCAAAAGCAGCAGGTGCTTTCGCACTCCAGGGGCCAAGACTACTTTGGGCAGTCCAGGCTGTTTGCCTTCCTCCGGGACGATTTCACCCACGATCTGAAGCGAACCGTTTTTCAAATACCAGACGATGGTAAGACCCGCGGCAAAAACAAACAGGAGCAGCAGCCCGCTGCGAATAAAGACATAAAATGGAAGCGAAAAGATATAGAATCCGATATCTCTGCCGAAAACCGGATCGGAGGTTCCAAAAGGCTGTCCGTAAAGATAACGAAGGATCACATCCCATCGCTCCGATCCTTTGCTCGCTATGACAAAGCCCGCAATCAGGATGAAGACCACGAAGAGGATATTGATCGTGTTTGCGGAAAGGCCCGTCGGAAGGGCAACCCCATCTTTTCCCCGTAATGGGTTGACGGTCCCGGAGGCCGGACTCAGCCTCTTTGCGATGATCAGATTTATGGTGATAATCAGGATTAAAAACAGCCATACCGCCAAACCAAAGCCGAATTTGGCACGAATCATCGTAGAAAAAACCGAGGAAAATCCCAGGCTCTGGAACCACAGCCAGTCCGGGTAAATAGAGAAGATTGCATAAAGCAGAAGAGCGAACAGGAGTAGGCCCCCGGCCAGCCATTTTATTTTCATGTTTTCCTTTCAGAGGATACAGGTCTGAAATCAGGCTAAAATTTTTATATTTCCGATTTTCACGGCTGAAATCCTCGATCCATGTCACTCGTCACTTATCCCATTCAAAAACCCTGGCAGGAATGCAGTCACGAGGTCTTTTTTGCTGCCGCCTCTTGGATAAACCTTCACCGACCGTCGAGAGGTCCTTCTATGCTGGTGCAAATGGGCCATTATTATCCATCCACTTTTCCGCGCCAGCATAGAAGGACCGGTGCAGCCATAGGAATCAGATGTGGCGGCAAAAAAGACCTCGTGACGGAATGGCTCTTCCTGATTCGGTATTTCATGGCCAGAGCATTTGAATAAGATGCCTCCTCACTTATCCTTGACCGGAATTCCAATCAGGGCTTTGGCAAGTTTGATCTTTTTTGCGAGATCCCCCTCGCGGAAAATCATCACCCGCTGCGCCTGGGGCGAACCCGCCCCGTGCATCGATTCCACCAGGGCCGTACCTCCTGTCATGGCCTCGATCAAACGCGCAATTTTGATGCGATGCTCCGTGGGGATGCCTTCCACCCCGGAGAAATATTTTCTGACGAGATGGCCGATTTCCTCGCTTTCCAGATCGTACTGACTGGGAAGCGTGGCAATAAATCCGCCCGCCAGATCCAGGGCCAGCCGTGCCACCTCAAAATGAAATCGTGTCACGTTCTGCTTGCAGACATTGGCCAGCATCGTATCCACCAGGTAGGCGCCCGATGGCGTTGGCTGGCCCTCCGCGGCGCAGGCGATGGATGAACAGTAAAGGGTTTCGCACAGATGAATCATCTCCGTCACCTTGTCCTTCACATGGGAGGCCCCTGCCGTACCCTGGATCTGGGCAAGATAACTTACCGCGCCTGTCAGCACATCCATCAGACCGGTCTTACAGGCCCCGTAGTTGGCGCGGTGATGGGCGGCGAACCGGTACACGAGGGGGCTGGCGAACGCCGTTTCTCCATTCATAAAGACCCTCTCGTTAGGAACGAACACGTCTTCAAAGGCGATGACCGCCTCCCCCCCCACGTTCCCGAAGGAAGGTTTTCCCACGTCGATCCGCTCTAATTTGTCCCTCCGATCATCACTGGCCTGGCGGCCGAAGATCATGGTGATTCCGGGTGCATTAATAGGTATGGCACAGACCACGGCGTAATCCTTTGAGCGCTCATCCATGGCTGTCGTGGGCATCACCAGGATCTCGTGGGAATTTACAGCGCCCGTCATGTGGAGTTTCGCCCCACGAATCACGATGCCGTCATCCTTTCTTTCCACCACGTGAACGTACTGATCGGGATCGGCCTGGTCGGCGGGGCCTTTAGCCCGGTCGCCTTTCGGATCGGTCATGGCGCCCACCACCATGAGGTTTTCATCCTGTATGCGTATCAGCCATTTTTTGAAGCGTTCAAAATAGTCGGTGCCAAATTTTTCGTCGATTTCGTACGCCACCGAATAGGTGGCATTGATCCCGTCAAAACCCACACACCGCTGGAAGCAGGTCCCGGTCTTCTGGCCCAATACGCGCAGCATTTTCACCTTTTTTATCAGATCCTCCACATTCTGGTGAACGTGGGTAAAACGGCTGATGGTCCTTCCGGTCAGGTGGGACGTGGCCAGGGCCAGGTCCTTGTATTCCTCGTCGCCTGCCAGCGCGTAGGTCATGGCCGCGGCACGCACATGGGGGGCCGTGGCGGGATGGGTGGTCACGTCATCAATCTTTTCGCCTTTGTAGTAGATCCTGGGATGCAGACTACGCAGGCTCTCCATATATTCAGCGCCATTTACAAGTTTCATGGTTTCTCCTTTTCTCTTTCTCTCAGGCTGCGACGAAGAAATTTGCCTGTTAATGTTTTTGGAATTTCGGCGACGATTTCCACCTCTCGCGGATATTTATATGCCGCCATTCGGGCCTTGCAGAATGCGATGATATCCTCCGGAGTCACCGGCTCCTTCAGTCCGTCCTTTAAGGCCACAAAAGCCTTTACCGTCTCGCCCCGGTAAGGATCGGGCATCCCCACCACCGCCGTCTCCTTCACGCCGGGAATCTGGTAGATCACGTCTTCCACATCCCGGGGCCACACCTTGTACCCCGAGGCCACGATCATATCTTTCTTCCTATCCACCAGATAAAACCAGCCGTCTTCATCCATCTTTCCCACATCGCCGGTATACAGCCAGCCATCCCGTATGGCGTGGGCCGTTTCTTCCGGCTTCTCCCAATACCCCGGCACAACGACGGGACCGGAATCGACAATCTCCCCCACTTCACCGGGGGCAAGCTCCCGGTTTCCCTGTTCCAGGTCCATGATCTTCATAACGCAATTGGGCACGGGAACCCCCACGGACAGGGCCCCGCTTTCCGGATCCACGGGGGCCCTTTTGCCCAGAGGAACGATGTGGGAAGGAGAATTGGTCTCCGTCATCCCGTACACATTGTACAAATAAAGCCCGGTAAGGTCCTCAAACTGTTTCACAATGGATTCCGATACCGGCGCCCCCCCGCTGTAAGCCTTGATAAAGGAAGAGAGATCTCTTTTCCTTATGTCGGGATGATTCATAAGGGCGATGTATACGGTAATGGAGGCCACCGTAGTCGTCACCTTCCATCTTTCAATCAGCCGGAGTGTTTCGGCGGCGTCAAAGCGGTAATAGAGCACGACCGGAATCCCCGTCAGGGCGGCCGTTGCCAGATGCGCCACTTCGCCGGTCACATGGAACAGGGGCGCCACACCCAGGATCACATCACTGTCTCCGATCCGTTGCATCTCCCGGTATACGCGGGCATTAAAGGCAATATTGCCATGGGTATTCATGGCGCCCTTCGGGAGGACCGGTCGTCCCCGATGTATAGGTGAGATATGCCACATCCTCGGGCGCGATGTGCGGATCATCGGCTTTCTTTCCGTCAAACATCCGGATCAAATCCAGCATGTCCGCGGTTCCCGACGCCTTCATTTTTTTCAAGCCTTTGAGGAGCTCGGGAATTTCGGCTTCAGGGGGCAGCAAATCCAGAGCGGAAGTGGTCACCACCTTTTCAATGGAGGTGTCTTTCAGGAAGGAAAGATCCAGCCGACCGGCAATTTCATCCAGCGTCAGCAGGAGCCTGGCCCCCGAATCCCTGCAGAGATAGGAAAGCTCCTTCTCCTTGTACATGGGATTGATGGGAACCACAATAAGTCCGGCCTTCCAGGCGGCATAGACCGCGACGGGAAACTGGGGGACATTCTGCAGGTCCACAATAATCCGATCTCCCCTCGCAAGCCCCATGTCTGCGAAGGCCGCGGAAAGATGGTTTGAAAGACGATCGATTTCTTCATAGGACAGGGAAGAATCAAAGTAGCAGACCGCCGGTCTTTCGGGTCGTTCCCGGACGGAAGTCAGAAAGTCGCTCAAGGCCGTATCGGTCTGAACAATGAGATCGTGGGGCATTCCGACAGGATAATTTTTCAACCAGGGACGGCCTTCGTAGATGGATGCCATACGCCACTCCTTTTTAGCAGGCGGTCCAGCCGCCATCGATATAGATTGTCTGCCCCGTGATGAAATCCGAGGCCGGCGATGCCAGGAAGATGACAATTCCTTCCAATTCGTGCAGATAGCCCCAACGACCCATGGGCGTGCGATGGTTAATAAATTGAAACCGTTCCGGGTCGTCCCGCATCTGTTTGACGAGATCGGTCTCAAAATAGGTGGGGCCGATGGCATTCACCCGTACGCCCTGTTTTGCCCACTCTAAAGCCATCACCTTGGTCATCTGATCCACACCGCCTTTGGAAGAGCAATAGGCGAGCATATTCGGCAAGGCAATGGTTCCCAATATGGAACTCATTTGAATGATTTTCCCATATCCCCGCTCCAGCATCTGCGGAGCAACGGCCTGAGCAACCAGAAAATATCCTTTGAGGTTGGTGTTCACAACCCGGTCCCAGGCATCTTCGGGATACTCCGTCACAGGCACCCGATAATTGACGCCCGCGTTGTTTACCAGGATATCGATTTTTCCGAAGTGGTTCAAAATCCTGTCAACAGCCTCATGGACGTCTTCCCTGGAGGTGACATCCATTCTAAAACCTGCGGATTTCCTTCCCAAGTCCATGATGGAACGGGAAACCCGTTCCAGATCCGCTTCCGCGCGACCGCATACCGCCACATCGGCCCCGGCCTTGGCCAGGGCCTTGGCCGAAACCTCTCCCAGCCCGCGAGTCGAACCGGTAACCATGGCCACCTTGCCGTCCAGATTGAAAATGTCCAGGGTCATCATATCTCCTTTCAAATCTCGTCAAATCGATTCTCAAAAGCATACCGGACAATTATCGTTCCAATGTAAGATAATGTTTCCGTGATATGCAACCATTTTCTCGTTGCGGGACCCCCTGCTAAGCCCCAAAATCCCTGTTATCCTTTCCCCCAAACTATGAATGCAATCAGCAATCCCAGCGAGATCGCCATGACTCCGCATTCCTGCATGGATATCCGATAGATCTTTCGGCAGGTTCTTCTTCGAACAGCAAATCCCCTGGCTTCCATGGCCATGGCTAACTGCTCCGCAAGCACAAAGGCCTGTACAAGAAGCGGCAGGAAAAGGGCCATAAAGTGAGGAACGTTTCGCAGGCGCAGTCGCAGGTCAATTCCTCTGGATCGCTGGGCGTCCATAATGCAGCGCATTTTTCCGGTGATCAAGGGGACATAGCGAAGAGAGGCGGTCAGGATGAAGGTGACTTCATAGGGAACTCCCATCTGCCGCAGGCTGTCGCCAAGCTCCCTGGGGTCCAGACGTTGGAAGAAAATAAAGGAAAGGGTCAAAAGGTTGAAAAGCCTCAAGGAAAGAGAGAGGGCAGGCATCCAGGAAAAAGAAAGGAGAGACAGAGCAAACACAAGCCCCACGAGAGGCAACGTCAGTCTGAGGGAGGCTGCCCATGGTCTCAGCATTTTGAACAGAATCAATCCCAGGAAAAGGAACAAAAGCTCCATCCCAAGATAGAGCGATTCCCCGGTCATGAGAACGGCGGCTATTCCCATCGTCCCAAGGGCGAGCTTTGTCCTGGGATCAAACGTGTTGTATTTCCGTTTGTCGATCTTCCCACCCCAACGCGCCCATTTGAATGAGAGCCTCGTCCTTTAAGAGTTGCCCCGGCGGACCATCTCCTACTACACGCCCTTCATGAATTACGATCCATCTTTCCGCCGTTGCAAGCGCAAATTCCATATCGTGGGTCACCATGACAATCGTAAACCCTTTTTCCCTTAAAGAAACAAACAGTCCGGCAAGGATCTCCAGGAATCGACCGTCCTGGCCCACAGTAGGCTCATCCAGAACAAGGAGACTCGGTCTCATGGCCAGAATGGATGCGACGGCAACCCGTTTCTTCTGGCCTTCGCTCAAGCGGTAGGGTGACTTTTCCAGCAGTTCATGAAGATGAAAAAGCGTGTACAACTCTTCCAGCCATTCTTCGGATTCCGTATTTGCGAGCCTCATCCCTACCGTGAGTTCATCTTTCACGGTGGCTTTAAAAAACTGGTCATTGGGATTTTGAAAGGATAAACCGATCCGAGACGCCATTTCCCGTGGTGGAAGTCCCCGAATCTCTTTTCCCATGAACAAGATCTCTCCTTTCCGGCTGCGATAAAGACCGTTAAAATGCTTAATCAGCGTCGTCTTTCCTGCACCGTTCTTTCCAACGACGGCAACGATTTCCCCCTCGTTCACATGGAACGACACGTCACGGAGAACCGTCTTTCCTTCTATCTCACGGGAAAGAGATCTTGCATGAAACAGTGGCCGTTTCTCCCTTTTGTCCGGCTCTGGGGCCGCCGGATAGTGAGGAACAAGATGCACTTCCCTCAGGGTGGGCAGGGCGTCCCCGGCAGATCCGTTGAAGAGAATCTCTCCCCGATCCATGACCACGCAACGGGTCGCATCTTCAAGTATTGCATGCATCCGCTGTTCAATGACCACCAGGGTTGCGCCTTGTCCATGAAGGTCAGACAGGACTTCCCTCACTTTCCGTGCACCTTCCCAGTCCAGATGGGCCAGCGGCTCATCCAGGACCAGAACCGGGGGACGCAGGCTCAAAACGGAAGCAATGGCAACCAACCGTTTCTCGCCACCCGACAGCGTGGTTGGAGACCTGGTCAGGAGGTGCTGGATACGGAGCATGGAAGCGGTCTGCTGAATCGATTCTTCTATCTCCTCTGCGGGCAGACCAAGGCTTTCCAGGCCGAAAGCGATCTCGTCTTCCACGGTACTGTTGAAAAGCTGGGCCTCGGCATTTTGAAAGACGAGCCCCACGCTGGTGATCATGTCGGCAACCGTGCAGTTTCTTGTATTACGACCGTCTACGATAACCGACCCTTCCAGTGTCCCATCGAAAAAATGGGGAACCAGACCATTCAGGAGATAGGCAAGGGTGGTCTTGCCGGACCCGCTGCCGCCGCACAAAAGGAGGTACTCCCCTTTGTCAATAGACAGATCAATCCCGTTGAGCACCCATTCCCCCGGCTCTTCATCGTAACGATATCGAACATTGGCAAGATGTATCAAGGCTTCCAGACCCCTGCCTTACGGAGAAGATGCAATGCCAGGATGCCAAAAACCGTTCCTCCGATCGTACTGATGCTGAATGCAACCACCAACGTCGCTACTGCCATGGACTTTCCCATAAGCACGGGTGCAACAATCCAGGCGCTGGCGAGGGCCCCCAGCAAACCCGTACCGACCACTTCCCCGATACCGGCCGCATAGATATTCCCGAAGGCCCTGTAGGCAAGCCCTGCCAAAAGGGCGCCGATCATTCCTCCGGGAAACGCCAGGAGTGTTCCCAGACCCAAAATGTTTCGCAGGATAGCCGCAATCGTCGCAATAAGCAACGCATAGAGAGGCCCTAACATGACGGCAGAAAGGACATTGACCATGTGCTGGGCCGGGAAACACTTGGCAACTCCCACTGGGATAAAAATCGGAGAAAGAGCCACGGAAACGGCCACCAAAATAACCGACGTTGCCACCTTCTTTGTTTTCATGCTGCCTCCAATAAAAAGCCGCTTTCCTTTATGATAAGGAAGCGGCTGCTACAAAGCCATGCTACACGAACGCTCTTACATAGTGCAATCGCGCCGCTTCCCTCCGCCGGCATTACCCGGTTCAGGTTCTAAGGGTTGCAGGACGGATTTCCCGCTCTCAGTAAAACCACCCCTAGCGACAGGGATTACGATAAGGGAACAACAGGAAAATGTCAAGAGATCAAAATCCAGAGGGCCAAGAGCTGCCCCGGAGTTTTGCCTTGACACTGAACAGGCAGAATTGATAAAAAAAATAGCGAATGCTTCTTCACTTTCTCGCGTCATGATCCTTTGCGCGCGCAAAACTGAGTATTTAATCGTTAAAATTTCATAGAGTACCCCTGATACGACATCATCTTAGCCGCAAAATCCGGTTTGTCCGTTTTTTTGGAAAAACAACAGGATCAAACTCTTTAACAGCAGGGCTCTTTTACAGCGGGGCTCTTTAACAGCAAGGAGGATGGCATGGAAAAGAAAGGGATCACCAGAAGGGATTTTGTAAAGGCAGGAGTCGTCACGGCCGCGGCGGCGGCACTTGGACCCGGGGCGCTGAAACCGACAGGGCTGTGGGCAGCCGCGGCGGACATCAAGGGACCGATGAAAGTCGGATACCAGACCATTCTGTCGGGAACGCTTGCCGGCTACGGAGAGTTCCATAAAATGGGCGCTATCATGGCCATGGAGGAGATCAATGCAGCCGGAGGAATCGCAGGGGTGAAACTGGAAGTCGATTTTCGGGATTCCACCCTTAAGGCGCCCGAGGCCATTAAAAATGCACGTTACTTCGTGGACAGCTGGGGCGCCGATTTTCTGGCCGGTGTGGATTCCTCCGGACAGGCCTTGGCTCTGGCTCCCGTCATGAAGGAACTGGATCGAATCCTCATGGTCACCCACGCGGCCACGGAAAAGCTCACAGAGGAACAGGTCTATAAGAACGGGATCAAACAGATTTTCCGCATCTGCACGCCCACCTACCAGGACGGAAATGCGGCAGCCTTCGTGGCCAAAGACCTTCCGGTGAAGACCTGGGCGACCATCAGTCCGAAATACGAATATGGCTACACATGCTGGAAGATGTTTAAAGATACCCTTGGCAAACTGAAGAAAGGACGTGCAATTCACGGCCGAATCCTGGGCGCCGTTCGGAACCACGGACTTCCGGCCCCATATCAATACCATCATGGATGCGAACCCGGAAGGCTTTTACTCTACCGAATGGGCCGGAGAACTCATTACGTTTATCAAGCAGGCAAAACAGGCCGGCATGTTTGAAAAGATCAAACACGTCATGCTCCCGGTAGGGGCCGCCATGGATGTGCTGGAAGGCCTGGGCAGTGAGATGCCGGACAACCTGTGGATATCCGGACGTTACTTTTTCCAATATCCCCAAACCCATATCAATAACGATTGGGTCGCCCGGTTCCGCAAACGCTGGAACCATTACCCTGCCTACGTCTCTGAAACAGGCTACTCCGCCATGTTTGCCTTCAAGAAGGGGGTGGAAACGGCCGGCTCAAAAGAGACCGCCAAGGTAATCGACGCCATGGAAGGCATGATGCTGGCTTCTCCCGCCGGGTATCGGAATTTCAGGAAGGAAGACCATCAGGCCATGTACGATGTCCCCTGGGGCCTGACCAAAACGGATCCCAACTACCCCTTCAAGGTCATGGGAAAAACGGTGCTCATACCGGCCAAGGAATGTTTCAACAGGCCGCCTTTTGAAGGCCCGGAAACCACCCCGCCTTTCTGATTGAACCAAATTTTTAGAACCCAAAACTCCCCTCCCATGTCGGGAGGGGTCGGGAGGGAGAGTCGTACCCATGCTGGAATCCATCGTCCATGTATGCCTTGCCGGATTGTCCACGGGGATGTTCATCTGGCTGGTCGCCAGCGGATTGACGCTTATTTTCGGAGTTCTGGGCGTGCTGAACTTCGCCCACGGAAGCTTCTACATGCTGGGGGCCTACTTCTGTTTCACTCTGCTCCGATTCACGGGTGGAAATTTCTGGATCGGGCTCCTCTTGGGTCCCCTGTGCGTCTGTGTCATCGGCTTTATCGTGGAGCGTTTCTTCCTGCGTTATGTGTATCATCTCGCCCTCCCCTACCAGCTTCTCCTGACTTTTGCTTTTGTGCTCCTGTTTGATGATCTGGTCAAGGTCATTTGGGGGGCAGGTTCCATCGGATCTCCCATGGTGCCGGGACTTTCCGGATCCGTTTCGATTATGGGAAGAAATTTTCCGGTGTATAATCTGTTCATCATCGGCGTCGGGCCTCTGGTAGCCATCGGAATGTGGGCGTTGTTGGAAAAAACATGGTGGGGCAGGATCATCAGAGCGGCATCGTCGGATCGGGAAATGGCCTCTGCCATCGGGGTGCGGGTGCCAACCCTGTTTACCGCCGTATTTATTTTCGGAACGTGGCTGGGCGCCATGGGCGGAGGGCTTGCTGTCCCCTACGTGGGACTCCTGACTCCCGGAATGGGGGAAACAGTCATCATCAACGCCTTCGTGGTAGCCGTCATCGGGGGATTGGGAAGCCTCAAGGGGGCTTTTTTCGGGGCCTTGATCATCGGACTGCTCTCCAGCTTCGGCACCCGATACCTTCCCACATTCGACATGTTCCTCACCTTTATTCTGATGGCCGCGGTCCTGCTTTGGAGACCGCAGGGATTCTTCGGGGAGGCCGCCTAAATGAAGAATCGTTTCTGGACCACTTTTCTCATTGTGCTGGTGCTGGCGGGTCTGGTGTCCATCGGTCTTTTCTCGGGGAGATTCGTTGTTTACCTGACCATGCGGGTCATGATCCTGGCCATCTTCGCCATGGGATACAATATCCTTCTCGGGAGAACCGGTCTCCTTTCCTTCGGCCATGCCGCCTTTTATGCGGGCGGCGCCTACGGACTGGGTCTTTTTTCCATCCATGTCTCCCCTGATCCTCTTTTGGGAATTCTGATGGGGGTGCTCCTGGCCTGCGTCCTGGCCCTGATCATCGGCTTTTTCTGCGTCCGTCACACGGAAATCTACTTCGCCATGCTGACCCTCGCGTTCGGCATGATGGTGTTCTCCCTCATCTGGAATATGCGTGAAATTACCGGGGGGGACGACGGCCTGGTAGGGATCGTGCGCGCGCCGATCTCGCTTGGGTTCGTGAGCATTCCGCTTCTGAAGACGGGCCAATACTATTTCTTCGTCTTGTTCTGGTTCGCCGTCAGCACGTGGGTCATTCACCTGATCCGGCATTCCCCTTTCGGGCTGGTCCTGTCGGGTCTCAGGGAGAACGACCGCCGTATAGAATTTGCCGGCCTGTCCGTAAAAAACTACCGACTGGCCTCTTTCGTGATTTCAGGGATCTTTGCAGGCCTGGCAGGCGCCCTGGGCGCCCTTCTGGAGAACAACACCAACCCCTTCTCCGCACACTGGAGCCACTCGGCGGAACCGATTCTGGTGAGTCTCATCGGGGGCATCCAGACCTTCACCGGTCCCATGGTCGGGAGCGTCGTTTTTATTGTTTTCAGGGAAATTATCGAACGCTTCACCCAGAACTGGATGCTCTGGTTGGGCATCATCCTGCTGGTTATCATCATGGGCCTTCGGGGAGGTATCGTGGGCGGCCTAAGCCAGTTGTTTAAAGGACGACGGAGCGTGAATAGATCAGGAGGCAGGCCGTGAGCCCACCACTTCTCCAAATCAGAAGTTTGCACAAGGCCTTCGGCAAGGTGGTTACGGCCAACGGGATCGATCTCACCCTTGAGAAAGGCGTGCTCACATCGATTATCGGACCAAACGGGGCCGGAAAATCCACCCTGATCAACATACTCTCCGGTTCCCTGCACGTGGATTCGGGCGAGATCCTGTTCCAGGGAAAAGAGATCACCGACCTGCCCATCCATAAGAGGGTCAGGCTGGGGCTGTGCCGATCTTTTCAGGTGGTGAATGTCTTTCCCGAATTGACGGTTTTCAACAATATCCAGATCCCCGTACTGGCAGTGCAAAAGAGGGCAACCCGGCTGTTTCGTCCCCTATCGCGCGAAAGGGAGGCCCAAGAGGAAGTGGGGCAGGTCCTTGAACGTGTGGGCCTCGAAACCAAGGCCCATGTGCCCGCCAACGCCCTTTCGCACGGAGACCAGCGTCTGCTGGAAGTGGGCATCGCCCTGGCCGTCCGGCCCAAGCTTTTATTCCTGGACGAACCCACCGCGGGAATGAATCCCGTAGAACGGGTGACCGTTCTTCAAAACATCAAACGCCTGTCAGCAGAAGGAAGAACCACCTTCGTCATCGTCGAGCACGACATGGACATTGTCTTTTCGCTTTCGGACAGGGTGATCGTCCTCCACCACGGCGATATCATAGGCGATGGCACCACTGAGGAGATCCAGAACAGCAGGAGAGTAAAGGAAGTCTATCTCGGAGAGGAGGTGATGGAATGATCCTTCAGGTGCAATCCATCAACACCTACTACGGCACTTCTCACATCCTGCAGGACATCTCCCTGGAGGTGCAATCCGGCGAAGTGGTAGCACTCCTGGGCCGCAATGGGGTGGGCAAAACTACGACGCTGCGCTCCATCATGGGGCTGACGCCGCCTCGAAGCGGAACCATCCATTTCAAGGAAGAAAAGGTGACAGGGAAACCTCCCTATGCCATGGCCTGGATGGGCCTCGCGTATATCCCGGACGATCTTCGCATTTTTCCCGATCTCACCTGCCGCGAGAACCTGGAAATTGCGCAGAAGCTTTCCCGCCAGACCGGATACTATACCCTGGAGAAGGTGGAAGGGCTTTTCCCTATCCTGCGGGCAAGGCGGAAGCAGAAAGGGCTGAATCTTTCCGGGGGGGAGAAAAAAATGCTCAGTCTGGGCAGGGCGCTCATGGCCAATCCAGACCTTATTTTGTTGGACGAACCTTCCGAGGGTTTGGCGCCCTTGATCGTTCGAAGCCTCGTCCAAGTCATTCGTGAAATCCAGGAGAGGGGGATGACCCTCCTTCTGGCGGACCAAAATCTCAAATTCTGCAGGCAGGTGTGCCACAGAGGCTATATTATCGAAAAAGGCGCCGTTGTCCACAACGACACCATGGAAGGCATCTGGAACAACGAAGAGGTCATCAAGAAATATCTTGTGCTGTAGAATGAATAAGACAACAGCAAGCTTCTTCTCCGCCATTCAGTTTTTTACGCGCATACCCTGTCCTGAAAAATGCGCTGGGAACGCCGGAAACCTTGACCGAATCATCCGGTTCCTGCCGCTCGTGGGTTGGATCGTGGGAGGGGCAGGCGCCCTGGTGTTTACGCTCTCTCATTTTCTGTTCTCGGTTCCCATCGCTGTGGTTCTTTCCATGACCGCCACGATCCTGCTTACGGGCGGCTTTCACGAGGACGGCTTCTCAGACGTCTGCGACGCCTTCGGAGGCGGCTGGGACCGGGAGAAGATCCTTCGGATCATGAAAGACAGCCGCATAGGCGCCTACGGAGTCTTGGGACTGATCCTGATCCTGGGGACCAAATTCCTGACCCTTACCTCTCTCCCCGTTCCCATGATTCCGATAGCCCTTTTTACAGCCCACGCCCTCAGCCGCTTTTCTCCCTCCCTGCTCACCTTCACCCACGAATACGCAAGGGAAACCCCGGACAGCAAGTCCGGCTCTGTGGCCAAAAAAATGTCTCTTCCCGACCTTCTCGTGGCGGCCCTGTTCGCCTTTGCCCCCCTGCTGCTATTCTTTGACTGGAAAATTCTGCTGGCCCTGCCGCCTCTGGCCCTTGCCCACCTGTGGCTGACCCGCTATTTCAAGAAGTGGGTCGGAGGGTATACGGGAGACTGCCTGGGAACCTGCCAGCAGGTAAGTGAAATCGTATATTATCTGAGCATGACGGCCCTGTGGCGATAAATCCTTACAGGTCAGGGGATGAAGATGTTAGCGAATTCGTCAAAATCAAGTCACAAAACCAAAAATAGAGCGGGAGATTTCGGTCAGACACGAAATAAAGGTATCTTATTCAAATTCCCTGGTACCATGTTTGGAGTCAGCAAAGCCATTCCGCCACAGGGTCTTTTTGCTGCCAGGGTTTTTGAATTAAGATACAAATAAAGACATTGCAGGCAGGTAAAACAGGGATATCGGACAGGGAGGGATCATGATCGAAAAGGTGATCATCATGGGCGCCGCCGGGCGGGATTTTCATAATTTCAATATCTACTTCAGGGATAATCCACGATACCGGGTGGTTGCTTTTACAGCAGCCCAGATTCCCGCCATAGAACATCGTATCTATCCCTTTGAACTTGCGGGCAAAGACTATCCTCACGGGGTTCCCATATTCCCCGAAGAACGGCTTTCGGATCTCATAGAAGAACATAAAGCGGACCTCGTCGCCTTTTCCTACAGCGATGTCCCGCACATGGAAGTGATGCACAAGGCCTCCCTGGTCATGTCCAAAGGCGCCGATTTCGTTCTCATCGGCGCGCCCTACACCATGTTGAAATCCGCAAAACCGGTAATCTCCGTGTGCGCCGTACGGACGGGGTGCGGAAAATCCCAGACCACCCGGGAGGTATGCAGAATCATCAAAAAGATCGGCAAGAGGGTCGTGGTGGTTCGTCATCCCATGCCTTACGGAGATCTGAAGACGCAGATAGTGCAGCGATTCTCTGCTTACGGGGATTTCGAAAAACACCGATGCACCCTTGAAGAACGGGAGGAATACGAACCGCTGGTGGATTTGGGAATCGTAGTCTATGCCGGGGTCGATTACGGAAAGATTCTTGGGGAGGCGGAAAAAGAGGCGGACATTATCGTCTGGGACGGCGGAAACAATGATACCCCATTTTACCGGCCCGATATCCCCATCGTCCTTTTCGATCCACATCGCGCCGGTCATGAACGGCTCTACTATCCGGGAGAAACCAACATGCTCATGGCGGATATCGCCCTTATCAACAAGGTGGATACCGCCCCTCTCATAAAAGTAGAAGAAGTGGCCGCAAATATCCGGAAATACGCCCCTTCAGCCCAGATCGTAAAAGCCGAATCCCCTGTCCTTGTCAGCCGTCCCGAGCGCATAAAAGGAAAGCGTGTGCTCGTGGTGGAAGACGGCCCTACCCTCACCCATGGCGAAATGCCCTATGGCGCCGGAGTGGTGGCCGCAACACAATATGGCGCCTCAAAAATCGTCGATCCGCGTCCCTACGCCCAAGGGAGCATAAAGGAGGTTTTTTCCCGGTATCCCCATATCGGCGCGGTACTCCCCGCCATGGGGTATGGGGCAGAGCAGATCGCTGATCTCGAACGTACCATCAACGCCGCGGATTGTGATCTGGTCCTGTTTGCGACCCCCATTCACCTCACCAGGATCCTCCGAATTCGGAAAACCGCCATTCGTGTCCGGTACAGCTACAAAAATCATGATCGCCCCTTCCTGGAGGACATCCTTTTGGAAAGGCTCAGAAAGATCCCCGGGATTGTAAATTGAAGATTTGGTTGCCATGAAGGAAAAGAAAGAAATACTTCTCGTTGCCCTCGGTGGAAACGCCCTGGTCGGAAAAAATCAGGAAGGGACCATCGAGGAACAGTTTGAGAACCTGAAAATTCCCGTGAGGCAGATTGCCGCCCTTTCCACCCGGTACCGGATCATCATCACCCATGGAAACGCCCCCCAGGTGGGGAACCTGCTCCTTCAACAGGAGTGTTGCGATCAGGCCCCCAGGTTGCCCCTGGAAATCCTGGTGGCCCAGACACAGGGGCAGATCGGGTATATGATTGAATCGACGCTGGACGCGGAACTCATGGAAATCAGGCGCGACACCCGCACCCGTTTCGTCAGTCTTCTCAGTTATGTGGTTGTAGACATGACATGATCCCGCCTTCCAGAACCCCACCAAACCGGTCGGCCCGGTTTATTCAAAGGAAAAGGCCTCAACCCTCCCCTTTCCGACACGGGAAACACCCAAGGGGTACAGACGGGTGGTGGCCTCCCCTGCCCCGGTAACCATCGTGGAAAAGCACGAGATCAAAAAGCTGATGGAGATGGATTTTCTGGTCATCTGCTGTGGAGGCGGCGGCATACCGGTCATCCGGGAGGAAAGGAGTTTTTGTGGTGTTGACGCAGTCATCGACAAGGATCTGGCGAGCGCAAAGCTGGCGGAGGAAGTAGGCGTGGATCTTTTTGTCATCGCCACGGATGTGGATGGGGCGGCTCTCAGATATGGAAAGAAGGGCCAGGAATTTCTTCGGACCATCAGCGTGAGGGAGGCTGAAAAGAGATACAAGGAAGGACATTTTGCACCCGGCTCCATGGGACCGAAAGTGAAGGCCGCCATTCAATTTGTTACGAAAACGGGAAAAAGGGCGGTCATTGCCTCTATAAAGGACATTGAAGAAGCTGTCGCGGGAAACGCGGGCACGGAAGTAATTCCGGATTGAAGGATGCACTCTCAACCATCATGGGAATGCTTTTCACCTCTCAGCCACCAAGGCCATTAGAAGGAAAATGTTTTCTCAAAATGGTGAGGGTCAATTATTCACGGACATCGGGATCAGACCGATATTTCGTTCCCGTGCTCAGCCGGCGCGAAGCCGCGGCGGAAGGTGTTTTCCGAAATATGGCGGGGGATCATGAACTGAAGCAGGTAATCCGGTCCCCCTGTCTTGGATCCGATGCCCGAGAGCTTAAACCCGCCGAAAGGATGTCTCTCCACCAGGGCTCCGGTACAACCCCGGTTGATATAGAGATTCCCCACCCTGAATTCCTTTCGGGCTTGTTCAATATTTTGAGGACTTCGAGAAAACAGTCCCCCTGTCAGGCCATAGTTGGTACCGTTGGCCACTTTAAGGGCCTCGTCAAAATCCCGGACTCTGATCACGGTTAGAAGCGGTCCAAAGATCTCTTCCTGGGCCATTGGATGCTCGGGCGGGATATGGGAGAAAATCGTCAGGGGTACGAAGTAGCCTGTGACGGAAGGAACATCCCGTTCCAGAAGACATTTCCCGTCCTCTTTGCCCATGGCAATGTAGCGAAGGATTTTCTCCCTCGCCGCGGCTTCGATGACCGGTCCCAGAAAATTTTTCGCATCTTCAGGGGGACCGATTTCCAGACTTTCGGCTGCAGCCTTAAGCCTTTCCATGAATCTATCGCAAATTTCTTCCAGAACGATAACACGGGAACAGGCCGAACACTTCTGTCCCTGATATCCGAAGGCGGACTGCAGAATGTGAACAACGGCCTCGTCCAGATCGGCATCCGCATCCACGATAATGGCGTTCTTTCCCCCCATTTCAACAATCACATTTTTGACGGAGGTAGATCCGGGTGGTGTCTTTCCTGCCAGTTCCATGATCCGAAGTCCCACTTCCACGCTCCCGGTAAAGGCGATCAGGGCCACATCAGGATGGGTCACCAACAGATCTCCAATCTCCCCTCCCCTGCCGGGTAGAAAATGGAAGACCCCCCGGGGCATTCCCGCCTCTTCAAAGATCTTTGATACCATCGACCCGATGATGCAACTCTGGGAGGAAGGTTTGTAAACCACCGTGTTTCCCGTCACCAGGGCCGCGCACGACATCCCCACGGAGATGGCAAACGGAAAATTCCAGGGAGCGATCACCCCGGCCACTCCCCTGGGTTCGTAAAAGAGATGGTTAATCTCCCCCGGGACTTTTCCACAGGCTCGCCCCTTGCTTAGACGAATCATTTCCCTGCCGTAGTACTCCAGAAAATCAATCCCTTCGCAAACATCCGCATCCGCTTCGGACCAGTTTTTCCCGACTTCATATACCTGTAACGCAGCCAGTTCGAACCGCTTCTCCCTGGCCACATCAGCCGCACGGAAAAGGATTGCGGCTCTATTTTCAGGAGGCGTGTCCCGCCATTTCGGGAAAGCCTGCTTTGCCGCATCGATGGCGTTCAAGACCTCCTCCGTTCCAGCGGATGACGCGATCCCCACCACTTGGGAAGGATCTGCAGGGTTTGTGGAACGGATTTCACCTTGTGTCGTTGCCTTTTCTCCGTTGACGGAAAAATGTGCATGGTACGGAAAGCCCTTTCTTCACCTTTTTTAGCGCCTTTTCAAAAAGATCTCGATTGGCGGAAATCGCCCAGTCCAGAAACGGTTCATTTCGGAAGGGCCCCGTTTCACGATGCTCCTGCCCTTTCTTCTCCGCATCTGGCGCAGCTCTCTCTTCAGCAAACAGGGTTAACGGGTTTCGCAGAAGCTCTTCCATGGAGACCTTTTCCCGGAAACTCCGGCGCAAAAAGGATTCATTGGAGGTGTTCTCCAGGAGACGGCGTATCAAATAGCCCATGCCCGGAATCATTTTCCCCACCGGGGTGTAAAACCTGACCGGATAGCCCATTTTTTTCAAGGCCTGGCTGATGGGTTCGGCCATCCCATAAAGGATCTGGAATTCCATCTCTTCGCGCTTCAACCCCTGTTTCCTTGCTGTTTCGATCACGCAGGCAATGGACCGGATATTGTGGGAGGCGCACGCAAGATGAACCTCTCCGTGGCTTTTCAGAATAAGTCCGGCCAGTTTCTCGAAATGGGCATCCGTCTGCTCCTTCTTCCTGAACACGGGACAGGGCCAGTTTTTCTGTTGTGCCCAAAGAATTTCAGCGTCCCAGTACGCCCCTTTCACCAGACGGACTGTAAACCGCTGTCCTTTCCTGTGCCCCCATTGAAGCAGATCCGAAAGCGCTCTTGCACTGTCTCGAAGGTAGGCCTGGAAGGCAATTCCCACATAGGGATATCCCTTAAACTCGTTTTCTTCCATTACACTCCGAAAAAGCGCCACAACAACCTCCTTGAGACTGTGCTGCTCCATATCGACACACATGTGCGCTCCCATCTCCATCGCCTTCCGGAGAATTGGACGCAAGATCTCCTTGGTTCTTGAAATGGAGTAGTCAAAGGCTCTTGCGTTCATCTGGGAAAAAAGGGAAGACGGTTTGATAGAGACATTCACGCGTGGCGCCCGGCCCCAGTCCAGATCTCCCCCTTCCACGCCGAAGGGAGCCCAGGCATCTTGTGCCTTATCCAAAACCTCTAACAGTTCCAGGTTCCGTTGAACATAGGCCGCAGCCTCCGATTCGGAGACCACGGCCTCTCCCAACAGGGAGACCGTAAACGCCATTCCCTCGCCTCGAAGCCTTTCCCATTGGGACAAGGCATCCCCTGGCGTGGCGCCGGCGATAAACTGTTTCGCCATGGTTTCTATGTTTTTTCCGATACTCCTCGCCACCATTTCCGATGCGAAAGATTCGGAACCAACCAGACGAAGGCCCCATTGCAGGGATTTGAGAAAAGGTTTTTCCGCTCCGTGGAAATATTCATTCAGATGCCTCGCCACCGCTCCGGAGTCGCCCAGACTGGGAAATACGTCAATAAACCGGAAGAGCTGCACCTTGAAGGTCTCGTCTTTCATACAAAGATCAATCATCTTCCCTGTCCAGAACTCCTTATTGAACATGCCCGGCGTTTCCCGTTCAATCAGTTCAAATAGACGGTTGCCGGTTTCTCTGATTCGAGACTCAAGATCGGCGGACATGAGCGATTCCTCCCTGATGAAATTTTGAACTCCCCGTAATCTCTCCCACAGTGCCTCAATAGTTATTGCGTCGTCCCAAAATTTTCCCAAAGCCTGGACAAATTTCGCCGGTATTCAGCTTGATGATAAACGAATATGCAACATCGAACAAGGGAGATTGAAGAGTCGGTTTTTAGAAACACTGGAACCCGGTTGATTCCAGGGTGATAAAGATTTCCAGGCAATATGGTATGTAATCTCTACACCGTGTTGTAATCACGGTTTCAGATTTCAGGGTATCTTGCTTTTGGATCTCTTTCTTTTCGCTTGACCACATAAGGAAATTGTAGGTATCTTTACTCCCAAAATAGCAATTTTTTCCTTAAACGAACGGATATCTTGGGCCGAACGATCCCAAGGTTTTTCCAGGCATAAAATCAACAAAAGCCTGCGCCCATTTGAGATAAAAGTTCGAACGGTCAAGTCGTACCCGGTTCTCCTCCAGGCAACCCTTAAAAGAGCCCCGGAATCTTTAAAACGCCGCCGCCTGGTTTGTATCTTTTTCAGCCATAAAACCTCACTACTTTAAATGCTTATATATGTTAGACTGGAATGAATACTATGGCCGGAAAACGTCAACACTACATACAACTACATACTGAGATAACCAAATGAAACGGGATGAACTAATAGCGCAGATCAGGCAAGCGGTTCATGAAATCGAATCTGAGGCGGAAATCATTCTCTATGGCTCCCGCTCCCAAGGAGATGCTCTCTCGTAATCTTGCTGGGACTTCCTAATATTGGTCGACGGTTCTGCAACCGATGAACTTACAGATTATTCTTTCCGAGGTCGAGGATTAGATTATGGCAGATGACGCGAACACAGAAACCTGGACTCTTGATGATGGAAAAAAGTTAACACTTCGCCATATAACACCTGGCGATGCTGTCATAGAACAAACATTCGTTCGCAAACTTTCAGACCAGTCTCGCTACATGCGCTTTCACGGCACCATCAGAGAACTGAATGAGAAGGATCTGGCGAAGTTTACGAACCCCGATCCGCTCAAAGAAGAAGCCCTGATCATTCTGTATGACAACGGAGAAAAGGATGAAGAAGAAGTCGGCGTTGCACGATTCGCGATCGATCCGGATGGCAATGCCTGCGAGTTTGCGGTTGTCGTTGCTGATGAATGGCAAGAACATGGTCTTGGGGCGAAACTAATGCAAGCGCTAATAAGTCATGCTAAATCGCGCGGGATAAAACGCATCCATGGGTCCGTACTTAAAGATAACTCGGATATGCTTCAGTTCGTTAAAGGGTTGGGTTTTGAAGTATCTGCCGACCCCGATGATTCCTCGGTCATACTGGTTAATAAATATCTGAGCGAGCAGTCAAGGTAATGGATGAACACAACTTAACGTGTCGTTCGAAAGGGTCGGGCGATGACTGCCGCCCCTCAACTCGTCGTTACCCTCCTTTTTGCCCCGGATATCACATGATTCTGATACCGGCAGTCTTTCTCTCGGCCATCTTCCTCTTCCTTTCGGGCCTCCATTTTTTTTGGGCCTTCGGAGGAAAATAGGGGTTGGAGGATGCAATTCCGAAAAAGAATGGGCTTCCTCTTTTCACCCCCGGCAAAATGCCACGGTTTTCATCGCCTTGATGCTTCTTTCGGCCGCCGTTGTTCCCCTATGGCGGGCAGGCCTTCTGGGATCGGGACTGCCCCGGTTGATCCAGGCTGCAACGTGGATAATCGCAGGGGTCTTTGCAATCCGGGCCATGGGCGATTTTCGATACTGCGGGTTTTTTAAACGGGTTCGGGGCACGGCTTTTGCACCGAATGACACCCTGATTTTCTCTCCCTTGTGTAGCTTGTGTCGGCCTGGCAATCTGGCTGGCATTCAGTTGAGAAAAGACCGGTTTTACGCCCGGGAATTGGGAGTTCGAAATCCTGGATTAACCTGCGTCACAATGGCCAAGGCTCTCCGGGTCAGTCCATCAGCCGTGAGCAAGTCCATTGCGCATGGACGGAACATACTTCAGGCCGAAGATATTGAAGATAAACTGATGAAAAGTCAATAAGTCACGAACGTCCCTGTTCCGATGAGAAATTGCAGCCTTTGCATCATCCTTACGTCCGGAACATTAGCTAAAAGGTCTGATATCATAGGTGATTCCAGAAAAATTTGGTTTTACGAGATCAAACGTCCTGATTTTGTGAATCCGCCCTGGAAGAATTCCCCAATCCCCTGATGCTGGATACATTTTATCCAGATGTCCCCCCTTATTAGCGCAGATATGGGTATTTTTTATCCGATTCCGGCGACTTTCTGCAAAACCGAGAATGCACATCCAAACTGGAAATAAATATAAAACCCGTAATAACATATGCTTAACAGTTAGATACCACAATGTGGTATGCCCTTTGCTCCCTACTAAAGTCAAGAGACAGGGGCAATCAGCAAAAGAACTTCTCACCAATAAACAAAGGAGGCTTAACCATGACAGAATTAAAAACTCCCATTGGTGTTAACGGTATTACAGAATCACGCATCGATCCTGTGTGCGGCATGAGAGTCACGCCTGCCCGCAAAAACCCGATGGCGCTCTACGGTGGGCGAACTTATTGGTTCTGCGCCGAAGCCTGCCTCAGCGCCTTCGAATCAAATCCCCGGAAATACATTGGGCCCAAGTCCGCTAAACGGAAAGGATGGTTCGGCCGGTACCTGGAGCGGTTGGCAAGAACCAACGAAAGGGAATTTGGCGGCGGAGCGCTGAAATGCCACTGATGGCATCTTAAATCAAAGTGATGAAAAACCTGTTTAGAGCCAAACTGTGGGCGTGAGGGAGAAATTGCAATGAAAAGATTCGCTCTGATTCTTACGGTCATGACCGCCGCTGCTGCCCTCGCCGTTCCCACCTATGCGATGGGAGGCGGCATGTCGGGGGATATGGGTGGAAGCGGTATGATGGGGAATCCCGGGTCCGGCCTTCTCGACTGGTTCCAGAATTGGCGAAATGGAAGTCAATACACCAATCCGGCCGGCCAAGAGGGAAAACAGATGCAGGAACTGGATCGGCAACACAATGAGGACGCCGTTTACCTTAAATTTCAAATCCGGATGAAAGAGAAGCAGCTGGACGCCCTCTTGGATTCGACCGATCCAGATATTCAAAAGGCAAGGGCCCTTCGTAAAGGTATTCGTGAACTGACGGTGGAGGCTGATCAAGAACAGCGCAACTACGAACTTGAAACGGGCAAAATGAATCCCGGGTACCGATCGGACTATACCGATGGCTGGAACTCCCCTGGTGCACCCGGCAGGAGTGGAAGCGGTGGAATGGCGCATGGCGGTGGCGGATACAAGGACACATTCTCAAAAGATCCTGAGAAGTATCTTGGAAAAGGTGATTAATAGAAAAAGGCGCCCCGCCTGGCTGCCACCTAAATCGAAAGGATGAAGCCTCTATGAAGGCAGGCCCCTTATACCGTTCAGTCTCGGAGGCACGAAGCGGAGAGGGTCTCAAAATCATGAAGCAGCACTGGTGGTTTCAAAGAATTCTCAAAAGACCGAAAGGGAAGGGCGAGGAGGCCCTCATCCTTCCTGCGGGGGAACAGGTCCGCGCTTGGGTTAAGGCCAATCGCAGGATGAAATGGGGGATTGAAAGGCAACAATTTGAGAGGGTTGAATCGCCCCATCGCTTGACCGAGCGCGATAAAATGGATGGGTTTATAGGGACTGTGCTCTGCTTCGGATTCGGTGATGACGGAACCGGCCATGCGGACGCCGTTTTATCGGGCCAACGGGCCTGGGAATACGTCAGCAGAGGAAGAACGCTGAAGACCTGGCAGTGCGAATACATTGACATGGACAAAGCGGATCATATCAGGCTGCGGCCGGGGGCGCCGAAGCGACCAAGAGGATTTTACTGGGCAAAGCTCCAACCGGGAGCCAAGTATGAGTCGCTGACCGTATCGCAGGCCCGCAAGCGCTTTGATCATGAAACGGGCTGCAGCGCCGAAGGTATCCAGTTCCTGGCCATCACCCATCCTCATTTTCAAAAACTCATGAATGAAAGGAAAATGCCTTTCATGGCCTTTGCGGATTATGACATTGCGCCATACGGCTTCAACGACTTCTTCGATGCAATGCAGATGTTTGTAAGCGACGATACGATCGGCCTTGGCATCGGGAATCTGGATTTCAATTACCCCATGTTTGGAATTCCCACCATCCGGTTTCAGTGATGCCATCCCTTTTTAAAATCAAGAACCGAATGATTACGATCCTGGCGAGCTGGGGGCGTATGCTTATTCCGGGCATTCTGTGCTGATGGGGGAACAGAAAAGAGATTTTCAAGATCGAGATTATTTTTTAGGCCCTTTCGGTAAGCGTGAACGGGATGCAAAGCAAAAATATCTTCTATTTGTTTCAAAGGGAATCGAGGAAGGGAAGAAGACCGAACAAAGCCGTTTTGTTCGATACGTCGTCATATTTCTTCAACCGCCCCGGTTTTGATTTTTGCGGGAACTCCATTGGTTATTCATCCGCTTTCTTTCCCCTCTCAGCCTGAAATCAGGCACTGATGGCGCCTCCTCAGGTAAAACCTGCCCCTGCCGTGCATGTATAACAATGGTCCGCGACGGCAATGGGACCCCCTGAGGGCGGTGGGCCATCCAGTTCGGATACATGGGTCTTCCTTTTTCCCATGTGAAGTCCTCTGGCCAGATTGAAATCGCAGTCGTAGAGATATCCGTCCCATGAAACGGAAACCTGGGTTCTGCACATGAGCCCGTCAACCGCACAGGGATTGAAGCTGGACTTAAGTCGTCCCAGATAGGATTCAAGATTCTCCTTTTCTTCAAGCCAGTTGCGGAATCGCCCCAAAGGGACATTGGCGAAAGCATGGAGTTTATTGAAAACAATACCCCATTTCTTCATCAGCACCTCGCGGAATCTCTTTGCCGACTGGTTCTGAGGCGCAGGTAAGAATGCCCCTGTGGGATTGCATACAAGATCCAGTTCCAGGTCTGTTTCACCATGCCCATAGCCCATGCTGTTGAGCTTCCGGAGGACGTTGATGCTCTTTTGAAAAACACCCTCTCCTCTCTGAGAGTCCGTTTGTGCCTCGTTAAGAGAGGGGAAAGAGGCAACGATGACCACCCTTTTATCCTGTAATAAATCCATCAAGTGATCCCTCTTCCCATCGTTTAAGGCACTCAAGTTGGAACGGAACATGAGCCTTGGTGCATGATGGGAGAGTCCTTTGACAAGTTTGACGATATTCGGATTCAACTCAGGCGCCCCGCCGGTAATATCAATGGCTTCAAAACCGCCTTTCTCGGCATAGGCGATGACAAGGTCCGCCGTTCTGGCATCCATATTCTCTTTTCGGCCAGGTCCTGCGTTCAAATGGCAGTGACGACAGGTCTGATTGCACAGGAGCCCCACGTTGATCTGAAGAATCGTCGTTTTCCTTCGTTCCAGACTGAGGCCATGCTTGAAAAGGGTCTGACGGAAAGGTTCCAGAGCTCCTTCGGGCAGCCCGCTTTCCTGCAAAGCATTGTCACTGTTCATGGCCCATGACCTCCTTTACATGGAGATTTTTTTAGCTATATTGAGCATTTGCACGCCATGTACCAGGGATGCGCCTCCCCTGATTGCCGTCACAACATGGACGGCTTCCGTCATTTCCTCCAGGTTGGATCCTTTCTCCAGAGACGCCTGGGTGAAGGCATCAATACAGTACGGACACTGTACGGCATGAGCGACCGCGAGAGCAATCAGCGATTTTTCCCTTTCAGTGAGGGCGCCTTCGGCGAACACCGCATTGTAATAGTCAAAGAACTTCTGCGCCAGCTCAGGAGCCTGCTGACCAATGTCGGGAAATTTGGGTAAATCTTCCGGTTTGTAGTACGTTTCCATGATAAGCCTCCTGTTCTTTTCCGATGTCTCACCGGGAAACCCTATTTCCTCGCCCGGCTTTTGTAGAATCTAACGAGGCCCAGGACATCCCGCGAAACAAAACGTCCTATGGGACCTGAGCTGTAAACGGCAACCTCAATGGTTTTGTCCGGACGGATCAGAAAGCCCGCGGGATGTATAAATTTTCTATCCTTTTCATAGAAAGCACCTGTCTTCATGCAGGTCGTTTTCATATCCATACCATAGGCAACGGGATAAGAGAGTCCCAATTTTCCAACAAATTCTTCTGTCTTGTTCAAGGGGTCCACGGAACCGGCAATGATTTTGATTCCCTCGTCCTCAAAATCCTTAAGGCCCGACTGAAAGTCAGCCAACTGCTGACTGCAAAAGGGTCACCAGTATCCACGATAGAGCATAAAAACAGCGTATCCATCACCGAACTCCTGAGGAATTCTCAAAAGCTCCCCGGAAACAAGATGCAGTTCCATTTCAGGGAAAAGGTCATTGGTATCCAAAAAGTTAGAATCTAATCTGGCCATGGTGTTCTCCTTTCTTTATTCTATATGGGCATAGTAAGGGCTTTTTTCCAATCTCCCTTTGTAAATCGTGTGCGGGTGTAACTCAGTGGCCATCATGACGTGTTGGCCGGAGAAATCTTCCAGGCTGTACTGGCAGAGCAAGAGCCCGTTTCCTATAGGACGCATGAAGTTCGACGCTCGCTCGAGAGCGCTCAAAGCCGCCAGGTCCCAGCCTTTTCGAACGGTCCAAATCATATCGCCCAGCAATCTGAACGTAGGGGTTCTGGTTGCGAATTCTCCCAGGTATCGTATCATTTCTTCCGGCGAATCCATCCCTGCGGTTACCGTCAGCCGGCCGCTCTTAAGCCAGGTCGCAAAGGAATGCTTCTGCCGATCCAGATTTTCCAGGAGTTCCCTGCTCCTTTCCGGAGGCATGACGACAAGCAAATCCTCGCCCCGCTTCGCTCCCTCAAGCAAGTAGCGCATGGACACACCAAGCGCTTCGTCATTCCCCGAGTAAAAATGGGTCATGTGCGAACCGTCAGGTGCTTTCTGACCTCTGAACCCTAATGGTTTCAAACGACCGTTTTGCGAATCGTGAAGGAGTTCCTCCAGAGCGCTCATGCTGAAAACGTCTCTCTCTTTTTCCGCCCACCCTGTAGCACTTCAGTTTTCCGGAATTGGTCCACCGTCGTATGGTCATCTCGGAGACGTTCAGGAACCCAGCCGCATCTTTTACATCCAAGAGGCGCTCCATCAGATATGGTTTCCCTCCTTTCCCTATTGAAAGAAACGTATTTATTGAAGTTCAAACAACAATTATTAATATATTAACAAAATGTATTTAGTTTGATATGCAATACTATTCATTATTGTAGATGTCAAGGTGTGTTGTGGTAAATTTTATGATCATAAACAACAGACCTTCTCCATCTGAATAGGGATACTGATTATGGGTATTTACAGCCTGGTCCTTTTGTTTCTGGGAATTCTTGTTATTGGGTTGGTCTATGCAAAAACTGATAACAACCGGATTTCTCATCATCTCTTGTTTACCATAATGCTTTCCCTATTTTTGCTAATTTTCTTTTCCATTCATCATTATTTTGAGAAGAGCTGTGCTATTTTGTTCGCTGGAAATTTAGATCAAATCGTCGGATTGATTCGTTCCTGGGGATTTGCCGCTCCCCTAATGAGTTTGATTTTGATGATTCTCCAAGCGATTGTGGCGCCCCTTCCCGCATTCTTGGTGACCGCAGCTAACGGCATGGTTTTCGGCACTCTCTGGGGGGCCTTTTTGTCTTGGACAGGCGCTCTTCTGGGAGCTTTGACGTCGTTCTACATTGCCCGTCTTTTTGGGAATGTTGCCGCGGAAAAAATTATTCGGAATCAAAAAGTTGTTGCATTCATAAAGCGCGCAGGCGAGAAAAAGGGATTTTACGTGATTCTTATTTCCAGGCTACTGCCATTTGTTTCTTTTGATCTTATAAGCTACATGGCAGGATTGAGCGGTATCCGCCCCGGGGCTTTCATTCTTGGCACAGCTATTGGCATGCTTCCCGCCACGATTATCTATACGTTATTTGGAAGCGAAATTCCTGTCATGGAGGAACAATCCCCAATTATTTTAACCATAACAGTCGTTTTCATATTTATCCTAATTGTATTCTCACTTGTTCAGGGACTACGAAAGAAGGCTTGACTTTCCTTGAGAACGAGATCTGCGGCTATCCTGTTCAGCATTTTAACTTCGTGAATGAAAGGGGGCAGGGAAACATCGAAAGCCGAACAACTCGGTTCTGCTCAGACCACAGCACGTTGTATCGCAGGGATTGACAGGTCTATCCGCTATCTATACAGACGCTACAAACGGTCTGATATCATTATTCAAACGGGTAGGTCAGGGCTGCAATATATCCCTACCATCATTTCCAAATTGGTTGAAGAATCCCGGCTCATCCGCGATGGGAACACCCCCTCAATCCCCTTTCCTTATCTGAAAATTTCCGGCTGTGCAACGAATTGCGTCAAGTCAGGAGCTTCCTCATGAGGTCTTCGTTTTGAACCAGCTCTTCAAAGGTTGTCCGACAAAACCGCATGCCGCGGGACAGGGCCGAATATCTGTGCCTGACCTTATTGGATGATTTCGGATTGATTGCCACCAGCTCCACATCCCGCTGGAGGTGCTTCTTGAAGAGAGCCTTTACATGTACGTCCCCGTCGGAAAGGGAGTAGCCGATGAAAACGATTCGACGGGCTGTCCGTATTTCCCGGGAAGCCTCGCTGAAAAGTTGGCTGATAACCGGGTTGTTCAGGGTCTTGACGTAAGATGGAGGCAGGATCAGGGTCTGAAATTCGGTCCCGTCCACAGGACAGAAGTAATCATATTCCTTTTTGTCTGGTTTGCTATAGCCCACAAAGTTGCCGCTGTTCAAGTCAATGTTGCGATCCCAGGTGGTCAAGAGGGCCTGGTTGCAGCAGTTGCAGTATTTCCAGTTCAGGCTTCCGTGAAGTTTGATAATCTTAAAGGGAACGGGATGTTCATGGGGTTCCGCCTTGACCGGCTCCCGAGGGTTGACCCAGAATCGAAATTCCTTCAGGCTGTCATGTCTTTCAAAATTCATGAGGTGGATGCAGTAGTCGATATACCCTGTGGAAGGATACAGAGGCTCAAAGGCTTGCTCAAGCAAGGTGTCATAATTGAGCGTAATGACGGATATGTTGCCATTATAGCGTTGGATCGCCTCCCAGAACCGACGGTAATGGGGACTGCGCCGGTCGGACCGATCATTCACAATATAATGGATGATTTTAATCAGGTTTTCTCTCAGTTGAACAATTTTTTCATAGTTGTATTTGGCATTCAGACTTTCGTGCTGCTGAATGAAATAATCGAGAAAGCCAAAAACCGCCTCAAGCTTGGGAAATTCATTGGCGTGACAGTTCACATAAAAATTGGCCTCCACGAATTCCTTTAATTCCCGTCCCATGATCGATTGGTCCAGGTTTCCCATACTCCCATCCAGGAGCATGGGAAGGATTTCCCGTTGCAGGGGAACGCCGTCTCCGTAGGAGGCGCCAGCCCCCAGCACGAACACCACATCGCGCAACGGCGCATATTTCAGATACCGTTCAGTTTTCATATCGTTGGCCTTCCATGCCAGAGAATGAAATGTCCCGCTAACCTTCTTACTGATTACTGCAGAAGATCATCAAAGACAATACTCATTTTATTCACGGAAGGGAAACGTGTCTTGGCGGCTGACGAAAAAACAACCTGATCCCGGAATCATGCCCCTCTCTTGGGCTGATCAAACGATATGTTTTCCCTCCATGGGTTGATAGCCCTGTTGGATGTCTTTTTGGATCTGCTCCACGGTCTTCCTGAATCTGGACCAGTCGATTTCCGTCTGTTCCAATCTTCTTTGACTCGTATAGGATTGGTCAATCTGCTTCCTGACCGTTTTGAAATCCTCAAAAAGAACATTAAGGCCTTTAAACGCCTGGTTAAAATCACCCATGATCACATTGCGTTGCCGTACTTTGGTTGAAGAGACACAATCGCCCATCAATGTGCTCACATCATACTCCAGTCCCTTAACCCCCTCCAGTATACCCAACACATCCTCTCGCTCACGATCTCCGGCCCACACCGCGTGGTCCTTTTCCAGGACTTCCAGACCCTGTTCAACCCTCTCAGTATCGTTAAGAAGTCTTTCCACGTCCCTTTTCAACACAGGTTCCATAATGGCGTCTCCTTTCATCCGGGTGAAGTGTTTATCATCGGCCAGGCCCCCGAAGCACAGGGCAATCGGATGCCCAACCCCATCTACCATGCTTTTTGTCCCATATTTTCATCTTAAAGCATGATCCTTACAGGTAGCTTTCATCAACATTACGAATTGGTAATATTTCTGAAGAAATCATGCCGTCCTTTGAAAGTCGGAAGAATGATATTTTGGTTTTTTCGGCCCATCTCTCGATTTTTGTTGTACGTGATGAAAATCTGTTATATAAAAAGTGACAGTTGATTCACTTATGAGGTTTTGATGCCCAAACCAATCAGAAATTCCCGCACCGTCCGCCCTTTGAAGTCCAAAGGCATGGCTACAAGAGCGGCTATCCTGGATGCTGCACATGAGGTTTTCAAGGACACAGGCTATTATGGTTCCTCCATATCCGAGATAAGCAGGCGTTGCGGGGTCTCCATGGGGACCTTTTATCACTACTTTAAAAACAAAGAGCAGGTATTTCTGGAATTAAACGACCAGATCATCTCCCGTTTCATGGAGACGGGCCGAATCCTCACCCCCAACGGATCCTGGATTCGAAGGGAGGTTGCGACGGGTCATCGGGCTTCTCATGGACCATACCCTGGAAAATTTTGCCTTCCATCGTATTTTGGGAGAATCAGAACTCACCGACCGAGCCACCATCGCCTATTATGACTCCATTACCCAGTATTACCGGGGCTTTTTTCAGAGAGAAATCCAGGCTGAGCCAGATCCGACCGTTTGATCTGGATGTGCTCGCCTACGGCCTCATGGGAATCTGTTATTTCCATTCCCTGGACTGGGGAACACCCGATGATAAACCTCCCCGGGCGGAATTGGTGGAACAGATTACCGACCTGATAATCGGAGGCATAAACGGTCCGGCTTTGTGGGAAAGATCCCCGGACTGGTCGCTGTTCTCCCTGCCCGAACCCGCACCGCTTCAATCGGAGGACAAGAAACCTTCGACAAAGGGAGAAAAGACCCGACAGGCCATCTTACTGGCGGCGGAAAAAGTGATCGGACAAAGGGGAATCAATCGGGCCAACATCTCTGAAATCACCCGTGAGGCCGGTGTGGCCCAGGGAACCTTCTACGTGCACTTCAAGAGCAAGAGCGACCTCATCGAAGGATTTGTCCGCTATATTAATCATGAGATGCGCCTGGAAATCCAGCGGGCCGCGTCGGGGACCCGGGACAGGCGGGATGCGGAACGGGTGGGAATCATGACCTTTCTGGATTTCATTCGCCGACACAGGGAGATCTACCGCGTGGTGCCCGAATGTGAGATGATCAGCAAAGAGGTATCCCGGTGGTACTATCAGACATTGGCCCGTGGATATATCAAGGGCCTGGAGAAGGGCATTGAAAGAGGCGAGATCCGCCCCTTGGGCGCCACCTTTATGGGTCGATCCCTCATGGGATTTGTCCATTTCATCGGCCTTAAGAAGATTATCTGGAGCGCGGATCGCCATCCTGCGAACAGCACCCAGCTATTTCAGGACATGATTGAATGCATTCTATTCGGGGTAAAAATATCCTAATCCTCAAACAGGCGATCAGGCCTTCCGTAGAAAAGAAACTGAGAAAATCAAACGGATCGCAATTTTTTATTGACAGGAAAAAGAGAATTCTATAAAAAATTGATAGTTGATTCACATTTCAAAGAGAGTATTCTCCATGGTCAATCTGGAAGGTAAAATAGTGGTGGTAACTGGGGCAAGCTCGGGCATTGGGGCAGCAATGGCCAGCGCCTTTTCCAGGGAAGGGGCCAAGGTCACTCTGACAGCCAGGCGTCTGGAGCGATTGCGGGAAACAGCCGAAAAATGCCCCGGAGAAACCCTCATCGTGCCTGCCGACATCGCCGAAAAGTCCGATCGGGAAGCCCTTGTCGCAAAAAGCATGGATCAATGGGGCCGGATCGATATCCTCGTCAACAACGCGGGAATGGGTTTCTACGGCGATTTTGCCTCCACAACGGAAATTCAATGGCGGCAACTTTTCGAAATCAACCTTTTCAGCTGCGTTTTTCTGACACAGATCGTCCTGCCCATTATGAAGGCCCAAGGGCAGGGACTGATCGTCAATATGGCCTCCATCGGCGGCCTCATCGCCCATTCCCGGAATGTAACCCCCTATGTGGCCAGCAAACACGCCCTGATCGGCTTTTCCCGTGGTTTGTCTGAAGACCTCAAAGGAACGGAGATCAAGGTCCTGGCGGTCTGCCCTCACCTGACGGACACGGAATTCTTCACTGTTTCTCCCGGAGCGGAAGAAATGGCTCCTCAGGTGGAAAAATTCAAGACGTTCATGGATACCCCGGACGATGTCGCGGCAGGTGTTCTTAACCAATTGGATTCGGAAAAGCTGGTGGTCTTCCCCACGGCAAAACCGGCCAAGGCCTATGAAAAAAAGAGGGACCTCTAAGTTCCATGAAAACAGAAACTGTCAAAACAGCATTGGTCATCGGGGGCGGATCCGGCATGGGAAGGTCTGCGGCGGCTGCGTTAGGCAACCTGGGCATCCGGGTCTTTGTGGCGGATCTGGATCTGGAAGCGGCCCGTGAGACCGTTTCAAGCATCTCGGAACCGAACGGCCGAGGAGATGCCTTCCAGGTAGATATTTCCCGAAGCGATTCCGTGGCCACCCTGTTTCAGGCCTTGAAAAAACGTGTGGACAGGCTGGATCTCCTGATCCATACGGCAGGCATGTTGGGGCGTACCGTCTTTATCGAAGATATGACCGATGAAGAATGGCGCCGGATGATGTCCGTCAACCTGGACGGCACGTTTTACGCCTGTCGGGAGGCGGTCCGGTGGATGAAAGAGCATGGGACCGGCCGCATTCTCTTATTCAGTTCGGTGGCTTCCCTCACCCCCACCCCGGGAGCGCTTCATTACAGTGCATCCAAAGGGGCCGTGAACAGGTTTGGAAAAACTCTGGCCAAGGAGGTTGCCAGATACAACATCCGGGTAAATATCGTTGCGCCCGGTTATATCGAAACACCCATGTTGGATGGGCTTCCCGAGGGGTTTTCAGATTTCATCATCAAGAAAACGCCCCTGCGGCGATTAGGGAAACCGGAGGAAATCGGCGCCCTGGCGGCCTTTCTGGCATCCTCCGAGGCCGATTTCTTTACGGGCCAGGTCTTCAGTCCCAATGGCGGATTTGTGATTTAAAAGGACAGAAACGACAACGCTTCATGCGAGATCTCGCGCGGAGACGCAGAGGCGCAAAGACGAAAAAACTCCAGAGCTATAACACCGAAAAAGGCAAACACAATGAATGAACAGTGGAAACATCTCATAATAAACCCCCGAGGTGATGTGTGCCGGGTCACCATCAACCGGCCCCATGACCGGAACTCCATCAACTCCGTACTTATGAACGAACTGATCCGAATGCTGGACCAGGTGGAACAGACCCCCGCCAGAGCCGTAGTCTTCACCGGAGCGGGGGATACCTATTTCATCGGAGGCGCCGACGGGATCGAAATGATGCAGTGTGATGAGGAAGGCGCCAGGGCATTCAGCACCCGTATTCAGGATCTATTTCTTCGAATGGAGGCCAGCCCCCTCATCCTGGTGGCCGCCATCAACGGCCTTTGTTTCGGCGGAGGCTATGAATTCTCCATGGCGTGCGATCTGCGCGTGGCGAGTGAAAATGCGCGGATCGGCCTGCCGGAAGTCAAGGTGGGCCTCATCCCCGGCGGGGGGGGACCCAACGTCTTCCCAGACTTGTGGGTTTCGGACGGGCCATGGAAATGATCCTGAGCGGCAGGCTCTATAAAGGCACAGAGGCCGCCCAAATGGGGTTGGTTCACCTGGCGGTCAAACCGGAAGGGCTCGCGGCCGGCGTGGAAGATATTCTCAAACCAGTGCTGCGACAACCTCGCTACGCCCTTTCCCTGGCCAAACGGGCTGTCTTGGCTTCACGATCGGGAACCCTGGAGCAGGGATTACGCGAAGAAAGCAATCAGTTCAGCCAGTGCTTTGAACACCGGTTTTTCCCCGATCTCATGGCTCAACAGCTCAGGCAGGGGACCCTTGAGACCACGGCGGATGTTGCTGAATTTTTGAAAGGAGATGCAAAATGAAAGTGCTTGGCATTGCCGGAAGCCTGAGACCCAAGAGCAACACGATGGAATACGTGGAAAAGGCCCTTGGTGTCTTTAGGGATGCGGGACTTGAAACCACATTGATCTCCCTCAGGGAAAAAGAGATTAAACCGTGCAACGGATGTTACGACTGCGTAAAAAAGGGTGTCTGCACCATCAAAGGGGATGACTTCAATGAAATCCTGGCGGAAATGAAAGAAGCCCAGGGCCTGATCCTGGGCTCACCGGTATATCTCAGTTCCGTAGTTCCCCAGATGATGGCCCTTTTAGCCCGGGCTACTTTTGTGGCCTACTGGAACGACAAGTTTCTTACGGGAAAGGTGGGCGGACCCATTACGGTGGCCAGGAGGGCCGGACACAATATGGCCTTTTCCCAGCTTCTCCTGTGGTTTTTCATCAACGGCATCACGGTGCCCGGATCCACCTACTGGAACGTGGGCGTGGCCGGCGCCGGAGGAGCGAGGGACGCGGACGGGGACGAAGAGGGTCTGACCACGGTGGTCAATTTCGCCAACAACATGGCCGGACTCATGAAGAAGATCTTTGCTTAAAGATGGAGGCAAAACCAATATGATACCCGGAATCGGTTCCTGGCTGACGAAGCGGACAGTCCTTACCCCGGATAAGGAAGCCGTGGTGGACGGCGAAAAACGACTCACCTACCGGCAGCTCAACGGGCGCGTCAACCGCCTGGCAAAGGCCCTTCAAGGGTTGGGCCTGAAAAGTGGCGATCGGCTGAGCATTTTATCCACCAACTGCGTGGAGTATGTGGAAACCATCATGGCGTCAGCCAAACTGGGCGTTTTACTGGTCCCCCTGAACTGGCGTCTTACGCCCGCGGAGCTCACCTTCATCCTGAAGGACAGCGGAGCCGAAACACTCCTTTTCCATCCCGACCTGCGGGAGACAGCAAATCGCCTCAAAGACCAGGCCGGGCTCAAACGGCTGATAGTCCTTGGACACGAAGAAAAGGAAGAAACGAGTGCCTATGAACAGCTTCTAAAACCCCTGACCGATGATGAGCCAAAGCCGGATAAAGACCCGGAACTGGATACCCCTCACATTATCATGTACACCGCGGGGACAACAGGTCAACCCAAGGGCGCGGTTCTAAGCCAGGGGGCCAGTTTCTGGAACGCCGTCAATCTTACCGTAAGTATGGGTTTTACCTGCCAAGACCGCAACCTGGCGGTCCTCCCCATGTTTCATATCGGAGGGATAGGTCTTTTCACCCTGCCCATGCTGTACATGGGAGGTACGGTGGTCATCCAACGGACCTTTGAGCCGGCTCAAACCCTGGAGCTGCTGGAATCCGAGGGAATCACCCTCTTCTTCGGGGTGGCCGCCATCTTTCTGTTCCTCATTCAACACCCCCAATTCAAGAAAAAAGCCTTTGAACAGGTCCGGGTAGTTATGAGCGGGGGAGCGCCCCTGCCCGTGAGCCTGGTCCATCAATATCAAGAAGCGGGCATCGTACTCCAGCAGGGATTCGGAATGAGTGAAGCCGCTCCCAGTATCGCCACGCTGGAAAAGGAACTGGCCGTGAAGAAGGCCGGTTCCATCGGGAAAGCCCTGATGCATGTGGAAGCACGGGTCGTAAATGACGGGATGGTGGACATGCCGGCGGACCAGGTGGGAGAACTGGTAATCCGGGGCCCCAACCTGATGCAGGGGTACTGGAATCGCCCCGAAGCAACAAAAGAAGCCTTTTCGGGGGGATGGTTCCACACCGGCGACCTGGCACGGATGGACGGGGACGGCGACCTCTACATTGTGGAAAGAAAGAAGGATATGTTCATCTCCGGCGGCGAAAACGTCTATCCCGCCGAGGTGGAGAACGCCATCTATGAACTTCCCCAGGTCTCGGAAGTGGCCGTCATAGGCGTCAAGGATGAAAAATGGGGAGAGGTGGGCCAGGCAGTGGTGGTCCTCAAGGCGGGGCAAGAGATTACCGGCCAGAAAATCCTTGACCATCTGAAAGGCCGGCTGGCAAAATACAAGATTCCGAAGAGCATCGTGTTTACAGGACCCCTGCCCCGCAATGCGGCGGGTAAAGTCTTGAAAAAAGTGTTACGGGAAGAGCATTCCTAATCAATTTTAGAAGGGAGGATTGGTAGAGGTAAAAAGCACAGAACGGGTGCAGGACTCAGCCGCTCCGGGATAGGACCGGGGATTGTTGAGATCAAATGGACAACACACCAAATGGAAGAGAAAGGAGAAAAAGATGAACATGAAAAAGTTTTTTTGTTTCTTTGTGTTGGCATTGGCCGCTTTGGCCTTCACGGCATTCCCGACTATGGCGGCGGAAAAACCGATTAAGATCGGAATCATCCAGGGCCTTAGCGGACCACTGGAGATCTACGGCAAAGCGGAAGTCACCGGATTCGAGATGGGACTGGAATACTTTACAAACGGTACCAACAAGATCAATGGAAGACCCGTCAAATTGTACATTGAAGACACCCAGTTGAAGGCGGCGAGGGCCAAGATGCTCCTCACCAAGCTTTACGCCGACGACAATGTGGACCTGGCCGTGGGACCCACCAGCAGCGGCGTGGCCCTGGCTATTCTGCCCGTGGCCCAGCAGTACAAAAAAATCCTCATCGTTGAGCCTGCCGTAGCCGATTCCATTACCGGGAAAAACTGGAATCGCTATATCTTTCGAACCGGCCGAAATTCCAGCCAGGATGCCATCTCCAATGCCGCGGCCGTAGCCGCTCCGGGAGTGAGCATTGCTTGCATCGGCCAGGATTATGCCTTCGGCAGGGACGGCATCGCGGCCTATAAGGAAGCCGCGGAAAAACTGGGCGCGAAGGTGGTTGACGAGGAATATTGCGACCCCAAGGGCACGGATTTCACGGCGCCCATCCAGCGAATTATAGAGGCCTTGAAGGACAAACCGGAGCCCAAATATGTGTGGGTGATCTGGGCGGGAAAAGGCGGACCCATCCCTCAGTTGATCGAAGCCGGCCTGGATAAATACGGCATTCAGATCGCCAGCGGCGGAAACGTCCTGGCCGCCCTGAAAGTCATGAAACCCCTCAAGGGAATGAAGGGTTCCATCTACTACTACTTTGAAAACCCGAAGAATCCTGTAAACGACTGGTTGGTGAAAGAACACTACAAACGTTTTAACGAACCCCCTGATTTCTTCACGTGTGGAGGTTTTGCGGCAGCCGGCGCCGTGGTGGAAGCCATCAAGAAGGCGGGAAGCACGGACACGGAAAAGTTGATCGCCACCATGGAAGGAATGGAATTCATGACCCCCAAGGGAAAAATGAAATTCCGAAAAGAGGACCACCAGGCCCTTCAGCAAATGTATGCTTTTGTGCTGGAAACCAAACCCGATGTGGAATGGGCCATTCCCGTCTGCACCAAGGTGCTGACCATGGAAGAAACGGCGCCTCCGATTATGAATAAATAAGTCATTATATTCCGGTAAACCCACGCGGGCGATTTGTCCGCGTGGGTCCGGAAAATCAAAGGTATCCAGATGCGTGCAGATCCCATCGTAGAGACCAAAGACCTGACTATTCGCTTCGGGGGTCATGTGGCCGTTAACAGGGTAAATCTCAAAGTGGAGCCGTTTGCCCTGAAGTCCATTATCGGACCCAACGGTGCGGGAAAAACAACCTTGTTCAACTTGCTGACGGGCCAGTACAGGCCGACGAGTGGACAAGTCTTCCTCAAAGGAGAGGAGATCACCCCTCTAAGCGCCGTGGCGAGAACCCGTTTGGGAATGGGCCGATCCTTTCAGTTGACCAATATCTTCCCTGTCCTTACGGTTCTTGAAAACGTACGGGTTGCCATTCAGTCGCGAGAGGGAGTCGGCTTGAACTTCTGGAGAAATTATCTTCATTTCTCCGATATGGAAGATGAGGCTTACGAAATCCTGAAAGACGTCCTTATGGATGAAAAGTGGGCCATGCCGGCCAGCTCCCTCACCCACGGGGAACAGAGAAAATTGGAAATTGCCATTCTCCTGGCCCTTAAACCGGAGATCCTTTTCCTGGACGAACCCACGGCCGGCATGTCTCAAGAGGAAGTCCCCGCCATCCTGGATATACTCCGTCGGATCAAAGATGCGAAAAACCGGACCATGCTCCTGGTGGAGCACAAAATGGACATGATCATGACCCTATCGGACTCCATCGCGGTCCTTCAGGAAGGAGAACTCATTGCCGATGGGGATCCGGAAGAGATCCACAAAAGCAAGACGGTTCAGGAAGCCTATTTAGGTGGAGGTGCAAGGCGTGAATGAAACGATTCTGAAGGTCGAAGGGGTCCACACCCATATAGGGCAGCACCATATCCTGCAAGGCGTTTCTTTCGATGCCAAGGCCGACGCGGTGACGGTCCTGATCGGCAGAAACGGCGCAGGCAAGAGCACGACCCTCAAGACCGTCATGGGTCTCCTGCCGGCCTCCAAAGGAAAAATCACCTATCGAGGGAAAGAAATCCAGAAGAACAAACCCTACGAAATCGCCCGAATGGGTATTGGTTTTGTTCCCGAACATATGGGGATTTTCTCCCAACTCACGGTAGAAGAAAATATGCGGGTGGCCATGCTTGTGGAAGATGATGCAACGGCTCGCAGGCTGGAACGGGTTCTGAACATGTTTGAGGCCCTCGGAAAATTCTGGAAATCCAAGGCGGGAAACCTCAGCGGCGGGCAGAAACAGATGCTTGCCATAGGCAGAGCCATTGTAAACGACACCTCCCTTCTGCTGATTGATGAGCCCTCCAAAGGGTTGGCTCCCATTATCGTGGATGCGGTCATCGACGCCATCAACCAGATCAAGGAACGCAGCGTGGTCGTGCTGGTGGAACAGAATTTTTACATGGCAAGCTCGGTGGGAAACGACTTTTTTATTTTGGACGATGGGATGGTTGTACACAGCGGCCGGGTGGAAGACCTGGTCCGGAATGAGGAATTGCAAAGCCGGTATTTAGGGATCTCCAAGGTCGAGGATTGAAATTGAAAAATAGAGGAGTCACCTCAAATGGCTGAGAGCGTATTCAGGCGTTGGAATCAGCAGCTCACCATGGCAGGAGCGGGAATTCTTTTTCTCCTGCCCCTCCTTGCGATACATCCCAAAACCTATCTTACCCTGACCATCGCGGGCCTGGCCATGGGGATGCTTCTGTTTCTCGTGGCCTCGGGCGTAAGCATTATTTTCGGCCTGATGGATGTGCTCAATTTTGCCCATGGGGCCCTGTTTGCATGGGGCGCCTATGTGGGATTCTCGGTATTCAAGCTTCTCATGGACTGGGTGCAGGCGGATTCCATCCTGCAGAATCTTGCCGTCTTCTGCATGGCCATGCTTGCCGCCATGCTCGCCGTAGCCATTCTGGGGGTTATCATCGAACGGGTTATCGTACGCCGCGTCTATGGAAACCACCTCTTTCAAATCCTCATCACCTTCGGCACAACCATCGTTCTGGTGGAATTGATCCGCGTCTTCTGGGGACCCAACGATGAAGTCATGACCGTACCCCTGACCTTTTCGGGGAACTGGGACATCATGGATGTCATCGTCTCCAGATATCGGATCATCTGCATTTTGTTAGGGGCCGTGGTGTACGGCGTAATTCAACTCATCCTCAAAAGAACAAAACTGGGAACCATCGTCCGGGCCGGGGTAGAAGATCGGGATATGGTTCAGGCCATGGGACACAACATCTACCTGCTTTTCACAGGGGTTTTTGCCGTGGGAGCAGCGCTTGCGGCCCTGGGTGGGCTGGCCATGTCCATCTTCAGCCTGCAGGTGTATCCGGACATGGGCGGGACCTATCTCCTTTTCGCCTTTATCGTGGTCATCATCGGAGGCTTGGGGAGCGTGACCGGTTCCCTGGTGGGAGCACTGATTGTGGGGCTCAGCTACAACTATGTGGCGTATCTGGTCCCCTGGGCCGCTGCCGGGGTGAACGTCCTCATCATGATTATTATTCTTCTCATCCGGCCCACAGGCCTTTTTCAAGCAGGAAAATAGCGAGGTATGTTCATGTCAGAACCCACACCGGTTCAGATATTCCATATGGAGGAAAAGAGAAGACAGTATCGAAGCGGAAGCTTTTTTCTTAAGATCTGCCTGATGGCCCTCTTCCTTCTGGTGCCCTTTCTGTTCCCTTCGTTTAAGACCGTCGATCTGGCCATGCAGATCATCATCTTCGGCGCCTTGGTGGCAAGTTTCGACATCCTCTTGGGGTATACGGGAATCCTCTCCTTCGGGCATGGCATGTTTTTTGGAATGGGCGCCTACTGCATGGCCTTTCTCATAGGGAAATACGGGATGCCTTCCTACTCCAACCTGATCCTGGGGTTTGTGGTCGCCGCCGGCGCCTCGGCGGTCGTGGCCCTTCTCATCAGTTTTCTCACCCTTCGGGTCAAGGCCATTTTCTTCTCCATGATCACGCTGGCCATCGCGGAACTGGCCATTGTGCTGGCCACCAAATTAAGCGGACTCACCGGAGGGGAAGACGGAATTACCTTCAGCAGTCCCGGCATCTTTTCCGCATCCTACTCCATGGGTGAATTCATGGGGATTGAGATCACCGGAAAGATCATCACCTACTACTTCATTCTCCTGTCCTGCCTGGCGCTGTTCGTAGCCATGCTCCGTTTCACACATTCCCCTTTGGGTCGTGTCCTTCAGGCTATTCGAGACAACGCCCAGCGGGCCGAAGCCCTGGGAAACAGGACCTTTGTTTATCAGAGCATTTCCATTACATTCGGTTGCGTCGTGGCGGCCCTGATCGGCGCGTTATATGCCATGTGGATGGAATACGTAAATCCCGAGTCGAGCCTCGGGGTCATGACCATTATGCTGGATGTCCTGCTTATGGTCATCATCGGAGGTATGGGGACGCTGTACGGCGGCATCATCGGCGCCGCCTTTTTGAAGATTACCCAGACGTTCCTGCCCGATCTTCAAGACATGGCAAAGCACCTGTTCCCCCAGACCGAGCTCCTGCACAACATCCTGGAACGATGGCTTCTCCTCTTCGGGATTCTCTTTATCCTGGTGGTCATTTTTTTCCCGAAGGGAGTCATCGGCTCGCTTCAGGACTATCGGTCACGAAAGAAGATTTAAAGGAAAATACTATGTCGAATACCAAAACAACAGCCGGCATCCTGAGTATGGCCACATATATCCCTCGGGCCTATCACGATGCGGATTACATCGCCTCCCAGTGTGATACTCCGGCGGAGATTATTCGAACCAAACTGGGCTGGTATCAGAAGAATGTTCCCGGACCGGGAGACGGGACCGTGGCCATGGGATTGAAAGCCGCGCGAAAGGCGCTCTATTATTCCGGTCTCGAACCGGGTCAGATCGACTTGGTCATCTACAGCGGGGAAGAGGTGAAGGAGTATCGAAACTGGCCGGTAGGCCCCAAGATCCAGAAGGAGCTGAACCTCAAAAAAGCCTGGTCTTTCGACATTCAGCAGCGTTGCGGGACCACTCTTGTGGCTCTCAAACTGGCCAGAGACATGATCCGGGCAGACGAATCGTTGAGAAACATCCTGATTGTTTCCAGCTATCGCAATTCTGATCTAATCCACTACCCCAATGGCAGGGTGCGCTGGATGTATTACCTGGCGGCCGGAGGGGCTGCCTGCATCGTGCAGCGCGACTGCCCAAAGAATGAGATCATTAACGGGCATTTTCTGAGTGATGGGTCCTTTGCCTTTGACGTGTATGTGCCCCAGGGTGGGTCCGCGGAACCGATGACCGTTGAAGGCCTGAAGGAGGGGAAACAATATCTGGACGTCCTGGACCCGGTGGGCATGAAAGAACGGCTCGAGCGGCTGAGCCTGAGCAACTGGCTTGTTTGCATCGACAAAGCCCTGGCCAAGTGCGGCTATACAAGGGAAGATGTGGACTATCTGGCCACATTGCTGGTGAAACGAAGCGCCCACGACTATCTCATGAAGGCGTTGGGCCTGAAACCGGAGCAGACCCGGTATCTGGCCGAATTCGGCCATCACGGGCAGAATGACCAGATCCTTTCTTTGGAATTAGCGGTTGAAGAAAACCGGCTCAAGGACGGCGACCTGGTCCTCATGATATCGGCGGGCATCGGATACGCCTGGAACGTGGTGGTCATGCGCTGGGGAGAAACAAAAAGAAACGGTTAACAGTTCACGGTTGCCGGTTCACAGTTTTTTTAACTGAAAACCGATAACTGCAAACCGGAAACAATGCATTCTATTCAATAATCCTGGCATGAATGGAGTCACAGGGTCTTTTTTGCTGCCGCATCTTGGATCGACCTTCACGGTCCGTTGAGAGGTCCTTTTAAGCCGGTACAACGAATAATATTGAGCTCTCAACAACCCTTACGTACCGGCCTAAAAAGGACCGGTGCTCCACAGGAATCAGATGCGGCAGCAAAAAAGACCCTGTGGCGGAATGGCTTTGCTGAATCCAAACATGGTATCAGGGAATTTGAATAGGATACGTGTAAACCGATAAATAGAAACCGTTTTGAAAAAAGGAAGCAATATATGATCTATGGAGATTGGATCGGCCGTTGGGGCCGCGCTTATCCGGACAAAGAGGCCCTGGTGGATGCCATCGAAGGCAGACGATATACCTATGGAGAGCTCTCGGCCGAAATAAACCGCATGGCGCATTTCCTGGGCGGGGAGTTGGGAGTCGAAAAGGGCGACAGAGTTACCTGTCTGTCGCTGAACCGGGCCCAATATATTATCCTTTTTTTGGCTCTCAGCCGTCTCGGAGCAATCCTGGTTCCCCTGAATTTCCGGCTGGCCAGGGATGAATTCATCTATTTTCTGGAAGATGCCGCGCCCAAGGCCATGTTTTTTGATCGGGAACATCAGGATGTGGTGGCCTCCCTCAAGGATCTTGTCTCCGTGCCCCATTACGTCTGCCTGGACGCCGATGATACCGTGGGACGATCCCTGCCCTCCATCTGGAATTCTCTCCCCACGGACACCCTGCCGGAAGTGGATATCCTGCCTGATGATCCCCAGTTGATTATCTATACTTCCGGCACCACCGGGGTCCCCAAAGGGGTTCTTCTGACCCATGGGATGCTTACCTGGAACGCTGTCAACACCCAGTTGGGCTGGAGCCTTTCTCCCGAGGACAAAACCATCCTTCATGCGGCCATGTTTTATACAGCCGGCTGGAACGTGTTTACCTTGCCCATCTTCCAGAGCCGGGGCGCCAACATCCTGGTCCGGAATTTTGATGCGGACCTGATCCTGGATCTGATTCAGAAAGAGGGAGTAACCGTCTTTTTCGGGGTGCCCACCATGTTCCAGATGCTCATGGACTCCCCTAAATTCGCATCTACCGATTTTTCCAGTGTCCGTTTCATGGTGTCCGGAGGCGCTCCTTTGGGACACACCCTGTTTGAAGCCTTCCAGAAAGAAAAATCGGTTCACATCTGGGAAGGCTACGGGCTTACCGAGGTAGGTCCCAACTGCTTCATGGCCAACGGAAAACTGGGCACCATAGGACACCCCATGCCCCACGTGGATGTCAAGCTGATCGGATCGGACGGCCTGGAGGTTCGCGCGGGAGAGGAAGGAGAGATCCTCCTGAGAGGTCCCAATGTTTGCGCGGGCTATCTGAACAAACCGGAGACCACGGCCAAGGCCATTGTGAACGGGTGGTTCCACACAGGAGACCTGGGAAAGCTGGACGCGGATGGACATATGGCCATCGTGGGCCGCCTGAAAGATATGATCATCTCGGGGGGCGCGAATATCTACCCGGCGGAAGTCGAACGGGCCATTGAAACCCATCCCGACGTGCTGGGATCAGCCGTCATCGGGGTCCCAGATCCCAAATGGGGAGAAGTAGGCAAGGCCATCGTGGAACTGAGGCCCGGAGCATCTCTGACCCTGGAAGGACTGCTGACCCACCTCGGAGAACGTCTTGGAAAATTTAAACGCCCCAAATATCTGAAAGTGGTGGACGCACTGCCGAGAACCCCGGCCTCCGGCAAGGTCCAGAAATTTATTCTGAAGGAACAATACGGCGCACCGGAGAATGGATAGCAGGAAAGAGTGGGCAGTAAACAGTTGGCAACACATGGTTGGAAAAGTTGCTCTGATATACAACCATGAAGGACTTGAAGAACATGAAGGGGAAAAGCTGTCTTTTGTCTATTCGTGTAATTCGTGAGATTCGTGGTCAAAAATGGTTCTTGTGGTAAAGGAAAAACCAGATGGATATAGGAATGGTAAGTTACGGTCTTTACACCCCCGAGACCTTTGAAACAGCGGCGGATCTCGCTGCAAAGAGCGGTCTTTCTCCGGACGAAGTGAAGGAATTGGGGATCGAACGCAAGTGCAGCCCGTCCGGAGAAGATCAACCGGTAAGCATGGCCGTAAAGGCGGCCGTTCAGGCCTTTGAAAAAGCCAGGGATGTGAGGCCCGAGGATGTGGATCTGGTCATCTGGACCGGAGAGGAATATAAGGACTACATCGCCCAGACCGCATCCATCCGCCTGCAGGAGGAAACCGGTTGCAAAAACGCCTGGGCCTTTGATCTGGTCGGCCAGAATGTCACATCCATTCAGGGTCTGCGGATGGCTCGGGATTCCATGCTGGGAGACGAGACCATTCACACCATCCTGTTGGCCGGGGGAACGCGAAACGTAGACCTGGTGGATCCCGCCAATCCGGATACCCGCTTTCTCCTGGCCTCCTCCGCCTCCGGCGGGGCCATGATCCTTCGACGCAATCACCCCGTAAATCGTCTTATCGACACGGCCTTTACAATCGATTATGATATGGCCGACGAAGTCTATGTCCCCGGCGGCGGCACGGAAATCCCCTTTGCCCAGGACAATCTGGATTCCAGCATTATGTTCTACCAGACACCACACCCCAAGGTGGTTAAAGACTATCTGGCCGGACGCTGGCCCCGGGCCCTGGCCGAAACGGGGCAAAAGGTCCTGAAAGGCCTTTCCCCCGATTATGTGGCCCTCCGGCATCTCAAGCCGGGGGAACGAAAGGCAGTTCTCAGAGACCTGGGGACGAAACCCGAACAGTCTGCCGCTCTGGATAACTGGGGGTGTCATGGAACCAACGATGTCCTTCTTTCCCTCGACCTGGGATTGCAGAACGGGGTGATTGACGAGGGATCTCTGGTGCTTTTTCTGTCGGGAGGAATCGGCTTTACCTATGCCGCGGCACTGATTCAGTGGGGGGAACGCTAAGGTTTACTTGTTTTTTCGAATCGTCCGTTCCGATTCGAAAAAGGCTTTGCGTCCTTCACTTTGCGGTTCGATTTAATTAAGGTTTCACACGAGGCATATCGATGTTTTTAGAAGATCCCGGCCTGTATTATGAAGTCCACGGAGAGGGGAAACCCCTTGTGTTGCTCAACGGCATCATGATGAACACACTGAGTTGGGCGGAGCACATCCCCGACTTGAAGGACCATTACCAGGTCATCACCTATGATATGCGGGACCAGGGCCAGTCGAACAGACTGGAAGAGGGATACAGGATCGACGTCCACGCCGAAGACCTCAAAAAGCTGCTGGACCACCTGGGCATCAAAAAGGCCAATATCCTGGGCGTCTCCTACGGTGGCCAGGTCGCTCTGATTTTTTCCCTGGGATTTCCCGAAATGGTGGAAAAGCTGATCCTTTCCAACACCGCCGCACACGTGGATCAATACCTTCTTTCCCTGGGACAGATGTGGAAGAGGGCCGCAAGGCTCTACGATGGAGAGGCCTTTTTTGATCTGGCCTTGATTCCCATCTACTCCAGAGGGTTTTACAACCACCATTACGACTGGTTAGCAAATCGGAGAGGGCTTTTCAGGGACTTTCTTACCAGAGAATGGTTTGACGGATTTATCCGTCTGGCATCTTCCAACGAGGACTACGATCTGCGTGGAGAGATTTCGCGTATCGAGGCCAGGACCCTTCTTATTGCGGCCGAGGAGGATATCATTACGCCCCCGGAACAGATGCTTGAAATCCACCGGGCACTGAAAAATTCCCAGTTCGTCTCCATTCCGGATACGGGTCACGCTGCCTTCCTGGAGAAACGGGAGACCTTCTGCACCCTGATCAAGGGGTTTTTGGGTTAAGCTCCGCCTTCATCCGCTAAATGCAATTGCAAGAACTTGGATTCCGCTTTACGGATGAGTGGGAAGACGGGTGGAAGGTCTATTTTATCACGGCAGAACGAGGTTCACCACGAAGGACATGAAGAACAGGAAGAATACTATTCTACGGGGGTCACATACCATGCGCATTCCAAGGCCGGAGCGTAATGGGAGGACGTATCTTGATTCAAAAGCACCGGTAGGAATGGGGGTTCTGAAGCTGAAATTCTAAAACGGATGATCTGAACAGGAAAACTCTAAAATTAACGGATTGATCGAGAAACTTCGAAGAAAGGGAGATAGAAATGCTTGAAATCAAAGATGCCGTTGCCGTAATCACCGGAGGCAGCGGCGGGATAGGAATGGCCCTGGCCAGGTACTGGTTGTCTCAGGGTGGAAAGGCCGTTTTGGCCGATGTAGCCGAGGAGGCTTTGGAAAAAGCCAAGAAGGAGCTGGGCGGAGATGTAGCAACCGTTGTCTGTGACGTTACCAATGAGGACGATTGCGGAAAACTCGCCGATACGGCTATCGAGCGTTTTGGAAAAATCAACCTGGTGGCCCCCTTCGCAGGCATTATCATGGATGGCCTCATGGTCTCCACGGATCGGGAAACGGGGAAGGTAAATCGCAAAATGCCGCTTTCGGTCTTCCAGAAGGTGGTGGACATCAACCTCACCGGCGTCTTTCTAACGGTTCGCGAATGCACCGAGCGAATGATCAATCATGATTGCACCGGACTCATATGCCTCATCTCTTCCACAGGGTCCCTGGGGACGGCCGGGCAGATCAATTACTCCTCCACCAAGGCGGCCATGTCCGTAATGCCCAAGGTCCTTACGGCGGAGTTCTTCCGTCGCGGTCTCTCCCATAAGATCCGAGCGGTAGCCATAGCCCCCGGATATGTGGGAACAGAGATGGTGAGAGGAATGAACCAGAAGGCTCTCGATAACATCCTCACCAATGTCCCCATCGGCCGGCTCATCGAACCCGAGGAGGTGGCGTCCCTCGCCGGAGAGATCTACCGCAACGAGGCCCTGGCCGGTGAGACCTTCTTCATCCACGGAGGTCTTCGTCTGGGATCAAAAGGTTAGTGGGGGATAATTCATGATAAAACCCACCATGAAACGAGTAAAAGGAGACGGAGTTGAAATCCAGCTGGCGCTCTGGGAAGGAAAAGGAGATCCTGTTCTCTGTATCCACGGTCTGACCGCCAACTGCCGCAGTTGGGACCGGATCGCCTCTACCCTGGCGCCCGATTACCGTATCCTCGCCATGGACCTTCGAGGGAGAGGTCTTTCGGACAAGCCGGAAAAGGGATACTTTGTGGAGCAGCACGTGGAGGATGTGCGTCACGTACTGGAGGACCTGGGCCTCAAAGAGGTTCATCTGATGGGCCATTCCCTCGGCGCTTTCGTCTCCCTGGCCTTTGCAGCCCGTTATCCTCAATACGTCAAGAAGCTGATCCTCGTAGATGCGGGAGGGCGCGTAACGCCGGCCCAGTGGGATAAAATCGAGATGGGGATCAAACCGTCCCTGGCACGATTAGGACAAACTTTTTCCACCTTTGAAGACTACACCAAGCCCTTGAAACAGGCTCCCTTTCTTCAGCCATGGACCTCTTTCTTAGACACCTATTTTCGCTATGAAATGGAAGAGGTGGAAGGAGGACTCCGATCCCGAACACGAGAGGACCACATGCTGGAGGAGATCGAAAAGATTCGAGGGTTTGATGCTCCGGCCCGCTATTCAAAAATCCACTCTCCCACTTTAATCCTTCGAGCCCCCCATGGGATCCTTTCCGATGAGGATATCGTACTGACCGAGGAGGCCGTGGAAAAGATGCTCAGGGAAATCCCCCATGCCCGTCGTATGGACTGCGACGGAACCGACCACTATTCCATCCTCTTCGGCGCCCACAGCGAGAGGGATCAGGCCATCCGTAATTTTCTGGAAATGGAATTAAACGAGAATGAAAATTAAGAAAGAGACCAAATTCAAGATACTGAACAGCCAGGCCTTCACCTCTTTTACGTCCTGGTTGCTCAAGCTCTATTTCGGCACCCTCCGCATAAAGGTTGAAAACCTGGAGGGTTTGTTAGACTATGCTGATTCGGGCGGGCAATTTATATTTTCCTCATGGCACCAGCGATTTTTCGGCGGATTCATCGGTCCAAAGATCCTTAAAAAGCCCGTTTACATCATGATATCACGCAGTCGGGACGGCGATTTCATCTCCCGCGTCGTACGTCCCTTTGGCTGGATGGCATTCAGGGGATCCAGGTCGCGAGGCGGAACCACGGCCCTCAGGAGTCTGTTGAGAATCATAAAAAGAGGATGCATCGTAGCCCATATCGTCGATGGCCCAACGGGTCCCGCAAGAGAAATTAAGCCCGGGCTTGTCTCGCTGGCACAGAAAAGCGGGATTCCCATAGGTCCGGCCTATATCATCTATGAGAACTGTTGGACCTTGAACAGCTGGGACCGGTTCATGATTCCCAAACCATTCAGCAGGGTACTGCTCAAGATTGGTGAATTGATTCCCGTACCCTCGGAACTCACAAAGGAAGAATTTGAAAAGATCCGCCTTTTCATTGAGAAAACCATGATCAATGAATATGAAACGCTCAAAGATTACTGGAAAAGGCCATCAAACCGTTAAGCACTTGCGCTAATAAGCCGCCATACTCAGGTTTGAAAAAAGGATTCCGCATCCTGAGATCAGCAAGAAAATGAGGTTCGCCAGAATTGAGATCAGGGCGAGCCTTTTTTGCATGGGCGGAATGATGGTCTGGAGGCTTTCGATTTTCCGAAACGGCATGAGGATACCGGTTCCCATTCCGGATACGGCGCCGACAAGCAGTGCTAAATAGAGGGCATACCCCACATAGGCATACTCCGGCTGCAGGATACAGAACGGGCAGTGGTGCGTGGGCAGTTCATAGAAATAAATACTGATAAACGAAATGAGTGCGACAATCGAAATCAGGAAATGAGTCAGTGACGCGACAGAGAAAAAATAGGCGCCCTTCCTTTTCAAGTAAACATACAGACCCAATGCCATCGTGATTGGGGCGCTTAGGAAAAAGAGCGTTTCCGAAGCTGCAAGGGGGAGGGCAAGAAGGTCGGATACGAACGTGTCTGCGTCTGCGCTAAAAAGCGTACCGCAACAGGATGTGATGATATTCGGCTTGAGCCCCAGAAGATACCCCCCTTCCGCAATGGTTTCGGCAATCAGAAAAGGAGCAATGAAAAGCAGCAGCCAGTACTTTATTCTAATTAACGGATAGTCATGGGCTTTGTTGTCGGTAACGTTAACAATGAGCCACAGACCCGACAAAAGGAAACAAACGATCTTTAAAATGAGGGCCGGATAGCCTAAAGCATTCACCTTAAGGCTTCCTGCCGCACACATGGCCCCGATAAAAAGAGGGCTGATCGTGTCAGCCGTATAAATAAACAGAAACAGGGAAAAGAGTTGAAAGGCCAGGACATAACTGATGATGGTGGAAACCAGGTAGGTTCTCCTCTCAAGCTCCAGTTGATGCTCGCTTCCGCTTCTGATATCCCAGTTGCGGATGATCCGAACCCCTTCGTATGCTGCATAGCAAAGCATGGACGTGGTCAGAATCGAGCCCAGAAGCAATGCCAGGATACCGGGATGAAAAATCATGGAGCATCCCCGGAAGGCACAACTTTCCCATCTCTCATATCAACAATTCGATCAATCACGCTGGATTCATATACCTTGGGGTCGTGGCTTGCGATAAGAATGGTTTTTCCCTCTTTCTTGAATTGCCCCATGATTTCCATAAATTCCCGTGAAAGTCGAGTATCCAGATGCGCGGTGGGTTCATCCGCGATGATAATAGCGGGATTGTTGATCAATGCCCTGGCAATAGCGACCCGTTGCGCCTCCCCGCCTGAAAGCCATTCCACTTTCGAGAATGCCTTGGTTTCAAGATTCAACAATTCGAGCAAGTCCATCGCCCTTTCCTTTAAAGACGCGTATTTCTCTCCATTGGGATAGGCGGGAATCATCACATTTTCCAACGCTGTAATGCCCTTTATGAGATGAAACTGCTGAAACATGAATCCGAATGTCTTCCGTCTGATCTCTGTGAGAAACCGCTCGGGAAGGCTCGTGATTTCTCTGTCCTTGAGCATAATTCTGCCTGAAGTCGGTCTGGCCAGACATCCCAGTATGCTTAACAGCGTGGTTTTTCCTGATCCGCTTGGTCCTCTCAGTGCGGTGGCCCCATCGGAGCCGATGGTGAGATTTACCCCCTGAATGGCGACAAATTCATTGGGTTTGCCCGCATTATAGACCTTTCGAACATCCTGGAGACGGATCATGATGCTACATCCTCATAACGGAATCCGGGTCAATCGTTGCGGATCGCCAGGACGGCAATATCGTTGCCACGGTATAGGGAATAACCGTTAAAAAAAACACCGTGGCTATCTGATAGGCGTTGATATAAGGGGTAAGCCTGAAATGGGGGTAAAGGACCGACCATCCCTTCAGTACGGGTTCAAAGAGAATGGAAGATCCCAGGAATATGTGCACATAGGCCAGAAATATTCCCATAAAAAATGCCGAAAGGGAAAGGACCGCGCCTTCCCAGAATTTCATCAGCAGGATATCGGAAGTTTCCCATCCGATCGCCTTGAGGATGCCGATTTCCCGCTTTTCCTCTCCGCTCAATCCCGTTGCCTTGTCCCATGCCAGGATAATGAAGGCAAAAAAAGCGCCGGACAGAACCACGATGATCAGCCCTCCGCGCCAATCGAAAACCGCTTCATAGGTCCTCAGGATCTCTTCCCGCAGTATCTGACGGGTATCCGGGTACATCTGCTCGATTTTAGCGGCAATGATGGGGAGCTCTCTGGTATTTCTGACCTGAAGCACCAGATCCGTGGCACGATTATCGGGAACGGCAAAAATCTTTCTGAAATCCTTCTCCGAAACCAATATCAGATCCGCGGTAACCAGCTCCGACGCAAAGGGGAGAATTCCCTTCACTTTTAAGGTCAGAACGGATCCGTCGTAGGTCTTGAAGGGGATGATGTCATTTATCCGGATGGATTGCTTTCCCTCTCCCGTACCGCTCCGCCATGCCACGCCGTTTCCGATGATGATCTCTCCCGGCTGGTCTCTTAAATCCCCATTGGCCATCACCGTGAAGTTTGCACCGCTCAGGGCGTCGTAGTAATACCCCCATAAACGCGGCTCTACGGATTGAACGCCCCTGATCTGTTTGATGGAATCCACATATTGGATTGGAATCAGATCCTGCCTGCCCGCCACGAGTCTTTGGACGGTCATTTCAGGGGCGCCCTGAAGGATGAGCGAAGACTCCTTTTTGATGGAGTGCGTAAAGAACATGACGGAGGCCAACAGAAAAATGACGAACGTATAGACGGTTACCAACGCAAGATTCTTGCCTTTTCTCCGCCCCAGGGAGGAAAGGGTGAAATCAAGAATATTCCGCTGTTTATTGAGAATTCCCATGGATTCACCGCTGCGTCTGTGTTTTGAGATGAGGAGGGGGCCCCACGATAGCGCCCGAAGGAAAATGCTCGAGGGACATGGGGTGGTCCTGAAACGGCGTGTTCAAATCGGTCATGCTGAGATGCCTTGTATAGCGCGCCTCGGTGAAGAGGCACAGATCGGTCAACGTCAGCACCCGTACGATCTCACGTCGCTCCCGGACCGATTCCCTGTCAAGATGCCGGCTGACGGCCGCATCCACGAACATCAGACCGATCAGAAACACGCCCACGGCGATAGAGAGGAAGAAAATATCCGATTTTCTCCGGAACATCAATCCAGCCCTTTGATCAGATCGGGTGTAACCTCATTAAAACGAATCAGTTTTTTTCCGGCATGATCCTTCATGAATTCCTTTGCGTCCGCTTCTTCTGCAAAAGGGATGAGTTCCCTGCCCATGGGTCCGTAGACATCGCTTCCAACGACATACCAGGCCTTCCGACCGTCGATGGGCGTCATCTCATAGTAGTCCGTAACATAGATATGGGCGATGCCTGACTGATCTCTTGCGGCATCATATTTTTTAATGTTGAAATAATATTTGAACATATCCTTTGCGCCGTCAAAAAGGGCATAAGCGCCGTCTTTGAAGATGACCTGGGCCAGAAAATCCGGATATTTCGCCACAAACATGCCGCAAACCGGGCACTTATCTGATTTGGAGGCCTTCAGAGGCGTTGCTTCGCCGGTCGACATCAACAGGAATGTCAGAGAAATAACAACAACGCCGATTCGGAAAATTTTCATGATTCCACCTGCGATACAAAAGACCTTGAATGGACTTATTCCGGCGCATTCAGTCTGACAATGTTCACCCCCGGCTATCCTGCGACCTTGGCATGGAATTGTCGAGTCACTGAGATTCGCTTGGGTTGGATATCCGACTGAATGCGTGCCGGATTTATTTTTACACAATTTTGAACAAAGACCTTACGGTTTCCGCTTCAACCCGCCACTTTCAGCCGGATTTTTTCATTTTCATCTCCCTCATCTTTTTTCTTTTGTCCCGTATCATCTTTGTATCGGCATACATGCTTTCATAGGCCGCCTTCATGGCCTCATCAAAGGTGGCCAGGGTTCCGCCGTTCAGCATGATAAACTTTTCAGCATCCTCTTTATTTTTAAAAGCCCATTTCGCCTGCTTGGTCATGACTCCGGGCTTGTTTCCACCGATGACCCAGAACGCCTCTTCCGCGTCGATGAGGTTCTTGGTGTTAAAATCTCCCACCTGAATCGATGTGGGCGTTTTATCGATATTCAGGGCGAGATCCACCGCCAGGCAATGAATGCTGCAGGTTCCCACCTCTGTTCCGTCATCATAGATCACCAGCATCCTGCTGTGGGCAAATTTACCCCTGTCCATCCCGCAGTATTTGCAGGTGGGTTCCTTTTGAATATCGTCCGCACCCGATACCATACCGACTCCAGTCAAGGACAGCAAAAACAGCAAACAACACAGCAAACAACATTCCTCTTTTCATAATTTCCTCCTTTTGGTTTTGGTTGATAAATCCTCCTCATAACCATATCTTATTCAAAAACCCTGGCAGTAACAATGGATTTTCTGGATCTAAAACGCAGTACCAGAAAATTTGAATACGTTACTCGTGAACCATTCACGATTTACCATGCAAAACTTTTTTGACCTCGAAATTCCACTTCCAGATTTCATAGATTGACGGATACACCAGAAGTTCCAATAGAAATGAGGTGAAAATTCCGCCGATCATGGGCGCTGCGATCCGCTTCATGACATCGGCCCCGGTACCCATGGACCACATGATGGGAACCAACCCGAGAAACATGGTGGCCGTGGTCATGAACTTCGGTCTGAGGCGTTTGACGGCTCCATCCAGGATGGCGCTCCGCAATTCATTCAGATTCCGAAGACGACCTTCCTTTTTGGCCTTATCGTAAGCAATATCCAAATAAAGAAGCATGAAGACGCCGGTTTCCGCATCCACGCCAAGCAGGGCGATCAATCCCACCCATACCCCGACGCTCATATTATACCCCAACACATAGAGCAGCCACACCGCACCAATGGCGGAAAAAGGGACGGCCAAAAGAACGATGCAGGTCTTGGTCGCGGATCGGGTGTTCAGATAGAGCAGCAGAAAGATCAGAAACAGGGTCAGGGGCAGAACCAGTTCGAGGCGCTCCCTGACCCGCTGCATGGCTTCATACTGGCCGCTCCAGGTAATGGCATACCCTGCCGGAAGCTTTATCTTGTCCCGGATAAGCTCTCCTGCTTCCCGGATATAGCTATCAGGATCCCGCCCGGCGATGTCCACATACACGTAACCTGTCAGCAAACCGTCCTCATTGCGAATCATGGAAGGGCCGCTGGTCAGCTTGATCTCGGCTAAGTTGTCCTACGGGGATCTGTCTTTTCCCTTTCGGGTCCGTCACCAGAACGCGTTCGAGAGACGGCAGGTCCGTCCGGAAATCCCGCATATACCGCACGTTGACGGCATAGCGTTCCCGCCCTTCGACGGTCGTAGTTACCGTTTGTCCTCCGATGGCATTCAAGACCGCGGCCTGGGCATCTTCCATGTTCAGTCCGTAAAAGGCCAGTTGCTCCCGGTCCCATACAAAATCCAGAAAATACCCACTGCCTGTCCGCTCGGCAAAGGCGCTGCGCGTTCCTTTGACAGCAGGCAGGAGAGCTTCGATCCGGGAACCGATCTGTTCGATCACGGCAAGGTCGGCGCCGGATATTTTCAACCCAATAGGTGTCCGTATGCCGGTGGTGAGCATATCGATGCGCCCTTTAATCGGCATGGTCCAACCATTGACCAGTCCCGGAAGTTGAAGGGCGTCGTTCATCAGGTTGATCAGCTTTTCCGAAGAAATTCGGTCCGGGGTAATGCGGCGGAATATGCCCTTGGCCCATTCGGGCGCCCACGACGAATACCAGGTATCCACCGATCGCCATTTCTCTTTGGGATGGAGAATAATCACGGTTTCCAGCATGGACAAAGGCGCCGGATCCGTGGATGTCTCGGCCCTGCCCGCCTTGCCCAGTACCCGATCCACTTCCGGAAATTGCTTGAGAATCCGGTCCGTATTCTGCAGCAACTGCTGGGCTTCGGCAATGGAGATGCCCGGCATGGTGGACGGCATGTACAAAATGGCGCCCTCATCAAGGGGCGGCATGAATTCGGAACCCAATCGCATAAAAAGCGGAATCGTACCGATCACCAGAATCAGGGCCGCCGAAAGCACGATCCATTTCCATCGAAGCGCCCATTCGGCAACCGGTTGATAGACTCGGATCAGTACGCGGCTGATGGGATGCTTTTCTTCCGAGTGGATGGTTCCCACAAGCACGGTGTTCGTTATCCGGCACAACCACCCGGGCCGAAAGTGATAACGACGCAGGTTGGTAAAAAAGAGCCGCAACGCCGGATCCAGGGTAATGGCCAATAATGCCGCGACAAACATGGAAAGGGTCTTGGTGTATGCAAGGGGTTTAAACAGACGGCCTTCCTCGCCCTCCAGCGTAAGTACCGGCAAAAAAGAGACGGCAATGACCAGCATGGCGAAAAAACTGGGACCCGCGACCTGCTTTACCGCATCAATCACGACGGTTCGATAGTCCCTTTTTCTGCCGTTTTGTTCCCATTCCTCCAGTTTTTTGTGGGTCTGCTCCACCACCACGATAGCCGCATCCACCATGGTGCCGATGGCGATGGCAATACCTCCTAAAGACATGATGTTGGCGGTGAGCCCCATCAACCGGAAGGGAATAAACGCCAACAGGACGGCGACGGGGATGGTGATCATGGGAATGATGGCACTGGGGATATGCCAGAGGAAGAGAAAGATCACGAATGCAACCGTCACAATGACTTCCACCAGGGTGGATTTCAGGTTGTCGATGGCCCGGTGAATCAAGTCCGAACGGTCGTAAATGGGAACAATCTTTACCCCGGAGGGCAGTCCGGGTTCGATATCCCGGATTTTCGCCTTCACGCGATCGATCACATCCAGAGCGTTTTGTCCCTGCCGCATGACCACGATGCCGGAAACCACTTCGCCCGTCGCCGTCAAGATCGGTGACGCCCCGTCCGCAGATCAGGGCCTTCAACCACCTGACCCACATCCTTGATGCGAATGGGGACACCGTCTTCACTGGTGGTCAACAGGATATTTTCAAAATCGGAAACGGATTTGGCATAACCGCGCCCCCTAACCATGTACTCCGTCCCGCCAAACTCGATCAGTCGTCCCCCCACCTCGCTGTTTCCACCCCGGACCGCTTCCACCACACGGCTGATGGAGAGGTTATAGGCCTGAAGCAAGTTCGGGTCTACATTCACCTGGTACTGTCGACTGAACCCGCCGATGGGCGCTACTTCAGCAACACCGGGAACCGATTTCAGGTAATATCGCAGAACCCAGTCCTGGTACGATCGAAGATCGGCCAGGCTGTGCTTCCCCGATTCGTCTACCAACGCATACTGAAAAATCCAGCCCAGACCCGTGGCATCCGGTCCCAACTCGGTCTTCACCCCTTCCGGGAGCTGCGGCAATACCCCGGAGAGATATTCCAGGGTCCTTGACCTCGCCCAGTAGATGTCGGTACCGTCTTCAAAAATAACGTAGACGAAAGAATAGCCGAAATCGGAAAAGCCCCGCACCGCCTTTACCCTTGGGGCGCCCAACATGGCGGTCACGATGGGATAGGTGACCTGGTCTTCCATGATGTCCGGGCTTTGGTTCCACCTGGAATACACAATCACCTGGGTGTCGCTCAGATCCGGAATGGCATCCAGAGCCACATGGGTCATGGACCACCAACCGGCGATACAGGCCACGGCAACCAGGGTAAAGACGAAAAATCGGTTCCGGACGGAAAAATCGACGATGCGGTTAATCATGCATGCGCTCCGCGTGAGGAGGGTGTATCCGCTTTTTCCTTGTCTGAAGATCCTTTTTCCGTTTCCGGTTTGGCCATGAGTCCCGCTGTGGCCAGTTTCATACGGCTTTCGGAATCGATGAGGAAATTCCCCGAAACAACGATTTCTTCTCCCGGAGCAAGCCCCTTGACGATTTCGACCCGATCATCAAATCGCCAGCCCGTCACGACCTCCCGCGGCTCGAAATACCCGTCTTCAAGTGCGACAAAAACCACCTTTCTGCGCCCGGAATCCAGGACCGCATCCGCCGGAACGGTGATGGCAGGCGGCAGGGAAATGAGAAAATCCACATCCACAAACATATCGGGACGAAATACATTTTCGGGATTATCCATCTCCAGACGTACCTTCAAGGTGCGCGTTACGGCATCGAACTCGGGATAAATGTCGCTCACAACGGCTTCAACGGACTTGTTTTGCCGTGGAAAGGAAATCCGGGCACGCATTCCCGGCCGAATATATTTTGCGTCGATATTGAAGACATCCGCGAAAACCCATACGCGGCTCAGATCGGCGACGCGGAAACATTCCGTGCCGCGATCCACCTTTTCAAGAGGAGATATGGGGCGACCGATTACCAGCCCTGTAACCGGAGACCTGAGTTGGATATTCGGTATATATTTCCCTTCTCGCGCAAGTTGACGGAGCTGGATTTCGTCAACGCCCAGATTCAACAGTTCCAGTCTGGCATTGTTGGCATAGAGGATATCGTCTTCATACATATCGTTCGGGTCCAAATCGCCTGCCCTTCGTTCCTGCTCACGGAGCATGGAATGACCGTCCATGTCCTGCATGGACATATCCATATCGTTCATGGAAGAATGTTCCGTTTCCATGGGCTCTGTCTTTTTGGATGCCGGCGTTGATGGGTAGCTCCGGCTTATCGGTGGACGGGGCATAGGCTCGGTTTGACGGCCGGTGGGGTTGCCGGCAGGGCAAATTTGGGTTTCATGGCTGCCCAGGGCATTCCCAGATTCGATTTGCTTTGGGGGCGGGGTGAGAGCTGCCGCGGGTGGTTTTCCTCTGTCTTGCTTGGGTGTAGCGGCATTTTCATGGACGACATGTTGCCCGGGTTCGGCGCCGCGGGGCGGGAGTGTCTGGAAGGATAAGGAAATGGTTGACGGGCTCCGGTAAAATTTGTTGCGGGAAAATACCGTTGCGCCAGGTTGGCAAGCTCGGAAAGATATCGCTGCTGCCACGGAAAAGAAGTCATAGTCGTAGACTCTGATCAGGGCCATGAGCTGGCCTTTTTCCACCAGGCTGCCGGTGGTGCTCCCCGGAATGTAGGACATCCAGCCATCCACCGCCGAAACCAGCGGAAATATCCGATTTTCCTCCGCCGCCACGCGCCCCAGTGTTCGGATATTGTGCGTTTCCGAAACCACCTCCGCCCTGCCGATCCGCACGCCGATGGTCTGCTGTTTTTGAGGGGTCACTTTCACGGCCCCTAACGCCATGGCCCCTTTCGGACCCATGGCGCCCGATCCCACCGACTCACGGTCATCGTACACCGGCTCCATGGGCATGCCGCACGGCGCGATTCCCGGTTTATCCGACACATTCGTCGGATTCATGGGATCTACATAATGAAGAATCCGACGTTCTCCACCGAAATCATCCTTTTCGCCTGACCAGCGTTGGCTGTACCAAGCCCCTCCCCGGAACGATACAATCAGAAGAATGAGGAGTAAAAACAGAAATAGGAATTTTTTCATAGAGTTGAATCAGCCCGCGTTCTCACCTGTTTAGAAATTTTTTAATCATACCTACCATAAGCAGCTCTTTTTCTCATAGCGTTTATTTATACTATATCAGAAGAAGGAGTATCGTAAATAGGGTGAACTATGTATTCCAAGATACATGATACACCCCATTGAACCTAATACCGATTCATCGACGATAATGCACCAAAATCATGTCCTTTAAAATACATCATTTACCCTATTGCAACTACATCCAGTATTCGGCAGATAAGCTATCAAACCATGTATTCCACGGATACGGGATACAGCCTACTTATCCAATTCGATTCAACAAGTTAAGGCACTGTTCTGAAGAGGGAAAATTACCCCCAATTGACCCACCCTGGGCTTCGTTACCACTTACCTATCGGAATTCAGTACAGGTTATGAAGTAGTAAGCAATATTTTGATATTTTAAGATAGAATAGCCTTAGGATAAATATATAGATGATCCCTAATTTCACGAGAAGGAGACAACATGAACACAAAAACAGGATTAAATGCCCTTATGGCAATTGTTTTGTTTGTTTTTTCCGTTTCATTCCTCACTGTTCCAGGAGGCTACTGCATCTGAGACGGCCGACAGGGAAAGTATCCGGAATGCCTACGGAAAACTGCCGCTCTATTTTATTGAAAACCAGGGACAGGTTGATTCCAGGGTCAAGTTCTATATCAAAAGACCCGGTCAAACCCTCTATTTTACGGAAAATGGCATCGTGTTCGATCTTTTTCGGAGAGAAAATACTGATCGTAAAAGGGCGGAAGGGCCGGGAAAGGATCGTTTCCGACCCGGAGAAAAATTGGAAAGACTGGTATTCAGACTCGGGTTTGAAAATGCTCGTGAAGGGGTTTTGATAGAGGGCCTGGACCGTCAAGAAGGAAGCATCAATTTTTTCAAGGGCAATGACAGGCGCCGATGGAGAACAAATGTCCCTGCCTACAAGGGGATTGTCTACAAAAACATTTATGAAGGCATAGACCTGAAGATATTCGGGAACGGCAACGACATCGAATATGAATTTATTGTAAATCCCGGAGCGAATCCCGAGGATATTTTGTTAACCTACAATGGAATAGAAGGTCTCGACAAAAACGCGGGAGGAGAACTTCTGATAGCTACCGCTTTCGGGGAACTCAAGGAGAGCAAACCCTATATCTATCAGGAGATAGGGGGAGAAAGGACGGTGGATGGAAGCTTTGAAATCCTGGGTTCCGCCGGTCAATCCGGACCCGGGCAATTTTCCTACGGATTCCGTGTGGCCTCCTATGACCCCTCCTATCCCCTTATTATTGATCCCGTTCTCTCCTACTCCACCTATCTGGGGGGAACCGGTGGTGATACCGTTGGAACGGGAATAGCCATAGACACATCCGGCAACGCCTATGTGACGGGATATACCACTTCCCCCAATTTTCCCACGGTAAGCGCGTATCTGGGAACTTATGTCGGCAGCTATGATGTTTTTGTCACCAAACTTAATCCGGCGGGAAACGCATCCCTGTCTACTCCACCTATCTTGGGGGAAGCAATATCGATTATGCAAGCGGAATAGCCATAAACACGCGCAGGCAACGCCTATGTGACGGGATATACCAATTCCACCAACTTTCCCGTGTCAAACGCGTATCAGGGAAGCAACCGGGGCGGTTATGACGCCTTTATCACCAGACTTTCAACCAATGGAACGGCCCTTGACTACTCCACATATCTCGGGGGAAGCGATAGCGATTATGGAAATGGAATAGCCGTGGATGCCTCGGGCAACGCCTATGTCATAGGGGAGACCGCTACCAGCGATACGGCCGCCAACCCTTTTCCCACAACAACAGGCGCGTTTCAAGAAGTATATGGCGGCGTTTCTGATGCCTTTGTGACGAAAATTGACACAACTCTATCAGGGGCCGCGTCGCTTATCTACTCCACCTATCTGGGGGGAACCAATTTCGATTCCGGTTATGGAATAGCCGTAGGCGCCTCGGGAACGCCTATGTAACCGGATACACCACTTCCACCGACTTTCCCCCGGCAACGCCATATCAGGCAGCCCTCGGAGGTACCGCTGATGCCTTTGTCACCAAACTTAATCCGCGGCGGGAACTGGCCTTAACTACTCCACCTATCTGGGGGGGCACAGTATCGAGGCAGGGTATGCCATAGCCGTGGACGCCTCGGGCAGCGCCTATGTCACCGGAAAGACCAGCTCGACCGTCACCGTCAATACCACCCTCCTCCCTTTCCCCACCACGGCAAACGCGTTTCAACCGACGCATGGCGGCGGTGGCGGTCTCTTTGATGCCTTTGTCACAAAATTTTCAAGCAATGGAAGCAGCCTGACCTACTCCACGTTTTTGGGGGGAAGTAAATCCGATTCCGGAAGTGCGATTGCCGTGAACAGCTCGGGCAATGCCTACGTAGCAGGATATACCGCTTCCGGCGACTTTCCTCAGCGAAGTTCGATACAGCCGACCATGGCCGGCAATTCCGATGCCTTTGTCACGAAAATTGACACAGCTCAATCAGGGGCTGCGTCGCTTATCTACTCAACCTATCTGGGAGGAAGAGATGACGATTCCGCGGAAGGGATAGCCGTTGAGCTGCCTCAGACTTCGCCTATGTCACCGGATTGACCTACTCCACCGACTTCCCCACCACCCAAAGTCCGTTTCAGGGAACTAACCCGGACCTCTCCAGTGCCTTTGTGACAAAAATCGATGGGGCTGCTACTACCTTACCAATGGTAACCACCAAGGCGGTGACCGTTACTCTAATTGACGGAACCTACAGCGCCGCGAGCGGGGGCAACGTGCTCTCGGACGGGGGGGCGACCGTCACTGTGCGTGGCGTCTGCTGGAGCACTTCCCCCAATCCCACCACGGCAGACAACGTTCAAGCGGATGCGACCGGAGGAGAGGGGACTTTTGACGTCACCATGACGGGTCTTGTCGCGGGCACGATCTATTACGTCAGGGCCTACGCCACAAATAGCGTCGGCACAAGCTATGATGAGAACGAAATCACCTTTTCCACGTATTCCCCCCAACGGTAACCACCAAGGCGGTGACCGGAATTACCGCAACCAGCGCCACGAGCGGGGGCAACGTGACTCTCGGACGGGGGGGCGACCGTCACTGCGCGTGGCGTCTGCTGGAGCACAGACCGCAAATCCAACGACGGCAGATAACGTTGTACCGGATGCGACCGGGGGATTGGGGACTTTTACCAGCATCATGACGGGTATCAGCCCGGGGACCTCCTACCACGTCAGGGCGTACGCTACAAATAGCGCCGGCACAAGCTACGGAAGCGATATTATGTTTTGGGGTCAGCCTTTCCCAACATGTACCGAGTGTGTCGGAGATCCGGTGTACCCTTACAATGTAACCTTTCCCGCGGGCACTGCGTGCACATGCGAAGCCACGACATCCATCACCATCGGGTCCGGTGTCACCATCCAAAGCGGGGCCAAAATCAACTTCAAGGCGCCAAGGATAAATGTGAAACCAGGGGCGACCATACAACCAGGGGCCATTGTGAACATGAGGCAGACGTATTAATCCAATGGTCTATGTCAAAACCCACCCCGGCGATGGAGATGCAGCGTTTTCGTCGCCGGGGTGGAGACCTCCCCATTGGTCACCGCTTAGAACCTGAGGATACTGTCATGAAGAGAAAAAGCCTTACAAGAGTTATTTTATTCGTTGCCATGCTGCTTTTGGCGGCTTATCCGGTTTCCGGCCAGGTTCCGGATACGGGCCAAACCAAATGTTATGACGATAGCGGCGAGATCTCCTGTCCCTCTCCGGGCCAGCCCTTTTATGGACAGGATGCTAACTTTAGCCCGAACCCCCGATCTTATACGAAACTGGACGGCAGCGGGGGCACCCTGCCCGATTCCGCCACGTCGTGGGCCATGGTCAAGGACAACGTCACCGGTTTGATCTGGGAAAAAAAGACCAATGACGGAACCATTCATGATAAGGACGATACCTATTACTGGTATGACAGCAATCCGTGGACCAATGGCGGAAACGCCGGTTTTGCGGGCGGGGGCGCGAACACGGAGGAATTTATCAAGGACCTGAATGATGCCAATTTCGGGGGGTATGCGGATTGGCGGCTGCCTACGATCAAAGAGCTGGCCTATCTTGTCAACAGAAGCATTCCCAATCCCGGCCCAACCATCGATGCGACCTATTTTCCAGATACCAATGCAACCTCTTACTGGTCCGCAACGACCCTTGCCGATGATGCTTCTAGTGCCTGGGGAATTGGTTTCGACTACGGATCTGATGACAGCAACGGCAAAAATGTTCGCGCTTGTGTGCGTGCCGTTCGCGGCGAACCTTTAATGGCTGGGTATGTTGACAATGGAAACGGTACGGTTACAGACACATCCACCGAGCCTGACCTGGCAGAAGGATACGCCGGAAGATATTGTGACCTGGGAGCAGGCGTTGGCCTATTGCGAGTCCCTCTCTCTTGGAGGGTATACGGACTGGCGCTTGCCGAACATCAATGAACTGCGGTCTCTGGTGGAGTACAGCATGTATGATCCGGCCGTCCACCCGACCTATTTTCCCGATACGCTCTCTCTGTTTTATTGGTCATCCACGACCAGCGCCATCAATGTCCTCAACGCATGGGGCATATCCTTTCTGAACGGCAGCGGAAAAAGTGCCAACAAAGGCAGTTTCAGCCAGGTGCGTGCGGTGCGGGGGGGCCAAGCTGCTCCTCCTTCCCCGTGTGTGCCGAACATCAAGGCCAATGGGCAGGAGGGGTCTATTACTGTTTCAGCCCAGACGCCGGTTGCCATAACGGCCAGCCTTGCGCCAGGGGATGAAGCGGGAAAAAATGCCGATTGGTGGCTTATATTAAGCGCATTCGGAGACATCTATTCCCTGACTTCCACGGGATGGATGCCGGGAATCGAACCGTTGATCCAATATCCCTTGGAGACGGTATCTCCTGCGCTGATCTACTCCGGCCTTCTTCCGGTGGGAAGCTATGTCTTCTACATGGGAGTGGATACAACCCCGGATGATATTCTTGATGAACCGCTTTATTATGATTATGTGGAGATCCATGTGGTCCCATGATATAAGACTTCAAAGACAGATTTCCGAGCCACGATGTGTAATGAATTTTCCTGCGTCACAAAGAGAATCGAAAGGAGTTGGATTGAAAAAACGAAGCCTGTTTTTCATTGTTCGGTCTGATTGCCACCGTAATGTTTTTTGTCTGGGGAGTGGACCGGGGCGCATACGGGCAATCCCAATCCGACCATTGACACCGCAAGCCGAAAAGGCGGCCAGGCCACACCCGATGAGACGCCTGTTCTCAAGACACAAAAGGACCAGGTCAATTACGCCATAGGCGTCCATTTAATCGGCAACTTCAAGAGGCAGGGAGTCGATATTGATCTGGATCTGGTGATAAAAGGGATGCGGGATGCCTATTCGGGGGGAAAGCTACTCATGAGCGATGGCGACCTTCAACGATCCTTCATGGTCTATCAGTCTGAAATGCGGCGAACGCAGTCAAAGATCGTTTCCTCAAAAGCGGAACAAAACAGAGAATGCAGGGAAAGGTCTTTTTGGAGGAGAACGGGAAGAAGGAAGGGGTTATCGACCTTGCCGAGCGGTCTGCAGTACGAAATATTGAGGATGGGAGAAGGCAAAAAGCCCACGGACGCCGATTCCGTGGAATGCCACTATCGGGGAACCTTTATCAACGGCAAGGAGTTTGACAATTCCTACAAAAGAGGTGGTCCCGTAACCTTCAAGGTAAAAGGCGTCATTCCAGGCTGGGCTGAGGCGCTCAAACTTATGCCGGTCGGTTCCAAATGGCGGATTTTTGTTCCGTCCGAGCTTGCTTACGGAGAACGTGGAGCAGGCGACCTCCATCGGACCGAATACCACACTTATTTTTGAGATAGAGCTCCTGGCCATCAAATAAATGACGGGAGCATATAAAAACGATTTCATATAGAAGCCGATTTGAGAAAGGAGGACAAAGCATGAAAATAGTATCGTTATGTAGCCGTATCTATTTTATTTTCTTTTTTGTGGATTTCCATGGCGAACGCCGAGCCTGACAATACGGCGGCGGCCCTGGACCGAGGGATTTCAGGATCAGGTCTTTATCCAGGGAGAGCGGATCATACCGCCCAGGGCGGGGGTTTCCTATAAAGAAAAAGTTATGATGCAGCGTGAAATCAAAAAGCGAGCCTCAGCCATGAGGAATACCCTGATGAGAGAAGCGGCAATGGAAAGACAGAAGGAAAGCCGGAATGCGATGCAGCAAGCACCGATGCAAGTAGAATCACCGATGCAATAAAAATCAACGATGGAGCCTTAACCCGTATTATGGCCGTAAAACGCTCTTGTTACCAGTTGGGGGAAAGAATGAAAACACAGCGATTATTGATTATGATTGCCGTGCTCACGGCAATGGCAATTCACCTGTTGGGCGTGGGAGTGGCGGTGGCTTTTACTCCCGCGGAGATCTTGCAGATGAGCAGGGAAACCGGTATACCGGATTACTTCAACACGCCCAATTATGCCTACAGTCCACCGCTCCGGAAATTTGTGGACACTTTGCCCGGGCTTGGACTCTGCGAACGCGAATAATCTCGGCCAGTATATCCCGGTGGCGGTTCCGGATACAACAACGTACCCGGGATCCGATTATTATGAAATAGAGATAGGGCAGGTTCGGGAGCAGGTGCATAGCGACCTGCCGCCGTTACAGGCGGGCAACCGGGGGCACCTGTTTCGGGAGTACCGGCAGACCAATGCGCGAGACCGGAATGGAAATCTGATACCTGAGGTCAATCATTCCATTTTCTGGGACCCATCATCGTTGTCCAGAAAAACCATCCGGTGCGCATCAAGTTTACCAATATCGCTGCCCACCGGCGAGGCCGGCGACCTGTTCGTTCCCGTGGATACCACCGTCATGGGGTCCGGAGAGTTTGAGATCAATTTTGATCCGGAAACCAAGATGCCCATTCCCTATGATGTGGGGGGTCTTTACGCAGAATCGGGCGACCATCCATCTTCATGGCGGTCGTACCCCATGGATCAGTGACGGAACGGCCCATCAGTGGATCACTCCGGCGGGAGAACGCACGAGATATAAAAAAGGGGTCAGCGTGTACTATGTGCCGGATATGTGGTTTGACGCCAATGGAAATACACATAACTGCAGTGCGCGGGACAGACCACCTGCAATGTGGCCGGCGCCACGAACAATCCCGGCGATGGATCCCAGACCTACTACTATACCAACGAGCAGAGCTCGCGGCTCATGTTTTATCACGACCATGCCTGGGGCACCACGCGCCAGGACGTCTATATAGGGGAAGCCGCGGGCTATATCGTCAGGGACCAGACCGAACAGGGCCTGATTGATGCCGGATCTGATTCCTTCCGGAAGCTCAGGAGATTCCCCTGGTGTTCATGGACAAGACCTTTGTGGACGCAACAGGGACCCCGGCTACCAACCCCAACCACATCCTCAATACGGATCCCACCTGGATATGGGGAAGCCAGCCCGGAACGGTCGTGCCCTGGGATGCGACCAATGCGGTTCCCGTAACCGGCGACCTCTGGTGGCCCCATGTATACATGCCGGCCCAGAACCCTGTACAATCCCGACCTGAGCGGAATCGCGGCCTATGGCCGATGGCATTACGGTCCCTGGTTCTGGCCGCCCACCAACGATGTTCTTTTTGGGCCGGTGGCCAATGTGTATTACGATCCGGCCTGTGTACCCAATGCCGGTAACAACTATTTCTGTCAGCCGCCGGAGATGCCGGGAACGCCCAATCCGTCGTGGGGTGCGGAGGCCTTCATGGATACCCCGATGATCAACGGCACCGCCTATCCCAAGCTCACGGTGGCTCCTGAGAAATATCGTTTCCGCATATTGAACGCGGCCCATGACCGCTTTGTTAACCTGCAGCTGTATGTAGCCAGCCCCGATCGTGGACAGCATCACGGTTACCAATGGGGGCAGCGGATATGACGCAATTCACCACCTGAATGTCACTATTACGGGCGGCGACGGAACGAGGCGCTACCGCCGTGGCAACCATGGACGTGGCGGAGGTGTGACGGGCTATCGACATCGTAACCGTCGGCAGCGGTTTTACTTCACCCCTACGGTTACCATTACCGACCCCGTAGCGACCAGGCGGTACGGGAGCCGCCGCCACGGCAACCGTCTATACGGCAATTAACCGAAGTCGGCATGGTTCCGGCCTATCAAGACCTCGGGTTTCCCTGACCTTTGGCCTACGGACGGCAGGGAGGGCGGTGTTCCCGATCCGGCCAAACGGGGTCCCGCCATCGTCCAGATCGGATCGGAAGGCGGCTTTCTGCCGGGTCCGGTTGTGTTGCCCAACCTGCCGGTCAACTGGAATTATGATCCCACAACCTTTACCGCCGGACTGGTGCTTCAACAAAACGAGGGCGGCGGTACCTTGTTTATAGGTCCCGCCGAAAGGGCGGATATTATTGTTGACTTTACCGATTTTGCAGGGAAGACACTGATTCTATACAATGACGCACCCGCGCCATGGCCGGCATTAGATCCCCATTATGACTATTACACAACCGATCCGGACAGGAGGGATATGGGCGGTGCCACGCCGACTCCGCCCGGATATGGCCCCAACACCCGGACGCTCATGCAGATAGTGGTTATCCGGGAGGCGGCGGCACCGCAACGCCTAACGCCTACGATGCAGCGAATTTTGACGCGCTCCAGACCGCATTTGCCGGCCCGAACGGCGTGTTTGCAACCGGGCAGGAACCGATCATCGTCGGGCAAAGCGCCTACAATGCCGCTTATGACATGAACTTTCCCGCCACCTGGCCCAACTGGGGGTTGTCGAGAATTACGGATGAGTCCATCAGTTTCATGCAGACCGACGGAACGATCGTGAGACAATTTCCCCATGAAGCTCAAGGCCATTCAGGATGAAATGGGGGAGGTTTTTGATGATTACGGCCGCATGAGCGCCAAGCTGGGTCTCGAGATTGCAAACGCTCCCGGCGGAGTGTAAGAACTTTGCCCTGCAGAACTTTATTGATCCCCCCACGGAGATCGTGGCACAGGATCAGATCCAGATCTGGAAGATCACGCAGAACGGGGTGGACACGCACCCTGTTCACTTTCATTTCTTTGAGGTGCAACTGCTCAACCGGGTGGGCTGGGATGGATTCATATACCTGCCCGATCCAAACGAAATCGGATGGAAAGATACGGTCAGGATCAGCCCGTTGGAGGATACGATCGTCGCCCTCAGGCCGGCACGCATGTTCTTCCCCTTTACTGTTCCCGAGAGCATTCGTCCTTTGAATCCGGCCTTTCCCATGGGATCCAACGTCGGTTTTTCAAATATGGATCCGACGACGGGCCAGGCGCTTCTCACCCCGACCATCAACTACATGCACAACTTCGGCCACGAGTATCTGTGGCACTGCCACATCCTCAGCCACGAAGAACAGGATATGATGCGGGTCCTGGTGCTGAATCCCGTCTCCAAGACCGAGTATACTATGGTGGAAGAATGGTCCTCTGAACCCGCGATCACCCTCCTGAGACCAGCCATGAAGTGTTCTGGTACTTGGATGGGGTAACGCGAATCGGAACGGCGGAAATCACCCCCGACGAACCCAATCTGAACTGGAAAATCGTGGGCAGGGGCGACTTCAACATGGACGGCCAGATTGATATCCTCTGGAGTAACACGTCTACCGGCGCAAACAGGGTATGGTTGATGGATCGAACATTCCGCATTGCCGAGGTGGCCCTCAACAATCGCCCCAATGCGAACTCACAAATTGTGGGCACGGGCGATTTCAACGATGACGGCCACGTTGACATCCTCTGGAGAGACACCTCTACCGGCGATACCACGGCCTGGTATATGGGGTATAATAGGGGAACAACGCCAATCAACGGGACAATAACTTACCTGGGGACGGCGCAGACTTCGGTTTCCGAAAACGATCTGGACTGGAAAATTGTTGGGATCGGTGACTTCGACGGAGACGGCAAGCCGGACATCCTCTGGAGAAACACCTCAACAACCATCCCACCGGAGGAAATAAAGGGTCTGGTATATGGATGGGGTGACGTATCTGGGAGAGCAATCAATAACTCCCGAAACCAACCCGGATTGGGAGATCGTGGGTGTCGGTGACTTTAACAGCGACATCAAACCCGACATCCTCTGGAGAAACACCTCCACGACCATTCCACCGGGAGGAGACATGAGAGTCTGGTATATGGATGGGGCGCAAAAAATCGGGGAAACCCCGCTCCTTCCCAGCGTTACCGATCTGACCTGGGAGATTGTGGGATAAAATAGCAACGTTTCATATAATCGATTTCGGGGTATCCTAACTAAAGGGTACCCCGAAATTTTTTCCGGACCTGGTTCATGCCAGGATTATGAACACCCATTTCAAGAGACACAACAACCACTCGTCCGAATATCACAGGACTGATCATCCTCCCCCAATGATCAGTTACAGGTCTATTTTTCCAGTGACCGCCTTGCTTTTCCAAAAACGCCGGATCAGGGCGTTCGTTGAACTGTCGTGGCCTAAGCGGGGCTCTTCAGGGCTCTCCAGCTCGGGGAGGATGCGCTGGGCCAGGGCCTTGCCCAGTTCGACGCCCCACTGGTCAAATGAGTTGATGCCCCAGATGGTACCCTGGGTAAAAACGCTGTGCTCGTAGAGGGCCACGAGTTTGCCCAACGTTTCGGGCGTCAAACGCTCGGCAAGGAGGGTATTGGAAGGACGGTTGCCCTCAAAAACCTTGTGCGGAACGAGATGATCCGGAATGCCTTCGGCCTTCACTTCTTCCGGGGTTTTTCCGAAAGCCAGCGCTTCGGTCTGGGCGAAGACATTGGCCAGCAACATCCGGTGGTGCCGGCCCAGGGGATTGAGGGGTTGAAGGAAGGCGATGAAATCACACGGAATCAGCCGCGTGCCCTGATGAATCAGTTGATAAAAGGAGTGCTGGCCGTTGGTTCCCGGTTCGCCCCAATAGATGGGACCGGTCTGGTAGTCGGTCTTGATTCCATCCAGGGTAACGTGTTTGCCGTTGCTCTCCATGGTCAGTTGCTGGAGATAGGCGGGAAATCGCTTCAGATATTGGTCGTAGGGCAGGACCGCCACGGTCTGGGCATCAAAAAAGTCGTTGTACCAGACGGATAGAAGACCCATGAGGACGGGCAGGTTGTCTGCGAATGGCGTGGTGCGGAAGTGTTCATCCATTTCATGGAAGCCGTCCAGCATGGCCCGGAAATGGTCCGGACCGATGGCCAGCATGGTGGAAAGGCCGATGGCCGAGTCCATGGAATACCGCCCGCCGACCCAATCCCAGAACTCGAACATATTGTCGGTATCGATGCCGAATTTCGCCACCCCCTCGGCGTTGGTGGAAACCGCGACAAAATGCCGGGCCACCGATTTTTCGTCGCCTCCAAGCCCCGCGACAGACCAGTCGCGGGCCGTGTGGGCGTTGGTCATGGTCTCCAGGGTGGTAAAGGTTTTAGACGAAATGATGAAGAGGGTTTCCGACGGATCAAGATCCCGGACCGCCTCCGCGAAATCGGTGGCATCCACATTGGAAACGAAACGAAAGGTCATGTCGCGCTCGCTGTAATGTTTGAGCGCCTCATAGGCCATTACCGGGCCCAGGTCGGAACCCCCGATGCCGATGTTGATGACGTTTCGGATCCGCTTGCCGGTGTGGCCCACCCACGCGCCGCTCCGGATGCGTTCGGAGAAGTTCGCCATCTTTTCCAGAACCTCGTGGACCCCGGGCACGACATTTTCGCCATCCACGACGATGACCGCCCCCTTCGGAGCGCGCAGGGCGATATGCAGGACGGCCCGCTTTTCCGTACGGTTGATCTTTTCACCCCGGAACATGGCTTCAATCCGGTCCTTCAAGCCCGATTCCTCGGCCAGATTCATAAGCAGCCCGAGAGTTTCATCGGTGATGCGGTTCTTGGAGTAATCCAGATAAAGCCCCGCGGCTTCAACGGTCATCCGCTCGCCGCGGCCGGGATCATCGCCGAAGAGTTTGCGGAGATGCAGTCCCCGAATCTCCTGATAGTGGGTCATTCAGGGCCTTCCAGGCCGGACTTTCGGTGAGAGGTGCCGTCCCTGCTGCTGTCATATTTGCGCTCCTTTTGTCTCAAACGTTGTCACTCTCGATCTCCGCGGGCATGCCGTTCATGACCATTTCTTTCACAATTTCAGGTTGCTGACTCCCGATTTTCCAACGGAGGCCGCCCTTTTTCCAGATATAAAAAAGGCTTAAGAGCAGCACCACAATAAAGAAGGTGATCCGCATCCATCCGATCCATCCCAGTTCCTCGAAGGCCACGGCCCAGGCGAAAATGAAAACCGTCTCCAGGTCAAAAATAAGAAAGAAAAGGGCCACCAGATAGAAGGGAACCGGATAACGGAACCAGGCTGTCCCGGTGGGGATGATCCCGCATTCATAAGGGGTCGCTTTTTCATAGGTTGTCTTTCTTTCTCCCAGCCAGCCGCAGAGAAATAAAAGCACCCCGACAAGTCCGAGGACCATGATCGCGTAGAGCGCCAGGCTGAATATGCCCGGTTCCCAGGGTGAAAAACTCGAAATTGCATCGTGCGCCGTCATGTTGTGCCCTCCGATTTCATCCATCCCGCCCATCTGAAACGATCCAAGCATAGAAAAGGGTTCCCGCGAATGAAATGGGGTGAATACTGTATTTTGGTCTGGATTTACATGAAAACGTATTTTCTTTAACACATTTACACCAAGGCCTTTAGAGAAAAATTGCATCCTATGCAAAAATCCTGAGAACAAATACCATGTTTCCATCCAGAAAATAGGGGCTTTAACCCATTTCCGTTTTCCGTGGAGATGGTAGAGTGAAGAAAAAACAATAATAAATAGCTATGTCTAGTTCCTTTGAGGAAGAATCATGCGAATCGGTATTGCCGCCGATCATGGCGGATATGATATGAAGCAGCAACTCATGGCGTCGCTTAAGGCTTCCGGAAATGTGCCGGTCGATTTCGGCGCGACCACGGCTGGATCCGAAAGACGATTACCCCCTGTTCGTCATCCCCCTCGCGCGGGCGGTTGCCCGCGGGGAAGTTACCCGGGGAATCGCCGTCTGCGGCAGCGGAGTTGGCGCCTGCATTGCGGCCAACAAGGTCAAAGGGGTGCGGGCCGCCCTGATCACGGACAATTTCTCCGCCCATCAGGGCGTGGAGGACGATGACATGAACGTCCTCTGCCTCGGGGGACATGTCGTGGGGTTTTCCCTGGCAAGGGAACTGGTGATGACATTTTTAGGCGCGCGGTTCAAAGGCTGCGGAAAGATTTTTGCGGCGTTTGGAAGAAATTGCGCTGCTGGAAAAAGAGGAGAAAAGAAAATGAAAAAGAATCCGTTGCTTGGCATCCGGGAATTCGGTCAAAGCATCTGGCTGGACTATATTCGCCGAAAAATGATTGACTCGGGCGAGTTGAAACGGCTGATAGAGGAAGACGGTCTTCGCGGGATAACCTCCAACCCCAGTATCTTTGAAAAGGCCATCGGTGAAAGCGAAGACTACGACGATCAGATTCCGCGCCTTGGCCCTGGAGGGGAAAAGCACGGAGGAAATCTATCAAATCCTCACGGTGAAAGATGTTCGAGACGCGGCCGACTTCTTTCGCCCCCTCTATGATCAAAGTCCGACGGCGGACACGGCTTCGTGAGTCTGGAGGTAAATCCTCATCTGGCCCGGGACGTGGAAGGCACCCTGTCGGAGGCCCGACGACTCTGGTCGGCCCTGGATCGACCCAACGTGTTCATCAAGGTGCCCGCCACCAGGGAAGGATTGACCTGCATCACGACGCTGATAGCGAAGGGATCAATGTCAATGTAACCCTCCTTTTCGGCCTGCCCCGATATCGGGAGGTGGCCGAAGCCTATCTTGCAGGTCTTGAGAAGCGGGCGGAAAATGGAAAACCCTTGTCCAGGGTTGCCTCGGTGGCCAGTTTCTTCCTGAGCCGGATCGATGTCCTGGTGGACCCCCTGCTGGAGAAAGTGATGAAAGAAGGAGGCCGGAAGGGAGAAACGGCGGAAAAAATTCACGGCCAGGTGGCCGTGTCCAGCGCCAAAGTCGCCTATGAAATGTATAAGGAGATGTTTGGTGGAGAACGGTTCGATGAGATTATCCGCGAAAGGGCGCAAGACCTCAGCGCGTTCTGTGGGCCAGTACCAGCACGAAAAATCCGGAATATCCCGATACCAAATACGTAGAGCCCCTCATCGGCCCTCAGACCGTGAATACCCTGCCCGTGGAGACGCTCGATGCCTACAGGGACCATGGCAAGCCGGCCTCCCGGCTGGAACAGGGCCTGGCGGAAGCCGAGAGGGTGCTGCGGGACCTTTCCCAGCTGGATATCGATCTGGATGACGTTACCAGACAACTGGATAGAGGAAGGAATCGAGAAATTCAACAAACCCTATGATGCGTTGATGAAGACTTTGATGGACAAACGGGCCCGCCACGCCAAGGCTTGATAACGGATCGAAATCCGAGAGGGCAATCATGAAACATCTGGAGTTTGAAGCGCTGTTTCTGGATATCGGAGGCGTTCTGCTCACCAATGGTTGGGATCGTCATATGCGCAGGGCGGCGGCTGAAAAATTTGGTCTCGACTATGAAGAGATGGATGAACGGCATCACCTGACCTTCGACACCTACGAAGAGGGAAAATTGAGTCTGGATGAATATCTCCTCCGCATGGTTTTCTACGAGGATCGACCTTTCACGCCAGAGGAATTCAAACAATTCATGTTCGCCCAGTCGCGGCCCATATCAGAGATGATTGATTTAATTTTTCAATTGAGAAAGAATTACGATCTCAAGGTGGCGGCAGTTAGCAATGAAGGCCGGGAACTGACCATTCATCGCATCGAACAATTCAAGCTGAAGTCGATCTTTGATATGTTCGTCTCTTCCTGTTTTGTGCACTTTCGCAAGCCCGATAAGGATATCTATCGGATGGCCCTGGACTGTGTTCAAGTTCCTCCCGGGAAGGTGATTTATATCGACGACCGGGCCATGTTCGTGGAAGTGGCAAAGAGCATGGGGATACAGGGCATTCATCATACCGGTTATGAATCCACGAAAACCGCCCTCGAAACACTGGGCCTTTAATAGATTAACCGCTCATCGGAAGCAGAGCGAAAAAAGGATGAAAGTCTGAAAATGGTTGTGATATCGGGTTGTTCGGTCTCGGAGTGATGGGCGGCAATTTTGCCCTGAACATGGCGGATCACGGCTTTTCCGTGGGGGTGTACAATCGCACAAAGGAAAAGACCCGGAAATTCATGGAAAACGATGTGGGAGACCGGAAGATCCGGGCCGCATACACGGTGGCGGATTTCATTTCCCTGCTGAAACGCCCGAGAGCGATTTTGATTTCCGTGCCCGCGGGTGATCCGGTGGACGAGGTAATCGATGAGGTTACCCTGGGCCTGGAATCAGGGGACCTGGTCGTGGACACGGGCAACTCCCATTTCAGGGATACGGATCGACGGAACCAATCCCTCGCCAAAAATGGATGGTTGTTCATGGGCATGGGGATCAGCGGAGGGGAATACGGGGCTCGCCACGGGCCGAGTCTCATGCCGGGTGGCTCCAAAGAGGGATATGAACGCATTCGACCCATAGTGGAGGCGGCCGCGGCCCAAATAGACGGGACCCCCTGTGTCGCCTATCTGGGGCCGGGTTCCGCGGGTCATTATGTGAAAATGGTTCATAACGGCATCGAATACGGGATCATGCAGATGATCGCCGAGACCTATGATCTCATGAAGCGCGGCATGGGCTTTGATGCCAAACAGCTCCACCAGGTCTATCATGCATGGGCACAGGGAGAGCTTAACAGTTATCTGATGGAGATTACGTCGGACATCTTTCTTATGGAAGACGAAAAGACGGGGAAGCCTCTGGTGGATATGATCCTGGACCAGGCCAAACAAAAAGGTACGGGCAAATGGACTTCCGTGGAGGCGTCGGAACTTCAAGTGCCTCTCCCCACCATCGATATGGCCGTAACGGCGAGGGACATGTCCGGTTACAAGGAAGAACGAAAGATCGCGGCCGGAATCCTTCGCGGACCGGATGAAGGCGGACCCGCAATTGGGGAAGGCCTTTATTGACAAACTCGAAGGCGCTCTTTATGCGGGGATGGTGAGTTGCTACGCCCAGGGCATGGCCCTGCTGCAGCGTGCCGGCAAAGCCTATGATTACGGACTGAATCTGGAAACGGTCGCAACCATCTGGAGGGGAGGATGCATTATAAGGGCGAAATTGCTGGAAGATATCCGGAAGGCCTATTCGCTTAAGCCCGACCTTCCGAACCTCCTTCTGGATCCCGCGCTGGGCAAGTCCGTGACGGCCAGGCAGGGGGATCTGAGGGATGTGGTCTGTACCGCGGCCGGTCTGGGCATACCGGCGCCGGGATTGATGGCGTCTCTGTCCTATTTCGACGCATACCGCAGTGAACGGCTGCCCGCCAATCTCCTCATGGCGCAGCGGGATTACTTCGGCGCCCACAAATATGAGCGAATCGACAGCGAGGGGACGTTTCATACCCGCTGGATGGATACAAAGGAGGAAAAATGAAAACCGGTCTGCATCCCGAACCCACGGTATTTGTCATCTTCGGCGCCGGAGGCGACCTGGCCTGGCGCAAACTGGTTCCGGCCCTCTACAACCTTTTCCTGGACGGCTGGATGCCGAAAGAATATGAAATCCTTGGTCTGGGCCACGGGGAAATGAGTGAAGAGGATTACCGTGCCTATCTGCGAAAGGGCGTGGATAACTTCTCCCGAAGGGGAACGGCGGAGAGCGACCCCTGGAACGATTTCGCATCCCATGTCTCTTTCGTCAATGCCGAGTTGGGGAATTCGAAGGTCTACACGGACATGGCCAGGAAACTATCGGCCCTGGATAAGAAATGGGATGTCCATGCGAACCATATTTTCTACCTGGCCCTGCCCCCCTCCATGATAGGAGACGTGGTAAAAGAACTGGCGGCCGCCAAACTCAACGGGGAGCAGGCTCGAATCGTGGTGGAAAAGCCTTTCGGCAACGATCTTGAAAGCGCCCGGGAATTGAATAGCCGGCTCAGGGAGGTATTTAAGGAAAACCAGATCTTTCGAATCGACCATTACCTGGGCAAGGAGACCGTACAGAACATCCTGGCCTTTCGTTTTGGAAACGCCCTCTTTGAACCTGTCTGGAACCGGCGGTATATCGATCATGTCCAGATCACCGTGGCCGAGGATGTGGGCGTGGAACACCGGGGACATTATTATGAAAAGGCGGGCGCCCTTCGGGACATGATCCAGAATCACCTGCTTCAGATTCTTTGTCTGGTGGCCATGGAAGCGCCTATTTCGTTGAACGACAACGAAGTGAGAAACAAGAAAGTAGACGTTCTGAACGCCGTTCGGCCCATCCTTCCGGAACGGGTTCATCAGCATGTGGTCAGCGGACAATACGGGACCGGATGGATAGCGGGAAAACATGTCAAAGGGTATCGAAGTGAGCCCAACGTGGCCGGAGACTCCACCATCGAGACCTTTGCCGCCCTGAGGCTGTTCATCGATACCTGGCGCTGGCAGGGCGTTCCTTTCTATCTACGAACGGGCAAGCGGCTGCCCGCGAAGATCTCGGAGGTTTCCATCCAGTTCCGGGCTGTTCCGCATCAGACCTTCCCTCCGGCGGCCCTTCGGGATTGGCATCCCAACCGCCTGATTATCTCCATACAACCCGAGGAAGGGATTTTTCTCCGATTTCAGAGCAAGTACCCTGGCCCTGCCATGCGCTTGTCTCCGGTCATGATGCAGTTTTATTATAAGGAAACCTTTGACATATCCCCGCCCGACGCCTATGAAACCCTGCTGCTGGACGTGATGATCGGCGACGCCACATTGTTCATGCGCGCCGACCAGGCGGAGGCGGCATGGTCGGTCTTATCCCCGATCCTGGAGACCTGGAACCTGTCAAAGCCCACGGACTTCCCCAATTATCAAGGGGGAACCTGGGGTCCCGAAGAGGCCGACACCCTCATTGCCCAGGACGGATTCAACTGGGCGTCGCCCACATATCTGCAATGTCAGGACGAGACGGCCACCTGCAGGGTGAGCATGGAACCTCGACCATAGTCCAGGCCTCATTCCGGCTTCGGCCCCAGACTTACCTGAACGAAACCGTCCGGCCGGATCCATTTGGCGAATGCCGCCTGCACCTCCTTCGCGGTGATCTCCCTGTATCGCTTCGCCGCCCGGAGGGGCTCGTCCATGGGAAGATCCAGGAGGGCGAGATGGAGCAGTGTCCCACCAATCCCGTCAAAGCTCGATTCGGAAAGGGTCATCTCTTTCAGAAGAAGCATCCTGGCCTGCTGTAGTTCGGCCTCCGTAACAAGGGAGGTTTGCATGTCTCGGAGATCCCTCTTAACCAGATCTCCGGCCCGCGATACATTCGGGGGATCGCATGCATAGAAGACCTCAAACGCCGAACGCGTCTTGCCCACATCCAGAGAAGATTCAACCGCGTAAACCAGGCCGGCTTTCTCCCTCAAGTCATGATACAGGCGGGTCGCGTAGAAAGCGCCGGAGAGTACATGATTGCCTACCTGCAACGTATAGTAATCAGGGTTGGAACGGGTCAGTCCCAGGGTCTCGGCCAGCAATACCGCGTCTTGAACCCTGCTGGCATCGGGAACGATCGCTTCGGAGGGTTTATTCATGGGGACGGGGGGAAGGTCCGTCTCAGGCTTCGGCCCGACAGCCTTCCACGCGCCGAAATATTTTTCCACGGTCGCCTGGGCCCGGGCAGGGGTCACATCGCCGATGACCACCATGGTAGTGAGGTCGGGCCGGAAAACGCTCTCGTAGTAGGCTTTGACGTCACCCGGGGCAAGAGAGGCCACGGTTTCCGGGGTGGGCTGGCGCAACGCCGGATCTCCCTCGGGGTATAGGGCCTTCAAGAGCGCTCTCTGGAACAGATACTGGGGGCTTTTCAAAAGCCCGGCTACCATGCCTTTGGTCTCCTCCTGAACGACTTTGAAGCCGGCCTCGGGAAAGCCCGGTTGCAAGAGGTTGTCGGCGAGGAGTTCCACGGCCCGGTCAAAATGATCGGTCAAGACACTAACGGAGAAATCCGTTCCTGCTGAAACGCGGGCGGCGATATCATCCAGCGCCTTCTGAAACGCCAGGCGGCCCAAGGTGGTGGTCCCGTAGGAAAAAAGGTTGCCCATCACATCGGCAACACCTTCCTTGCCCTTTGGCGTCTGAAGGTCGGCGTTGTTTTTGACCCTGCCGTAGATGCAGATGGTGGGACTGATCGACTCCTTTTGAACGATGATCCGCAAACCGTTCGGCAGGACTATCACGGTGGGGGTCACCTTGGATGGAAGCATGGGCGCTTGAGCCAGTGTCTTTTTGGCCCATTCCGGCAAGGCCACTGATTTGACTTCCTTCGGGGCAAAGGATTCACTCCCGTGAAAGGTATGAGATGCCCGGGCACTGCCCCCGGAAGTGGGCCGCAGAATGCCCACGATGGCGGTTTGGTTGATGAGATATTTTCGGGCAACCCGGTTCACGTCTTCCACGGTGACCTTCTTGATTGCCTCAACATCTTCGTCCGGGGAGTTTCTCCCTTCCACGGCAAGGGCCTGGGACCACTGAGCGGCCAGATCCTGCACCGAATTTCCGCTGAAAGCGGCATCCGCTACCTCGAGACGTTTCGCTGCTTCCACGAGGTCGGCAGGCATCCCATCCTTGAGATAGGACTCGATTACGTCCTTTATCTTCCTGACAAGGTCACTGCCGTCCTTTCCGTGGGGGAAGGCGCCGGAGGCATAACCGAAACCCGCCCCCGGCAGAAAATCCGTCGTGAAATCCGCGTCCAAGGCCTTCCCTTGCGGGACCAAGGCGTAGAGATTGCCCCGCTCGCTGTCCAGGACGTCCGCGAGAATTTGGGCGGCCGCAAAATCCGGGCTGTCGTACCCTGGCAAACGATAGGCCACAACGGCCAATCCGTAGGGGAGGTCGGTGTCCTGTTCAATGGTCGCGCCCTTCAGCGCCTGCGGATGGATGGCGGGCCTGGAGGGTAAAGGCCTTGACGGAATCGCTTCAAAGAGCGTCCTCACCATGGACAAGGTGCGATGGGGGTCCACATCCCCGACAATAACCATAATGGCGTTGTTCGGCACGTACCACTCATCATGGAAGGCTTTGAGCATGTCACCGGTGGTTTTCTGGAAGGAACGCCGCGTGCCGAGGGCGTCGTGGGCATAGGGCGTGCCTTTAAACATCTTTTGAAGAAGGTCCTGATAGAAGACATACACGGGATTCGAGAGGTCCTGCGCCACCTCCTGATCGATGGCGCCCCTTTCCTCCACCCAGAGTTTTTCCGAATCCAGCACGTCTCCCATGCGGATAGCCTCAATTTTCAGGGCAACTTCCAAATCATCGATGGGCACGGTAAAAATATATTGCGTCACTGTTTGCTGCGTATTCGCATTGAACCCGCCCCCCATGGCGGCGATGAGAGCGGAAAGCTGGGCTCCTGAAAGGCCGGGACTGCCGCGGAACATCATGTGTTCCTGGGCGTGGGCCATGCCTGGAAAACCGGGCGGGGCTTCGTTGGAACCAACAAGGTAGTTAACCATGGTGGTCACGACCGGACTCAGGTCGTTGGGGACAATGACCACTCTCAGGCCGTTTTTCAAGGTAGCCCGGACCACCTCCGAGGCCAGTGCCGACCCCGCGGGATGCGCCCACAAAGCCACCAGGCTTATGACGATCCACAGGATGCCCTTCATTCGCATTTTCTTTTTCATGGTTCCCTCCAGTGATCATTCTCCAATGATATTTCTTTCCGCAGCGGCTTTTGGACCGCACGAACTCTTCCGGATATTATCGACAGAAGGAACAAAAAAGTGAATAACCGATATCCTGTATTTGTGCGGATTTCCGCCGGTATTTTGAATCAAATTCGGGATTTCCGATAAATGTCGTTCAATTTGTAAGAATCCGGGTTCGGAGGGCGCAGCCTAAAGGGCATGGACGACTAATATGTATTGGCGAAAGTTGGGATTCAGTCCCGCGAGTCCGCGGGATCGGGTTTCAGGTTTCAGTGCAGGCTATTCTGACTTTGCGATCTCACAAAGCAAGGCATAACTATAAGTTGTTACGTTGAATAAGTCATACGCGGTCAGGGTTTTACCTGAAACCTGAATGCTGAACACTGTCTATCTGAGAACAAACCTTCATATCACGCTAATCCGCGATGAGCCATATATAAACGCCCCTTCCATTGTTCTTGACTTTTCCCTGTTGCCTGGCCCGATAAATGACGTTTCTGATTTGGATTTCGCTAAATCCGGTTTTCTCCCTGATCGTGGCCACGGTAACCCCTTTTTTGCTTCCTTGCACAATATTCACGACCGTTTCAAATACCGTCTTGGGCATTTTCTTTTCCGGCAAGGTCTTTTGGGGGCCGGCTTTCTTTCCGTTTTTCCGGTCAGAGACTTGCCGTCGATCTCCCCGGATGGGACCTTTACCGATTTTTTCGTCTTCGCCGTCTTTTCGCCAATCTTTTTGGTTCTTTTGAGGGGCGCCGTCGGAGTTTCCATCTCGATGCCGAACACAT
>CAVVFZ010000029.1:0-73087 GCA_963747555.1 uncultured delta proteobacterium
ACAGTTGCCATTTCCGGCCCGTTGGGAATCCCGCGCCTCCCCGACCTTCCAGCCCTGAGTCCAGGACCATCTTCTTGATCTGTTCCGGAGAGTCGTTCCGAAGCATTTCTTCAAGCCCCTGATATCCCCCCGTCCCGCGGTACTCCTCCAGGGAGATGGTCTGGTGTTCCTGCCTGTCCTGCAAGATGAAGGATTGTCCGCCCGCCATTATCTGACCACCTCGCATGCAGGATGCTGCTGCCTGATGATGTCCAGGGTATTGTCAATGGAATCGGGCGTCAGAGGACCGTACGGCTTTCCGTTGATAAGCATGACCGGTGCATGGTCGCAATATCCCACGCAGCACACCGGCAGAATGGTAAAGAGCCCGTCCTCCGTGGTTTCGCCCGGGGCGACTCCCAGTTTTTTGCAGAGGTATTCCATGACGGATTCTTCTCCGTACATCCAGCAGATGCTGCTGTCGCACAGATGAATCACATACTTTCCCACCGGCTCCCGGTAGATGAAGTCGTAAAAGGTAGCCAGTTCATCGATTTCAAGAGGCGTCATGTCGAGGAGATCGGCGGCTTCAAGCACCGCCTCGTCGCTCAGGTAACCGTAATAATTTTGAATGCCGTACATCACATTCACCGCCTGCTCCCGCGGGGCTTCACTCTCCCGGATCCGCTTTTGCAGTTCTTCTCTTATCTCCAGAGGCAGCATGGGATCACTCCTACCTGTCCGTGTCCGGCATGATAAAATCGACCGAACCGATAATCGGGATTAAATCCGAAATGGACCCGCCTACCGCCATGAGCGGCATGGCCTGAAGATGGGCGAAATCAGGCGTTCGGACCCGCATGCGATAGGCCATGTTTCCTCCGTCGCTTACCACATAGTAGCCCTGTTCCCCCCTGGCGCTCTCCGTGGTGAGGTAGGCTTCTCCTTTCGGAATTTTCGGTCCCCTTGTCACGTTGATAAAATGGTGGATAAGGCTCTCGATATCCTTGAGGGTATCGTCTTTTTTGGGGATGGCATAGCGGTAATCATCGGTGACATAACGGCCGGGCGGCATCTTTTCGGCCGCCTGTTCGATGATCCTCAAACTCTGGCGCATTTCCTCCACCCGCACCCGATAGCGGGCATAACAATCGCCCTCGCTGAAATAGGGAACTTCGAAATCAAACGCCTCATACCCCGAATAGGGGATGTTCTTCCTTACATCCCAGTTCATGCCGCTTCCCCGCAGTACAGGGCCCGTCACCCCCCAGTCGATGGCGTCGTCCAGAGAAAGATGGCCGACCCCCTTTGTCCGCCCCTTGAAAATGGCATTTTTCGTCAGCAAAGCTTCATAGGCCTTGATACGGTCCGGAAAAATACGGATAAAATGGTCCACGGCTTCTTTCCATCCTTCCGGAAGGTCGGCCGCCAGCCCGCCCAGGCGAAACCATGCCGGATGCAGCCTGGCGCCGGTGATCAGTTCCACGATGTCCATGATCCGCTCGCGATCCGTGACCGTGTAAAAGATGGGGCTCATGGCGCCCGTGTCGTGGGCCAGCTCGCCCAGCCACATGAGATGGTTGCTGATCCGAAAGAATTCCGTAAGCATGACCCGAATGCATTGGGCCCTGTCCGGGACTTTGATGCCGGCCAGGGTCTCCACGGAAAGCACGTAGGACAGGTTGTTGGCCACGCCGCTCAGGTAATCCACCCGATCCGTGTACGGCATGAACTGAAACCAGGACTGGCGTTCCCCGATCTTTTCCACGCCCCGGTGGTGATAGCCGATATCCATGTCCAGACCGCGGATCTCTTCTCCCGCGACCAGCAGGATAAAGCGCATGAGTCCGTGCGTGCTCACGTGATGGGGTCCGATATTGAGAAGATACTCCTCGTCGTCCCGCGGTGTGAAATACTCTCCGGCATCCAGGGGTTGCAGCTTCTCCGCATCTGCCCGGGTGTAAGGCGCCATCTCCGTGGCCCGGCCCTTAAAACTTTTTCGCAAGGGGAAGCCTTCCCAGGCCGGCGGCATGAGAATGCGGCGCAACTTAGGGTGCCCTTCAAACCGAATCCCGAAGAGATCGAACACCTCCCGTTCATACCAGTTGGCGGAAGGCCAGATGTCCGTCACGCTCCGGGCAACGGGATTTTCGCCGTCGAGAGCCACTTTCAGACGGACCCGGCTCGCCGATTCATAGGAAAGCAGATGGTAGACCAGTGTATAGTCGGAATAGTCTCCACGATCGCGCCGGCAGGATTCGTCAATGGCGGTCAGGTCCTCCAGACGCCGAAACCGGGGGGTCGATTCGGTCTTTAAAAAGCGCAACACCTCTTTCAGGGAGGATTCGTTCACATGGAATGTGAGCATATCCGAGGGATGCGGGGCCTCACGAATGCTATCCCCGAACCGTTCCCTCAGAGATGCCCCCAGGCCCCTGTCCCTTTCATTGATTTTGATGCGATGCGCCGGCGGGGTCCACATCACCTCCGATCGGCTGTCCCGGAAATCAGGGGGCGTTACGGCGCGTGCCCCTGGGAGGCGTGCCGTAATAGCCGGGTCCCCGGGGTTCCCGCGACTTGGAAACCCCATCCACGAGGATCGGTTTTTGCGTGCCCTGCGTCCCCCCGGAAAAATGAAAGATGGAGCGAAGGGGCCTTTCCGTCTTGACCTTTTCCTGAAGGAGCGTCAGCCCCTGCAAAACCGCCTCGGGCCGGGGCGGACAACCGGGGATATAGATATCCACCGGAAGGATCTGGTCAATGCCCTGGACCACGCTGTACACATCGTACATCCCGCCGCAGTTGGAGCAGGAACCCATGGACATGACCCATTTGGGTTCGGGCATCTGTTCGTACAGGCGAAGAACCACGGGGGCGATCTTTTTGAAGACGGTCCCGGAGGTAATCAGGAGATCGGCCTGCCGGGGCGTTCCCCGAAGGACCTCGGCCCCGAACCGGCTGATATCGTACCGGGAGGTATAGGTCACCATCTGTTCGATAAAACAGCAGGACAGACCGAAAAACATGGGCCAGAAGCTGTACTGCCGGGACCAGTTGATCAGGCCGTCGATCCCGGAGATCGCCATGTCTTCCACATTATCAGGAGGTCTTGTCTTCCGATTTTCCACTCGGACTCTCCTTGATCTTCCGATAGCGCCGGATGAGGGCGTTCGTTGAACCGTCATGGCCGGGCCGGGGTTCTTCACGGCTCTCCAGTTCCGGGAGAATACGCTGGGCCAGGGCCTTTCCCAGTTCGACCCCCCACTGGTCAAACGAGTTGATGCCCCAGATGGAACCCTGGGTGAACACGCTGTGCTCATAGAGGGCCACGAGCTTGCCAAGCGTCCTGGGCGTCAGGCGCTCCGCGAGGAGGGTGTTGGAGGGACGGTTGCCCTCAAAGACCCGGTGCGGGATAAGCCGATCCGGGATGCCCTCGGCCTTCGCTTCTTCGGCCGTTTTGCCGAAAGCCAGCGCTTCCGTCTGGGCGAAGACGTTGGCCAGCAGCATCTGGTGATGCCGGCCCAAGAGGATTGAGCGGCTTAAGGAATGCAATAAAGTCGCACGGAATCAGCCGGGTCCCCTGATGAATCAGTTGATAAAACGAATGCTGGCCGTTGGTTCCAGGTTCACCCCAGTAGATGGGACCCGTCTGGTAGTCGGTCTCCATTCCGTCCAGGGTGACGTGTTTGCCGTTGCTCTCCATGGTCAACTGCTGCAGATAGGCCGGAAATCGCTTCAGATACTGGTCGTAGGGCAGGACCGCCACGGTCGAAGCGCCGAAGAAATTGTTGTACCAGACAGAGAGAAGGCCCATGAGAACGGGCAGATTGTCCGAAAACGGGGTCGTGCGGAAGTGTTCATCCATCTCATGGAAGCCGTCCAGCATGGCCCGGAAATGGTCCGGCCCGATAGCCAGCATGGTGGAAAGGCCGATGGCCGAGTCCATGGAGTAGCGCCCGCCGACCCAGTCCCAGAACTCAAACATGTTTTCGGTGTCGATGCCGAATTTCGCCACGCCATCCGCGTTGGTGGAGACCGCGACAAAATGCCGGGCCACCGATTTTTCATCGCCTCCGAGCCCCGCCACGGACCAGTCGCGGGCCGTGTGGGCGTTGGTCATGGTCTCCAGCGTGGTAAAGGTCTTGGAGGAGATGATGAAGAGGGTTTCCGAAGGATCAAGATCCCGAACCGCCTCCGCGAAATCGGTGGCATCCACATTGGAAACGAAACGAAAGGTCATGTCGCGGTCACTGTAATGCTTGAGCGCCTCATAGGCCATTACCGGACCCAGGTCGGAACCCCCGATCCCGATGTTGATGACGTTTCGAATCCGTTTGCCGGTATGCCCCAACCAGGCGCCGCTCCGCACGCGGTTTGAAAAGTCGGCCATCTTGTCGAGCACCGCATGGACCCAGGGGACCACGTTTTCGCCGTCGACGACGATGACAGCCCCCTTTGGCGCGCGCAGGGCGATGTGCAGCACGGCCCGCTTTTCCGTCAGGTTGATCTTTTCCCCTTGAAACATGGCTTCAATCCGGTCTTGCAGATCCGATTCCCCGGCCAGATTCAAAAGCAGCCTGAGGGTTTCGTCGGTGATGCGATTTTTCGAATAATCCAGATAAAAGCCGGCGGCCTCAACGGTCATCCGCTCGCCGCGGCCGGGATCGTCCGCAAAGAGTCCGCGAAGGTGCAGCTTTCGAATCTCCTGATAGTGGTTTTTCAAGGCCTTCCAGGCCGAGCGTTCCATGAGCGGCGCCGTCTTTGCTGTCATATACATGCTCCTTTTCTGATCACAAGTTCCCTGGTGTGCCTCGCGATCATCAGTTCCTCGTTGGTTTTCATAACCCGAACAGTGACCGGGCCGCCTTTCTTTGAAATGATCGGGGAATGATTTCTGTTCAATTCCCGATCGAGGCAAATGCCTAAGAATCCCAGTGGCGAGCAGATCCGCTCCCGGATGGGGGCGGCATTTTCGCCGATGCCACCCGTGAATACCAGGGTGTGCAGCCCGCCCAGGGCAGCGGCAAGGGCCCCGACGAATTTCCTCGCCTGGTAACAAAAAATATCCACCGCCAGAGCCGCTCGCGCGTCGGCGCCTTCCCGAGCCAGGAGGTCCTGCATGTCCCCGCTGATCCCCGATATCCCCAAAAGACCAGCCCGGTGATTGATCAGAGAATTCACCGCCTCCGGGGTCATGTGCTTCTGCCGAAGCAGATAGACAACGGCGCCCGGATCAAGATCTCCCGATCGCGTGCTCATGACCAGGCCGCCTGCCGGCGTCAGTCCCATGGTGGTGTCCACGCCCCTGCCGTCCTCGATGGCGGCCATACTGGCGCCGTTGCCCAGGTGCGCGATGATCAGTTTCCCGGATGCACGGCCCTTTTCCGTCTCCCTGTCCAACTCCCGGACGATAAATTCGTAGGAAAGTCCATGGAAACCATAACGCTGCAGGCCTTCCCGGGTGACGGATCCGGGCAGGGCGTATCTTCGCGCCACTTCCGGCATCCCTCCATGAAAGGCCGTGTCGAAACAGACCACTTGCGGCAGGTCGGGAAAATGCCGGTGGACAGCCTCCAGCGCTTTCATCTCGTCAGGCAGATGATCAGGCGCCAGAGGAATAAGACCTTTTAAATCCTCCATCAAAACGGGAGATACCCACTGGGGCGTCATGTGGACCTTTCCGCCATGCACCAGCCGATGTCCCACGGCGTTCAGATCCTTCCCGATCTCATGGTCCCGCAGCCAATCGAAGAGCGTTTTCAAGGCGGCCTCATGGTCGCGAAGGCTCAGTTCCCGGCTGATCAGCCGCTTGCCTTCATCATCTTCCACCTGGAAAGACCCGTTGCTCAACCCGATTCCGGCCAGTTCCCCTTCCAGGACCCGGCTTTCGTTTTTCCCTATCCTGTAAAGGGAAAACTTGATACTGGAAGAACCGCTGTTCATGGTAAGGATATGGATGTTTTCTTCTGCCATTTTTTCCGGTCCGATGTCAAAAAGGCCATTTCCAATCGGTGATGTCTTGCGGATCCATGCCGAACTCGTAGGCATGGTTCTTACAAGCAATCTGCCGGTCAAGGAAGGCCTCCCGCACCCCTGCCCCCTTTTCGCGGAAACGGGGTATGCGGTCAATGGCGTCAATGGCCAGACTGAAACGGTCCGTCTCATTGCGGATTGCCAACTCAAGCGGCGTATTGATGTTTCCCTTTTCCTTGTAGCCGCGTACATGAATGCGATGCTGGTCGGGCCGGCGGTACGTCAACCGATGGATCAGCCAGGGATAAGAATGAAAGTTGAAGACTACCGGCTTGCTGGCGGTGAAAAGGGCTTCGAATTCATGATCCGTCATCCCGTGAGGATGTTCCGTGTGCGGCACCAGCTTGAACAGATCCACCACATTCACGAATCGAACCTTTATGTCGGGGAGGTGCTGGCGAAGCAGGGCGGTGGCGGCCAGGGATTCCTTGGTCAGCACGTCGCCGCAGCTTGCCATGACCACATCCGGCTCTTCGCCTTGGTCGTTGCTCGCCCAGTCCCAGATGCCCGCGCCCTTGGTGCAGTGGACGATGGCCGCATCCATGTCGAGATACTGCAAATGGACCTGCTTGTCCGCCACGACAACGTTGACATAGCCCGAACTTCGCAGGCAATGATCGGCTACGGAAAGCAGGCAGTTGGCATCGGGAGGCAGGTAGATGCGCACCACATCGGGGCTCTTATTGGCGACCACATCCAGAAAACCGGGATCCTGATGCGTAAATCCGTTGTGGTCCTGCCGCCAGACCAGGGCCGTGATCAAGAGGTTGAGAGATGCGATTTTGGCCCGCCAGGACAGATCATTGCATTTTTCCAGCCACTTGGCGTGCTGGTTGAACATGGAATCGATGACGTGGATAAAAGGCTTCATAACTGTTGATGAAAGCCGTGACGGCCGCTCAGGATATACCCCTCCAGCCACCCTTCCACCGTGTGTTCGCTGAGCATCTCCATGACGCGGCCTTTCCGGTCCAGTTCTCCTCCGTCGTCGTCCTCCGGAAAATATTCCGCCAGCCAGACTTTTTTTGCTGACCTCATAGAGGGCTTCAAGTTTGTTGGATTGCGTCTCGTCCGGCCCGAAGACGCGAAAGTTCCTCATGTTGCGCCGCATGACTTCCCTGAGCAGATTCCCCAGGGTGGGAACATTTCCGGCAAAAGTGTCCACCGGGTTTCTTCACGGCAAGGGCATATTCGCGGAAATCGGGCATGTCCAGAGGCCGTGCGCAACAGCCCTCCGTTGGCCACGGGATTTGCGCTCATGCGCCTGTTCCCTTTGGGCGCCAGGGCCTTAAGCTCCGGGAAGCAGCCGCCCCTGTTCGTCAAAATGCTCCTCAGGCTTGTAGCTGCGCATCCAGGTTTCCAGCAATTCCAGGTGGGCCGGGTTGCCGGCGATGTTGGTGAGGGGGATTTGGTGCGCCCGCCAGAACCCTTCCAGATAGTGTCCGTCCACCTCCCGAGGCGCGGTCCACCCCTTGGGGCTCCGCAGAATAATCATGGGCCAGCGAGGCCGGAACGCCTTGCCGGACTGCCGCGCCGTCTCCTGGAACTTGTGGATCTCCAGTACGCAATGTTCCATGGTGGCCGCCATGGCCTGGTGCATGCTGTTGGGTTCGCTGCCTTCCACGAAGTAAGGAGTGTACCCGTAGCCTATGAAAAGCGCTTCCAGCTCTTCGTGGCTGATGCGGGCCAGAATAGTGGGGTTGTTGATCTTGTAACCGTTGAGGTGCAGGACCGGCAGTACCGCTCCGTCGCGTAATCGGGTTGAGGAATTTGTTGCTGTGCCAGCTCGTCGCGAGAGGACCGGTCTCCGACTTCGCCGTCGCCCACCATAGCTGAGGGCGATCAGGTCCGGATTGTCGAAAACCGTCCCGAACGCATGAGAAATACTGTAGCCCAAGTTCCCCGCCCTCATGGATGACTGCCGGGGGTTTCCGGGGTGGCGTGGCTGCCGATGCCGCCGGGAAAGGAAAACTGCTTGAAGAAACGCCGCATCCCCGCCAGGTCTTCACTCTTGTCCGGGTACACCTCTGAATAGGTTCCTTCGAGGTATGCCTGGGACAGAACGGACGGCGCTCCGTGACCGGGACCGGAGATGTAGATGGCGTTCAGATGGTATTTGGTGATCAGGCGGTTGAAGTGGATGTAGGTGAAACATTGGCCGGGGTCCGAGCCCCAGTGTCCCAGCAGTCGCGGTTTTATGTGATCCAGCGTCAGCGGCTCCCTGAGCAAGGGGTTGTCTCTGAGGTACAGCATTCCCATGCAAAGGTAGAGGCTGGCCTGCCAGTAAGCGTCGATTCCGCGCAGTTCATCCGGGCTCAGCGGGGCGTCCTTGATGGTGGACCGAGCAGGGCCGTAAGCCTTGATGCTTTGTTCGGCACGGTCCGCCATCGGTTGTCCGGCGGAACAGCCCGTAAGGGCGTTCCCCTCTTCTTTTCCGTTTCCAAGTGTTTTTATCTTCCGATCTTCCAATTGAGCCCTCCTTTCTTCCAAACATAGAAAAGGCTTAAGAGCAGCACAAGGATGAAAAACGTGATCCGCAACCATCCGATCCATCCCAGTTCACTAAAGGCCACGGCCCAGGCAAAAATGAAAACAGTCTCCAGATCGAAAACGAGAAAGAAAAGGGCCACCAGATAAAAAGGAACCGGATAACGAAACCAGGCGCTTCCCGTCGGGATGATGCCGCATTCGTAAGGGGTGGCTTTTTCGGGAGTTGCCTTTTTTTCCCCAAGCCAGGCGCAAAGGAATAAGAGCACCCCGACGAGAGAAAAAACCATCACCGCATAGAGTGCCAGGCTGAATATCCCCGGTTCCCATGGTGAAAAACTCGAAACGACGTCGTGCGCTGTCATGCTGTGCCTCCCGGGATTGATACATCCTCCTGACCATCCTGATCGAGTGCCCAGCATAGAAAACGGCTGCCGCGAAAGAAATGGGGTGTATCCTGTATTTTGGTTCGGACTGAAAAGTATTTACTTTATCACAGTCAGACAAAGCTTCTACAATAAAAAGCCATTTACGGGTATCCTGTTTAAATTTTTCGACAACGCAATTGGTGTCAGGAAGCCATTTCGTCACGAGGTCTTTTTTGCTGCCGCATCTGATTCCTAAACCGCAAAGAGATGAGTCCTTGATGGACGCGTTGTCCTTCCCCAAAATAAATACCATCCTTCCATCCACGAAATGGGGTTTCCAACCCATTTTGGTTTTCCGCGAAACTGATAAGATTATAAAAAATATTTGCAATCTGGGCGGTTAGCCGTTAGCGCTCAAAATAAGAGATTTCAGAGTCCTTAAGCACTCATGATTAAGAATTTTGTCGCCCCCGTCCTTGAAAACTGAGGCAGAGCCAATGGCTAATGGCTAATGACCAATGACCAACTGCATAGAGGAAGAATAATGCGCATCGGGATTGCCGCCGATCATGGCGGATATGATATGAAGCAGCAACTCATGACGACGCTGGCGGCTTCTGGAAATGTGCTGGTGGATTTTGGAGCGACACGGCTGGATCCGGAAGATGATTACCCCCTGTTCGTGATCCCTCTCGCGCAGGCTGTTGCATGCGGCGAGGTGACCCGGGGGATCGCCGTCTGCGGAAGCGGCGTGGGCGCCTGCATTGCGGCCAATAAAGTCAGAGGGGTTCGGGCCGCATTGATCATGGACAGCTTCTCGGCCCATCAGGGGGTGGAAGACGATGACATGAACGTCCTCTGCCTCGGAGGACATGTTGTGGGGTTTTCCCTGGCGAGAGAGCTGGCAATAACATTTTTGGACGCTCGGTTCAAGGGCGCGGAACGATTTCGACGTCGTTTGGAAAAGATCGAAATCTTGGAGAAAGGGGAAAAAGAGCCATGAAGAAAAATCCTTTACTTGCAATCCAGGAATTCGGCCAAAGCATCTGGCTGGACTTTATTCAGCGAAAAATGATTGCCTCAGGAGAGTTGAAACGGTTGATAGAGGAAGACGGCCTTCGAGGGATAACCTCCAACCCCAGCATCTTTGAAAAAGCGATTGGGGGAAGCGAGGATTACGACGATCATATCCGGGCGCTCGTGGCGGAGGGAAAGTCCACCGAGGAGATTTACCAGACCCTGACGGTGAAAGATGTGGGGGACGCCGCCGACTTCTTTCGTCCCCTCTATGACAACTCCGATGGCGGACACGGGTTTGTCAGTTTGGAGGTGAACCCGCACCTGGCCCGTGACGTGGAAGGCACCCTGTCGGAGGCCCGGCGGCTCTGGTCGGCCCTGAATCGGCCGAATGTATTTATCAAGGTGCCCGCCACCAGGGAAGGGTTGACCTGCATCACGTCGTTAATCAGCGAGGGGATCAACGTCAATGTGACCCTCCTTTTTGGTCTGCCCCGTTACAGGGAGGTGGCCGAGGCCTATCTCGCGGGTCTTGAAAAAGGGATGGAAAACGGAAAACCCTTGTCCCGGGTCGCGTCGGTAGCCAGTTTTTTCCTGAGCAGGATCGATGTCCTGGTGGACCCTCTGTTGGAAAAAAAGATGAAAGCCGGGGGTCAACAGGCGGAAACGGCCCAACGGATTCATGGCGAACTGGCCATTTCCAGCGCCAAGGTCGCCTATACGATCTACAAGGAGATGTTCGGCGGCGAACGGTTCCGCCGATTGGCCGCGCAAGGCGCGCGGTCCCAGCGCGTCCTGTGGGCCAGCACCAGCACCAAAAACCCTGATTATTCCGACGTCAAATACGTCGAACCCCTCATAGGCCCTGAAACCGTTAACACCTTGCCCAGGGAGACGCTCGATGCTTACAGAGACCACGGATCGCCCGCGGCGCGACTGGAAAAGGGAGTGAAGGAAGCCGAGGAGACGCTGCGGGAACTCTCCCGGCTGGGGATCCAGCTGGATGATGTGACAAGGCAGTTGGTGGAGGAAGGCATTGAGAAATTCAACAAGCCCTATGATGCATTGATGGAGACCTTGAGAAAAAAGCACGCCGGCTATGCCGGAGAATGATGAACGGAAAAAACCCTTCATGTTCTTCATGCTCTTCATGGTAACCAAAAAAGTTTTGCGTTCTAATTAGGGTATGTCTTTTAAAGGTGAACAAGATGTATCTTATGCAAGAATCCCGGCAGGAATGAAGTCACGAGGTCTTTTTTGCTGCCGCATCTTGGATAAACCTTCACGGTCCGTTGAGAGGCCCTTCCATGCTGGTACAACAAACCCCCTCGAGATTCCTCCTTGGTCGTACCAGCATGTAAGGACCGGTGCTCCCATGGGAATCAGATGCGGCAGCAAAAAAGACCTCGTGACGGAATGGTTTTTCCTGGTCATCCTTTTGCTACCAGGAATTGAATAGGATACACCAAGATTCATTCACGGGTATGGGATCTAAATGGGAGAGGGACGGGTATGAAATCTTCGCGGTTTGAAGCGCTGTTTCTGGATATCGGGGGCGTTCTTCTCACCAATGGTTGGGATCGCCACATGCGCAGGAAGGCGGCGGAAAAGTTCGGGCTCCAGTATGAGGAGATGGACGAACGCCATCACCTGACTTTCGACACCTATGAAGAGGGCAAATTGAGTCTGGATGAATATCTCCTCCGCCTGGTTTTCTACAGGGAGAGGCCATTTACACAAGAGCAGTTCAAAGAATTTATGTTCGCCCAGTCCCGACCCCTGTCGGAGATGATTGATTTTATTTTTCAATTGAGAAAGAATTACAGTCTCAAAGTGGCGGCGGTGAGCAATGAAGGACGAGAGCTGACCATTCATCGCATCGCGCGGTTCAAGCTGAGGTCGATTTTTGATGTGTTCATCTCTTCCTGCTTCGTGCACTTTCGCAAGCCGGATAAGGATATCTATCGGTTGGCCCTGGACTGCGTTCAGGTTCCTCCCGAGAAAGTGATATACATCGATGACCGCGCCATGTTCGTGGAAGTTGCAAAAAGCATGGGGATACAGGGCGTTCATCATACCGGTTATCAGTCCACGCGAACCGCCCTGGAAACACTGGGCCTTTCCATATAGCAAAGGAGAAATTCATGAAAGACAAGGAATGCGACATAGGGTTGTTCGGTCTCGGCGTGATGGGCGCCAATTTTGCCCTGAACATGGCGGATCACGGTTTTTCCGTGGGAGTTTATAACCGCACGAAGGAAAAGACCCGAAAATTCATGGAAGAGAGGGTGGGAGATCGACCGATCCGCGCCGCCTATACCGTGGCGGAATTTATCGCGCTGCTGCGCCGCCCGAGGGCCATCCTCATTTCCGTGCCCGCGGGTGAGCCGGTGGACGAGGTCATCGATGAGGTTACCCTGGGGCTGGAATCAGGAGACCTGATCGTAGATACGGGCAACTCCCATTTCAGCGATACGGATCGACGGAACCAATCCCTTGCCAAGAATAAATGGTTGTTCATCGGCATGGGCATATCCGGGGGCGAATCCGGGGCCCGCCACGGACCGAGCCTCATGCCGGGCGGCTCCAAAGAAGGATATGAACGCATTCGACCCATCGTGGAAGCGGCCGCCGCCCGGGTAGACGGGACCCCCTGTGTCGCTTATCTGGGTCCGGGATCCGCGGGGCATTATGTGAAGATGGTTCATAACGGCATCGAATACGGGATCATGCAGATGATCGCCGAGACCTATGATCTGATGAAACGCGGCATGGGGTTTGATGCCGATCAGCTCCACCAGGTCTATCACGCATGGGCACAGGGAGAGCTTAACAGTTATCTGATGGAGATTACTTCGGACATTTTTCTCCGCAAAGACGAAAAGACGGGCAAGCCTCTGGTGGATATGATTCTGGACCAGGCCAAACAGAAAGGTACGGGTGAATGGACCTCGGAAACGGCGCTGAAACTGCAGGTGCCCCTTTCCACGACCCATATGGCCGTAACCGCGAGGGACATGTCCGCTTACAAGGAGGAGCGAAAGATCGCGGCGGGAATACTCCACGGACCGGATAAAACCGACCCGAAACCCGGGAAGGACTTTATCGACAAACTGGAGGGCGCTCTTTACGTGGGAATGGTGAGCTGCTACGCCCAGGGCATGGCCCTGCTGCGACAGGCCGGCAAGGCCTATGACTACGGACTGAGTCTGGAAACGGTCGCGACCATCTGGAGAGGAGGATGCATTATAAGGGCGAAATTGCTGGAAGATATCCGGAAGGCCTATGCGCTTAAGCCAGATCTTCCAAACCTCCTGCTGGACCCCGGGCTAAGCAAAGCGGTGGTGGCCAGGCAGGAGAATCTGAGGGATGCGGTCTCCACGGCGGCTCGTCTGGGCATACCCGCGCCGGGGTTGATGGCGTCTCTGTCCTATTTCGATGCATACCGCAGTGAACGGCTGCCCGCCAATCTCCTCATGGCGCAGCGGGATTACTTCGGCGCCCACAAATATGAGCGAATCGACAGCGAGGGGACGTTTCATACCCGCTGGATGGATACAAAGGAGGAAAAATGAAAACCGGTTTGCATCCCGAACCCACGGTATTTGTCATCTTCGGCGCCGGAGGCGACCTGGCCTGGCGCAAACTGATTCCCGCCCTTTACAACCTCTTCCTGGACGGCTGGATGCCGAAAGAATATGAAATCCTTGGTCTGGGCCACGGGGAAATGGGTGAAGAGGATTACCGGGCCTATCTGCGAAAGGGCGTGGACAAATTCTCGCGCAGAGGCAGGGCGAAAAAGGATTCCTGGGACGATTTCGCGTCCCATGTCTCTTTCGTCAATGCCGAGTTGGGGGAATCGAAGGTCTATGAGGACATGGCCAAAACATTAGCCGGCCTGGATAAAAAGTGGGATATCCACGCGAACCATATTTTCTACCTGGCCCTGCCCCCCGCCCTGATAGGAGACGTGATAAAAGAACTGGCGGCTGCCGGACTCAACGGAAAACAGGCACGGATCGTTGTGGAGAAGCCGTTCGGAAACGATCTTGAAAGCGCCCGGGAATTAAACAGCAGGCTTGGGGAGATCTTTAAGCGAAAAACAGATTTTTCGGATCGACCATTACCTGGGCAAAGAAACCGTGCAGAATATCCTGGCCTTTCGTTTCGGAAACGCCCTCTTTGAGCCTGTCTGGAACCGGCGTTATATTGACCATATCCAGATCACCGTGGCCGAGGACGTGGGGGTGGAACACAGGGGGCATTATTATGAAAAGGCGGGCGCCCTTCGGGACATGATTCAGAATCACCTGCTTCAGATTCTCTGTCTGGTGGCCATGGAATCGCCGATCTCGTTGAATGACAACGAGGTGAGAAACAAAAAAGTGGACGTCCTGCACGCGGTCCGGCCCATCCTTCCGGAAAGTGTTCATCAGCACGCGGTCAGCGGACAATACGGCACGGGATGGATAGCGGGAAAACATGTCAAAGGATACCGGAGCGAACCCCGTGTGGCCGAAGACTCCTCCACGGAGACCTTTGCCGCTTTAAGGTTGTTTATCGATACCTGGCGCTGGCAGGGTGTTCCCTTCTATATGCGTACCGGCAAGCGCCTGCCCGCGAAGATTTCGGAGGTTTCCATTCAGTTCCGGGCAGCGCCCCATCAGACCTTTCCTCCGGCCGCACTCAGAGACTGGCATCCCAATCGGCTGATTATCTCCATTCAACCCGAAGAGGGGATATTCCTTCGATTTCAGAGCAAGTATCCCGGCCCCGCCATGCGGCTGTCTCCGGTCATGATGCAGTTTTATTATAAGGAAACCTTTGACATATCTCCCCCCGATGCCTATGAAACCCTGTTGCTGGATGTGATGATCGGCGACGCTACTTTGTTCATGCGGGCCGATCAGGCGGAGGCGGCATGGGCCATGATAACTCCGATCCTGGAGGCCTGGACCCTGTCAAAACCAACGGATTTCCCCAATTATCAGGCCGGAACCTGGGGGCCGGAAGAGGCGGAAACCCTTATTGCCCAGGATGGATATAACTGGATGTCGCCTACCTACCTGCAATGCCAGGATGAGACGGCCACCTGCAGGGTAAGCATGGAACCTCGATTGTAGTCCAGGCCTCATTCCGGATTCGGCCCCAGGCTTACCTGAACGAACCCCTCCGGCCGGATCCATTTGGCGAATGCCGCCTGCACCTCTTTCGCGGTGATCTCCCTGTATCGCTCCGCCGCCCGGAGGGGCTCGTCCATGGGCAGACCCAGGAGCGCGAGATGGAGCAGGGTCCCGCCAATCCCGTCAAAGCTCGATTCGGAAAGGGTCATCTTCTTCAAAAGAAGCATCCTTGCCTGCTGTAGTTCGGCCTCTGTAACAAGGGAGGTTTGCATGTCTCGGAGATCCCTCTTGACCAGGTCTCCGGCTCGCGATACATTCGGGGGATCGCAGGCATAGAAGACCTCAAACACGGAACGCGTTTTGCCCACTTCCACTGAGGATTCTACCGCGTAAACCAGCCCGGCCTTTTCCCTCAAATCATGATACAGGCGGGTCGCGTAAAAGGCGCCGGAGAGTACATGATTGCCTACCTGCAACGTGTAGTAATCAGGATTGAAACGGGTCACTCCCAGGGTCTCGGCCAGCAGCACCGCGTCCTGAACCCTGCTGGCGTCGGGAACGATCGTTTTAGACGGTTTATTCATGGGGACGGGGGAAAGATCCGTCTCTGGCTTCGGCCCGACAGCCTTCCACGAGCCGAAATATTTCTCTATGGTCGCCTGGGCCCGGGCAGGGGTCACATCGCCGATGAACACCATAGTAGTGAGGTCGGGTCGGAATACACTTTCATAGTAGTCTTTGACGTCACCCAGAGTGAGGGAGGCCACGGTTTCCGGGGTGGGCTGGCGCAATGCCGGATCTCCCGCGGGGTATAGAGCCTTCAAGAGGGCCCTCTCGAACAGATACTGGGGGCTTTTCAAAAGCCCGGCTACCATGCCTTTGGTCTCCTCCTGAACGACTGTGAAAGCGGCCTCGGGAAAGCCCGGGTGCAAAAGGTTGTCGGCGAGGAGTTCCACCGCCCGGTCAAGATGATCCGTCAAGACGGCCACGGAGAAATCAGACCCTACTGAAACACGGGCAGCGATATCATCCAGGGCCTTTTGAAAAGCCAGACGGCCCAAGGTGGTGGTCCCGTAGGAAAAAAGGTTTCCCATCACATCGGCGACGCCTTCCCTGCCTTTTGGGGTCTGAAGGTCGGCGTTGTTCTTGACCGTTCCGTAGATGCAGATGGTGGGGCTGATCGACTCCTTTTGAACGATGAGCCGCAAGCCGTTCGGCAGGACCTTCACGGTGGGGTTTACTCTGGACGGAGGCATGGGCGCTTGAACCAGGGCCTTTTTGGCCCATTCCGGCAAAGCGACCGGCTTAACTTCCTTTGGAGCAAAAGACTCACTCCCGCGAAAGGTATGCGATGCCCGGGCTTTGCCCCCGGAAGTCGGCCGTAGAATGCCTTCGATAGCGGTCTTGTTGACGAGATATTTTCGGGCAACCCGATTCACGTCTTCCACCGTGACCTTCTTGATTGCCTCGACATCCTCTTCCGGGGAGTTTTTCCCTTCCACGGCGAGGGCCTGGGACCACTGAGCGGCCAGATCCTGCACCGAATTTCTGCTAAAAGCAGCATCCGCGACCTCATGACGTTTTGCGGCTTCCACGAGTTCAGCGGGCATCCCATCCTTGAGATAGGACTCGATGATGTTCCTTATCCTTCCGACAAGGTCACTGCCGTCCTTTCCATGGGGGAAAGCGCCGGAGGCATAACCGAAACCCGACCCGGGCAGAAAATCTGCTGAAAAACCCGCCTCCAAGGCCTCCCCTTGCGGGACCAAACCATAGAGATTGCCTCTCTCGCTGTCCAGGACGTCCGCCAGAATCTGGACTGCCGCAAAATCCGGACTGTCGTAGCCGGGCAGACGATAGGCCACAACCGCCAATCCATAGGGCAGGTCGGTGTCCTGTTCAATGGTCCCGCCATTCAGTTCCTGTAGTTGGATGGTTGGCCTGGAGGGCAAAGGCTTGGACGGAATCGCTTCAAAGAGCGTCCTCACCATGGACAGGGTGCTGCCGGGGTCCACATCCCCAACGATCACCATAATGGCATTGTTCGGCACATACCATGCATCGTAGAACGCCTTGAGCATGTCACCGGTGGTTTTCTGGAAGGAAGGTCGCGTGCCCAGGGCATCGTGGGCATAGGGTGTGCCTTTAAACATCTTTTGAAGAAGATCCTTATAGAAGACATAGATCGGATTTGAGAGGTCCTGCGCAACCTCCTGATCGATGGCTCCCCTTTCCTCCTTCCAAAGTCCTTCCGAATCCAACACACCTGACATGCGGATGGCCTCAATCTTCAGGGCAACTTCCAGATCCTCGGTGGGAACAGTAAAAATATACTGCGTCACTGTTTGCTGCGTATCCGCATTGAACCCACCCCCCATGGCAGCGATGAGAGCGGAAAGCTGGGCTGCCGAAAGGCCGGGACTGCCTCGGAACATCATGTGTTCCTGAGCGTGGGCCATGCCGGGAAAACCGGGCGGCGCTTCGTCCGAACCCACAACGTAGTTGACCATGGTAGTCACGACCGGACTCAAATCGTTGGGCACAATGACTATCCTCAGGCCGTTTTTCAAGGTAGCCCGGACCACTTCCGAAGCCGACGCCGATCCCGCAAAAAACGCCCACAGCGCCGCCAGGCCGATGAGGATCCAAAGGATGCTCTTCCTTCGCTCTTTCGTTTTCATGGTTCCCTCCAGTAACATTCTCCAGAGATATTTTTTTCTGGCGGTTTTCGGACCGCACGAATTCTTCCGGATATTATCGAGACAGGGTAAGAAAGGGAATAATCGATATCCTGTATTTGTGCGGATGTTCGCCGGTATTTTGGATAAACAGGGATGCCCTGTCCCAGGTTATTTACATTCTTTTCATTCACACCCCCAGAGTAAAAAATACCGTGAATCCCTCTGACAAATGAGAGTTTCACCGTATTCCATTTGAGCGAATCTTTCCTGTATGCTGTGGGCTGATGCAGGGTCATTAGAGAAATCCAGTGCGGAAAGTTAGCCATCGGAGGAAGATAAAATGAAAGCAACGAAAAATGTGGTTTGCGTTTTGGTCGCGTCGGCCTGGCTGGCCTTTGGCGGCTTCGGTTTTCATGTGATTCAAGGAGCCGATGCACAAACGGAAAAAACTTCATCCCCCGCATCCTCCCTGGAGCAACTGGAAACTTATTTTCAAAAGGCCAAAGAAGCCATTGGAAACCAGGCCTATGATGAGGCCGCTTCTGAGGTCCAAAAAGGCGCCGACTTTCTGAATACCGAGGCTGGACAGGCCACGGGTCAAGTCAGGGAATCGCTCCTGCAGGCCGCGAAGGGATTGGATCGATTGGCTTCCGGACTGGAGAAGGGCCAAGTGAAATCAGTCAATGAGGCCGAGGAGCCTCTGTCTCATGCGGATAATGCCCTGGCCGAATACTATAGCGCCAGGGCCTCCGAATCATGGAAAAAGAAGGCGATATCAGAGACGGGAACCTATTTGAACGCGGCTGCCCTCGCCCTTGAAAAAGCCTGGGCATGGTCCGGTCGCGCGATCGAATCCGGGGCAGACGCGGCCATCCGCTATGCCAGAGAAGTGGGCGACCGCCTTGAAAAAGAGGAGGACCAAGTATCCGCGGAGGTTGTCGAGGCAGTGGATAAACTGGGAAAGGAGATTCACGGATTCGAACACAAAAATCTCAAACAATCCAAGAGCAATTTGAAAATCGTATCCCTTCGGCCCTGGGACGCAGTTGGGCCTCCCGGGGAGCTGTTGACTGCCATCAGCAGGGTTGCGGAGGAGATCATCCCTTCCGTGGTGCAAATACTGATAGAAGGAGGGATGGAAGTCCCGAACCCTTTTCTTCCTTTTGAGAGAAGTCCCTTTTTCCGTAAGTACTTTGGCCTTCCCAAAAAGATGCCGAAGAAATTCAAAGAAGAATTCGTGGGCCTGGGTACAGGAATCATCATAGACTCCAAAGGGTACATTCTTACCAACGACCATGTGGTCTCCGAGGCCAAAAAGATCAAGGTCCTTTTATCCGGCGGGGATGAATATCCGGCGGAAGTTGTGGGCGTCGATCCCAAGACGGACCTGGCCATCATAAAAATATCTACCGGCAAGCCCCTTCCCGAAGTGACGTTTGGAAATTCGGATCAGGTAAAAGTCGGACAATGGGTTGTGGCCATCGGCCAGCCGAGGGGTTTGGACAAAACCGTGACCCAGGGTATCATCAGCGCCAAGCATCGGACAGGCATTAGCAACCCGAGCGGATATCAGGATTTTCTCCAGACGGACGCCCCGATTAACCCCGGCAATAGCGGAGGTCCCCTGCTGACGCTTCAAGGAGAGGTCATCGGCATCAATTCGGCGATAGTCACCCAATCCGGCGGGTTCGAAGGCATCGGGTTTGCCATTCCCAGCAACATGGCCGTTCCCGTAGCTAATGCCTTGATCTCCCATGGAAAGGTGGAACGCGGCTGGCTGGGGATCAGCATTCAGGAAGTGACCGCGGATCTGGCCAAATCCTTTGGCCTATCCAGGCCCATGGGGGCCCTGATCGCGGATGTGATGAAGGGCGGACCCGGAGAAAAGGCGGACCTCAAGAGGGGGGATGTGGTCCTGGAATACAACGGACACAAGGTGCCCGATGCCTCGCGGTTCAGAAACTGGGTATCCGAAACGGCCATTGGGTCGGAGGCGAGCCTTGTCGTTTGGCGCAACGACAAGAAACTGGAACTGAGCGCCAGAATCGAAAGTATCGAGCAGTTTAAAAAGATGTTGACTCCTTTGGCCAAAGAACGCCTGGGCGTTGTTGTGGGACCTGTGACCGCAGAGCAGGCAGCCGCGTATGGTCTTCCGGCTCCCATGGGCGTCACTATTCAGTGGTTAGATCCCAAAGGCCCTCTCGGCAAGGCGGGATTCGAGAAGGGAGACCTGATTCTGGCTATCGACCGTCGCCCCATAGATGGAGTGGACGCATTCCTCAGTATCGCCAGTAGACTGTCGCGTAATCAAAAGGTTATCCTGCTCGCTCTGGATCACCAAAGCGGGCAGACCAGCTATGTTCAGGTGACGGCCTCGTAACATCCCATCGCGAACCGAGGGCCTCCCGCACGGAGGGGAGAGACGGCGACCCCACGCCCGGGCCGCCGCGCGGTTCGAGGATGCCGCCGACGATACGGTGCCCCTTTCGTTCAACATCAAAACCCTTGATGTCAGGGCCAGGTCAGAGAAAAATGGCGCTGCTTACCGCTTTTGTCGGGTTCCAGGTTTCAGGAAAGGGGCTGTACGGTGCTGACGCCTGACACCCGAAACCTTACTCTTGCGGCGTCAAAATTCCCTTTAACCCCTCCATCGCCTTGCCGAAATCCTCCCAGTGCCCGTTTTCCATGGCCTTCTGGACCTTTTGGAATTCCTTCGCGGCACGGAGCAATTCCCCGGTTTGAACAGCGGCCGGGGCAGCCTGCCTCACCCCGGATTGGGAGGCGCCGAACAAGGCATTGATGGCTTGGTGAAGCGTCGGCTCCATCACGACCTTGTTGCCGGAAACCGCGATAACCCGCTTGAGCTGGGGAATGTCGGTCCCTTCGGCGGTCAGGTAAACCGGTTCCACATACAGGAAAGAATTGTCGATGGGGATGATCACCAGATTGCCTCGGATGACCCGGCTGCCTTTCTGATCCCACAGGGACAATTGTTCGGATATGAGGGTGTTCTGATCGATCATGGCCTCGATCTGGATAGGACCCAATGTGAGACGTTCCTTGGGAAGCTGGTAGACCATCAGATCTCCATACTGGGGGAAATCACATTTCGCCGCCATCCACGCCACCATGTTGTCCCTGCCCTGGGGCGTGAAAGGCATCATGAGGATATACTGAAGCTCCTTCGTATTGGGCAGGCGCATGAGGATATAATAGGGTTGCAGAGGGACCGGCGAACCGGCGTACTTTTCCTCGGAAGATGTCCAGAGATCCTCCTGATTGTAAAAGACCTGGGGTTCGATCATGTGATAGGTCTTGTACATATCCGCCTGAATGGTGAACAGGTCCTCAGGGTATCGCAGATGCCGTTTCAGATCCGGGGAGAGATCGGCAAGATCCTTGAAAACCCCGGGAAAGGCATGCCGGTAAGCCAGAAGTACGGGATCTTTCGGATCCATGATATAAAACCGGACGGTCCCATCATAGGTGTCCACGATCACTTTCACCGAGTTTCTGATATAATTGAGCCGCCGGCCGGATTCCGCCTCGCAGGGCTCTGAATAAGGAAAGCCGTCGGACACGGTGTAGGCATCCTGAATCCAATAGAGCTTTCCCTCGCTTAGAACCAGATAGGGGTCCCTGTCCAACTCAAGAAAGGGCGCGATCCTTGAGACCCGATCCCGGACTTTACGCCAGATCTGTATGCGGCTTTCAGGACCCAGATAGGATGTCAACAAGATGTTGATCTCGGACCGGGTCCAGGCGAACAGGATCCTTTTCCAGAACCCATCCAGAGGGATCCCTCCCCTTCCCCGGTATTCCGTGTATACATTGTCATTTCCCCTGGGGTAGTCAAACTCCTTGACTCTGGTTGCAACGATACGGTATCCGGCCATATTTTCGCCGTAATAGATGGCCGGCCGACTCACCGTCAGGCCGTAGGACGAGACGGGCGGGATATTTTCGATAATATACTGGGGGAATCCCCCTTCCGCCTCTTTCGAAACAAAATTCATGACCAGACCGTAGCCATGGGTGAACTGGAGCCGTTCATTGACCCATGTCGACGCCTTGGGAGGAAGCTTGTTCGCCAGTTCCCTGGCGGAGAGCATCACCTGGTGAAATCCTTCCTTTGTATGATAGCGATCCACGTCCACGTTGTAGAACTGGTAGTAAAGACGAATTTCCTGGGTCTGCCGATAGGTTTGAAGAATCGGGCGCCAATCCCACAGGCGGATATTATCGATGGTGTCTTGGTTTCCCTGAATATCCCCCGGCGTAAGATCCGTCAAAGACGGATAGGCCTCCTCCCGGATTCGGTCCAACTGAAAAGCCTTCCGCGTAAGACGGATATTGTTTTTCAAATAGGGGGTTTCCAGCGCCAGTTCATTGGGCGCTACCTTATATTTTTGAACCAGGCCGGGAATGATGGCGATGAGGATGAAATAGAGCAGGAAATAGCCGCCGACCTCCACCAGCACCGTTGGAAAACGGGGTTTCCATACATTGAGCAGGATCAGCACGCCAAGGACCAGGGATGCAAAGAGCATGATCCAGAGGCATATTTTCGTCACGTGGTCGGCGGTATATCCGACGCCGTACACAACGCCCCGCGTGGAATAGAGAAGCTCAAATCGGTCCAGGTAGAAACCCCAGGCCAACGTTGCAAGAAAGAAAAAAAAGAGGATGCACAAGTGACGGGCAACCGTCGGATTGATTTGCGGATGGGATAACCGCTCAACCTGAAGCGCTCCGAAAGATGCGTATAAAAACGAGAGGATGATTAGGGCGGTCAGACTAAGCCCCAGCAGGCCGCCCTGTATCAATTCATAGAATGGGAGACGAAAAAGATAGAAACCGATATCCAGGCCATAGATGGGATCGGTTTCGCCGAAGCCGCCTCCCCACAAAAAACGTAGATACTTGTCCCATTCGCCGTAAAATATGCGCGCGAAGATCAAGGCGACAAAAAGGGACAACAATACGGGGATCACCCTTGTCATCGCCGAAGAGATTTTTACCGCATCTCCCTGAAAGACCGAACCGCTCCTCACGGCAAAGCGAAGATTGACCCACAGGTAGATAAAGACGCCGAGAAAGGCAAACCCGAATAAGGTCCACTTAATGGAGAGGAGGCGCCAGAAGATATTTCCATAATCCAGCTGGCGCATCCAGAGCCATTCCACAATCCAGCCTGACAGAGCGGATAGCAGGATAAGAAAGGCAATAACCGATGCCCCCGCCACAACCCAGAAAACAGGTCTTTTTTTGAACCAGTCCAGCTTCATCAGACTTCATCCTTTCAGGAATTCAGGGGGACTGAGAGCGTGCCCCTGAAGTTCCTGCACGGATTATTTGAGCCAGTTGAGGCCCAGACCCCCTATTTACTTGCCTGGAGGGAGAAGAAGTTTCTGTCCAGGATAAATATACTTCTTGTCCTTGAGATGGTTCAGCGTAACCAATTGAGCGACGGTTGTGCCTTGCTTTGCAGCGATCTTGGACAATGAGTCCCCTGCCTGAACCGTATAATAATCCCCCCCACCTTGCGAAACGGGTTTCATTTTTTCGCCCTTTTCAGCCATTTTGGGTTTGGCCGCCATGGTTACAGTCTTAAGCAGCTTGTCCGACGCCGGGTTTTGGACATCTCCCCGAATAAGAATGTCGGTTGGCGTCACGCCCTTTTTGCCATAATAGGCCTCGTTCCAACTGTTTCGCACCCCGACAACCGCACCGTCCAATGAAATACCGGCGTACAATCCTTTCGACAAGGCGTAGACGAGGATGTCGGCACTGATATTGGCCGTGGCCGCGGCAGCGCCAACCCCGACGGGTCCTGCCGCCGCCCCTACGTCCGCACCCAGCTTCACACTGGGCGACAAGAGTGCATTAACGCCTCTATCGGTCATGGCAAGCATGATCACCTGAGAGGCCTTGCCGCCTATCTGAAGACCAAAACTTACTTCGCCGATGGTATAAAAAGCCGGTCCTTTCCAAATCCCTGTTTTTGCGTCGCGGACCACGAATACACCGCTTCCGCCGGAGGCGCCAAAAACAAATGCTCCTTCCAGCACCTGCGGGGAGATTAGGACGCCTTTCGCCTTGCCTAAGAGGTCGCGAAAACCCGGCAATGCTTTCGAAGCCAGGAAGTTATCCAGGGTTAGTACGGATTTCACCACAAGCTGCGACGTATCTGAAGCATCGTCGGCGAAAACAGGGGTGATATTGAAAACCGTAAATGCAAACGCCAAAACAACGACTGCCACCATACCTCTTATCAACGACATCTTCTGTTTACCCATAATTCCTTTTCCTCCTCTTTCGGTTTAGATTTAACGATTACGTTATCGAACAGATCCACATACGCATTATAATATTTTTACTTAATGATACAATGCCAAATAAAAGGGAATGGGCGGAATCATGTATTTTGCCCTCAAAAGGGAGGTAGAACGCAAACAGAGCCCTTTGACGGAATGACTTTGCTGAATCTAAGTGGTTTCCAGAGATTTTGAATAGGACACAGCATGGCCTGGCCCTGCTGCATTAACTCTGGAAAACGAGGAAAAAAAATGATATAAAAACGTATTTTATTCAAATTCCCTGGCAGGGAAATGCGGAATCAGGAAACCCATTCCGTCACAAGGTCTTTTTTGCTGCCGCATCCAATTCCTACGGCAGCACCGGCTCTTTAGGCTGGTACGGACAAGTGGATGAAACTCAAGGGGTTTGGTTGTATCAGCCTAAAAGCGCGTCTCCACGGTCGGTGAAGGTTTATCCAAGATGCGGCAGCAAAAAAGACCTCGTGACTCCATTACCGCCAGGATTTTTGAATATGATGCCAAAAAAGAGTATTTTCACCCTATTCGAATTTCGTGTGTGACTTCTCTGCCGGCAACAAAACTTTTCATCACGTCAACCTTGCAAGTCGCGACCGGGGAAACGGGGGCGTGGAAATGAGTATTTTATGGGATTAAATCGTATCTGGATGGGGAGAAAAGAACGTCTGGAACAACTGGACGAATATGTGCAACGAGAAAACCTGGCCCACTTCGGTTTTGAAGAGCTGAACGAGGCGGACAAAGCCGAACGGGTGCGCCGTCATTTTGATGCGGTAGCTCGCAAATATGACGTGATGAATACCCTGCTCAGTTTCGGCGCCCATTATCTATGGAAACAGCAGGCTATCCACATGCTGGACCTGAAGCCCGGCAGTAAGATCCTGGATGTTTGCGGGGGCACCGGTGATCTATCCATTTTATCCCAACGGGCGGTGGGGTCCGCAGGCCGGGTTGTCCTCTACGATATCAACCGCTCCATGATCACGGCCGGACGGCGAAAACGTACCAACCAGGCGACCCGAAAACAAATCACCTATATTCAGGGCGACGCAGAAAAGATTGCGTTTCAAGACAACACCTTTGACGTAGTCATGATCGGATTCGCCGTACGAAACATCACCCATATGAAGCAGGCCTTCAGGGAAATGGTTCGCGTCCTTAAACCCGGCGGCACGTTTCTTTGTCTTGAATTTTCCAGACCTGTATGGCCCTGGTTCCGATGGCTTTACGATTTCTACTCCTTTTACATCATGCCGGTCCTGGGAAACGCCATCGCCGGGGACAAAACCGCCTACACCTGCCTGCCGGAAACCATTCGGCTGTTTCTCCTCCCGGATGAACTCTCGGACATCTTCCGGGAGGTGGGTCTTTCCGACGTCAACTACAGATTATTAACCAATGGTATCGCCGTAGCCCATACGGCAATAAAATAAGGGTTGCCATGGACAATGCGGACGGTACCGAGATTGCTAAATTTGATCGCCTGGCCTCTCGCTGGTGGGACTCCTCGGGACCGCTAAAATCCCTTCATGAAATCAATCCTCTAAGGCTGCGGTATATCCGTCAGCGGGCATCGCTGAAAGGAACAAAGGTTCTGGACGTGGGTTGCGGCGGCGGGATCCTCTCCGAAGCCCTGGCCTCAGCCGGCGCCCGGGTTACGGGTATCGATCTGGGGGCTGATGCCCTGGCTGCGGCGCGTCATCATGCCGCCATGAAAGGATTGAAGATTGATTATCGGCAGGAGGCGGTGGAAACCCTGGCATCATCGGATATGGATCTGTACGATCTGGTGGCCTGTATGGAACTGCTGGAGCATGTCCCCGATCCCCGATCCGTAGTCCGCGCGTGTTCCCGGCTCCTGAAGCCGAACGGAGATCTCATCTTCGCGACGATCAACCGCAATCTGAAATCCTTCCTCTTCGCCATTATCGGCGCCGAATATATCCTCCGTCTCCTGCCCACGGGCTCCCACCGGCATACCAGGTTTATCAGGCCGCATGAATTAATCGGATGGGGAGAAAACGATCATTTGGAAATACGGGATACAACCGGACTGGGATACAACCCTTTCACGCACGGGTATTTTCTGACCAGGGATACAAGCGTAAACTATTTTGCCCATTTTAAGAAGAGAAAGGGGACAGGCAAATAGTTTTTGATTGTCGCTATTCAACCCCACTCCTTTTGAAGGGAGAACTCTACTGAAGAAGCCCGTCCTCAGTTCCCACTCATTGATTCGGGTCTAAGAAATCGGCCTTTGCGAATTCAGGATTTGGGTAGGTATAGAATCCGCGGCCGGTCTTCATCCCCAGCCGGCCCGCTTCAATGAGCTCTTTCAGCGCGTTGGGCGGTCGATCTTCCGGCTTTTGGGATTCCTGAAAATAGACCATTTCAATGTCCCAGATCACATCGAGACCCACCGTATCCATCAGGCCAAAGGGTCCCCAGGGAGTTTTGGCAAACACCATAAATGCTCGATCTACATCCCTGAAATCCACAATGCCCTCCGCCCACATGAGCAACACTTCTTTCTTGATAGCCCGCCAGACCCGGTTGAAGCAGAATCCCAGTGACTCTTTCTTGACCCTGAGAGGAATAACATTCAGTGATTTGACAAACCTTACACCTGCCTCCAGAACTTCCGGCGACGTCCTGGTGCCGCCCATCACATCAGCCATGTTCTGTCCCAGAACCAGTTGGTAGAAATGAATGTTAAGGCATCTTTCAGGGCGCTTCGTAACATTTTCCAGTCTGGATACCGGCATAGAAGACGAATTGGTGGCCAGGATAGCGCCATCGGAGCAATGTGCATCCATTTCCGCCCAGATCTTCCTTTTTATTTCCAGATTTTCAGGAACCACTTCAATAATTAGGTCGGCATCCTGAACAGCTTCCCGAAAGCCGCCTGAAAGCGCCACCTGCCCTGCGGCACCCTTCCATTTTCCTAAATCCACGGGTCCGGATGAAGAACCGTTTGCAATAAGATGATTGAAGTTTTCGAGCATTCGACCGAGAGCTCCACGATCCGGATCATACCCCCGAACGTTGTATCCCATGGCGGCAGACTGAAGCGCGATCTGAGCGCCCAGTGTCCCCAGACCCAGAACCGCAACACTATGTATTATAGTCTTTGCTTCCATTAACCCAATCCTTCTCAAAAACCAACCTTATCCAGGCCTTTCAGACCCAGGATCTGTCTTGCCTCCTCGGGGGTCGCGGGTGCGAGACCCAGTTCGCGGGCAATACGAATGATTTTGGCCACCTGTTCTCCGCTGTTCTTCGCCAAGACACCCTTTTCCAGATACAAATTATCTTCAAGCCCCACCCGGCCGTTACCGCCCATGATCAGTGCCTGAGTCACCATTGGGAACTGATTTCGCCCGGCCGCGCACACCGACCATACAAAATTCCCGATGCGACGTTCCGCCTCGCCCAAAAGGTATACCAGGTTTTCCGCCGATGCTGATATGCCACCCAGAATTCCCAACACGAACTGCAGATACACCGGCGGTTTTACGTGACCTTCCTGAATTAAAAAGGCCACGTTGTTGATCATGCCCACATCATAAATCTCAAATTCGGGTTTAGTCCCCTGCCGGGCAAAGTTCTCCAGGAACTTTCGCATGGTGTAAAAGGTGTTCGGGAAAATGTAGTCCTCGGTTCCGGCCAGATACTCCTTTTCCCAGTCATGTTTCCAATCGGTAAATTTATCCGCTACATGAAACAGGGCGAAGTTGAGGGAACCGGCATTTAAAGAGGCCAATTCCGGACGCAGGGAGTTAACCACCCGAACCCGGTTTTCCACCGGTTCACCCAGCCGTCCGCCCGTGGTGGTGCACAGAATAATATCGCAGCGCTTTTTGACTTCGGAAGCGATATATTTGAAGGTCTCCTGATCCGCGTTGGGAACACCCGTTTCCTGGTCACGCACGTGAACATGGGCGACGGCGCCCCCCGCTTCGTACACGGACAGGATATCCGCGATGATCTCATCTGCGGTAACCGGAAGGTGGGGTGACATGCTTGGCGTATGAATGGCGCCGGTGACGGCTGCCGTAAATATTCTTTTGTTGCCTGGATTTGCTTTCATAATTTTCTCACGCTTATTTGTAATGTTCCTGATCTGCAGCTTTGTGCCACGCATAGATCAAATCTTTTCAAAACAGGATTGCCTCCATCCGTTACAAATCCGAATGGAGGCAAAGACCTTATTTTGAGCCCTATTTTCCAAAACCAGGACAGCCGGTTTTCTCACAGGGAACCGTCACTTTTTCAGCAGACACTTCCTTAGGGGTGCCCACATAGGCATGCTTGAAATAGGGATTGCTTTTGACAATCTCTGCTATCCATATAGGCATCTGCGCCTGATGGTCGCAGGCCCGCATGGTCCATTTTCCGGCCGGACCATCGTACACCAGACCTTCCCATGCCGCAATTACTTTATCCACATCCGTACTGCCGGCTTTCTCAATGGCCTTAAAAAGAAAAGTAGCGGCCAGATAAGCTTTGCCCTGGAGCCAGGTGGGGTAGTGCCCTTCGGTCTTTTTGAACTGTTCCACAAACTTCTTGTTGGCCTCGGTGGGAATGGTAACCATATAGGTCTCGGCGGTTACACTGCCGGTGACGGCTTCGTCGTTGGCCACCACTTGAATGGCGTTCTCATCATTGAGATAGTAACAGGCAAACCAGGCTTTCAGGCCCATCGGTTTGGCCTGTTTGAGCAGCAGGGTGAGATCATTTCCCCAGTTGGACGTAAATACCACCTCTGCGCCCGATGCGATGATCTGGCTCACATAAGGGGCAAAATCCTTGGTGCCCATGGGGTGCATCACGGTCCCAACAATTTCGGCTTGGGGATTGAGTTCTTTGAGTTTGCTCACAAAAGCTTCCACCGCCTCTTTTCCAAAGGAGTAGTCCTGTGCGATGCAGAAGACTTTCTTGAATTTCTGATCAGCCACCCAGTAGGCCAAGGCATAGGATTGGTTGTCGGTAGTGGCGCAGGCGCGAAAAAAATTGCGGGCGCACTTTTCTCCGGTAAGACTCGTGACGGCCATGCCATAGCTGAGCATAATGGCGTTCTTCTTGGTAGCCCAAACCGACATGGCGCCCCCCACCGAACTGCCGGTCCCCCCCATAAAGAACTTGACGCCGTCCTTCATCATGAGCTTGGTGGCCTTTTGCACGGCCACTGCAGGTTTCAATTCACTGTCCATGGGAATAACTTCAACCTTTTTTCCCAGAAGCCCACCATTTTCATTGACCATCTTGGCCGCGTACTGCGCTTTCCAAAAGCGACGAAGGCACTGTGGAACGGTCCAGACGGGGAAACAGATCTTTGTGAACGAGGCACGTCAGGTCAAGCCCTGCCAAATCGGCAGTCTGCAAAGGCCCCAGAAACGCAAGCCTGATTCCAAAGCCATAGCGTACCACGTCGTCCACATCCTGGGGTGAGGCAATGCCTTCTTCCACCAGTTTGATGGCCTCGCGCCACAGGGCGTGCTGCATCCGGTTCCCTAAAAAACCGGGGACGTCTTTCAGCACCCTCACCGGCTTTTTGCCTACGTCCAGCAGAAGCCCGTAGACTGTTTCAAACACTTGCATACTGGTCTCCATTCCTTTTATGACCTCCACACAGGGAATAACGTAGGGTGGATTCCAGAAATGGGTTCCAACGATTCGCTCAGGACAATGGGCATCACGCGCGATTTTGGTGATGCTGATGGCAGAGGTATTGCTGGCAAGGATTGTATCCGAAGAAACTTCTTCTTCCAGTTGGGAAAATACCTGGCGTTTTACTTCCAGCCTTTCACTCACCGCCTCAATGATCAGTTCCACCCCCTGGCAGAGTTCATTTATGCCTTCGCAGAGATCAATATGCGCAAGCGTGTTTTCAACCTATTCAGGGCCGGTCATGTTCAGCCGTATGAAAAGAGCGTCGAATACAAAAAGTTGCTGTTTCGGCGGATTGCGAATCCGGCGCCCAGCACGCCTATCTGTTTTAAATGATGCTGTACCATAAGACCCAACTCCTTAACCGAGGGGTGTAAAAATAACCATCAGAACCTTGACCGCACCCTCACCCACCGAAACGCCTTTGTGGGGAATGCCTGAATCGAAATAGATGCAGTCTCCTTCGTGCATCATATATTCATTTTCCCCGTGAATAAATTTCATGCTTCCTTCCATAATCATCATCATCTCTTCGCCTTTATGCTGAAAAAGGGGATGTTGCTCCACTTCCCCGGGGATGGTCAGAATATAGGGTTCCATATGTTTATGGGGGTATTTATGGGCGAGGGTTTCATAGGAATAACCGAACATGGTTCCGTCACGCGCCATGAGTTGACGGTCACCTTTCCTGACCAGAGAACAGGAAGTTTCGTCTTGCACTTCCCCCAGAATTTCGGAAATGCTCACTTGGAGGGCTTTTGAAATGTTCAGCAGAGTTGATACAGGGGGGGCTTTGTCAGAATGTTCCACTTTCGACAAATAGCCCCTGCTTAAACCAGACTTTTGGGCCACATCCTCAAGGGTCAAGCCTCTTTCTTTTCGTATGCGCCCTATCATTTTCCCGATTTCATCTTCCGGAATCATCTGCTCAGACCCTTTTGTAATTTCATAAAATCTCTTTCCGATGATGCTGTCAGAAGAAACAATAATTATCCTATGGGCAACAGATGCCTATTATGTTTCCATTTGTCAAGCAGAAAGTTTCCTAACAGGAACTTTTATACTGGCATAAGGAAACAATCAATCCCCGCCTTTCGGGTATCTGATGGGGAAGGGCTTTAAGCGTGTAAGAAGAAAGAGAAAGGAGAGAAAGGAGAGAAAGGGGCAAATTATTGTTGACAGGCTTAATCCGTGGCCGGAGTTTGGGGAAGAAGGGGGAAAAGAATTAAGGTAGTGTCTTTTTTGGCTTTGAGGGAGGGTGATGGGAACTATTGATCTGTTCCCTCCCTTTTCCGACTGAACATGCCAGACCGTTTTCAAAGATAAATTCTGTGGAGACTTGCTCCTATTTTTTGCCGGATCGGATGATGCTGATGATAAGCCAGATACCTAAGAGCGTGGCGATGGTATAGCCGGACAGACCGAGTAACGAAGTCAGGGAAATAGACTTTCCACCCAAAAAGCCTACGTTGAAAAGAAGTATCTTTTCGGATGCGTCAAACGCAGCGGCACCCGCGATGATCGAGGCAGCGACCAGGATGGCCAGGATCAGCCTGTTCAGTCCTCGATCCAGACGTCTTGAGATGTTATCAAATCCACTGTGACGAAGTTCCAGACTCTGTTTCCCCTGGGCGGTCTGCCGCAGGATATCATGCAGAAATTTGGGAGCGAGCCGAAGGAGCCTTCCGGCGGTCCAGGCATCTCTTCCCATGGACCGCAGAATTTTTTCCGAATCGTACCCCCGCTGCAACAAGGCCTTTGCGTAAGGTCTGATTACCAAAAGGATGCTGGCGTCACTCCCCAAAATTTTACCCAGCGCCTCCGTTTGGATAAAGGTTTTCAAGAGCAGCAGAAGGTTCTGCGGCAGCCGGATCTGATATTTGAACAGCAGCCGGATCACCTGATCGTAAATGTCCACCACCGAAATGGTCTGAAGCGTTCGGCCGTAGAAAGGTTCGCTCATCTCCTTGAGGTCGTTTCGGAAGGCCCGCAGATCCATGTCTTCATCGATGATCCCGGTTTCCAGCAGGGATTCCATGACCAGACCGTAATCATGCTCGGCGTACCCCAAAAACAAACGGGCGATCTGGATCATCAACTCCTCATCCAGATGGGCGGTAATGCCGAAATCCACAAGGCCTACGCGACCATCGGGCATCACGATGGTATTGCCGGGGTGGGGATCGGCATGCACGAATCCGAATTCCATCAACTGCCGGGACAGACTGCGCAGACCGATCATGGCAATCTCTTTGGGTTCAAGCCCCATTTCCCTGATGGCATCCACCTGATTCACCCGGACTCCCGGAACAAACTCCATGACCAGAACGGATTTGGTGGTCCATTCCCAATAGACTTTAGGAATGCATATTTCCTGGATGGGCCGGTAATAATGGGAAAATTTCTCGATGCTTCCGGCCTCGATATGCATGTCGAGTTCATTAAAAATCGACCGCTCGAACTCCTTCACCACATTTCTGGCGCCGATGACCCGAGCCAATTCAAAAGCCTTTTCCAATTTCCGGGCAAGATAATACATCACCCGGATATCACTCCGGATCTGCCTGACAATGCCCGGTCGCACGACTTTCACGGCAACCTGCTCTCCGGTATTTAACCGGGCCTTGTAAACCTGGGCGATGGAGGCGGAGGCCAGGGCGGTCTCGTCAAATTCCTTGAAGGCACGGTTCAAAGACCCGCCCAGCTGTTTTTCGAGGAAAGGTTTAATCACACTGAAGGGCTGAGGAGGAACCTGATCCTGTAGCTTTTGAAGTTCCTCTATATATTGTGGTGGGAACAGATCCGCCCGGACACTCATAAGCTGCCCGAGCTTGATAAAACTGGGGCCCAGCTCGGTCAGGATATGACGCAGCCGGGCCGGGGATGGGACTGCGATGGAAGGACGTTCTTCCGCATACTTCAGGTCTCCCGCGGGACGGTTGACCAGAGCCTCGGCAAACATTCCAAAACCGTTTCGTACCAGCACCCCGATGATGACGGCGAAACGCTTCAGGCCGTTAATGCCGATGAAATCCTTCTCAGGTTTCATGAGACCATTTTATTCCGGCATCAACCGATTTTAGGCCATCTGATGGAAATCTCTTTAAGCTTCACGGGATCCGAAATATAGCTTTCCACATAGCCGCACTGGGTGCACACATAGTTATCCAGTGCGGCAATGGAGGTTATGTTGACGGGAATGGAATTGCTTCCAAACGGTCCGCTCTTCAGTTTAATGTCGGAACCACAATACACCTCGTTAGAGCCGCATTTAGGGCATTTTCCTTGTTTCACTTTTCACCTCTTCTCATTTAAAGGCCTCGGCAAAAACCGATCGTTTCTGAGAAATTAACTCTAATAAACATGGACCGGCTTGTCAAGATTGAAAGCTATTTCAGAAAGGAACTCTCGTAAAGAGGGTTATCCGCCATCCGGCGAATATCGTCTCCCAGCAGATCAAAGAGGCTGAAATCAAATCGACAAAGCCTGGACTTCATAAAGTCTCGTTCTGAAGGGTCGGCATTGCGCAACCATTCAGTAAAATCTGCCCCATTTTCAAACTGCTGGCAGGCCAGATAGGCACACAGGTCCGCCACTCGCTTTTCCCGCGACTCAATGGAAGCCAGATACGAATCATGAAAAAATCCGGAAATTTTCAAACGACTCAGGAGATCGGGGAGAAGGGCTTCGGTTCTGGTTTCAAGAATGGTCTGTGCCTTCAGCCATTGAACCACGCCCCCTCTTGTTAAAGCCGTATGGCTGAACTGTTCCGTAAGCGCGGTGTGTCGTTCCTTGACAATGGGCTGCTGACGTCCTCGAATATGGATCAGGATACGTCTTGGGTTTAGAAGCAGATCCCCTGTCAGCGTGAACTCGCAACTCTCGGCGTAGTTTCCCGCACAGAGGAGGACCAGCTCGTTGATGCGCGCAAGCGACAGCCAGTAGAAATGATCATGAACAAAGGAGGTTTCCTCCAGGCAGTCCAGAAATTGAATCAGCTTTTCCTCGTTCAAATTGTGTACGGCGGCCTTTTCTTCCATCATCCGGTTAAAATCAAGGATGGCGTTCTGATGCTCAACCAGCGTGTTCGATGCAAGGTTTTGATGCATGATATCTTTTCCTCTTATTCCCCCGCCACATGCTTCTCCAGTTTTACCGCACAGACCATGAAATCGGGTGTTTTGGATACGGGATCAAGAAAGGGACATGTGGTCCTGACACATTTATAGTCCATAATAAATCCTCTCTTTAAGAATCAGCCAAGTTCATTATCAAGAAATTGGCTATGCCATATACGACATATTGCATTGCAAAGTTTTCCTACCCGGGTTCGATTGTCAGGATTTCCGTTTAGGGGGATTAAAAGATATGCTTGCTTAACATTTCCTGAAAGGAAATTCTCTTAGGAGCGTTATCCTGCGATCCCAGGCTCTGGCTGGAAAATTCCACAGCGATTTCGATAACTGAAGTTTCACATGAAGGCACCCAGTTCGTCTGCCTATATCAGAACGCTTTTAACATGTCAACACAGACATAACCGATAGATGTGCTTTTCTCTTTTTCCAGTTGCGGCATTATCCTTAGTGTGCTAAGAAATTCATTCATGAATCAGGGAACCGCATTGCATATCCGCTCAAAAATCTGGATTGAGGATGAATCGGGACAGGTGGTTTTTGGTCTTGGCAGGCTCCGAATCCTTGATGCCATAGATCGCCTGGGCTCCATCCAAGGGGCGGCCAAGGAATTAAAAATGAGTTATCGGGCGATCTGGGGGAGGATTAAGGCAACGGAAGAACGCCTTCACCAGTCCCTTGTTGGTCAGGAACGTAGGAGGGCACAGAGGAGGAGGATCCCAGTTGACGCCCTTCGCATTAAACCTGCTGGTACATTTCCGCCACCTCCATCACCGCATCACCACCCTGTCCGATTCAGAATTCGAAAAGATCATGGCGCCTCATTTTGAATCGGATTAGCGTTCTGCTGATGATATTATCCCCCCATCACAACCGATTTTTCACCTTCTTTGGCTATCATAATTTTTTCAGGAGAGATAACCATGCGGCATTATAGCGGAAAAGTGTTTCATTTTTTTAACCTTACCCCTTTGTTCTGCCTTTTCATGTTTACCACAGCACCCCTTCAGGCCATGGAAAGCAACGACTGCCTGGGCGCTATCAGCCTGCAGCTTGCAAGAGGCATGGCGATACCCCTGGAACACGTAGCCCAAAGCATCAAGGCGTTGGCCGCAGAGTACGTCCGCATCTATGAGATGACCCGGCCCATGGACCAGTCGGAAAAAGGCCTTTGGATGAAACAGCCCCTGGAAAAAGGAAAAACCATAAGTTTCCGACGATTTTCAACCGGCTCTGAACCGGCTTTTCAAGCGCCGGTTCCCGCCTATCTATTTTACGACGGCCGCAATATCACACCCCAGGTGACCCGGGAGCTAAAGACCTTTGTGGCACTGGTTCCGTTATTCAGAGTGGCCTACGAAAGCTTCCATTATTCCTGGGTCTACCTGACCACGGTTGACGAGGCCTTTTTCATCTATCCCTATCTCCCCTTAAAGGATGCAGTCAACAATTTGCCCCCGACGGAGCAGGACTTTCTACAGGGTAGCGGATTTTGCAGGAAAGGGTTTCAGTTGGACACGGCCCTATCTCGATCTCGCGGGCGCCGGCATGATGGTAACGGTTTCCTATCCGATCTATGGCCCGGAAAAGCTCCTTGGGGTGATCTCCAGGGACATTACCCTGACGCAGCTTTCCTACAGGTTGCTGAAGCCAGTCGCGGGTCGATCCGGAAATCTGGTCAGCTTGATCATGGACAAGGAAGGTCTGGCCATCGGGACCAACAGGGCAACCGCCACGAAAGAGATCAACACGCTCAACACCGAGGCAGGCAGCGCCGTTTTATATTACCGTACCCCTCAGGGGCTCAAATCTCTTGGAAGTCGAAAAGCGGTTGGCTCGTCCAACGGCCTGTTCAACGAGGCAGGGGAGGAGGCACTGGCCTGTGTGAAAAAAGACCCGAATGCCGAGATCCGGCTTTTGGATGTAAAGGTAGGGCAAACGACACACAAGGCGGCTGTGGCAAAAATTTCCGCAACCGGCTGGTTGTTGATTACGATTGATACCAATTCCTGATGGGTCGCCCGTACCCATTCGGCATCGGCGACCTGTTAAGGATGAATAATAATAGCTTCGTTGTACCAGCATAAAAGAACCTCTCGACGGTCGATGAAGGTTTATCCAAGATGCGGCAGCAAAAAACCCTCGTGACTGCATTCGATCCATTGTTTTTGAAGTGCACGATTTCATAGATAAGGCGTCCATTTTCAGTGCTCTGAAAAAGACCGACGCTGTCTGGAGAGCGGCGGCTATGCTGAGAATTGGAGAGGGTACCCTTTATCGTAAGATCAAGACCCACAAACTTGAGAGCCGAAAGAAAATTTTCGTCCGCATCATATTTTTTTTGTACAAATTTGGCTCATTGCTGATTAACATGAGATGAGGAATGAAGGGAGTCTGGCTGGCTATAGTCCGAATCGAGGTGTCAATGAAAAACAAATGGTTAATAATTTCATTAAATTATTTAATATTGCAAAACTCTTAAAGGGGAAACTCAGGCGGCAGTTTCTGGTCCATTTCAGGTCCACCGAATATCATTCCGCCTTGAACAAGCGCCAAGGGAGATGCCTGCAATGTGCCAGTTGCTGCCGTTTCGTATTCCGATGCCCATTCTTGTCAAGCACCGGCCGTTGCGTAATCTACAACGCGAAGTTCAGGCCGAAAGCCTGCATACATTTTCCGTTGTGTTCCAAGGATTTGGAAGATGTCCGGGTAGCTTCCGGAAGGATTTGCGGCTATCGGTTCTAACCCTGTAATGTTTGCCCCGTTGCGCATTTGGGTAAAGTTAGGGCGCAGGTTCTTCTCCATCGCTTTTGGAAGTCTTGACATTCTCATCCTTTTCCTCGGCCGGAATCACTCCCAGTTTTTCCGCATCCCGCGTGGAAGCCAGTACCCTTGCCTTTGCTTTGGCGGCCTTCTTTTCCTTTTTCAGCACTTCTTCCCGGGCTTTTTTGGCCTCCTCAATGGCTTCTTCGATTTCCATCATCTTCTCTCTGTCCATGCCCGGCCTGGCCGATTCCAGGATTTGCTGCATTCTCCTGTCCGCTTCTTCCGCGCTTTCAATAGCTTGTGTCGTTTCCTTTTCAGCCTCCCTGGCCACCTTTTGGGCGTCCTCCAGGGTGTCCAGGGCGCCGGCCACCTCCCCATAGGCACCGCTTTCAGGTTCGGCATCCAGATCCACGTCTTCGGCAGCCAGCACCAGAGCCGTCAAAGGTCCTCCGGCCATCAGGTCTTCCATTGTCGTACCAAACGGGAGAGAAATCCTGTTTTCATGGATGCGAAAAGGAACGATTGCAAGAGCGGCATCTCCCGAATTTTGTGTAATGGACTGGGCATCAGGATTGGAAACGACCCGCGGATCGGCCTCAATCCGGAAACTTTCAAGCATCTCCAGTAGGGTCTCCCTTTCGGGCGTTTTCCCATCCCCGTATCCTGAAGCCACCAACCGAATCCCGGCATCCTGCCAGTTCTCATGTCTTGTTATCAGATACGCCATCAACAACATGAGGGTTCCGGTTTTGTCACCGCTCCACCATACGTCGATACGCCGCCCGCTGCCCGGCAGCTCCTGCAGAACGGACCATTTGCGCTCATCCGCCACTAACACAATAATGTTACAGCCCATGCGAAAGGCGGCCCTGAGATTTTTTGAATATTTCGCTTCTCCGATGCCGAAAATCCCTTTCTGCGTCGATCCGAGGTAGTTAAGCAGCACCGTATTGGCCTTGAGAGGTCCCACACCAAAGGATTGCAGAAGAACCGGAAGACCCGACTGGACAGTCGGCATCAAAACCACAAGAGAAAAGGCGCCGGCCTTCTGCACCGCGGCGTCTTTTCGAAGTTCCTCCTCCGCCTCCTCTCGGAGTCGGTTCATTTTCATCCCTTCGCCTTCCAGCATGCGAACAGCCGTGATCAATCCGCTTCCGCCCTGGATCCAGGAGGCAAAAGCGAGAAGTTGTTCCCGCCTTTGCGTATGATCGGAAAAGGCGAGTATTTGAGGTCGCCAATCCCTCGGATGCTCCGGTTCTGCAGATGCCGCCTGCAGATGCTCTTTCATGTGCTGAAGGTGGTAGGAACGCCTGCTGTCCGCCCACCTTGCCGGTCCCGCGGTTCGCCTGAGATATTGGAAGATGGCGAAAAGGACAGCGACCGCCACAATTCCCGCCGTAAGATCAATGGCTAACATGGCGCCAAGGCACGCCAGAGATCCCACGAGGCTGAGACGGTAATCAAACCAACGGAAACGGGGTCGAAAAGAAGGGCTGGCGGTCCGAACTTCGAAAAACGTGGCGTAGTTGAGAAGGCCGTAGGATATGAGAAAAAACATGGAAACCACTGGAGCAATCAGGTTCAGATTGCCGAATGCAACGGTAATGAACGCAATACCGGCAGATAGAAGCACTCCTCTACGTGGGTTATTCGAAGGACCCACTCCTTTTGAAAAGGGTGTGAGGAAAGGGAAGATCCGATCGCGGGCAAGGGACTGAAGGATCCGCGGCGCCCCCAAAAAGGAGGCCACGGCGGAAGAAAGGGTAGCCGCAACAACCCCGGCATCAATCAGGAAACCAAATCGGGCCACCCCCCACATGGATGCGTAGTCCTGGGCCAGGTTTTCCCGGGGCAACACGCCGGCAAACAGGATGGCCGATCCGAAATAGACCACAATGGATACGCCCACCGCAAAAAAAGTACCCAGCGGGAGACTTTTCCCCGGATCTTTCAGATCGCCGGACATGCTCACACCCTGGGTGAAACCGGTAACCGCCGGGAAGAAAATGGCAAAAAGAATCCAGAAGGGCGGCCCGGCTTCGGGACCACCCCAGTTCTGCGCCAACCGTGCGGTTTCCCACCTTGGAAGGCCCCCGGAAAAAAATGAAAAAAGGGCGGCAGCAAGCAGGGCCATGACCACGTATTGAAACCTTGTGGCCCAATCTGCACCCATCCAGGCAAGAATGAACAGGAGGGAAACAGCCCCGGCCGCAACAATTCGGGTGGACAACCAGGGGATATCGCCCGTGATGCCCACGATGGCTTCCCCGAAACCAATGCAGTAAAAAGCGATGGAAACGGACTGGGCCAAGAAAAGGACCACCCCGATAGCGCCGCCGAACTCAACGCCCAGGGTCCTGGATATGAGATAATAATCACCCCCGCCCTTCACCTTGAGGTTGGTGGCAATGGCGGCTAACGAAATGCTGGTCAACACGGAAATGGCGTTTGCCAGGCCGATCATGATCAGGGCCCGCCCCAGCCCGGCATTCCCCACCACGTACCCAAGCCGCAGAAAAAGGATAATGCCTAATATGGTGAGAACGCTGGGAGTGAAAACACCGGCGAAGGTTCCCAGAGCGCCTTTGGAGACATTTATTGGTTCCGTCTTTTTCGAATACACAATATCTCCATGTACGCGCCTGTTTCCAACATCAACCGGTGAACTCTCTTCTTACTCAAAATCTCACTCATAATCGAGCAGGCGAAGTATTGAAATTCTTTGATCTTGACACCTGAATCACTCTTCTCATATATTTTCAGTTATGACAAGTTTGAAAGAGGTTTCAATCCTATAACATTGCGGTCCAATTTGAACAATACGAACAAGCCGAACCGCCCAAAAACCTTCAACACCGGATCCGCACAGAGAGATCACGCGTAGATATTTCAATGGGAAAAGGCAGCCTCATAAAGATCGGACTCTGGAGCCGTCTGCTGCAGGATATCAGGCTTTTGTACCGGCTTCTGAAGGACTACTGGACCGGTGCGTATCGGGATGTTTCTTTCTGGAGCATCCTGATTTTTTTTGCGGGAATCATCTATGTCCTCAGTCCCTTCGATATTCTTCCCGATTACATTCCTTTCGTAGGGCAGATTGACGACGCCGTAATCCTCATTTTCTGCATCTTTTTTCTTGAAAAAGACCTTCTCAAATACGGGGAATGGAAGATTAGAAATTCAGAATCGCGGGAAAGGTAATTCCAATATCCATATCCGTTTTCATGAAGAGTTCCCAATGAAACACAACCGTTTCCCACTTACCATGCTCCATTGCCCGGCTTTCACTCTTCTCATTTTCTTAAGCTTCTTCTGGGCAGACAGGGCCGGAGCAATGGAGGGTTTTACCCGTCTCCGGGATCGAATGGTAAAGGAGCAGATCGTTGACCGGGGAGTCACGGATCCCCTCGTTGTGGGCGCCATGAAAAGGGTTCCGCGACATCTTTTTGTGCCCGAAAACCAAAGGGCTTATGCCTACGGGGATTATCCTCTTTCCATCGGCCATGGGCAGACCATTTCGCAACCGTACATTGTCGCCTTCATGACGGAAGCCCTCTGCTTGAAGCCGGAGGACAGGGTGCTTGAAATCGGTACGGGGTCAGGATACCAGGCTGCGGTCCTTTCTCAGCTGGTTCGGGAGGTATACTCCATTGAGGTTGTCCCGGACCTGGGAATGAGGGCACAAAAGACCCTGAAGAAACTTGGTTACGACAATGTCCGGGTAAGGATTGGAGATGGCTACAAAGGCTGGCCCGAGAAGGCCCCGTTCGATGCCCTTATTGTCACCTGCGCACCGGAAAAGATCCCCGAATCGCTGGTGCGGCAGTTGAAGGAAGGAGGCCGCATGATCATTCCGGTTGGAAAGGCCGGGACCGTGCAGAAACTGATCAGAGCCGTCAAAAAAGAAGGCCGCCTCGTCGCCCATGAAGTGATGTTTGTCCGTTTTGTCCCCATGGTGCGAGGCGACCCTTGAAAACAGATCGCCCGTTACCCCTCCAACTGATCGATAAACTGATCCGCCGTCATCGTCTTCCCTAACAGGGGGAAAATCTTTTCTTCCACATATTTTTGTTCTTCCGGGGAATTGGCAGCCGTGGCGTCTTTGATGAGTGTAACGCTGTAGCCCTTATCGTAAGCCGTGCGCGCGGTGCTCTCCACACAGAAATTTGTCAGAAAACCGCTGACCGCCACGTTTTTGATCTTGTTGTCCTTTATGATCCCTTCCAGGTCGGTCTTGTTAAACCCGCACAAGGTACATTTCCCGGTTACGACACGATCACCTTCCAGGGGTTTCAACTCCTCTATGATTTCAGCGCCCCAGGTATTTTCGCGAAAGGCATTGCCGTCGGCCACAGCTTTCACGATCCCATCCATGACATTGTCCCTGAAATAACCTTCGTTGAAAACGAATGGCGCGTAGATCACCTTGGCCCCTTTCTTTCTTGCTCCCTCAGCCAGTTTCATCGCATTGGCAATGGTGCCCTGCCTTGCCATTTCACCTTTGACGCCATCGTGGAGTTTTCCCCCTTCCTTGCAGAATTCATTCTGAAATTCGATCAAAATCACCGCGGTTTCTTTTGCTTTCATGGTTTACCCTCCCTGAATGAAGTTTTGGAAAATCCCTTAAACAATGGCCACGGCCGCCCGGCGCTCTACTTGTGGGGCTGCCGTGTTTAAGTATAGCGAAAAGGAATCTCGGGATCAACGCTGAAATATTCCGGTTTGGGAATCCTATTTGATATTTTGCCGGGCCATTTCAGATTTCCTTTTGCCTAATGAAGATTAGAGGGTATAAAGAGATACATATGCAAAAGGATAGAATCATCAAGGAGGATTCATAGATGCATTCCGAAAAAGAAGAGAAAATATCTCTCGATGTTTACACAAAATTGAGGGAACACCTGGATGAACTCCCGGCCGGCTTTCCCGCTACGAAAACCGGTGTGGAAATCCGCATCCTCAAACGTCTTTTTGATCCGGCGGAGGCGGAACTGGCCCGGCATGTGAGCATGAAGCTGGAGCCTGCTTCCGCCATTGCCCTGCGCGCAGGCGTGGATGAAAAGAAAGCAAGGGAGATGCTGAGCCAAATGGCCCGGAAGGGCCTGATTTTCAGCATTGAGTCTCCGGATCGTCCCCCCGCCTATATGGCCGCGCAGTTTGTCGTGGGAATCTGGGAATACCATGTAAACGACCTGGATGAAGAATTTGTCAAAGATATGGATGAATATTTCCCCCTGCTGGCAAAGGAAGCCTTTGATCACGTCCCCCAGCTCAGAACCATTCCCGTGGGAAAGAGCATTGAAGCCGGACTGGAAGTGCTCTCCTATGAACAGGTGGAGGATCTGGTCAGGAAACAGAAGAAATTCCTGGTGGCGCCCTGTATCTGCCGGAAGGAACACCACCTCAAGGGAAAGGGATGCGACAAAATGATGGATGCCTGCCTGGTATTCGGCTGGGGCGCGGAATATTATGAACGTAACGGATTGGGCCGCGTAATCACCCTGGAAGAAACGCTGGATATTATCCATAAAGCCGATGAAGAAGGCCTGGTGCTTCAACCCAGCAACGCCCAGGATATTGTCAATATCTGTTGCTGCTGCGGGGATTGTTGCCAGGTCCTCATGAACCTGAAGAAACATCCGGCGCCGGCAAGAATGGTGGCCTCTTCCTTTGTGGCTGCAATGAACAGGGAGGCATGCATCGGTTGCGAAACCTGCCTGGATCGCTGTCAGATGGGCGCACTGAGCATGGAAGGTGAACAGGCGGCCTTGAACGTGGAGCGGTGCATCGGTTGCGGCCTCTGCATATCCACCTGCCCCAGCGGCGCCTTGACTTTAACGAGAAAGCCGGATGCGGATCAGGTGCAAGTTCCAAAGAACACCATGGAGACCCACGCCTTGCGAAAGAAGGCCAGAGAGAAGGCGAAGGCGGAATTGGCGGACAAACTGGAAAGGCACAGAGCGGCTGAAAATTGAGAAGGATAACAATGAAATTCAGGAGGTAGGGATTATGGATGCACATCAAATGATCTGGAACGAAAAAGTGGCCGGTGGAATCATCAAATGGCTTGAAAAACGGCGAATGGCGGGGAGCTATGCTGCAACCGCCGCACAGGCCAAAGAAGAAATTCTATCCATGATTCCGGAAGGATCGACCGTTTTTCGCTGCGGTTCCATGACGGCCGGAGGTCTGAACCTGTGGGAGGCCATCGCCGCCCTGCCCGGCATTGACCTCATCGACCCTTACCAGGCAGGTCTGGCCCCTGAGGAAGGCCTGGAACTGAGGCGAAAGGGACTGACCGCGGATTTCATGGTGGCAAGTTCCAACGCCATTACCCTGGATGGAAAGCTGGTCAACCTGGACGGCATGGGCAACAGGGTGGCGGCCATGACATTCGGCCCGAAGAAGGTCATACTGGTAGTGGGTATGAACAAGGTAGCCCCCGACCTGGAGTCGGCCATGTCCCGTGTCAAACATTACGCAGGGCCGGTGAATACCATAAGGCTCAACATGGACACCCCCTGCGTGAAAACCGGGTTATGTTCTGACTGTCGATCGCCCCAGCGCATCTGCAACATGTGGAGCATTATAGAAGGGCACATGATCAAAGATCGCATCCACGTGAAACTTGTGGGTGAAAACCTGGGGTACTGATTTTCTTTTCAGACTCCCCGGTAACCGACGAGTTCTTTTTCCACGGATTCGATCTGTTCTTCCAGCTCCTCGATAACCATGATCTGGTGAGGCCGCACGGAATGGGCCGGCAGTGCCTTTTCCCGGTCTTCCAGGTCTTCCCTGAGTTTGTCCAACCTGGCCAGGAGGGCTTGTTTTTCAGCCTTCAGTGCGTTTTCAGCCCTCCTGGTCTCCTTTACAAAGCTTTCCACCCGACCAAAGTCCTTCTGGAATCGTATGGGTTTTCCTCTGTCATCCACCCGGTTGGTCAAGGTGCAGCTGTCCGCCCCCGCAGGCCGCAGGTCCAGCAAGATCTTGTGAACATTTTCAGGAGACAAACCTCCTGCCAGAATAACCGGAATGCGGCTCTGGAGGACAAGGGACCGGGCCGTGGTCCGATCCACCGTCTTCCCTGTGATCCCGATAAATCCCTCCACAGGCTCTTTCCCCAACCAGGTATCCGTCAGGAAGAAATCAGTGAAAGGTTCCAGTTCCAGCGCCAGCTCCAGACAGGGGTATCCCCGCGCCGCCCCTTCCGGCGGAATCGGTATGCTCCGGATGATGCGGACTTCAGGAAATTTTTCCCTGATATCCCGCTGAAGTCCAATAAACCCGGATAAATCAGCGGCAACACCGGTCGAACCCGTGAGCGTATCGCAGAAATGAATAAAGTCGGGCACGTAGTATTCCAGAACCCTGCAGGTCGTGTCCAAATCGTAAAAAAGGGGAATAAGGCTGTTTTTCGTTCCCGTTCCACGGCAGATTCGAACGGCTTCTCGCAATACTGGATCTTTCCAAGCGTCCCGATCAAGAATAACGCTTCCAATATGGTCCACGCCCAGTTCGATGCATTTTTCAGCCTCTCCGGGCGTTTGAATTTCATAGATTTGAACGATCATACTCTGCCTCCGATATTTTCATTTCCTTCAATTTGCGTCTTGCAATTCATTTGCGCAACCATTAAATTTTCGCTTATGCTTACCAAAATAATCTCAGGAGGGCAATCGGGGGCCGACCAGGCGGCTCTTGATGTGGCCATCAGTCTTGGCATACCCCATGAAGCCTGGATTCCAGCGGGATGGGGTGCGGAGAACGGTATCGTTTCCGGACCCTACGATTTCCGTGAGATGCCCACATCCAGTGTTCCCCAATGGATCAAGCATAACATCCTTTACTCCAACGGGACCCTCATCCTCTCCCACGGGTTGCTTACGGGAGGTTCTCAAGCGGTATGGGAATCGGCGGAGCCGCGTGACCGTCCAATTCTCCATGTGGATCTTTCCGAGACGGGTGAATTTGCGGCAGCCCAGCTCATTCATGCCTGGTTTGAAAGAAACGAAATAGGCATCTTGAATGTAGCAGGGGCAAGAGCCGAAAAAGATGTCGGCATGTATAACGCGGCAACGCGGGTCCTGGAAACATCGCTTCATCTTGGGATCATCGAAACAAACCTGCTCACTCCCATAAGGCCGTCGCCGGCGCCTCGCAGCGTCGCGGAAGCAGTAGACCATATCCTTGCCAAACTCTCGTTGAAAGAAAAAGCGGCCATAGCCAAGATGCAGGATTTTGATCTAAATTTCTTTTCCCCGGCTCTCGTGAGAATCATCAGGGAGAATTTCGGAGCGTATGCCGGAAATGAAGAGCTCCTGACATCCTGCAGAGCATTATACGGCCCACATGAAACCGACGAAAATGGTCCCACCGTCGTCATTATCAGGGGGCTTTGGAAAAAGCTGCAAACCACCCACGCTCTTCGAGTCGTAAAATAGCCCCCTTCCCTTCCCGTGGACCAGTCTTTGGCGCGGACGGGAATGTAAACGTCGGCAACCGGCAACCAAACCAAGTTTTTCTGGAGATTTCCATGCACTATTCTTTAGACCATATCCATCTCCGCTGCAGCGATGTTGCGGCAAGCGTTGACTACTTCAAAAAGATGTTTGAAGCGAAAGAGGTTGCCAGGGGCGGGACCAGGGAAATGCCCATTACCATCCTCGGGATGGCCGGGGAACATTTCTCCTTTTCTCCCAAACGTGAAGGGGTAAACATCCGCGTCCAACCAGGCGAACCGGGTTGGGGCATTTATCAAATAGGGTTGAAGGTGGACAACCTGGATGCATCCTTGGCGGAGTTAAAAGAACGGGGGGCCGATATTTCAGCAGGACCACTCACGGTGAGAGAGGGGCTTCGAATATTCTTTGTAAGGGGACCCGACAACCTTGAAATAGAAGTGATGGAATACAGCTGATTAGCCTACAACCACCCTCACATGGAGGGAAGTCTCTTTCAAACCCAAATCCTCCATGGATAGGATGATCTCCGTCCCGTGTGTCACATTGGGCGGGATGTTCAAGGAAAAGACCCGCTCCGCCTCCGCCATCCCGTAACCTGAGCATGCCGGGCAGAAAAAGCCTTCCACATATCCGGTTCCGTTGCATCTCGGGCAGCGCTCACGGACCGGAACGGACACAGGAAACAGTCCGCCGTTTCGCGCTTCATTCGGGGAAAGTACAGCCTCGAAATAGAGATCCTTACCCCTGATTCTGCCCCGTTCCAAGTCAAAGAATCCCGGCAAAAACCCTTCAAAAAATTCGTCGGCGGGAGTAAAAAAACTCTCCAGTGCGCTGAAAATGGAAGGTCTTTGTTCTATGGGGCCGGACCTCTTCATCCGCGGGTCTTGGAAGGCCTGTCTTTCCCGATTCTGGTCGTAAAGCCTTCGTTTTCTTTCGTCGGACAAGGTCTCATAGGCCTCACGAATCTCTAAAAACCGCTCTACGCTCTCTTCTGAAGCAGTGACATCCGGATGAACCTCCTTGACCATCTTCCTGTAGGCCTTCCGTATCTTATTCAGGTTGGCGCCCTTGCTGACGCCCAGGGAAAAATAGTAGTCCTTGGCCATAAAAACCTCCGCCCTCTTTTTGAATCATAAGTCCACGGCGCTAAAGAGCGCCTGGAGATTGCAGGGCGACCCCGATCAAACCACAAGGCTTGATCGGGGTCCTATGCGATTCTTGATGGTGCAACAAGGTTATCCGGCCTTCACCTCGATTTTTCTGGGCGCCACGGCCTCGATTTTGGGAAGATGCAGTCGCAGGACACCGTCCTTCAGCTCGGCCTCAATTTTGGACTGGTCTATGACATCGGACAGGTTGAACTTACGGTAATATTTACCGGTCTGATATTCCTTAAAAACATCCCTCTCTTCAGACTCTCCTTCCGCCACAGGTTCGCTTGAAAGCGTTAAAACGCCCTCCTTGAGATCAATGGTCAGGTCCTTTGCATTCACACCCGGGAGATCAGCCAACAAGGTCAGCGCATCGTCCGTCTCAAAAATATCCACGGACGGCGCAAAAGTGGGTCCCGGTCTAATGCCTTCGGCGGCCGATTTCAACTCTGCCTTTTCCTTGGCCTGTAATGCCTTGTTTTCCGTATCGGTCATTGTCATTCCCCCCTTTCCGTATCCGAATTTGCGCTATTCGCTTTTCACTGTAATCTGTTTAGGTTTGGCCGCCTCCGACTTCGGGAGGATTACCTTCAAAATTCCATCCACGGTGCTTGCCCCAACCTTGTTTGTGTTCACCTGAGACGGCAATGCGATAATTCTGCTGAATTTTCCGGCCTCTCTTTCCCTTCTGTGATATTTTGCATTCTTGTTCTCTTCCGGAATCTTCCTCTCTCCCGAAATGGACAGGGTGTCTCCGGTAACGGATATGTCCAAGGCGTCGGCCTTGATTCCGGGGAGTTCCGCCCGCACATAGTAATTCTCACTGTCTTCCGTCATATTCATCAGGGGAAAGACACCGGCCGAAGCTTCCGTAAGAAGCCTTCCAGACAGGCCCTCGCTCAAGAGTTCCATCTGTCTTCTCAGCCGCTCCACGTCATCCCATTGCCCTCGCCAATTCCACGTCGGCCATTCATTTACTCTTCGAAAAATCATATCCAACCCTCCTTTCCTTGATTGCCAAGATTGAACGACAACCGTTTGTGTTGCCCTTCCTCCGCATAAAACAGCTTTTCACCTTCCTGGGGCCTGGATCATCGGCAATTTCCGGTTTGTTTCCACCGATCCGCTTTCAATAAAGGATTTCTTCGCGAAAAAAGTCTGAGAAATGAACAGGGAGGAAAGAACGAAGACGAGATAGTTCCTGAGTGATGCTGCAATTGCATCTTCACTTCGCTGTTTCTTTCCTTTGCGAACAATCCGGAAAAGCTCCCCGAACAAATCGAATTCAACACAATCCTTCAGAAAGAATGAAAAATGATTACAGAAACAATAACAGACATTTAGGCCCATTTGTCGGCGTTATTCAAAAAATAAACATCATTGTTTTTGTGTCAAGAAAATTTTTAGGGGAAAGTCAAAGTCAAGATCCCGAATTCAGGGAGGAGAAAAATCAGGAAAATCTTCAGCAATTCTCATTTTGGCCTTTTGCCTAAAATCGGCCATGGGGGTCTGTCTCAAAACGGCGCCAAAATCCATTGGTCATTCCATGGCACGGCGGTAAAGCTTCAAAATGTTGGCCAATGATCAGACACCTGTAAAAGGAATCCTGTGCAAAAACCTTCTTACCGCCTGTTGGGTAATGTTAAGATGGAATTATGCCTCTGCAAAAGGTGTCCGAAGCGGACCATTGGCGCCATTTCGAGACAGACACCCATGGCCTCAGATTACAGAGAATCCAAAATGAGAATTGCTGGAAAATCTTGTGGAATGTTGCATGATTTTGACGGTTGTGACATACTGTCTTTATATCGGGAGGGCAAGAAAAAGTGAGCCATTTCCAAAAGAGAGATCTCGATCGGAGATTATCCATGTATTGAGGTGGGATGAATGACCCAAAAACCAACCTACAAGGAATTGGAGAGACGAATCAGGGTTCTGGAGAGTGAACTACTGAAACGCGACGAGATAGATCTTGAAAGAGCCCAACGGGTCGCACATATCGGAAGCTGGACCTACGACCCCGCGACACAACTTCCCACCTGGAGCAAGGAAATGTTTCGGATCTTCGGAATGGCGCCGGGGACCGAAGCGCCGGCTTATGAAGAGCACCGCAGCTTGATTCATCCCGAAGACTGGGATCGATTTGACGCCGCGGTCAGCAGGGCAATCACGGAAGGGGTGGGTTATAACCTGGAAATCAGGATTATTCGTCCCGACGGCGAGGTACGGTATGTCCAAAGTCTCGGCGAGGCAACGGGAAAAGGGCACGGTGGAATGTTCCAACTCATAGGAACAACGCAGGATATCCACGAAAGAAAAGTGATGGAGGAGACCCTCAAACAAAATGAGAGAAGGTATGAAAGAGCGGAGAAAATGGGGAACTTTGGACATTAATCCAAACAAAAAATGCGTATCCTATTCAAATTTCCTGGTAGCAAAATGATGACCAGGAAAAACCATTCCATCACGAGGTCTTTTTTGCTGCCGGGATTCTTGAATAAGATACAAAAATGCACACCAGGGAATCTCTGGAGCATTGGTATATTGGAATTTGAGATTTATTTGGTTTTTGGGGCTTGAATTTTGGAATTTCAGGACTCTTGATCTGGTCTGAAATGAAGGATGCCCGCAATCTGATGTTCTCTGATCCACTCAAATAGAAAGGCAACGATCATGACGACAAAGAAGAAAAAAGCGCCGTCGGCCAACAAAAATTCCATGGAAAAGGGTAAACAAAAGGAAAAACCAAGAAATGCGATTCCGTTCCCTATCATCGGCATCGGCGCCTCGGCCGGTGGCCTGGAAACCCTCAACGCTTTCTTTTCCATCATGCCCGCCGACAGCGACATGGCCTTTGTGGTCATCCAGCATCTGAGCCCCCAACACAAGAGCATCATGGCATCGCTGCTGGAAAAACAGACTCCTATGGTTGTCAGTCAAATTGAGGACGGCACAACGGTTGAGCCCAACCATGTTTACCTGAATCCGCCGGGCAAAAATGTGGCCATTTTCAACCGCCGCCTTCATCTGATGGAACCGGTAAAAAGCACCTCCATCAACCTGCCCATTGATTTCTTTTTCAAATCGCTTTCCGAAGACCAGAGTGAAAATGCCATCGGCGTCATTTTATCGGGAACGGCATCGGATGGGACCCTGGGAGTCAGGGAGATCAATAGCAGGAGCGGTATGGTCATGGTCCAGGAGCCGGATACGGCGAAATACGACGGCATGCCCAGAAGCGCCATCAATACCGGGCTTGTTGATTTCATCGTGCCGGTGGAAAAAATGCCGGGAACGCTAATCCAATATGCCCGGCATCCTTTTCTTGAGTCATTAGACAAAGTCAAACTCAAAGAACCTCCGATTCAAAACCAGATACAGAAAATTTTCGTATTGATTCGCAGCGCAACCGGCCACGATTTTTCCCATTATAAACCGAGTACCATTGCCCGTCGCATTGAACGCAGACTGGCGGTTCATCAGATAAAGGCCTTGTCCGATTACATCCTCTATCTGCAGAAAAACCCTGCCGAGATCGACGTGCTGTTTAAGAATCTGCTTATAGGCGTTACCAGTTTCTTCAGGGACCCGGAAGCCTATGACCTGCTTTTGAAACAGGCGTTGCCCGCGTTGTTGAGCCAAAAAGCGCCGGACACGAAGATCCGTTTATGGGTTGCAGGCTGCTCCACCGGTGAAGAAGCCTACTCCCTGGGCATGATCCTTTTCGAAGTGATGGATGCCCTCAAAAAAACCTTCGACGTCCAGATCTTCGCCACGGATATCGATGCGGCCGCCCTGAATATTGCCCGCAAGGGGGTCTATCCTGAAAATATCAGTGCGGATGTTTCAAAGGAGCGGCTCAAACGGTTTTTCATCAAAGAACCGGGATCATTCAAGGTCAGCAAACCACTCCGGGACATGGTCGTTTTTTCTGTTCAAAATGTCATCAAAGATCCGCCCTTCTCCCGGCTGGACCTGGTGAGCTGCCGGAACCTGATGATCTACATGGACAGTGTCCTGCAGAAAAAGATTCTCCCCCTGTTTCACTACACCTTAAACCCCGGAGGGATTCTGTTCCTTGGCACCTCAGAAAGCATCGGCGAACACACGGATTTCTTCGAGCCTATTAATTTCAAATGGAAGATCTTCGGACGTAAAAAAGGGCTTTCGGAAATGATCCCTACTTATTCCACCGAAGTCGATTACCCTGCCCGTCAGAGAATCGAATCCGATAAAAAAGGCAATCCTCCCGGGGAAAGTGCGATTCAGGAAATGGCTGAAAGGGCAATCCTCGATGAATATGCGCCCGCCGGCGCTCTGATCAATGACAAGTATGAAATCCTGCACTTTGTGGGGAAGACGGATAGATTCCTGGCGCCGCCCACGGGGAAGCCCAGTTTCAATATTCTGAATATGGTACGCGACGACCTCAAACCGCCACTGACGACAGCGCTTTACAAATCGGTTCGGGAAAAAACAAACGTGTTCTTAAAGAGCATTCGCGTCAGCTATAATGGCGCGTTCTGCGTGGTGGATTTATCCGTTAAACGGATGGAGCCCGGCTTACTGCTCGTCATATTCGAGGATAAAACGCCGGAAAAGGCAGCAGGAGAAAAGGCGCCCGCAGCATTGAGAACAAAAGAGCAGGACGCGGGCATGGAACATCTTGAGCAGGAACTCCAATCCACCAGGGAATATCTTCAAGCGACCATCGAGGAACTGGAAACCTCCAATGAGGAACTCAAAAGCACCAATGAAGAGCTCCAATCGGTCAACGAGGAACTTCAAAGCACCAACGAAGAGTTGGAGACGTCCAAAGAAGAGCTTCAATCCACCAATGAGGAGCTGTCCACGGTGAATGCGGAACTTCAAAACAGGGTGGAGGAATTTTCCAAGGCCAATGATGACATGAGCAATCTCCTGGCCTCAACGGAAATCGCCTCCCTGTTTTTGGATACCGACCTTCACATCAAACGCTACACCCCTGCCGCGGCAAAGATTATCCATTTGATTCAGACGGATGTGGGCAGGCCGCTCAATGACCTGAAAACCTGCTTTCCGAATGTCGATTTAGTCGGCCTTGGGGAGAAGGTCCTTAAAGACCTCAATACGGTTGAAATAGAAATCTTATCAAAAGATTTGACCTGGTATGCCTTGAAGATCCTGCCGTATCGGACCACCCGGAATATCATTGACGGCGTGGTGATGACCTTTGTGGATATACACACCGTCAAACAAGCGGATAAGGTAAGACGCTTGGCCACTGTATTGGAAGATGCCAATGATGCCGTAACCGTGATGGATTTGAAGGGGCGGATTCTTGCCTGGAACAAGGGTGCGCAGCAGCTCTACGGGTGGACCGAACCGGAGGCCCTGCAAATGAATTTTGTGGACTTTCTTCCAAGGGAAAGCCAAAACGATTTTGGAGAAATTGTTGATAAGCTGCGGAAAAGCGGAACCATAAAATCGTACCGGGCCCGGCGGATGACAAAAGACGGCAAAATTCTGAACATCTGGCTGACCGCCAGCGCCTTAATGGATGAAAACGGTCAAATGGTTGAAATGGCGATCACGGAACGTGATCTGGACTGGTTGGCCGGAACACAGGAGGGATAAGGGTGGAAAAGCAGGGAAATTTACCTGACGGCGCGGAACTAAGGAGAATTGCCGAAGCGGCTTTTAAAGCCTCATCCAATGAAGAGGAAGATCTTTCAAGGATTTCCCCCGAAGACAAGGAAAAGCTGATTCATGAGCTTCGCGTACACCAGATAGAGCTGAAAATGCAAAACGAAGAGCTCCGACGGGTTCAGTGGGAATTAGAAAAGGCCCGGAATCGCTATTCGAGCCTTTATGACTTTGCTCCGGTCGGCTATTTTACAGTCAGTGAAAAAGGAATCGTTACGGAGGCAAATCTCACGGCCGCCACCTCGCTGGGAATGGAAAGATCTTTCCTTATGGGCAGTCCATTCAACCGTTTTATCCTGCAAGAGGACCAGGATATTTTTTATTTATACCGAAAACAGCTGATGGATACGAAAAAGCCTCAGTCCTGCAGACTGCGAATGGTTAAAAAAGACGAAACCGTTTTTCACGCGAATCTGGAATCCAATATTATTGAAGAAGAGGAAGACTACCCCGGGCAGGTCAGAGTGGTGGTCAGCGACATAACCGAACAGAAGGACCTGGAAAGCCAGCTTCGGCAAGCGCTGAAAATGGAAGCCATCGGCACCCTTGCAGGCGGAATTGCACACAATTTCAATAATATACTGGCTGTGATGATCGGTTTTACCGAGCTTGCACTCGAGGACGCGGAAAAAGGGACCCCGTTGGCGGATTATTTGAAAGAGGTCCTGATCGGGGGCCAAAGAGCAAAAATCATGGTCCAGCAGATTTTGACTTTCAGTCGGAAGGCTCCTCGAAAGGTGGCGCCGGTATGGCTGGAGGCATTGATCCAGGATTCCGTCAGGATGTTAAGGGCGACGATACCCGCGGACATTGAAATCGGAGTAAAGATGAACTCGGCCGTGGCCCCCTGCGTACTGGGAGACGAAATGCAGATTCATCAAATCATTATGAATTTGTGCATCAACGCCGCCCATGCCATGGAAACCAAAGGGGGAAAAATAACGATCGGTGTGGACGCCGTTACATTAGACAACGATCAAGCATTCAAACTCTCGAAGCTTCCACCCGGGGAATACGTCAAACTCAGCGTCGGCGACACGGGTTCCGGCATTTCCACTGAAAATATCGATCGAATCTTTGAACCCTATTTTACCACCAAGGAGCCGGACAGGGGGACCGGAATGGGCCTTGCGGTTGTTGCGGGGATCGTAAAGGCACACAAAGGGCACATTGTAGTGATGTCTCAACCGAAAAGGGGAACGACCTTCACCGTATTCTTGCCCATGCATGAAAATGTGGAGTGTACGCCATCTGATGCTCCGCGGGAGACGCTGCCTGGAGGCACGGAACATATCCTTTTCATTGACGACGAATTGTCCATTGTGAAACTGATCAAAATGATACTCGAGAAACTTGGCTACCAGGTTACCACAAGTACCGGCAGTCTTGGGGCGCTGGAATCTTTTCGCATGGCGCCACATAGGTTTGATCTGGTAATTTCCGACATGTCCATGCCGAATATGACAGGCGACAGGCTGGCTGCCGAGCTGATAAAAATCAGGTCCGACATCCCTGTGGTACTTTGCACGGGTTACAGCAAAAAAATATCAGAAAATTTGACCGCGGAAATGGGGATCAAAGCATTTGCTTACAAGCCTATTGACAAGGCGGAACTGGCCAAAATGATCAGAAAAGTTCTGGATGAGGCCAAAGGCTCAACGAAGGAATGATAATCCTATTTTTATGGGAAAATGAGCTCCCATATGCCGTTCATTCTTTGCACCGGTTATAGCAAAGTATGCCTGAGGAGATGGCCGGAAACCCGGCATATGGAACTACATTAGAAGCCGATCGAACTGGAGACTCCGGCAAGCCTCTTTCAAAAGAGGAAGACTATCATGAAATTTAAAACAAGCTACTTTCTTTTGCCCATCCTGATAGGGTTGTTCGGGTATATGGCCTTTTCTGTTTATGACGAAGTAAAAGACAAATCCATAGCAGAATTCAATAAGCAACAGATGATTTTAGCGGAACAGGCTGCAAAGGGTATCGAAAGATTTTTCAATGGTCTCCACCATGGACTTTCCTATCTTTCCAATGCGGGGTCTGTGGTTTCCTTAAATGATCAAGGCAAAAAATTAATGCAGGATTTCTACGGCGAGAGACATAACGAAATCAAAGCCATTTCCCGTGTCGATGCAACGGGCAGAATTATTTTCACGATTCCGTCTAATCCCACGATTCTCGGTAAAGACATCTCCTCCCAGCAACACATACAAACTATCCTGCAAACTCATGAGCCCGTTGTGAGTGATGTTTTTAACTCTGTGCAGGGTTATCGTGCCCTCGCCTACCATGTGCCGGTGTTTGAAAATAAGATCTTTCAAGGGACTATCGGCGTTTTCATTCCATTTGAAACCCTCGCAAAGGAGTACCTGGAAAAAATCAGGATCGGCAAAAGCGGATACGCCTGGGTACTCAGTGAAAAGGGAGTGGAGCTCTACTGTCCGGTTCCAGGGCACACCGGTAACACCATTTTTGAAACATCCAACAAATTTCCTGCGGTTTTAGCCATGGCAAGGGAAGCGCTGAAAGGCCAGCGGGGAACAACTTCATACACCTATGCCAATATCCGGGGGGAAAACGTTGAAAACATTAAAAAGTTAGCGGTATTTCTGCCCATTGATTTAGGGAATACGTTCTGGTCCATTGTCATTGCGACACCAGAAAGCGAGGTCCTGGGCAATTTGACAGGGTTCAGGAATAAGTTATTCCTTATCGTGGCGTTACTGATGATCACATCGATAGCTTATTCCTATTATCTGGTGAAGGCCTGGGCTATTTTAAAGGAAGAATCAAAACGCAAACGGGTAGAGGAAGCGCTGAAAGAAAGAACGACCTTCCTTGACAAGATCATCGACAGTTCAGCGGTGAGCACATGGATATCCGATGAGAAGGGAACCGTCATCAGGACGAATCCTGCCTGTCTTGAATTTTTTGGCGGCACCAAAGAAGAGGTCATCGGGAAGTATAATCTTTTCAAGGATGTCGTCCTTGAAAAGCGGGGGTTCATGCCGGACATCAGAAGAGTCTTTGAAAAGGGTGAAGTTGCCAACATCCTGGTGGATTATGATTTCGGCGCTGTTGATCACGTGGAGGTGAAAAAGGCCACACACAAGATTGTGAACTCGATCTTCACACCCGTTTTGGACAGTGACGGGAAAGTTTGCAACGTAATCGTCCAGACCATAGATCTGACTGACATCAAGAATGCGGAAAAGGCGCTTCGGAAGAGCGAAAAGAAATACAGAAGACTGGTGGACAATGCCGTGGTGGGAGTTTATCAAGTAACCAAAGAAGGCAGACTTCAATTCGTGAATGAAAAAATGGCGGAGATGTTCGGGTATGACAAACCGGAAAGCTTTCTGGAGGAGGTTCCCAATATTACCGAACTCTATGTCCGTCCGCAAGAAAGACAGGGCGTTCTTCAGGAAATGGATGAAAAGGGTCTTATTCACGGAAGGGAAGTAGAATACAAGAAAAAAGATGGCAGTAATATCTGGGTCGCCCTTTCCGCAAGAAGGGTAATCGATGATGGAAAAATATTTTACGAAGGGTTGATGGAAGACATCACGGAGCAGAAAAAGCTCGAAAATGAACTGCAACAGGCCCAGAAAATGGAGGCCATCGGGACGCTTTCGGGAGGAATCGCCCATGACTTCAACAACATCCTGGGGATCATCCTGGGGAACACGGAACTGGCCATGGACGATATCCCAGACTGGAATCCCGCCAGAAGAAATCTGGAAGAGGTGCGCGAGGCCTGTCTCAGGGCAAAGGACCTCATTCAGCAGATCCTCAGTTTCAGCCGTAAGACGGAATCGGAAAAGAAGCCGATTAAAATAGTTCCTATTGTCGAAGAATCGCTCAGGTTATTGCGGGCATCTATCCCCACCAGCATAGAAATCCGCAAACATATGGATACCGTGGAAGACACAATCCTTGGAAATCCCAGCCAAATCCACCAGATTCTCATCAACCTTTGCGGCAATGCAACCCATGCCATGGAAGAGACCGGAGGAATTCTTGAAGTTCATCTCCATAATATCGTCCTGGATGCGCAGGAAGCCTCCCGATACCACCAGATAGGCCCTGGTCCCTACCTGAAACTGATCGTGCGGGATACGGGCCATGGAATCGATGCCGCGACCATGAAAAGGATATTTGATCCCTACTTCACCACCAAGGATGTGGGAAAGGGCACGGGGATGGGCCTGGCAATAGTTCACGGCATTGTAAAAAGGCACAACGGGGCCGTTACCGTTCAGAGCGAACCGGGTAAGGGAACCTCTTTTGATATTCTTTTTCCCCTGATCGGGCAGGCTGACACGGAAGAGGTGAAAATGAGCCATGACCTGCCGGGGGGGCACGAAAGAATCCTTTTTGTGGATGATGAAAGTTCCATGGTTGAATTCAACAAACAGAGACTGGAGCGCCTTGGCTACTCGGTTGAAACCAGAACGGATCCTGCAGCGGCATTGGCTTTTTTTGCTTCCGACGCGGATGCATTCGACCTGGTGATCACGGACATGGCCATGCCCCACATGACAGGGGATGCACTGGCCCGGGAACTCCTGAAAATCCGTCCGGACCTGCCGATTATCCTCTGCACCGGATACAGTGCAAAAATTTCGGAGGAGAAAGCCATGAAATTGGGAATTAAGAAATACATCGAAAAGCCCATCCAAATGGAAATTCTGGCAAGATCGGTCCGGGAAGTCTTAGAGCCTGTTTGAAAATTATCCCTGCTGCGGTCGGCTGTGGCTTCCAATGGCTGCTTCAGCTGCTAAAATGGGTTCAATTCCAGGTACATAAAGAGGATCAGAAGTGTTGTACCCAAAGCAACGACCCCCGTGCCTATGGCTCCCGTCCGTCGGTTGTCATCGTTGCTGAAGATCGTGACGATTCCCCCTGTGACAGCCATGGCAAATGCCACCAGGCAGGCTATCTGAAGCACAAGAATGGGTTCTCGTCTCACGTTTATGAAAAAAGAGATCAAAAACGCACCTGCCACAATGGAACCCATAGTCTGCTTGTCTCTATCCTTATGAAAGATGGTTGCCAATCCACCGATTACGGCCATGACAAAAGAAACTATGGAAATCAACTCACGCACGTTAAAAACCCCCGACAATCTTTTCCTTCAACCTTGTCATGCATGGCTCAGGATGATTATATTTCTTTTATTGATTTCAGGTATAAAAGAGAGTGAGAAAATGTTCAACTTAATTTTTAGTCGCCGGAAACGGAGGTCAACAATTTGGAATCGAATCTTCCTGGTTTGCCCAGAAAGTTTTCTCTGGTTGAGTTTATCCCGACGGAGGCTTCCGAAGCTCTGTGGGAGGCCTATTTTGAGCTGTCGGAAACCATTTTCCGTGAATTTAAACAAAAAGGCCGACTGCCCGATCGCGACGTGGTGAGACGACATTTCTCGACGCCCAACCCCTTCTATTGCGTGAACAGATGGATGGTGTTCGACAAAGCTAAAAAAGCCGTTGCCTTTGCTTCCATATCCTATGATACGGAAATCTCCCCGGATTACGAGAGCAACAGGCATCTTTGTCAGATTCATATCTCGGTTGCCCCCGCGCATCGGAGGAAGAAAATTGCAACGATCCTGCTGAAACACCTGGTGGAGACGGCAAAACTCCTGGAAAAAACTACTGTCATCACGGAGGTGGATAACCCCCTGGGACTGGAATTTCGTAAACAGCTTCGAGGCGATTTGGTCCATGAAGAAATTCAATTCAGACTGGACATGGAAGACGTGGATTGGCAGGTGGTGAACAAATGGCTCCAAAGAGGAAGGACGAAACACTGGGATACGAAAATGGAGTTTTTTCGAGAATGCCCTGAGAACGATATTGAGGAATTCAGCCGGGTCTACACGGAAATCATCAACCAGCGCCCCACCGGTGATATGGGAGACGATCTCATTACAACTCCGGAATCCAGAAGGATTGAGGAACGCAATTTAAAAAAAAGGGGTATAGAATGGTATACGATGATCAGCCGGGAGCATGATGGGAGAATCAGTGGCCTGACGGACATCATGTACAATCCCGAGGAACCCCATCGCGTGAATCAATACTTCACGGGGATTCTGGTAAAATATCGAAAAAGGGGTCTGGCCAAACGTTTGAAAGCTGAAATGCTTGCGGTCATCAAGGAAAAGTTCCCGGAAGTGGAATATATTACCACCAGTACGGCAAGGAGTAACCGGCCCATGCGGGCGATCAACAAGGACCTGGGTTTTCAGCCCATCAAGACCTCTTTCATGTTCCAATGGCCCCTGCGGGAGTTGAAAAAACAAACGAACGGGATCCTTGCGGACGAATTTTACAGATCAAAAATGGAAAATGGATTATCGAAAGGGTTGCCCCTTGTGATGTGAAATTGGAGGTTCTTCAGATCCATGATGATGGAGGTAACGGTCATGGACGTGTCATCCGTGAGCCATGGGTGAGAGAAGGGGTTGCGGCAGATGGGATACTCTTCATCGGTGGAATCTCTCAGGATGTCCTTCATGGACTGCACCGAAGGAACCTGGAGCATCTGCAATAATTCCTTGGCTCGACGATACCGGCCCAGGGTGTTGGGAAATAACTGGAGATCGTAGTCCACTTTTGTCAGGAAATGATTCGTGTGAGCAAAGCGGTCTTCCACAGGAATAGAATGGAATTCATCGCCGCCGATTTCAATGTCCTCCATTTTTCCGGTCCCATCCGCCATCAGGATATTGCCCACCTTTCCCATGAGATGGGGTTCTATGAGGGAAAGTGCCTCCTCCATGGTTTTGCTGTCAAGGATTGTTCTTAATATGACATGCAGCGGAATCCCATATGGCCGGTAGTCTTCGATGCTCATGAAATTCAGACAAACACCGAGACCGCTGCTATTCATCCCGATCTTGCCGATCATCCCCGGCTCGGTCATGGTGATGATCCGATGGCCGTCCTCTTTTTCAATATCCAGAATGACCGCCAATTCCTCCACTTCCAGGTCCCAATCCCAGTTCTGGCCGATCAGGGCCTGTTTCCTGAAAGCCAGTGTGGTGCATTCCATGGGGTTCAGGTTCAGAAGCTCCGTACGGCCATTCAAGGCATAGATCCACAAGGGGTCGGCTTCCGCAGCCTGGGCAATGGCTTCGATTTCAAGGTACAGATCTTCCCGGAAACCCTTGGTGGACTCCCTGAACTCATGGGCAATCCTAAGAATTTCGTCTTCCGGGATAAGGAATTGTCTCTTGTAAAAATCGATTGTCCTGTGGATTCGCTCTCTTAACAGGCCTCCCTGCTGTCGGCCGCGATCTTCGGACCCGCCTCGTATTTTAATAACAGGAAAATATTTATCCATCGTTTTATCTATGCTTTCTCGGAATGTATATTGCCTTATTACAAATATTAAATGAAACCCATATCTTATGGCTTTTGGAATGAAAACCCCAAAAGAGGAGAAACGTTGGGCAGGTAGAACAACACGAAATCCTCTGGGGAGTCGGAGAATAGGAGATGAATGCCTGTAAGTCAACGGGAAAATCATTTCCTGAAAAGACTTTGATCATATCGTCTAAAAAATACAATTAGTGGTTAACTAACAAAGGAAATACCGAAGTACCTCCCGGTCTAATGTTCAATTCGTTAAAGTCTGTTCCCAGGTGGAGCCCGGCAACGAAGGAAGTTGAGATTTTCAGCCCGCCTGTTTTTCGTTTTCCTTGATCTTCTCATGCAGGTTTCGTATCCGTCCACTCAGCGTCCTGCAAATATGAAGGGCTATCTGCGGATATTCTTGAACGATCTGGGTAAATTCCCGTTTGTGCAGGACCAGGAAAAGAGAGGGGCTGATGGTTTGAATGGTCGCCGAACGGGGCGCCTCCTGAAATAAGGCCATTTCCCCAAAATAGTCCCCGGACTTGATCCGGTCGATCTCTACGGCAGGACCTCCTTCCGCTTTAGGCTCCTTTCTGACCGATACTTCTCCGTCGATAATCAGATAGAGGGTGTCCCCACGATCTCCTTCCCTGATGACCGGCTCTTCGGCCGGATACGACACTTTTCCCGTCGCCGAACCGATCGCGGCCAGTTCGCTCACATAGAGGCCTTCAAAAATGCCGATCTTTTTGAGGTACAAAATCCTCTCGGCAAGGTCTATCCCCGTCTCCGATTGGTCCATGCCGGCGGCCCTGTCGGGCGCCACCGCTATCAAGGCTTGCCGGGCCATATGACGCACGGGAACATTTTCAGATGCGGCCAGGGTCTGCAGGATGTCGGGCGAGACGCCAACCATTCCCTGGTTCGCCACCAGAACAAGGGCCAGCAGTGAGGCGACCCAGTCCGCTCCCGCAAGAAAACGGGAAACCAAAGCCTCAGGGGTCCCGCCAAGGTCGGGGAGGCTGAAATACTTTCTTCCGATCCTGAGACGCTCTTCGGACGGCATTTCTTCGAGAAGCGGCACCAGGATTTTGCCGAGGGCCTTATCCAACAAGTCGGACAAGGCCTCAACGCTATTGGACCGCCTGCGTGAATCCGACGAGTACAGCCCCCTCCAGATAATACGCATCTGGCCCGACGTATCCTGGATGGAAAGAACGCGAAGGATGTTTTCCACCGTGGTCTTCCTCTCCTGGGTCAGGTGGTCCATGAGCAGATCCCTCTCCGGACTTTCAGGCAGCTTCCCCAGTGCCTCCACTTGGGCAAAGAATATATAACTCTTTTCCGCCTGGGATCGCGCGAAGCGGAAAAAATCCACGTTCTTGATGTTCAGTTTTTCCAGGATTTGAAAGAGACCATCCCGCACCTTTCGTCTCGGGATATTGAGCGATTCCACCAGCACCAGCGGATTCTGATAGGCCCCATTGTGAATCTTTTCTATAGCCTTCGCGCTTATTTCCGGGGAAGGATCTCCCATGAATCCGATGACGGCCGAAAGACCATGATCGTCCCGGATATCAAAGGCTTCCAGTGCCCCGAGCCGAACCGGATCGGCGGGATCCGTAAAATACCTCTCTAAAACGTCATTGAGGTTGGAATCCTTTAACTGGCGAAGAGATCGAAAGATCGCCGAAAGGATGGAAGGATCTGTTTCCTTGGTGATCATCTCCCGAAGGGCTGCAATGAAGACTTCGTTCCCGGCCTCCCCCGCAGCAACGACGCCGGCCCTTCTCTCTGCCAGCTCGCCGGAGTCAAGCATGGCTTGAATAACCGCCAGGAGCCTTTCCGGGTCATCCCGGTAGAGCCCGACAGCGGAACAGGCCTTCACTTCCGGATCCCGGGTCGCTTCAAAGATTTCCCGGTTGAAATCCCGGCTCACTTCAGCGGGAAATCGATTGGCGGCCTTGACCATAGCCAGCAGGAGCTGCGGCCTGTTCATGTCCATGATTTCCTTGAAAACGGGGATGGCCGATTTGCCCGCAGGAAGAGACAGAAAGGCCATCAGGCCTATCCGTGTCGCGTCATCTTCCTCTTTTCTCATGACTTTCAGCACAGACTCATCAAAGTCAGGGATACCCTGACCCCGCAGAAGTTCAGCATACCAGAGGCAGTCCTCTCCACGGGAAGAGAGAAATCTGTCCATCAGATGGGCGTGCATCTTCTTGTCTTTAAAGACCTGAACCACATCCTTATGCTCAAGAGACTTCAAATCCAGCATGTTTCTGGAGATGAGATCCAAAAGAATCCGGGGATACTGTTTTTTGAGGATGAAATCGTAGGTAAGCCACACCGACATACAGCCGATGGCTATGATGGAAAGATATCGGGGGTGGAAAAGATCTCCGGAAACCAGAATGATCCCCGACCCCAGGAGGGTGCCGATCCGAACTACGGTTCCCCGCAGAAAGGGCCTCACCAAGGCCCGCTGCGAGGGATGAAACAGCCCCATCAAGACCGCCATGGCGGGATTGTTGATGGTGGTCCTGAGGACATTGGTGGAGATCCTTGCGTACATGGCGGAATAGATGTCAAAACGAAACAGGAAGGCAAGGAAGGCAAAGACATAGTTGATGGGGTGTATCAGGAGGGAAACGGGCAACCCCCATTTTCCATAAATCTTCCCCACAAAAAGCAGGATCACGAGGCTGATGCTGTTCAGAAAGCCACGGAAAACCGCAAAAAAATGGAGCATCCCCCCCTCTGTGGCATAGTTCTCATTGACCGCAAAATTGAACTGGTAATTGATAATGGTAATGACAATATTGGCCATAAGGGAGAATGCGATAAGCACCTTGACAAGGGTCGATTCCTTAATCAAAGGCGCCACTTTTTTGAATTCCTGAACGATGTTTTTTGGGGACACGCCCTTTTTGCTCTTTTCACCCGCTTTTTCCGCCGGTGGGGCGTCCTGCACCAGCAACGTAGGATAAAGCTGCCCCATCCGCCTGACAACAGCGGCCGAAATCAAGGAGATCACACAATAAGCCAAAAGGAGATTGTCAAAACGAATTAATTTTGCAAGGGGCGCCGTTGCGAAGCTCCCTAAAATGGCGCCCACAACCCCTCCCGCAGTCAAGAGGGGGAAAATCCTCTTGGATTGGCGGGTGTTGAAAAGGTCATTGGCCATATTCCAGGACACAAGGGCCAGGAGAACCTCAAGCTGTGATTTGAGCAGAAAAAGAACCGGGTAAAGGAGGTCAATGCCCAGGGGAATGACAAACCGCAACGCCCCCACCAGCAACCCGCTCCACACCAGCATATAGGAGAGGAGTCGGCTGTCCGGCATCCTGGCCATGAAGCCCGTGATCACCCCCATGATGAAAAAGGTGGCGACCGCATTGATCATGGTAACAATAGGGAGATACTGGACCCCATATCGTTTGAGAAAGGCCGTCTCCGCAACGTTGTTGAAGAGGATGTTTGCCACATGGATGAGAAAGAGCAGGAAGGCAGCCCAGAGAAAAAGACCGACCTCGTCTTCATAGATATTCAACCACTTCCTGAGTAATGCGTACATTCGGACGCCTCTCGAAACGGTTCTTGACTTTGGAGATGATTTCGTTTTCTATTATATGATATATTTCAGAAAGATACCATAAATCTGTTCGACCATCAGATGGAGGAGGAAACCATGGGACAGAAGGAGATGAATAGAAGAGATTTCATCGTAAAAACCGCACTGGGTCTGGCAACGGCCGGCCTGAGCGCCTCCCCGGTTCGGGCGGCTGTTACAGCCCCTGTAGAATCGCAGAAGATCGTGTATCGAACACTGGGAAGAACGAACCTGAAAATTCCCGCGGTGAGCTTTGGCGTCATGAACTCCGACAGCCCCGATCTGATCCGAAAGGCGATAGATATGGGGATCAAACTCCTGGATACGGCCCATCTCTATCTGAGGGGAAATAGTGAAAAGGTTATCGGTGAGATCCTGGAAGAAAGAAAATGCAGGGACAAGGTCTATGTGGCCACCAAGATGTATTTCGCACGGGACAAGGAAAAACAGATCTTCAGCGGCGAGGGGAGCGGAAGACATCCCGGAGCAACCGAGGCGAGTTTCACCGAACAACTGAATACCAGTCTGAAACGCCTTCGCACGGACTATGTGGATATCCTTTACCTGCACAACTGCTTTGGTCCTCTGATGCCGACCTTCGAACCCATGATAAAGGCCTTTGTTAAGGCGAGGGAATCGGGAAAAGTCCGATTTATCGGCATATCCACCCATTCCAATGAGCCTGAGACAATCCGCGCGGCCGTGGATGCGGGGGCCTGGGACGTTGTTCTTACTTCGTACAACTTCATGCAGGATCATAAGGACGAAGTGAAAAAGGCAATCGCCTATGCCGCGCAAAAGGGGGTGGGCGTCATCGCCATGAAAACCCAGGGTGGTGCAAAGCTGAACAGGGAAACCCAGGTCAACCACGGAGCTGCCCTCAAATGGGTGCTCAATGACGGAAATGTGTGCACAACAATTCCCGGAATTACCACCTTTGATCAGATGGACCTGGACTTCGGGGTCATGTCCGATCTATCCCTTTCAAGCGGAGAGAAGAGGGATCTTAAGATATCCTCCATGATCAAAGGACCATTATACTGCCAGCAATGCGGATCGTGCACATCCTCCTGCCTGAAGGCGGTGGATATCCCGACGCTCATGAGAACCTACATGTATGCCGAAGGATATGGCAATCTTATCCATGCCGGATTGACCCTCGATTCGCTGCCGCGGGAGAAAGGGCTGGCGGCATGCATGAGCTGTTCGCAATGCACCGCGGTCTGTCGTCAGGGGATAAGGATATCCGAACGTCTGCAGTCCCTGATGGCTATGGGCTTGGCAGGGGACAAACGGTAATCTGAGGGGAGTCTCATGAAAAAAATACAATCTTTCTCTTTAGGCCTGTTCGTTGCGCTGCTTATCCTTTTTATGGGGGCATGGGATTCAGAAGCTGTCTCCCAGGGAACCTCTGGCGGAGAGCAGGAAGACCTGCGAGCCCTCCTGCCGGAAGACGGTGCCATAGCAGGATGGAAAATTGCACCAGGTTCAAAAATATTCAAACCGGAGGACCTTTGGGAACAGATCGACGGACAGGCGGAATTCTACCTTGATTATGGGTTTCAACAGCTTCTTACCGCGGACTATACCCCATCGGAAGGGACCCATTTCATTACCCTGGAAATCTATCAGATGGAAAATCCGGATGATGCCTTCGGGATTTACGCCGCCGAACGGTCCCCTGAAGAACATTTTCTCCAGGGAGAGTTTCAGGGGTATTCAGGAAAGAACTTCCTGAACTTCTGGAAAGGTTCCTGCTACGTAAAGCTTGCCTCTGTTCAAAATGATTCGGACATGGGCGCAACCCTGTTAGAACTCTCCGGCATCATCGCGAAAAAGATAAAAGGCCCCAACACGGAACCTGCATTGTTCTGCTCTGTTTTCCCGAAAGGAGCAGGGTGAAAAGGAGTGAACGGTTTATCCCCAAAAATTTCCTGGGACAACCCTACATGAAAAACGGTTACCGGGTGGACTATGCACAAGGAGAATTCAAGTATCAACTATTCCTGATCCGGAATGCTTCCCAAGAGGAAGCGAAGCAGGTTTTTGAAAAATATCAGAAGTTCCTCGCATCCAAAGATGAGATTCTTCTGCCCATGGAAAGACCGGGCTACCGGGAACTTGCCGTCAAGGGGAAAAATGAATCTGTCTTTCAATACAAGGCATTCGTAGGCGGGATTTTAAACGCTGGCGGCTTCAAAGGAGCCGGCATGATCATCGACGAAGTTGTCCAGAGATTGAAGAAAGATGGAAACTAAACTGTATTCACAAGCATTTGCATCAAGTAGATCCATGAGGGCGCGAATGTATCCTATTCAAATTTCCTGGTAGCGCGGAGTACACAGCCGGCGAACCATTCCGTCACGAGGTCTTTTTTGTTGCCGTATCTGATTCCTACGGATGCGCCGGTCCTTCTATGCTGGTACGGAAAAATGGAGGTATGACAACAGCTTCCTTGTACCAGCATAGAAGGACCTCTCGACGGTCTGTGAAGGCACATCCAAGATGCGGCAACAAAAAAGACCTCGTGACTCCATTTCTGCCAGGATTTTTGAATAGGATGCGCGCGAATGTGCCGAGATGGGTAAGAACTGTTTTCCACGATTTTGGAAAACACAAAATGATCGAAACCAGGTTCATTGTTCGCCAGACGTGTAAGGAGTTCTTCGGCGGAGATTTGATAATCTCCCCCGGAAACATACCTGCAAAACCATCCGCGCACTTATCATTCTAAGTTCGTCCACAGGAGATTCACTCCCTTTCCAGCGTTCTGGAATCATCACGAGCCATAACTTGATTGAATTATTTCCTGATGGAAAAATACTTGGACCTCTCCGGTTAGTCAAGTCACTTCAGACCCTGAAAGGGGCCACACTCGGAATCATTCCATTTGAATGTGCAGGGGCGACAAACCCTTGCCATGACCAGTCTATAACAAGGGCATCTGTTTTCATAACCGTAAACCGGTAACTGGAAACCGTGGACAGCTACTTTCTTTTCCCATCAGCGCCCATTTTGCGAATGGGGCAAAACCCTCAAAGTTTCCTTTTCAGGAAGGAAAACAAATGACAATAGTTTCCTCATGGACAAGGAAACTTTGTGGCCATGATCATGGCCAACTTTGTCAACGCGTCTTACAGCGTGCAGGGTGTGGATACGGCAAAAAGAGAAGTGAGTGGTCTGGAAAATGTAAAGAGCCTCCATCCGGAGGCCCTCGATGCCCTCGTGCTAAACGATTGGGACCCGGGTTTAATTCCGACAAACACAAAGGTTATCCCGGCCTGGCAATTTCTTCTGTTCGGCTTCAAATAGAAATCGTCTTCCCCTACCTTCCGGGCACGATGATGCGGGACTCATTCTTTTTCTGTGCAGCCTGCTGCTGCTCCTGCATCTGCTTCGACCTCTCCACCATCTCTTCAAGAGCTTTCTTCATGGCGCCGGGAAATTCTTCTATGGCATCTTGGAGGGTGGTCGCCTGTAACAGCGTTTGAAGCGGAACAAATCCCTGAGGGGTATTGAGCTGGGTGTGTCCTACAAAGATGGTTTGACGGCTTTCATCGTTTGTCCCATCCGGTTTGATGGGCCGGAGACACCTGATAGATCCAACTTTGAGATCCGTAACAGACTCCTCGCGACACAGATTTTGCTTGTTAAAAGTAAAGTCGATCTGACCCTGGTTGCTTTCCGTCATTGTTTTTCTCCCTGGAGTTTTGCCCAATTATTCCTGTTTATGGCACTTTAAATTGACTTGTATCCCAATTCAAATTCCCCGGGCCAATCCCAAATCCGGAAAATCCCCTGCCGCCGGGGTGCTTGAACAAGGCAGCTTAATTGCTCTTTGCATTTTTACCTATCATGACAAGGGGCAAATAGCAACCTCCGTCTCCAGTTTTGCTTTGACTTTAAAGAAGAGTTTTTTTTATACTCCTCCCTCCGAAAATGAAACATTATGGATTTGCCCAATGAATCAACGGGGCTGATTAAAAAGGGATAATAATCATGTCAAAGGCTCTCGAAATGATGGCGGATAGACTCCGCAACGGCCCGGCCGTGCTTGCCCAAATCAAGGCCGGAACATCCAAAAAGATGATAGGATATTTCTTCCCGGTGTTCCCGGAAGAACTGATCTACGCAGCCGGACTCCATCCTGTTCAGATTTACCCCCTCTTGCAGGAAATGATTACGGACGCGGATGCCCATCTTCAATCCTACCTCTGTTCCTACGTAAGAGCGACCTGGGACCAGGTGCTCAAGGGAAAGGCTTCCTACCTGGACGGCATCATCATTCCGAGAAGCTGTGAGGCCGTCACGTTCCTTTACCAGACGTGGAAGCGGAACCACCCTCTTCCATTTACAGAGTATATCAACGTGCCATGGAAGAAGAGCGAAAACACCATCCTTTTTTTTACAAAGGAACTTGAAAGGGTCAGGAACCACCTGGAAACCTTTACGGGGAATAAGATCTCCAATAAATCCCTGGAGGAGGCCATCGCGTTATACAACAGGCATCGGTCACTCATGAGGAAGGTCTATGACCTGCAAAAGGCTGACGTCCCTCCCCTTTCCGGGCTGGAAACCCTTCAGATGGCCATGTCCGGTTTCCTCCTCGACAAAGAGGAACATTCCCAACTATTGGAGGAGGCTTTGACGGAAATCGAGCAAAGGTCCGCTCCTTTAGAGTCGCCCGTTCGGCTCCTTCTTTCCGGGGGATGCGTCATCGATGTCCGGCTCTGGGAAATGATAGAATCCTGCGGCGCTTCCATTGTCGCGGACGACGTCGCAAATGGCGCCCGGGCATTTTCCCATACCGTGGAGGAAGGCCAAGATCCCCTTGCCTCTCTGGCCAAAGCTTACATATCGGTCCCCTGTGCTTTCAATACATCCCTTGCGGACCGGTTCGCGTTTGTTTCGACGGTCATCAAGAGTCACAGGATCAAAGGCGTTATCTTTGCCATCAACAGAAACTGCGAAACGGAAAAGTTTGATTATCCGGAACTGAGCAAAATGATAAAGAAGGAATTCGGCATCCCCACTTTCCTTATTGAAACCGATTACATGAGCAACATGGAACCCCTGCGGACACGCATAGAAGCGTTCATTGAGATGCTGCGGGACGACGGAGAGTAAAGCGATGGGGGAAGAGAAAAAAAGGGAACGACCGTCCTTTAACAAAGATGTCTCGAAAGCCATGGCGAGGCACTATACCCATGTACAGACCAAACGGCCTCTGGCCTATACACTGATGTCCTCAAACCCGCTCATCGAGGTGGCCTATGCGGCGGACATTCAACCCGCGTTTCCGGAAAACTACGCCTGCGTAACCGCGGCCAGACATAAGTCCGGGGAGTATTGTGAAAGGGCGGAGGCCGCAAGTTATACGCAAGACATTTGTTCCTATTGCAGAAACCACCTGGGCTACATCAACAGTTCGGACGCGGACCCTCCCATGGGGGGCATAGGAGACCCGGATCTGCTTCTCATGAGCAGCAGCGCCTGTACACACTATTTTAAATGGTGGGATACCCTTCGAGAGATAACCGGCAAACCCCTTATTTTTGTAAATACCCCCCGGGTCATGGAAACAAAGGCCGTGCCCGACTACTATCTGCCGTTTACCATGGAAGAGATCAGGCTGGCCATCGCCGAGATAGAGAAGGTCCTGGGCATTCAAATCAGTCCGGAGAGACTCGCACAGGCGGTCCACCTGAGCGACCAGGTGGTCCTTTACTGGCAAAAAATCCTGGAACTTCAAAAAGCAATTCCCGCTCCCCTGGGGCTCTCCGATCTGGGAAACGCCCTTTTCGTCCTGATCGTGCTGGCAGGCACACAGGAAGGGGCGGACCTTATGAAAAAAATTTATGAAGAAACCGCCCAACGGGTAGAGGCGGGAACGGGAATCCTGGAAAGGCAGGAGGAAAAACACCGTCTCCTGTGGTTGAACATCCCATTCTGGCATAACCTCAAGATCTTCGGGTACTTCGAAGAAAGGGGGTGCGCCTTTCCCATGGCGGACTACAGCCAGTACATATGGGGCGCCACGCGGATGGACAGTCGGCATCCTTTGGAAAGTCTGGCCCGCAAGGCCCTTTGGGGCGAACTCAACACCAGCGTGGATGCCCATATCGACAGGATAATCGACGACATTCATGCGTATGGAATCGACGGCGTCGTCGCCCACTCAAACAAAAGCTGCCGTGTACTGTCCGTGGGCGCCCTGGACGCCGTGCACGCCATACGGGAGAGGCTGGGCATTCCGGTGCTCATCCTGGACGGAGATCATGCCGACGAGAGAGCGGTTGCCAAGGATGGGCTGATGAACCGGATCGATATTTTTCTGGATATGCTTGGATGAAAGGGGAAAACACGAGAATGACGAAACAATGGCCGCCCGACTATGATGAGGATTATTTCCCCGCGGGAGATACCGCCTACTGGAACCGAGAAGTGGAAACCATGGATCCGGAGGAGCGGGAACAAAAGATCATTCTTCCAAAGCTGCAGGGACAGTTAGCATACGCCTATGCCCGCTCGCCCTTTTACAGGAAAAAATGGGACGAGGCAGGCGTAAGACCCGAGGATATTCAATCCCTGGAAGATTTTGAACAAATTCCTTTTGTAACCAAAGACGAAATTCGCCGGGATCAGTTGGAACATCCGCCCTTCGGCAGTAACCTCTGCATACCCAAAGGTGAAATTGCAAGGGTTCACGGGACATCGGGAACAACGGGAAAACCGACCGCTTTCGGCCTGAGCAGGGACGACATGAAGCGAATTGCAGAGGCCCACGCAAGGATCATGTGGGGGTTTGGAATGCGTCCCGAAGACACCGTCTTTATCGGCTCCTTTTTCAGTCTGTATATGGGAAGCTGGGGAGCCCTGGTGGGAACGGAACGGCTGGGAGCCGCGGTATTCCCCTTTGGCGCAGGCGTCCCTGGACAGACGGAACGGGCCATCGAATGGATGCAGGAGGTCAAACCGACCATCTTTTACGGCACTCCTTCCTACAGCCTTTATCTTGCCGAAAAGGCCAGAAACCTGGGGGTCGATCCTCGCATCGATTTCGCGTTTCGCATCCTTTTCTTCTCGGGTGAACCGGGCGCCGGGGTATCCTCCACCAAAAAGCGCATTGAAGAAATCTACGGCGGCATCTGCATTGACTCGGGCTCCACGGCGGAGATGACCCCATGGATGGCAAACTGCGAATGCAGTCATCGGCAGGGGATGCACCTGTGGCAGGATATCGTCTACGCGGAGCTGGTGGATCAGGAGACGAAAAGGCGGGTGCCCTATGGATCGGAAGGAGTCACGATCTACACCCATCTCGAACGAACCAGCCAACCCATGATCCGTTTCTGGGCCGGGGATATTTCCCGATGGACAAACGATCCCTGCCCCTGTGGCCGAACCTATCCCCGCCTGCCTCGCGGGGTGTACGGAAGGGCCGACGACATGTTTGTGGTGCGAGGCGAAAACGTTTATCCCAGCGCCATAGAAGAGGCCATCCGGGGAATCGAAGGTTTCGGGGATGAATTCCGAATCATCGTCACCCGGGAAAAAACCATGGATGAATTGATCGTGCAGGCCGAGCCGATCCCCGGGCTGGAATCCTTGCGCGTGCGGGAACTGGCAGGACAACTGGGAACTGCATTGAAGAAACGGGGGCTGAGGACCACGGTACAGATGCTCGAACCCGATACGCTGGAAAGAACGGAGTTCAAAGCCAGAAGGGTGATCGACCGGCGAGACCTTTACGAGGAGATCCGGAAAGGCCAGGCATGAGGGCTCGGCAGCTGATCGCTGAAGAAACATCTTTTACATCCAACCCCGATTGAAAGGTGGGTGATCATGTCCCAAAAGAAAGAGATCGCATCTTCGGAATCACAGGAAGGCATTCACACCATACGGACCAAGGAGATTATCTTCGCCATCCGCAGGCTGATGCAGGCGGGCGAGCATTACACGAAGGAGCTGAACAAGATTTACAATGTCAGCGCGGCCCAGATAAACTGCCTCATCGCCCTCCAGGAACACGGACCCCTTTCTCCTTCCCAGATCGCCAAACACGTGATGGTCAATTCCAGCACAATCACCGGGATCATCGACCGATTGGAGAAAAAAGATCTGGTGAGGCGTTTGAGGATATCGCCGGACCGCAGGGTGGTTACGGTCGAGTTAACCAAGGCCGGCCAAATACTGGCGCAAAATGCCCCTCCGCCCATACAGCAGAAGCTTATTGACGGACTTCAAAGACTCTCCCCGAAGGAAATCGACGAAATCGCTTCCACTCTCAAAAGGCTCATCGATATGCTGGATGTGCGGGATCTGAAGGTGACTTAATGATCAAACCATATCCCCATCCAATTATGAAAGTTGATAAGCATCCGAATTCACCGAACAAACGCAAGCGAGTAATGTTAATCCACGCCTTGAGGGAATCGATGGACCCCATCCACAAGGCATTCGGGACCCATTGGCCCGAAGCCGAAATATACGACCTGCTGGATTCCTCCCTTTCCGCGGACCATGCCGGCAACCGGGGAGTTCTTGATGAAAAGATGATGGAACGCTTCCAAACCCTGGGCCGTTACGCCGCCGTCGCCGGTCCCGGGGGTCAAGCTACGGATGGAATACTGTTCACCTGTTCGGCCTTTGGCCCGGCTATCGACGCCGTAAAACAGGAACTGGGGATCCCCGTTCTTAAACCTAACGAAGCGGCTTTTGCAAGAGCTCTTAAAACCGGACATCGTATCGGCCTGCTGGTAACTTTCCAGCCGTCACTGCCGTCACTTTCCGCCGAACTGCGCGCCATGGCGGCGGAGAAGAAGATTCCCCTCGAATTGGAGGCCCGGGTCATTCCCGAGGCACTGGCTGCCTTGCGCCAGGGCAAGCCGGAGGAGCACGACAATCTCATCGCCCGGACAGCGGCCGGACTGGGCCCGGTGGATGCCCTGGTTATCGGGCAGTTTTCCATGGCCAGGTCCGCCAAAGCCGTCGGTCTTCGGGTGAATGTCCCTGTTATCACTACGCCTGACAGCGCCGTGTTGGAGTTGCGCCGATTGCTGGAGGCGCCTGAGGGCGGTCCGATGGGAGTCTAAGAACAGGAGAATCATAATGGAACGGAAAATCGGATTTATCGGGCTGGGAGAAATGGGGAAATGGATGTCTCTGAATTTGGTAAAGGCCGGTTTCGATGTTTCGGTCTTCGACATCAACTCTGCTGCCGTCACATACCTGACCGACCGTGGCGCCAAAGCATCTCAATACCCCGCGGAGTTGGCGGGCCGGGTCGACTGGATATTTCTGAGCCTGCCGGACGCCCGAGTGGTTGAAACGGTTATATTCGGAGAAAACGGCATTATTCACGGTGCAAAAAAGGGTCTGGTAATCGTCGATTTCAGCACGATCAGCTATATCCGGACCCTGGACATTGAGCGAAAGCTGGAGGATAGAGGCATTCTTTTCGCTGACGCCCCGATTTCCGGAATGGAGGCCAGAGCCAGGGAAGGCAGTTTGACGATTATGTTCGGGGGAGACCGGAACATTTTCGAGACGCTTCAACCGGTACTGAACGTCATCGGAAAGGATATCGTCCACATGGGGAAAGTGGGCAACGGCCAGTTGACCAAGCTGATCAACCAGTTGCTTTTTAATGTCTGTTGCGCCGGAATTGCCGAGGTGCTCCCCATGGCAGCCAAGCTCGGACTCGATCCTGAAAAAGTGACACAAGTCGTCACCACCGGGACAGGTCGAAGCTTTGCAGCGGAATTTTTTCTGCCGCTGACCCTTGAGAACCGGTTCGATCAGGGGTATCCACTGAAATCCGCCTATAAAGACATGATCAGTGCCACGGAAATATCGGCCCACGAGAAGATCCCCCTGCCTGTGGTGCAGGCAGCCGCCACGACATTTAAGATGGCCTTGCTGCAGGGACTGGGCGACGAGAGCAAAGGGGCGCTTATAAAGGTTTTTGAACGTATGCTCAATGTGGAGTTTCGTAAAGCCGGATAGCATGGCGCCAAGTATAGAAAGAACGCGAGAGCTGTGCTGAAACAATATCGACGATCTTTAGAGCCTGTTCAAATTCCCTGACAGCCAAATACAGAATCAGGAAGCCATTCCGTCACGAGGTCTCCATTCATGCCAGGATTCTTGAATAAGATACCTTTCCCTTTTCCGAAAATTCCCGCCCTAACTTGACAAGAATTTTCTTT
>CAVVFZ010000030.1:0-20869 GCA_963747555.1 uncultured delta proteobacterium
TTTTTCCGCTTCCGCCCTGATTTCTTCTCTCAGAGATGCCGGTTCAAGAACTTCGGCCTTTGATCCCCAGGTCATGATCCAGAACCGGATCTCATCGGTCCCGGCAACATCGGCCTCAAAGAGGATGGAACCGTCATCCTGCGGGTGGATCTGCTGGGATTCATGCCAGATCTTTTCTTTGATGTAACCGGCCACATCCGGATGAAACCATACCTTTATGTGGACAGGCGCTCCCTGGTATACCCCGAAGCTCGACCCGGTGAAAGCTTCCAGGTCGAAATCCTCGGGCACCTCGAAGGTCTCCTTTGTCTGGTGGAGCATCTTGATCCGGTCCAGGGCAAAGATCCGGACGTCGCCTCGCATATGACAAAAGCCGATCAGATAAAAGGTCCCGTTGAAAAACCAGATCCGGTAGGGGTTCACTTTTCGCCGGGATTCTTTTCTGCGGCTCATGGTGAAATAGACGATCTCGATGGCTTTCCGGTTGACGGCCGCATCATTTACCTGTTTCAGGATTTCCTTGAATTTGCCGTAGTCCTTGTACGGTTTCATGCCAAGGTGAAGGGTCTGCTCGACATTTTTCAGATATTTGATCGATTCGGCAGGCAGGGTGGTCTTGATTTTCGTAAAGAGGGATTCCAGGGAGTCGTAAAAAACGGTTCCCCGAAAGACCTTGAGCATGTCCCTTCCGAAATAAAGGGCCATCAGTTCCGTCAGACTGAACGGGAGGGGAATCTGGTGCTTCACCGTATCCAGCAGGGACCAGAGGGCCTTTCCGTCCACCTTTTCGGTATAGATGGGGAACCCCGCCACCTGGAGGGCCTCAAGATCACGGTAAAGGGTCCGGGGATGGCACTCCAGATCCTCAGCCAGTTCAGCAGCCGATTTCCCCTGTCTGGCCGATACCAATGTCTGGATGATTTTCCACTGCCTGCCTAACTGGTCTCCTCTGGCCATGGTAATCCTCCTGAAAAGAATTCCTCTCGCCCATTCCCTTCGTTCGTTAGAGTTCACAGAGAACCGGAGAAAAACTCTGCGATCTCTGCCTGCCCCGCCTGCCCTGTGGAATATGAAGTCTATTCCTCCGGGGTAGCTCCGGAAGATGGTACTGGGGCGAGAGATCTCTTTAATACTTCAAGAGAATTAGACACAAAATGGATCTTTTATCAACCACAATAAAAATCTCCTTCCCAAAAAAATATCAAAAAAAAATGAAAATTCTTAAAAAAAGTTCTTCGGCTGTGACCGTATATGTCAATCAGTCCTGATACAATGGCCTCAAAAATAAATTCTGAATCCCTCCGAAATCCGAAATCACAAATGGGAGACACGAAATGGATACCGTTATCAAAGATTATCTGGAACAGCTCAAAGTCGGCCGGAAACAGTTTTACAAAAACCTGGCCATCTACCCACTCCTTAGCACATACGCTTCGGGCCTGGAATACCTTCTCCTGGATGAAGCCTTGAGACAGGATCTGATGGAGGTGGCTGAAGTGAGCAGTCACGGCTCCGTTCCGGAACTGAAGGTTGTAAACAAATCCCCCAGAATGATTCTCATCCTGGACGGGGAAGAACTGGTCGGGGCCAAACAGAACCGGATCGTAAACACCACCATCCTGGTTCAGGGGAATGCCACGATTGTGATCCCGGTCAGTTGCGTGGAGCACGGCCGGTGGTCGTACGACAGCCCCAAATTCCACAGCCAGGAGCGGATGATGTCGTCCAATCTTCGCGCCATGAAATCCGAGCAGGTCAATTTTTCTGTCAGGTCTTCGGGGGAATACCGGTCTGATCAGGGCGCTATCTGGGACGGCATCGCCGAGAAAGCGGAAAGGATGGGAGCGCCGTCTCCCACCGGCGCCATGGCCGAGATTTATGACAAGGAAAGACCCTCTATCGAGGAATATGTAAAACCCTTCCATCTCATCGATTCCCAGGTAGGGGCCATTTTCATGATCAACGGCAAGGTGGCAGGATTGGATGCCTTTGGAAAACCCGGAACTTTTTCAGAGGTTTTCAAAAAGCTCCTTGAAAGCTATGCCCTGGATGCCATCGACTGGTATGACCCGGAAAAGGAATCCAAAGCCCTTAAAAGCGAGGTCACCAAATTCCAGAAGGCAACCCTCGCAGCGGAAGCTGAAGGCCGCCCATCCGTGGGCCTGGGCACGGACTTCCGCCTGGAATCCAAGAAAGTGACAGGCTTTGCCCTGGCCCTTGATGATCAGGTCCTTCATGTCTCCATCTTTGCCCGGACAGATGCCGAAAAACCTTCAAGAAAGGCTTCCAGGATGGAAAGATATACGCAAAGGAGAAGAAGGGCCAAGTTCACATCCCAAGAGAATAAATAGGCGTGAATAATTATCTTTTTGCCAGATGTTAAATACCATGCTATTTTTGTAATATTGGAAGATAGTAGTTATGGCCAATAAGGAGGGATGGTTATGAAGCTGAAGGAACAAACGAAAAAAAGACTGGATGAGCTGGCGCCCAAAGCCCTGGCTCAGGTGTATGACCTCATAACAGAGCTGAGGCGGGAGAGCGGATCACGAGTCAAACAGGCAACCAGCAACGATTATCTGAAGGCGCGGGAAGCACTAAAACCCTGCAAGGGTTTATTATCAGAGGATATCCTAAAGGAAAGAGAAGACAGAATATGAACGTTTTTTTAGATACATCGGCGCTGGTGAAGTTCTTTCACGAAGAAACAGGAACCGAAACGGTTTCGAATATCATCCTTGACCCGGACAATGATGTCTGGATTCTGGAACTGGCCCGTCTGGAGTTTTTAAGCGCGGTTTTCAGAAGGTTTCGGACCAAGGAACTGGACGAGGACAGATTGAACATCGCAATCGATTCTTTTGAGAAGCAGAAGGTTAAGGTGATCGGTCGAGAAAAAGATGAGGGGTGCCATGAATAAAAAGGACCTAATCGATAAAATACAGGCTAACCGTGCATTACTGGAGGAATTTTCCATCAAATCCCTTTCGATCTTCGGATCCATTGCACGAGGCGACGCCCGGCCGGACAGCGATGTGGACATCCTGGTGGAATTCACCCCTGACGCGCGCATCGGTTTTTTCACCTTTGCGCGTCTACAGCGCAGACTTTCAGAGGTTTTCGGAAGACAGGTTGATCTCGTTACGCCGGATGCTCTTCACAAGGCAATGAAAAGCCGCATCTTGGAGGAAGCCATTCATGCCGCTTAGAGATTGGAAAATCCGTGTTCAGGATATCCTGGAGGCCGTTGAAGGGGTGAGTCATTATGTCGAGGGCATGACTTTTGATGATTTTTTCAAAGATCAGCGCACAATAGATGCTGTTGTACGAAAGCTCATCATAATCGGCGAGGCCGCAGTTCACATTCCGGATACGATTTGCAGGAGAAGCCCGGAAGTACCGTGGATCGACATGCGTGCCATGCGGAATTTCGTGGTCCACGAATATTTCGGGGTCAGCGAGCGGATCGTCTGGGATACGGTGCATGACGATCTGCCTGGTATCATCGAACCCTTGACTCGCTTGCTTTTATTGAAAGAGAGCGGTATTCGAGACGATGAAACTCGCCCGCGAAGCGGGATCGATTCTCGAGATTGAGGAAGAAATCAATACGGTTTTTCACACCCCGGCAGTCAAGAATGGCTCCCTGAGAAACAAATACCCCGCTGGGCTGCCTGCCTGTCACAGTAAACAACCGCCCGAGAAAAAGCGAAAGGCACGGATGGCCAGACATTATTATGATCTATACCGACTTATTGGTGCCGGGATCGGTCGTAAAGCTGCTGGTGATCTCGAACTTTTCGAGCGGATCGTCGCACATCGTCAAGTTTATTTTCGCTTTACCTGGATGAATTACGACACTATGCACCAGGGTCGTTTGAGGCTTGTGCCGCCAAATGAGCAGCTTGCTCACTGGAAATCGGATTATGCAAATGAAAGAAGAGATGTTTTTTGGAAAGCCTCCGGAGTTTGAGGAGATTATCCAAACAGTCCGAGCCTTTCAGGAAGAGTTCAATCATCCCAATTGACTGCTATCGAAATAAAAAGGTCAATCCGGGTTGCAATGCAAAAGACGATAAGGACCCTGAACATCATGACATACCGAAAGAAACTCATCGAAGTGGCCCTTCCGCTGGATGCCATGAGAAGAGTGGAGGCTTTTTCATAGATCTTCAGGAGATTCCTTGAAAGCCATGCCCTGGATGTCACCGATTTTTCTAAACTGTTCCCCTTTCTGTTTCTGAAGCTGCGTGGCCATTTTTTTCTGAAATAGATGAATTGTTTTCCATACCTCTATTTTCTATCAACAGTAGTAGCAGTTTCGGCTGATATTATATGTAATGTATATAGATTGATTTTCTCCTCATTTTACGCTATAGAGTTGTGCAGCCTATAAACGTGACGCAGGAACAACCTTTTTCGGCAGAGTAAGGACGGCAAATGGCTCACGGATAAACAAAACCCCGTTTCTTCAGAATCTGAAGAACGGGGTTTTTTGCTTTGGAACCCAGGGATGGATTAGAGCAAGGCCGGTGGCCCCATTTCCCAGAACAGGATTGACTTATTCACACCAGAGATGAATATGAATGAACATCAATGGAACTTTGAAAAGCTGGTGGTGTCTATCCGGCAGGCGCATGAGGAATTGGCGGCACAGGCAGGGCGAGCAGTCAATGTTAGTCTCACACTCCGCAACTGGCTGATAGGATGCTATATTTCCGAATACGAACAAAACGGAACGGACCGGGCGGAATATGGCATTCGGCTTCTGGAAAACCTTTCTTCCCGCTTGAACGAAAGCGGTATGGACGGCGTAGCAGCTCGATCGTTGCGTCAGTACAGGCAATTCTACTTAATCTATCCCGGAATTTGGCATACAACGTCTGCCAAATCATTGATGAGCCTGATTCCCTCCCCAATTTGGCAGACAGTGTCTGCCAAATCAGAAACGGCAACCGCATTCCCTCCACACTTGGCAACAGCCACTTCAAAGCTGCTTCAAATGCTCTCTTTTAGCCATTTTGCGGAATTGATTAGCATATCCGACATCACAAAACGTGCTTTTTATGAAATTGAGTGCATCCGAGGGAATTGGTCGGTGCGTGAACTCAAACGCCAGATCAACAGTCTGTATTATGAGAGATCGGGTTTATCAAAAGATAAGAAGAAACTTTCGGCAATGGCACATGAAGGCGCGGATTTTGCGGACCCCAGGCTGGCCATCCGCGACCCTTATGTATTCGAGTTTCTTGGCCTCAAACCTAAGGAAGTAATGAGCGAATCCCACCTGGAAGACCGGCTTATCAACAGGCTTCAAGAATTCCTGCTGGAACTGGGTCACGGGTTCTGCTTTGAAGCCAGACAAAAGCGCATTCTTATTGGAGATGAGCATTTCTTCGTTGACCTGGTATTTTATCACCGAATCCTCAAGTGCCATATTCTGGTGGAATTGAAACTGGAAAAATTCAGCCACGAAAACATAGGACAGCTCAATACCTATGTGACCTGGTACAGGAAAAACATGATGACCGAGGGGGACAATCCACCGGTTGGCATTTTGCTTTGTACGGACAAAAACCATGCCCTGGTCGAATATGCCCTGGCCGGCATGGACAATGGGCTGTTCGTTTCCAAATACCAGCTCGAACTTCCAAAGAAGGAGGAAATGAGGCGCTTTCATTGAGGAACAAATTCGCGAAGCAGTCGATAAGGAGCAATAAGATGGCCGTCAAACTTTTCCGGGATAGCATCCGGTTCCGGAATCCCCGAGGAAACCAACCTGAGAGGCATCGTCGTTGGTAGCCGTTCGCAGGTTCAGAACTCAGCGTTCAGCGCTACGTCTGACGAGCAAAAGAGATAGTCTGATCGAGACAAGATCTTTGGCAAGAAAATAATTTGCAAGGCCCCTTTTCTTCTCCTGCTCTACGGTAAATAAATGAGTGGATAAAGCACTCAATTGCATGGTATGATCACGCAAAATGGATGCATTAAGCGAAATATTGTCTTCTCGTTCACGTGCCGCGGTTTTCAAGCTTCTCTTCAGTGGTATGGAAAAAGAGCTTCACGTCCGTGAGATTCAGCGTCGTTCCAACCTGAACGACAGTACCATACGACAGGAACTGAGGAAACTGGTCAGATTAGATCTGGTAAAAGGCAGGAAAGACAGCAATCGGATCTATTACACGGCCAACAGGGAAAACCCTCTTTATCCGGAGATTCGAAATCTGGTAATCAAGACAACCGGGGTCGTTAATGTTCTTCGGGAGGCGATCGGAGATAAAGGAGTCCAGGTGGCATTTGTGTTTGGATCCATTGCCGGCGGTGAGGAGAAGGCCGGCAGCGATGTGGACCTGATCGTTATTGGAGAGATAGGCTTTCGGAATCTTTCAGAACGGCTCTCAGGTTGTTCGGAGCAAATTGGAAGGGAAATCAACCCGCACGTGATGAACGAAAACGAATATCGGAAACGCGTCAAGTCTGGCGAACATTTCATTTCACAGGTCTTGAAATCACCAAAGATTTTTGCTGTTGGAACTGAGCATGAGCTTGAAGCAATGGGCCGCTAACGGCTGGCTGAAAGAACACCGATCCAGCACTGAAGAAATTGGAAATCTTCTTGCTATCGTGGAACGTGATCTGAAGGATGCTGCCGAGAGCGCTATTTCGGCCGACTGGCGTTTCGGTATCGCTTATAATGCAGCCCTCAAGCTTTGTACCATCCTTCTGCACGCGGAGGGTTACAAAGCGGAAAGAGCCTTACAGCATTACCGCACCATTCAGGCATTGCCACTTATCATTGGTCCAGGAAGAAAAAAGGACACCTTCTATCTGGATGCCTGTCGAGCCAAGAGAAATGTTGTAGAATATGATTATGTCGGAGCGGTTACACAAAACGATGCCGATGAACTCATTGAGTTTGTGAAGGCTTTAAAAGGCGAAGTCGAAACGTGGCTTGAAGAAAAACATCCTGAACTGGCATGAAAAGCACCCCCCCCCAGTAATGCATAGGTCTGCAAAAAACATCTTGAGGTTACCGTAATCCTCCCTGAAAAGGAATTACGGGGAGAGCCGCGGTCCCATACCTGAAACTCGAAACTTGAAACGTGGGAAAGAACCTGCAATTCAGACCGTACCAGTTTTAAATTTCCCCGTTAAAGCCGGGATCTACGACAAGTTTCCAGTTTCTTGGAGTAGCCAGAAGGCATTTCTTTGGAGACCGTATATCAAAATCCTCAAAAACGTTATCTTAAATGAATTTTTTTCCATACCTCTATTTTCTATCAACCGTAGTAGCAGTTTCGGCTGATATTATGTGTAATGTATATAGATTGATTTTCTCCTCGTTTTACGCTATAGAGTTATGCAACCTCTAAACGTGACGCAGTTACAACCTTTTTTGGCAGAGTAAGGGTCTGGAAAGGAATAATTCGTTGGAATCCGCGCACAGATTTAGGCCATATTTGGTCAATCCGATTGAGAAAAACCGCAATCGTGGTAGAACCACGTTCAGGATTTTCGGGATTGAGGATTGGCCGAAGATGACCTGAAGCCGGGATGTGAAAACGATGGGTTATTGATTTCCAGACCCAAGGACAGCACATGGCTCACGGATAAACAAAACCCTGTTTCTTCAATATTGGAAGAACGGGGTTTTTTACTTTGAGATCCTGGCGTAGATTAGACTCGTTAATATGAAAAAGCTTTTCTCGCTGTGACCGGATGTGTCAAAGGGGTGTGGTATGGTTCACAATAATGAGTTACAAGCTTTCAGCATCAAGACCCCAGCAACCAGTAACTATTACTCTGTCTTTAAGTCATGCATGATTACTACGAAGAAAACTGGAAGGAATACCACGAGGCGACCGTTGGCATTGACCCTTCATCATTTCTTGCACCCCTCCTCGCAAGGCTAACGCCTCCGGCTGCGATCCTGGATGTGGGATGCGGTTCCGGCCGGGATATACTCTGGTTCAGGGAACGAGGATTCCGGGCAACCGGCTTCGAACGTTCTCCCAGTCTGGCCGAACTTGCCCGGAAGCATTCCGGGTGCCCGGTGATCGAAGGGAATTTTGAGGTGTATGATTTCTCTGACCAGAACGCGGATGCCCTTATTCTGGTAGGGGCCCTGGTTCATATACCGCATGATCGCTTTAACGAGATCCTTGAAAATGTTCTCCGCGCGCTCAGAGAGGGTGGCCATGTGCTGATCACCATGAAAGAGGGCAGGGATCTGACAGAAACATCCCATGGACGTATATTTCACCTTTGGCAGGACTCCGACCTGCGGAAGATATTCAACCAAATGAAACTCACGATAGTGGACTTTTCCAGGCAGGTGTCCAGGCTCAGGGAATCCGACATCTGGCTGGGGTATGTGCTAAGGAAAGATGAGTCAACCATCTGACAAAGCCGAACCTTATATGGCTCCCGGGTTGATTCGCGACAAAATCGCGGAAAGACTCATGGCCCTGAACCGGTCTGTCCGCATCATCCCGCTTTCCGGCCGGGAACTGCGTGACCAGATCGGCCGGACCCTGCTGAAGGAGGCCTACAGCCTCTACAAAGAGTGGAACCGGGAAGACGGCGAGGGGATTCTCCGAAAATCGGCTGATATTTTGGAGATCGTCCTTGCCGGACTCAAACTGCACAGTCTGGAGGAAAGAGACCTGCTTGAGAGCAGGAATGACCGCCTGAATGCCTTCGGCAACTTTGATCAGGGGCATTTCTTAGAGGGTGCAGGTCATGAAAACCCTGCCTGGACCGTTGACGACCTGCCCGCATTCCTTATCACCCCGGGCAATGCAGACCGTCTCATATATCTCATCAGGAGCGAGCTGGAGAGGAGCGACAGGGCCTGGATCGCCTCGGCGTTTTACTCTCCAGGGATCACCAACCTGCTTATTTCAAGTTTTATCCGGTTCATTGAGACAGGCGGCCAACTATCTGTCCTTACCTCGACCATGGGCAATTTCAACCGGCCGGAATATCTGGCCCATCTCCGCGATGTGGTGCCCGGCATCCAGGTCAAAGTCTATCATCCCCCGCACGTCCCCCTGGACAAAGCGCCACCCAATTTCCACCCCAAGGCATATCTCTTCCGCCACCGTGACGGGAAAGGCGCTTTCCTGATTGGTTCCTCCAATTTTACAGAAGCGGGTTTTCTGAAAAACGTGGAGTGGAACTATTTTTCTTCCGAGGAGGTGAATCTTCCCTTTGAAGGAGAAAGCCCGTTTATGGTCGCCCTTACCGAATTCATGCGCCACTGGGAACAGGATGCCGTGGAACTTACCGATGATTTCCTCTCCGCCTACAGGACCCGGTGGCAAACCACGGACACGGGCCGAATAGACCATTTTGAGCCTCCGGCACATGCATGGAGCCATCCCACGGTGCGGCCCAATCCTGCGCAGGTAGAAGCCCTGGAAAGCCTTGCCCGGATGCGAGAGCAGGGTATCGGAAAAGCGTCCGTGATTGCGGCTACCGGCGTGGGAAAGACCCACCTGGCAGCCTTTGATTTCAAGGCTCGGGGTCCGGTCAGGCTTCTCTTTGTCGCACACCGGGAGAACATTCTATTAAAGGCAAGGGAGATCTTCCGAGACGTTCTGGGGCAGCACGACTTCGGCGAGATCTTAGGGGCAGGGCAAGAGTCTTCCTCCGAGCCTGATGCGGTGTTCGCCATGATCCAGACCCTGGGGAAAGAGGATAATCTCCAACGGTTTGCACCGGATCATTTTGACTATCTTGTCGTGGATGAGTTTCACCACAGCATGGCGCCCACGTACCTGCGGGCTATCAGATATTTCCAGCCCCGGTTCCTGCTGGGCCTCACTGCCACACCCGAGCGCATGGACGGCAGGGATGTTCTCCGGCTTTGCGACTACAACGTGGCCTATGAAGTCAGGCTCCTGGATGCGGTGGACAAAGGCTGGCTCAGCCCTTTTCAGTATTTTGCGGTGTACGACGAAACCGATTATCGACAGATCACCTGGCGCGGGACCCAGTACGACATGGATGAATTGAGCCGGGCTCTCAGCAGCGACACCCGCACTCGGATCATTGCCGCCAATCTGAAAAGATACCTTCCCAGCTTCGGAAAGACCAAGGCCCTGGCATTCTGCAGCTCTGTTTCTCACGCTGCCTATACTGCCAAGAGGCTAACGGAGGAGTACCAAACGGAGTCCATCGCCATTACCGGGGAAACGCCGGGACATGCGCGTATGGCGGCCCTTGCTCGCCTTGAAGATGAAACCGATCCCCTGCAGGTGATTTGCACCGTGGATATCTTTAATGAAGGAGTGGATATCCCCGGGCTCACCCACGTCCTCCTCCTGCGCCCGACCCAGTCTTTTACGGTTTTTCTCCAGCAATTGGGACGCGGGCTTCGAAAGGCAGACAAAAAGGACTACCTTGTGGTCATCGACTTTGTGGGAAATTTCAGAAAAGCCCATGTGGCGCCCCTGGCCCTCAGCGGATACACTTCCATCCAGGAATTCGCGGCCGACGGCGCGGTGGCCTTCAAAAGGTCGGGCTCTGCCTATACTCTGCCTCGGGGATGTTTCCTCGATCCCGACCTCCAGGTGCGACGTATATGGGACAAGGAGATACGCGCCATCTTAAAGGGAAAGATACCCCTGGAAGATCGACTCAAGGCCCTCTACACAGATATCCGGTCCGATCTCGGAGATATCTCCCCCTCCCTCTCCGATTTCCTGGGCAATGCCTACCATGTGGACCCCTATGTGTTTATCCGGCACTTCGGAAGCTGGCTGCGGACCAGACTTGCGTGCGAAGGAACTCTGGATGAAAAGGAGAGGCAACTGCTGGATACCCCGGGTGAGGCCTTCCTGGCCCACCTGGAATCGGGCCTGAGTCCGGTCAGATCATACAAGATGGTAGTCTTGACCTGTCTCCTGAACATGCCCGGAACTACCTGGGATGTGGAAGCCATTGCAGCCGCGTTTCACCGGTTTTTTCTGGATAACCGCGATAAGCTCTTCGATTACGACGACCTTGCAGGTTCCAAGGAGCCGGAGAGTTTCCCTCTCTCCAGGGTGAAGGCCAAACTCCTCCAGATGCCGCTCCACTACCTGAGCAACACTGATGCCGACTGGTTCATCCTGGACAAAGCCAGCGGTACTTTCTCCATCAAACCCGAAATAGCCCAATACTGGAACGACCCATTTTTTCGCGAACTGGTAGCCGACAGGGTCCAGTTTGCCCTGGTGAGATATTTCTCCCGCAAAGCGCAGGTTGTGGATGTTCTCTACAGCAAAGATATCTTCCAGAGCGGTTTTCCGATCGAACGAGATTTCGCCCTCAGTTTCTATGCGGAAAATCCCCTGAAACCTGGAGAAACCCGAAAGGTCCGATTAAAGGTCAATGGCAAGCTATATGATGTAACCTTCCAGCGGCCCGGTTCGGTACGGGAATACCGGATCGGTTACGACTCTGAAAATGAGGTTATCCAGGCGCTCGGGGAGTATTTAAACAACCGGCTCAAGGCCGGGGAGAAAGCATTTTCCATCAGGGCATTGGGGAAGAATGAGCTGCTCGTTGAACGGCCCCAGAGGGAAACGGACCTGAGGGGCATCGTTGTTGAAATACCTTATGCAAAAAACACAAACGCCGGGTTCACTTCAAAATTCCGTCAGCTTCTGTCTCGCGAACCCCACAACCGTGAATGGACCCTCGAATTTGATCGGGACGGCTATACCGGAACCATCGAAATTGAGATATCAAAAGCAGGTACCTTTACGGCCTGGACCGGCAGGAGATACGATGATCCCTCCCGCTTTCCCGCAAGGATCAAGGCGGCGGCAACAGCACTCTTTGCCGAGGGTTTCAGGGGGTCTTTTCAAGTGGATGCAAAGGCGAAAGAAGTTATGCTCATAAGGATGGGGGAATAAGATCAAATAGAAGAGAAAAATCTGGCACAAATATTCGATAATTGTGTCCTTTCATGTTTGTACTTTTTGAAGAGACGCAGATATGAGCCTGACTTTCTTGCATCAGATACAAAACAATACAAGCTTTTGGAAGGCATTCTGATTCAACTGTTGGATAAAAGGAATAAAAAGCTGAACGAAGAAAGATTTAAAATAGTTCAAACGACATTGAGTTTGTTCGCAGTCAGGGAACATTGGAAGACTTCGGGACAATCGTCGAGGAGTAGCAGGATACTTTTGGGATGGTTATTGAAAATATGAATAAGAACATGGGGTTGAAGCCTCCGTACGGTATTTACGACCTCCTGATTGATAGCCATATGAAAGACTCTCTCGGCAGGAATCCTGAATTGCGTGCCGTTATGGGGAAACTTGACCCTGAAGAGCAGCCTGCCCGTTATGCGGCTTTCTTAGCCAAGGTGATAGAGGAGGCATTGCGAAAGGAGAAGGACGCAGATATCCGGTTTGCCATCTGCAATCACCTGATCGCATTCTTTCAGACGGGCCGGACAAAGATCATCTTGCAAAACAAGAATTCACCCTTCCGCAAAACCAGTCCTTTTGGAGGTAACCCCACCCCATTACAACAAGTCAGGCATCCCCAGGCCCCATACTTCGATCACCGAAAGCAGCCTTTTTACAGGTTCCCCCAACGAGCCGCAGCTTGTCCATGAACTACAGGAGGAAATGCGCTCCGCCGATGAAGTGGACATTCTGATTTCATTTATCAAATGGTCAGGTTTAAGACTGCTGATTCCGGCTTTTGAGGATTTGCGGAACCAGGGATGTACCGGTTAGACTGATTACGACATCTTACATGGGGGCCTCTGATGCACCGGCAGTTGAATGGTTGGCCAAGTTGCCCAACGTCAAGGTGAAAGTATCTTACGATACAGAACGGACACGCCTTCATGCCAAGGCTTACCATTTCAAGAGGAAAAGCGGTTTTTCAACCGCGTACATCGGATCGGCAAACATGTCCCATGCGGCCATAACAAGCGGGCTTGAGTGGAACCTTAAAATAACAGCCCAGGATATGGACCACATTTTGGAGAAATTTACGGCTGAGTTTGAGACCTATTGGCACAGTCGTGAATTTCTCTGGTTTGATCCTGAAAACCCTGAGCCTCTCAAGAAGGCGCATTGCCCGTGCAAGAATAACGGCAAAGGTTTTTACACGCCATTTTTCGATCTTCGACCACACCCTTTTCAGGAACGTATCCTGGAAGCACTGGAACATGAACGGAACATTCATGAGCGGATGCGAAACCTGGTCATTGCTGCTACTGGGACCGGCAAAACCGTTATCTCCGGGTTTGATTACAAACGATTTTCCGATAACAGAAAAGGTCAGGCACGCCTGCTGTTTCTCGCCCATCGACAAGGAAATCCTCAGCAGGCCATTGGAACCTTCAGAAATATTTTGCGCGACAACAATTTCGGAGAACTGCTGGTAGGAAACTATGAAGCGACACGGGTTGACCATCTTTTTTGCTCCATCGGTATGCTCTCCAGTCGAAAACTGTGGGAGCAGGTCGGGAGCCGATTTTACGATTACATTGTCATTGATGAGGCGCACCACGGGACTGCTGACAGCTATCGACCTATCTTTGACCATTTTTTACCTCAGATTCTGCTGGGCTTGACCGCGACGCCAGAACGGATGGACGGCAAGTCTGTTGCCGCCGACTTCGGCAACCGGTTTGCCGCTGAAATCAGGCTTCCTGAAGCGCTTGCCGAGAAACTGCTATGCCCCTTTCATTATTTTGGTGTGGCCGATCCCGTCGCTCTGGATCAGGACAGGTTCTGGAAAAACGGAAGATACGACCCAGTAGCGCTGGAAAACGTCTACACGGGTTCCCACATGCTGGCTCGGCAGCGATTGGAAACAATCCTTTCCACGCTGAACCGGTATGAGCCGGACTTAAGCCAGGTCAAAGGTATCGGATTTTGCGTGACCATCCATCATGCCGAATTCATGGCCAAGATGTTCAATGACCGGGGAATCCCATCCGCGGCCCTTGTATCCGGTACGTCCAATCAGCAGCGTATTTCTCTCCTGGAAGATTTCAAATCCGGGAAGCTCACTTTTCTGTTTACGGTTGATGTCTTTAACGAGGGGCTGGACGTGCCTGAGCTCAATACTGTTCTTTTCCTGCGGCCCACAGAGAGTTTAACTGTATTTCTTCAACAACTGGGACGAGGTTTGCGGCATGCTCCAGGCAAGGATTGTCTTACGGTCTTGGATTTTGTTGGACAGGCGCATCGAAGGTACAGAATTGACAGCAAACTGAAGGCTCTTCTACCAAAGCACCGATTTGCCATTGACCGTGAAGTGGAGCTGGATTTTCCACATCTGCCACCGGGCTGTTCCATTCAGTTCGACCGTCTTTCCCGCCAGTATGTAATCGACAATATTCGGGAGAACCTGCGCAATCTCGCTGTTCAGATTCCCGAACGTCTGCAAACGTTTACCAATGAAACCGGAAAACCCCTGACGTTTGGCAACTTTGTTGATTATCATGACTATGAGCCTGAGGCGCTCCTTATAAAAGATACCTGGACCGGCTGGAAAGCGCGGGCGCTTATGAGCCCCCAACCAGAAGATCCCGATCTTGAACACCTAAGAAAGGGTTTGGTTCGAGCCTGTTCCGTAAATGGACCCAACGAAATCGCCTTGCTGAAACAGGTAGTCGGGAAGCTGCGGGAATCAGATGTTACTATGGCTGTTTCAACTTCGGGCAATTCGGCAATGGCTATGCATTACCGCCTCTGGGGCGAATCCGGAAAACACCTTCAAATAGATTCTATAAGAGAATCCTTTAGGCGGGTCGCGCAAAACCCGTCTATTTTGTCTGATTTTGAAGAAATTCTGGAATGGTGCGCGGACAAAACACAGGCGGATGGACGTACGCCTGAGCTGCCCTTCCCTTGTAAACTGGAGTTACATGCCCAGTATGGAATAAGGGACATTCAGGCTGTATTTGGAAAGGCGACTCTAAGCTCGCCAGGACAAACCGGAATAGGCGTTATCCATTTCAAAGAAATCAAGGCCTATGCCCTGCTGGTAACTTTCCAGAAAACAGAGCGTGAATTCTCACCCAGTACCATGTACGCTGACTATCCAATAAGCAGGGAACTGATGCATTGGGAATCCCAATCCAATACCGCCCAGAAATCCGAGGCCGGACAGAATCTGATATCTCATGCAGATCGAGGCTATACCATTCTGATTTTTGCGCGTGATGTAAAGAAGAGAAATGGCTGCACTGTACCGTTTACATTCCTCGGTCCCGCTGATATTGTCAGCTATGAAAGCGAACGTCCTATCCGGGTTGTTTGGAAATTAAAATACACTATGCCGGTTCAGATGTTCGAAGATAATCGGAGGGGAGGTTGAGCCTGGCCTCTCAAGAGCCAGCCTATTTTGGGGGATCCTGCGGGATGTCCATGAATTCATAGGCTTCTGTCCGAAAACGGTCGCCATGAAACAACTTTGTACGGGATTAATTTAAGCGAATCGGGAACGTAGTCAGCTTGTAAACGTATTGGTTTTGAAAACAGGGGCGAAACCGCTGCACGCATTGACTGTACCGGACCTGAAAACCAGATGAAACCCCAACTTCCCGGTAAGGGAAATTCTGGAGGAAAGTACGGAAGAAGATCTCCAGGCTGAATACTGAAAAGGCAAGATCGGGAATGCCGTGCATGAAAAAATAGGAAGTCTCTCCATTCAGAATTGATCCTGAAACAGCCAATTCCCCCACAGCCTTATTCAGGGTGGGTAGGGCAACAACCACAGTGCCCCATGAAGTGAATTTTGTATTCATGTTCCTTAATTCTAAACCAACACCAAGAAAGGAGACCATCACATGACGAAATCCGAACTGGTTGAACAAATGGCGAAAGATGCAGGCATTTCCAAATCCGCTGCCAATGCTGCATTGAATTCCTTTATCACCGGCATCACAAATGCGCTGAAGAAAAAGGACGGAAAGGTCACCCTGGTCGGTTTCGGCACATTCTCGAAAGTCCGCCGAAAAGCCCGAAAAGGCCGGAATCCCGGCACCGGCGAACCGATCAAGATCAAGGCATCCAATGCCGTTAAGTTCAAAGCAGGGAAGAAATTAAAAGACGCGGTCTAAAATTTTGTCAGCAAAATGGGGACATCATGCGTGTGTGCATCCATCGTGGCAGGTGGAATGGGGACAGAGGACTTTTTGGCCATGATTGAGGAGAACGGTCTGACTCTTTATCTGAACAACAAAAGAAACTAACCGCGCCAGCTCTGGGCCATATCTATTCGTTGTTTGAGGAGTGTTTCTTGAACCTGAAAGAACTTGAAAACCTCGTCAGAAAAGGGGAATCGGATCGTCTTGAATTCAAACGATCAACCGGGCAGCGAACCCAGGCGGCAAAGACCGTCTGTGCCATGCTGAACGGTCTGGGCGGTTTTGTCTTTTTTGGCGTAACCGATAAGAAAAAGATTGTCGGCCAGGAAGTTTCCGCCAAAACCCTCGAGGATATTGCGAACGAAATACGCGAAATTGAGCCGCCCGCTTTTCCGGATATGGAAACCGTTGCTCTGCCATCCGGGAACGCGGTTATTGCCCTGCGTGTTCCGGGAAACAGAGGCCTGTATGCCTGCAAGGGACGTCCCTATGTTCGAAACGGCCCCACAACCATTCAAATGCCCCAAAGCGAATATGACCGGCGCCTGATGGAAAAGTTCCATGCCACAAAACGCTGGGAAAACGAACCGGTGGCCGAAGGGGTGACGGTAAAGGACCTGGATGCCGAGGAAATTCACATTACCCTGGATAATGCCATTTCACTGGGGCGACTGGAACCCACCGGACGGCGGGATATTGAGTCCATACTTCTGGGCCTGGAACTGATCCGTGAAGGTCGTCTCTTAAATGTCGCTGTGGCGCTTTACGGCAAGAGCAACCAGCTCAAATCCCTCTATCCGCAAATGGGCATCCGCCTGGGTCGTTTCAGGGGGAAGGACCGTCTGGCCGACTTTGTGGACAACCGCCAATACTGGGGGCATGCTTTTTCGCTGTTGCGTCGGGGCGAATCTTTCCTGATGGATCATGTGCCCATTGCCGGGCGAGTTATCTCTGGAAAGATGGTGCGCGAAGACCAGCCCGGGTATCCGCCACGGGCCACACGCGAGGCTCTGGCCAATGCCCTGTGCCACCGTGATTACACCATTCCGGGCGGGGCCGTGGCCGTGGCGATGTATGATGATCATCTCGAGATTACCAATCCAGGTGCCCTTCACTTCGGCATTACCCCGAAGAAACTGACAAAACCCCATGAGTCCAGACCCTGGAACCCCATCATTGCCAATGTGTTTTATCGCGCAGGCATCATTGAGCGCTGGGGCAGCGGCACGCTGAATATTATGGACTGGTGCAAGGAAAACGGGAATCCGATGCCTGAATGGTCTGAACATGCCGGGTCTGTTTATGTGGCTTTTAAACCTGCTGTTTTGCCTGTGGGAGAAGATACACAAGGTGCCATGACAGAAGTTGAGGGTGAAGCAGGCACCAAGTTGGCACTAAGTAGGCACCAAGTTGAAATATTGAAAATGTGTCGTAATGAAAGCCAGTTAGTCGCTTTAATGGCCATTACGGACCGCACGGACCGCACCAAATTCAGGAACCAATTTATCAAACCGTTGCTTAATGCGAACTTTATCGAAATGACCATTCCGGAAAAACCCCGGAGCAAGAACCAGAAATACCTTCTGACTTAGAAGGGAGAGAAATGGCTTGCAGAATATCAAAAGGAAAAAGCGAGTTAAGCCCTCCATTCCGGTCGATCATCATTCCCGGAGACCTTGTTGCTTTAAGGAGATGGGGGACATCCTTCAGTAAGCAAATAACTTATTTAACATTTTTAAATCACATATGAAAACAAAGATCAATCGTCAAGACTGCCGTTGGTTTTGATTTATTTTCTTGTCAGACTAAGCCTATATCTTGAGGTGGGGATACGGGGGACGGGTATTGATATGAGATGATTCAATTTGCCCCTTATTTGTATTTGAGGCCATCACATGACGAAATCTGAACTGGTTGAACAAATGGCGAAAGATGCAGGCATTTCCAAATCCGCTGCCAATGCTGCATTGAATTCCTTTATCACCGGCGTCACAGGTGCGCTGAAAAAGAAGGACGGAAAGGTCACTCTGGTGGGGTTCGGCACATTCTCTAAAGTCCGCCGAAAAGCCCGCAAGGGCCGGAATCCTCAGACCGGTGCTCCGATCAAGGGTAGCTATGGGACGTTGTTGACTAACGTGACAAACGCCATGGTTTCCAGTAGCACATGCGAAGCCTTCTCCGGAGCCGGTTGCAGATCCCGGACTATGAACTGGGTGATCGATTTCGGGGATGGGCCGATGCTTTCCGGGGGGTCTCTTGCAGAGCGGAGCTCATCGCAGGCCAGACAGGTCTCTCCGAAGTCAATGCAGTGCCCTTTTGAGGGGGGTATGGACGTGAACTTTTGCTATGATGCCCCAAGGGTACTTCCTTCGGGTGCACATTGCGGCATTTACCCTGTCTCCTGAGCCCCGGGTTTCAAATGATATGGATGTTTCCCAACAAGAGAAAAACACCTGGCAACAACTGCTTTATTTCAAGGAAAGATTTGTTTCCAAAAACCACCCGCTTCGGCCTAAATGGGAAAAGTACAGCGATAAACTTCGGAAGCTCGGGTTGCATGAGAGGATGGGGCTGGGCCCGAGCAAAGAAGAGTTTTCTGCAATGCTTGAGGATAAAGGCCTGACTCTTTATCTAAATAGGAAACGAAAATAGATAGTCATTCCAGCGGCATTCTGCTTTTTCGAAAGCTTTTCAGCGGGATGCTGCATCCTACAATTTTCCAATACTGGAAAAACCTATGGCACGTGCGACCGCAACCAAAAGAATTGGAATGATCTACTGCGAAACTTTAGAGGCTGAAATCAAGTCAATCGCTGCCCGTTTTCCGGAAATCTCCTGTTTGAAAATGATGCCATGGGGGCTGCATATTGAACCGCGCCATTACCCTGACCGGCGCGGCTCCTTGAGGAAGTCCGTAAGGAGATCGTTGAAATGCAGGAAAAGGTAGATGCTATTGTCCTTGGTTATGGTCGCTGCCAGGCCATGGACCGGTTGGGAGAAAACTTCAAAGTCCCGGTTCTGCGGCCGCAGGCGGAGGATTGTATAGGTGTTCTTTGGGGCAGGACCAGTACGAGGAAGAGTTGCGCCGGGTACCGGGGACACGGTTCGTGTCTCCGGGATGGACCCGTATGGGAACGGAATTTGTGTTCCACGAACTGCAGATCAACCGCATTGGCAGGAAAGACATAGAGCCGCTCCAATTAGCGAGACGCATGCTGGATGGATTTATCCGTGCCCTTTATATTGAGATGGATCTCGGTGTGGACAAGGATGAACTCGAAGATAAAGCCGGCAGGATCGCCGATGACCTTGGTCTTTGTCTTCAAAAAACAAAAGGTTCTCTCAATTTACTTGAAAAGACCATTTTAATGGCTCTGAACAAGGCGATGAAGAGAACAAAACTGAAGATATCCAGAACAGGTTTTCAAAAAGCGTCATAGAGCAGATATTCATGATCCTAAATTCTGATTCTTGAACACATTCTGCATATACCAAAGCTCACAAAAAGGGGCTGAAAGTTTCAAGTCAAAATACCACGTGTTTATGTTTTGAGAGGATAGAACTGTAATGGCAAACGGTGGGAGGTACGACGTTTCGGATTTCATTGAGGCCCAGTATGAGCCCGGGTCTCATGGACGAGTTCTCAAAAACCTTCTGCGGATTAGTAGAAAGCGTGACATGGACGAAGTAGAAGCAAGAGAGCAGAAGCAGGCGCTGAAGGAAATATTGTCCATCTATACATTTGATCACTGTTTCACCGCCGCTGATGTATGTAGGATGCATCGGATCTGGCTGGGAAAGATCTACGAGTGGGCTGGACGATATCGTCGGGTTAATCTATCCAAAGGGGCCTTTCCCTTCGCAGCAGCGGGAAGGATTCCTGGCTTGATGGACACTTTTGAAAAGGGCCCTTTACGACAATTCACACCATGCCTGTTTAAAACACAGTCTGAGGTGGCCCATGCCCTTGCTGTTGTGCATACTGAGTTGGTGCTGATCCATCCGTTCCGAGAAGGAAATGGTCGCTTGCCCGGATATTGGCCATAGTGATGGCAGCACAGGCAGACCTGCCCCCATTGATTTTGGACATTAAAGGCCCGAAAGAGGGAGGAATACTTTCAGGCGGTACAAGCGGGGATGAATTATAATTATGGGCCGATGGAAAAAGTTTTCACCGATGTGATTGAGAGGACTCTGAGGGGTCTACAGAATTACTAAGTGCCTTAACGCAGCTCGAAATGCCCAATGCCCGGCGGGCTGCGTTATGGACACCTTCAATGGCGGAGGAGGACATGACTGAACGGTTCAGCCAGATGTCGCGCTCAACGGGATTTCGAAGATAGGGGTTTGTTTTGGTCAGGGGAGGAGATTTCTTTCTCATACGTTTTACCACCAATTTAGATATATCCCATACTACATGAACATCTCGAATGGGGCAACAGCTTTTTGAAGGCCCTCGGGTGACTCCTCAAAAATTCAAAGAAACCTGAGGGGATGTGGGATGTTATTGATATATTGATTGCCCTCATTCAATTTCCCCGTTATTTGTATTTGAGACCATCGCATGACGAAATCTGAACTGGTTGAACAAATGGCAAAAGATGCAGGTATTACCAAAGCTTCTGCCAACGCTGCATTGAATTCTTTTCTCACCGGCGTCACAAATGCGCTGAAGAAAAAGGACGGAAAGGCTACACTGGTCGGTTTCGGCACATTCTAAAAAGTCCGCCGAAAAGCCCGCAAAGGTCGGAA
>CAVVFZ010000031.1:0-26237 GCA_963747555.1 uncultured delta proteobacterium
TTTACGGTAAACCTCTCCAATTGCCAACAGATTCTTTTCGATTTCCTTTGCTTCCAGGCGACGTTCCATGGCCAGATCCATCACCTTTGTAAGATCCTCCCGGCCCTCAGCCATAACCGCCTTTAAATATTTCACCCGCCTGAGAAACTGCCAGGGCTCCTCCACATCCGCCAGCGCTTTAACATACCCCTGTTTCACATATTTGTACATAGCAATCAATCTTTGCATCACAACGTCTTCGGCTTCTTTTTCCAACCCTCTCGCTTCAACATGTTTAATTTTCAAACGACCTGCCTCAGCCTCCGTCTTTCCGATCTCCTCCTGCAGCGACGAAATGGCCTCTTTTTTTTCTTTGAGCTCCCTTTCCAGATTTTCCAGCTCCATGAGAAGCCCCCTTTCACGGGAATTTACACGGGTAAGCTTCTCTTTTTCGCTGGATAGTCGAGATTCAATCTCATCCATTTGAGATTGCACGGTCGGAGACGAACCCCACGAAATGCGTAAAGAAAAAAAAGAGATGAAAGCGGAAAAAAAGAGCCCCGCCGCGAAAACGAATACCGCTCTTTTTGTCATGAATCTGAGAAAATTTTCCATATCAGGGATAGGATAAATGCACTCCGATTGGGAGGTGCTGGTAAATCCAGGATCATATTTAGGTCGAAAGAAAACGGGCCAATGCAATTAGACTGCCCACAACCCCCAGGGCAATACCGATAAACAGAAGGAGAAGGATATATTCCGCGGGTAGAAAAACAAAATCAAGTGTGATAAGGCCCAGAAGATGAACCTTCTTGGCTGCAAAAATCAGGTATCCCAATAGAAGAATAAGTAGCGAACCGATTCCACCTGCAACCCCTATGGCCGCACCCTCATAGACAAACGGCTTTTTTACAAACCAGTCTGAGGCACCGACCATTTTTTGTATTTCGATTTCGTCTTTGCGTGCATAGATCGCCAGTTTAATGGTATTGGTCAGGATGAAGAGAACGCCAAGACATAGGACGATTCCCATGAAAATCCCAGCCAGAGCCATATCCCTTATCAATGGGTCAAGCCTATGCAGCCATTCATGGCTGAACTGAATGTCTTCCACTCCTTCCAGCTTTTGGAGATTTTTCCTTATCTCTTGAATGCTCCTTTCAAAACCCTCGCCTTCGCCTTCAAACATGACCTCATAGGACGCAGGGAGTGGGTTGCGTGATAAACGGTCCAGCAAAACGGATTCCGGACCAAGGGCGCTTTTCAAATCGGCCATCGCCTGTTTCTTTGAAATATAGTTACTGATTTCCGCCCCTGGTATCCTCCTGATAAAGGCATCCACCTTATCCCGTTTGAAATCGCTGATATCATCCTGCAGATAAACGGTCATTGAGAAGGTGTGACCCCAACTTTTCATCCAGGCATTGAAATTGCCAAACAACAGAAGAAAAGATCCGAGAATAACAAGAGCCCCCGTTGTTGTGCCCACGGCCACACCGTAAATAAAGCGGTTCTTTCGAATATATTTCAAGGTCTGTTCTATATAGTAAAAACGGCCTCCTCTTGCCACCATGCTGTCATATTCTTCCTTGGTTTAAAACAATCGTCCTGAAGTCGTTATTATCCAGGAGTTCCCGACTATGGGTTGCCACTACCACGGTTGCTCCTCGCTGGTGCATTTCCTCGAAGAGGGCCATAGTCCGGATGCTCAAATCAGAATCCAGATTGCCTGTAGGTTCGTCAGCGAGCAGAATAATGGGGTCCTTTACCATTGCCCTGGCGATAGCGACTCTCTGCTGCTCCCCTCCTGAAAGCGCAAGGGGCGGGAGATGAGCTTTCTCCCTCAAGCCCACAGAATCAAGCACTTGGCGGGTCTTGCGCTGTATCACACTGTCGGACTCTCCCATAATCTCCAAGACAATAGATATATTCTCCGATACGGTCCTGTTGGGCAGCAATTTAAAATCCTGGAAAACATATCCGATTTTTTGACGAAGGAGATCAAGCCGAACCCGGCTTATCCTGCTCAAGTTAATAGAGTTGACCAGTATGTTCCCACTTGAGGGTCTCTCAGAACCGTAAATCAAACGCAACAGAGTTGTCTTGCCCGCACCACTGGGTCCCGTTATAAAAACGAATTCGCCCCTGCCAATATTCACGTTGATATCGTTCAGTGCGGTAAGATCGCCGAATTTCTTGAACAAACGGAATAGCTGTATCATCTTGTCCTATTCAAAAATCCGGGAGGACGGCGTTATGAGGTCTTCTTCGTTATCTCCTCAATAGGTTCCCATGGCCCTCAACAATCTGGCCCTTGCCAGGTTATAATCGAAAAGCGCATTAAAGTAATTCACCCGGGCCCTGGTCAGGTATCGCTGTGCATCAAGAACCTCCGTTGAAGTGCCCACCTGCGCTTTATAGCGTTCCTGACTTACTCGCAGATTTTCTTCCCCCTGCTCCACAGCCTTTTTCGTGATGGGGATATTTTCCTCTGCGGTCTGCAGGTATAGAACCGCGTCTTTCACCTGCAGCTGGATCTGTTCTTCCAGCTCCATTTTGGTCTTCATCACTTCATTTTTTACGCTTTCCTGCTGCTTTACGGAGTAATGGGTCTTCCCCCATTCCCAAAAGGTCCACTCCATTCCGATGGTCGCTTCCCAGTTGCTGGCCTGATGATACTCTCCCCCCGAAACCGATGCCGTATCCCCTTGCTTTATATAGTCCCAGCTAAACACTACTTCAGGATAATACTTACTCCTGCTCAAACGGATCTGCTGATCTGTTTGGAGGAGGTTCACATCGATAAGTTTTATTTCCGGACGATTCTTAAAGGCAACCTCCACATATTCCTGGAAGTTTCCCTGCTCCGGATTATGAACGTCTATTTCCGCCACCTCTACTTCGGCATTGATGGGCCTTGACAAAAGCGCGTTGAAGCTTGAACGTGCCAACCTGGAACTATTTTTTGCAGACGTCAGGTCATGTTTCGCATTGCTGGCATTTACTTCCGATTCAAGCAGATCATTGATGGGGATCATCCCCACCTTATAGAAATTGCGGGCCACTTCGGCATGGGATTCCAGTGCTTCCGCCGCCTTTAGTGCAGTTTCCACGGCCATATCCGCCGTAAGAATATTAAAATAGGCCGCTTTGGCATTTAAAGCCAGATCCAGTTCCTCCGTCTGCACTTCCAGCTCGGACTGATCAATCCCCAGTTCTGAGAGACGATACTGACTGATCAAGGCAAATCCGGTAAAGATCGGCTGCGTTACAGTCCCTCTCCACTCGAAATTATTCAGGGTGCCCACCTTAATCGGTTGTGGAAATGCGGAAAGAAAGACTTCCTGATCAGATCCATATCTCTTATACCCGTAAGAGGTGCTCAACCTGGGCAGAAAATTCGCTCTGGCCTGGTTTTTCACATATTCCGCCTGATTGATCTGTTCCTTTTTCGCCTTCAACTTCCAGTTATTGGCCAGAGCCTCTTTCACGCATTCGTCAAGGGTATAGACCTTTTTTTCTGCCGCGCGCCCTTCGGGTAAAAAGAGAAAAATAGCTGACAGGAAAAGAATACACCCCACCACGAAACCGACTTTGCGCCTCATCTGACGTTCCTCCAATGGATCTTTTTCTATACATTTATAGTACGAATATTGATTAAAGCAAGGGCTAAGATATGTCAATGCAAACTTTACGAAGGCGCATGCGTTCTTCCAGAGTTCCCTGCCCTTAACCGGATTGCAGGGCGTATATCACAAGAAGAAGAGCAGTCTGCATTCCCTCTATCGATCCTTTGCCCTTGCCTTGACACATTAGGACTAAGGAACTATTTTTTCTAAAAACGACTTACTTCTTTTTATTTATTCTCACAATACGAACGAAACGTTTATCTTGTTGCCCAACGACTGCTGATGAAAACATACCAGACTAAATCTATATGGCTCATCCTTATCCTCGCCTTTCTGTTCTTTTGGACACAAAATGGGGAACTGCCTTTCTTTTCCAGCCCGAATCCCAGCGCCGAAACCCTCGACTACAACCGCGAAGCGGCAGAAAGTAGTACCAGGCCGGTCATTGTTTCCCCCGATGAAAAGATCAACATGGATGTCTTCGAAAAGAGCCATGACGCTGTCGTGAACATTGCCACCACAACCCTGGGAATGAATTTTTGGATGGAGATCATCCCCCAAAGAGGACAGGGTTCAGGGTTCATCATAGATAGCCGGGGATATATCCTTACCAATAATCATGTGGTCGCCAACGCCAGGAAGATTACCGTGACCATGGCCGATGGGGAGAAGATCGAGGCATCCCTGGTCGGCAGAGATCCCGAGTTTGATCTCGCCGTTATCAAAATACCGGGTACGAAAGTAAATGCGGTAGCACATCTCGGCGATTCAGACATCGTCAAACCAGGCCAGAAGGCCATTGCCATCGGGAACCCGTTCGGGCTTTCCCACACCCTGACAACTGGAATCATCAGTGCCGTACACAGAAGCATAAGAACGGAAGACGGCAACCAGATAGAGGATCTGATTCAGACAGATGCAGCCATCAATCCCGGAAATTCAGGGGGTCCCCTTCTGAATTCCAACGGAGAAGTAATCGGAATCAACTCGGCCATATTCAGCCTGTCCGGCGGATATCAGGGCATCGGTTTCGCGATCCCCATCAATCTGGCCAAACAGGTGGCCACCCAGTTGATCACATCGGGCAGGGTAGCGCATCCCTGGTTGGGAATCACCGGCATTTCCGTCACCCCGACCCTGGCCGAGGGACTTGGATTGGGTGCCAGGGAAGGAATCCTGGTGGTAGAGGTCATGAGAGGGGGACCAGGTCAGCAGGGCGGCCTGAGGGGTGGAAACAGGCAGGTGATCATTTCGGGAGTGAGATTGCTTCTGGGTGGAGATATCATCACGGCAATCGATGACAAAAAGATTACCGATATGCGCCAGATGGTCAGACTTCTGGACAGAAGACAGGTGGGAGAAACCGTAGTGCTCAGAATTGTGAGAGACGGCCACGAAAAAAAATTAGCCGTTACTCTTACGGAAAAACCCTAATTCCCTCATACAGATTTTCCGTAACTATCTTCCTGTATTCGCCCGTCCTCTTGACCTGCGCGATCTCATTTTCCCGGCGAAACAGCTTTGGATGTACACGGATTCATCCTTCACCAAGAAATTTCTTCAACTGGCTCTCGTAATACTTTCGGTTGCCGGTTGCTTTTTTGATGGCTTCTTTTATCACCCTCACCGCTTCCTCCCTGTCCCCATTGACGAAGTAGGCCTCCGCCAGGGTGTCCATGAACTCGGGTTCCGGTTTGAGTTCCACCGCCCTCCGGGCCAGATTCAAAGCCCGGTGAAGTTCCCCTGGGCCGGTGTCCTTCGCCGTCACGAGAAGCCAGGCAAGGTTATTGAGAGCCCCCGCCTGATGATTATCCCTCTCAATGATCCTGTCGTAATATTGAATGGCCTTTTTGTTATCTCCCATCTGCTGATTCACCATGGCCAGGTTATAATAGATCGCCAGATTCTCGGGATCCTTTTCAAGCCGATCGGTCAGGACCTTTTTCACAATGGCATATTGCATCTGTTCTTTCACTGAACCGAAATTCAGGGCATACCCCAGCGTGCACAAAGACAGCAAATAGATGAAAAAAGAGATAAGCACAAACCGGTTGTGCCTTTTCAGCAGATCTTTTTCCTTCAGCATACGCCAGAGGAAATCGACTCTCTGGCGAATGCTGAAATGGTGCCAGCTTGGAAGGTTTCGACTCTTTCCGCTAAACCAGGCAATCTTCTCCAGCGAGCTGATAATCAAGGATGGCCCCCCCATTACTTTCGCGGAATAAAGATCGGCCTGCCTTTCAAAATTGCGCATGAAAAAACCCATCACATAGCGAAAATAGACAACCAGAGTGATTAGCATGGGCAGGGAAAGGGCAAGGTAGAGCGGGCTGATCGACAGGGATTCTCCTCCGGCAAGGAGTTCGGGAAATCCAGGGAACAGATAAAACAGGTACATGAAAAAATCGGAAAGACCGAAGGAGAGGACCATATACCCCACAAAAAAAAGAACATAAAAAAGAAGGTGCCGGTATTTGGCATGCCCCATCTCGTGGGCAAGCACCGCTTTCAGTTCATCTATGGAAAGAACGTCCATGAGGGCGTCGGTTACAAGAATGTATCGGTATTTCGGAAGGATGCCCATAATGCCGGCCGTCATCATCCGTCCTTCGAAGATCGGCCAACGCAGTAGTCTACGGTATCGAAATCCCTTTTCGGCGAGAAACAGCTCCAGCGCCCTCCCTCTTTCCGACGATGCAAGGGGTTTGCACCCCCACCAGTACTGAATGATTCCGGGCATAAAAATCATCAGGAGCGTAAGAAACAGCGCAAAGAAAGCGATCTGCCCATACAGGTCCTCAAGGATGCCCTCGACTCCCCCCCACGGTGTCAGGGCAAGGAGATCATACACAAAAGAAAGGGCGGCCCAGGGAAAAAGCACAGGGACATTGAAACGGATATGGGACAGGATGAATGATCTTTTTGTAATGGCTACCTGAAAGGCGATTCGGTACACCGGATAGGCAAAATGCCAGATCGTAATCAGGTAAACGAAAAAGAAAGAGAGAGCAATGCCCCCCTGAAGGAGTGAAGAGTCTCTCACGAGGGGGATCAGATAGAGCCACTGCTTCAGGTTAAAGACGCACACGGCCAGAGCGAAAAAGAAGATGGCCACGATGGAGAGCCTGACAGTCAGCCGCTGGTATCGTTCCGCCAGTCTACCGTCAGGCCCCTTCCCGATATCGGGATGTCTGAGAAGACGAACAAAGGTCCTGCTGCAATACAGGCTGAAAATCACCCAGCACAAGAAAAGCATCCCTGCGGGAAAAAAGATCGATTCTTCGGGAGGCGTAACAGGGTATCCGACGTTAAAGATGAGGAGGACAACGATGAAGTAAATGATATTGTTAAACATGGGGTCTCAGGTGTTCCCGATTTCCAGCTGTAATTCTCAAGCCTGCGCTTCCTCCTTGAAAAACTCCAGGGAACCTCCCCCCAAGTGGATAGACGGGTCGCCCTCTAATAAGATAATGACCTTGTGACGGGATTCCAGTTTGGCCAGTTCCTGCCGCTTTTTATTCTGGAGGTAGGTCGTTACCTCTATGGGCAACGCCCCTTTTATTTTTGTTATGCCTTTGTGGGAAATCCCCATGCGTATCTGCCGCAAAAAAGAAAGGGAGGCCGTCTCCACCGACGGAATCAGCCCCCTGCCCTGGCAGCACAAACAGGTTTCATAACTAACCGATTCAATAGAGGCCCGCAGCCTCTGCCGGGAAAGTTCAAGAAGCCCGAATTTAGAGATCGTTGAAGTGCTTATTTTGGCTTTATCATTCTTGGCCTGGTCCCGGAAGGCCTTCTCCACCTCCCGGATATGTTTCTTGTCTTTCATATCGATAAAATCGATAACCACGAGTCCCCCCATATCCCGCAGACGGAGCTGTCTTGCGATTTCGTGGGCAGCTTCCAGATTGGTCTTGAATGCGGTCGTCTCAATGGTCTTGCCGCTTCTTCCCCGACCGGAATTTACATCGATGGAAATCAGCGCTTCCGTCGGATCAATGACAATGGAGCCTCCCGACTTGAGGGGGACCTTACTCTGATAGATGGCGTCAATCTGTTTCTCGATCTCGTAATGGGCAAATATGGGACGCTTTTCCTTATAGAGTTTGACATCGCCCTTGTGCCGGGGAGAAACGACCCGCATATACTCCTTGACCTTGGCAAAGGTCTCCTTATTGTCCACCAGCACTTCGGTGATCTCACCGGTAAAATAGTCCCTCAGGGTCCGGAAACAGACATCCTGTTCCTGGTGAATAACGGAAAAGACGGGAGCATCCTTGACGTTCTTCTTGATGTTTTTCCAGACCCGCAAAAGCCGGTTCAAATCCAGTGAAAGTTCATTCTTGCTCTGCTTCAGCGCGGCTGTGCGGACGATGTACCCAATCCCTTTGGGGAGCTTGAAATTCCCCATGATCTCCTTGAGTCTTTTTCGCTCTTCTTCATCTTCAATTTTTTTCGAGATTCCCCCCCTGCTGCCCGGCATGAGGATGAGATACCGGCTGGCCAGGGAAAGGTAAGTGGTGAGCTGTGCACCTTTGTGCCCAGGCATTTCCTTGGTGATCTGAACGAGAAGTTCCTGCCCTTTTTTAAGGACTTTTTCAATGGGCGGGATCTGCCCCTCCTTCAGGGGTTCCGATCCGGGAAGATAATATTCCGGATGGACATCATGGATGGAAAGAAATCCGTTTTTGTCGGCGCCGTAGTTGAAGAAACAGGCCTGCAGGCTTGGCTCCACCCGTTCCACAACCCCCTTGTAGATATTGCCGACTTTCTGTTCCGATCCCGTCGTTTCAATGTAAAACCCATCCAGGAACCCATCTTTTATGATGGCTATTCTGAGTTCCTCCTCCTCCACCGCATTGATAAGCATCTTTGTCGCCATTTATATAGTCCTGCGCTTCCTTCCGTTCTGTTTGAAGTTTTGATGGGCCTGATACATGAAGGTCCGGATGGCGGCTTCCCTTCCCGGCGGGGTACTGGAATCGTAAGGGGTATCAATGTAGGGAATGCCTTGCCTGTTCATCAGCGGTTTTGCGATGGCAGAGGTAATAGTGCTGGGCATACACGTAAACGGGTAAACATTTACAAGTCCGTTGTACCCGTCATTCACATACTGAATCAGCCCCGCAATGCTCAGACATGCCTCGGTACCCACGGCAAAATGAAAGAGATCCTTCTCCTTCAGAATTTCTTCCAGGTGTCCCACTTTGTGGTCTTGGGCAAGATTCATAATCGGCTTTACGCGCTCATAAACCTTCTTTTGCCGATATTCCTGGTAAAAAAGATCTCCCCCAAAACTGATCATGCTCTTCAGATATCTTCCTGCAGCGCCTGCCTTAAATTGCCTGAGACCGCTCAGAAAACCGGCCCTGGCCTCCCTGAACCTGTCATAACTCGTATAGTTGACCCATTCCGCAATGGAGGCATTCACCACCTCGGCCCCGTATTTTTCCAGGACCCGGATCACATCCTGATTGGCCTTTACATGTGTCCTTAAATAGATCTCTCCTACGACGCCTATGAGCGGTTTCTGCTCGATCGCGGGATCAATAATCCTTTTTCCCTCAATTATTATCTGTTCCAACTGCCGGAGGATCCTGTCAAAATCCTTTTCCGCCGCGTATCTCTCAAAGGCCTCTTCCATGCGGCGCATGGAGTTCTCGATAAAGTCGTCCGCCGCTCCCGCCTCTTTCTCGTACGGACGGATCCGCCATAACAGTCTGTCCAGAATATCTCCGGCAAGCACGGAGACATAGGAACTTTTCCTCAGATCCCTGACGCGGTTTTCTTCGATCAACCCGCTCAGAGAATACCCGTCCCCGGTGGTCAGGGAGCCGATTTTCAACCGGCTCAGTTCAGGAAAGGAATCCAAAACGATTCGCTGGTACTTGTTATACATCCCGAAGCGACAGGGACCGTCCGCCTCAGGCATAAAATAGATGTAGTTCTCCGGATCAAACGCCTCCCCGAGGCGCTTTCCCTCCGTCTGAAGGAAATGGAGGATGTCTCCCATGGTAATCTGGCACGGAAAGCACTCCTTTCCCGACGTGTATTCATTGCCGAGGGCCATTCCGTCAAAAGTCGGGAGGACCCTTGCATCGATCCCGAATCCCCTGAAAGCGGCCGCAATCAGATGGGTCCCGATCCGGTTCATTTCCGGGATAAGGACCGTCTTACTGCCCAGGTGGAACTTGCCTACATTATCCGTAAGAGACTGAAAATCCCTTTTCTCTTTCTCCTGCATCTCAATACCCCATTGCCGCTTTTGCAGGCAGCCCCTGGGCCGATTTTCTAAGGCTGTTCTCAATCACATTCTTGTAGGCCTCCAGCCGGGTCATAGCGCCGGCCACGGCACTGTGCTCATCCAGTTCAAGGATGAGATAGGGCTTTTCTCCCATGATGTGACGGTAGAAATGTTCAAGAAAAGAATCGGCGCCGCATCCGAAATTGGTCAGATGCAGTCCGAAAAGCCATGGACGTTCCGAAATAACCTTTGCAGTTCTTAAAATCTGTGCGCCAAGCCCCCAGTACATGGACGGAAAATCAGACAGGTCCACCCGGCTCAGATCCACAAAATCCAGAGGAAGGGCCGACACTCCGATTTTGGTCAGGTTCTGCCCCAGCCGCAGGTTCAATCGCTCGTCATACAGGTTGTACGGCCTTCCCGTAACGATCACCAGCGGCTCACGGGGGTTGTGGTTTTCAAGAACTTCTCTTCCTTTCTGAAGAAGCTCTTCCCCAAACCGTTCCTGCCGTTCAAGGGCATATTTAAGTGCCCCTCGTATGGCCGCCTTTCCCACACCCAGCCTGCTCCGCATCTGATCCGCAACTTCAAGGGCAAGGGAGTCCAGATCATATTTGAGATGAAGCACCGGATTCAGGATCGAAACCCCATCGAGATCAACGGCCATCCTGACCATATAGCTGTTGCTCTGCACCATGGGGCAGAAAAAGCCCTTCTCCTCGGACCTGGGAGTCTCCATGGTGATCATGCTGGGGATGAAAAGATGGGCAGTTTTTCGGGCGAGTTCCGCAATATGACCATGGGAAACCTTGACGGGATAACACGTTTCCGATGTCATGGTTTCTATGCCCAGTCCGGATATATGGGCGTTCGTAGCAGGGGTAAGGACAAGCCTGTATCCCAGCCTGTCAAAAAAGTGGGCCCATAGAACGCTCGTCTGAATCCCATAAAGGGCCCTCTGCATTCCCACAGTCGGCCTGTTGTCCACCTTGAGCATGGGCTCTTGACCAAGCTCCTCATAGACCCCGGTCATATGTTTCTGCCAGACTTCCTGCCGAAAGGCAAAAAGGTCCTCCTTTTTCCCTCCACTGCCCCTGATCAGTTCATATCGGCCGCACTCCCCGCCCCAGACGCTTCGACGGCCGTCAAAATCATAAATCTTCAATTTGCACTGATTATGGCAGTTGCGATCCGCACGGCATGTCTTTTCCGCAAATTCCATCCGGTCATTTACCGCGCTCTTGAACCCCCGAAATGTACTGCACTCTTTCTTTTCAAGCGCCATTTTCTCCTGGACGCTTATGGCCGCCCCGTACGCCCCCAGCACCTCCCTGTTTTTGGGGACCAAAAGCCCCTTGCCCAGCACATTTTCAAAGGCCGCCACCACGCCTTTATTCAGGGAAGGGCCCCCTAAAAACATGACCCTGCGCCCGATCTTCCTCTTTTCCACCACGCGGTTCAGGTAATTGAAAACAATGGCATAACAGAGGCCTGCGATCAAATCGTTCCGGTTCACCCCTTTCTGGTGGTACGACACCATGTCCGATTCCATGAACACGGTGCATCGTTCCGCCAGCTTAACCGGGGCGTCCGAAGAAAGGGCTATCTCCTGGAATTCCTCCACGATATTAATTCCATATTTATTGGCCAGTTCATGAAGGAAGCTCCCTGTACCGGCAGCGCAGACCTTGTTCATATCAAAATCGAGCGGATAGGTGTTGGCAATGGATATATATTTTGAATCCTGGCCGCCTATCTCAAAGATGGTATCCACAAGCGGGTCTATTTCCACCGCCCCCCTTGCGTGGGCGGTGATTTCATCAATAATCAGATCCACATTCAGGAAATCCCCGACCACATTTCTGCCGGAACCGGTGGCCGCCGCCCCAAGTATTTCGACCTTCTTCCCGATCCGCTCCTGCAGGGACCTCAATAAATCCTGCACCACTTCGATCGGCTTGCCCATGGTAGGCACATAATTCTTGAAAATGATTTCCCTGTTTTCATTGATAACCGCATATTTCGTGGTCGTTGATCCGATATCTATCCCGAAATAGACCCCCGTCCTTGTCCCGGAAAACGCGGTTTCTATCTTGTTTGTGTCGGGGAAAGCCGTTTTCCTGAGTACCAGCTTTTCCCCTTTTGGGACGTTCCCGCCGCCCGACGATCCGGATTTCCCGAACGCCTTCAGATCTATGTCGCATCCTTTGGCCGTATCCCGTCCCTCGCCAATGGATCGCTCAAGAGATTCCAGGGCCACGCCAAGGGCGCCCGTAGAGCGGCTGTATTCCGGAATAATCAGCTTTGGAAAATATTCCCGGAAGGCCTTGACCTGCAGTTCGTTGAGGGAGAGCCCTCCCACAAATACAATAGGCGCTTCGATTTCCCGGTTGGAAACGATGGTGCTCATATAATTCCGGGCATTTCCCACATGTAGACCGTAAATGATATCCTGCAGTTTTTCCCCCCGGTTCTGCAGATGGATCATGTCCGATTTGGTAAATACCGTACATCTGCAGGCCACATTGGCCGGTTTTTCACTTTCCTTTCCAAGCCGGATGAAATCGGAAAGGATGCTGTCAATCCTCTCCTGGGAGACATCGGTCTTTTCGCCGTATATGGAGGTAGCCAGTCGCTCCGCCTGCTGATCTATGAAGGAGCCCGTGCCCGAGGCGCACGGACCGTTCGTATTGAAATATTCCAGGGTCCAGGCATTTCGTCCGGAGTTTCCTCCGTTCGAATCATAACCGATCTGAAAGAGAGCCGTGTCCTGTCCGCCCATACTGATGATGGTCCGGACTCCCGGGGTCACAAAAGTCGCCCCGAGGACCTGGCTGATCGTATCAAACTCATAAAAGGCATGAAGCCGCTCACTCAGACTCTTCCCATGGTTCCCCGTAAACGACAGGGTAACGATGTTTTCTTCCCCGAACCGTTGGTGCAGATCCTTCAAAAGGGCCAGCACCTGCTCATCCACCCTACCGAAATGTCTTGCATAGGGCGCCTCATGAACGATCTCTTTCCCTTCATTGATGACGATGCAGTTCACGCTGACGGAACCCGCATCAATGCCCACATGAAACCTGTCGGATCCCGTTGGACGGTTCTTTGCTTTACTCGACATTTTCCACACCCGCCACGTAGAACACCTCCCCGGAATATTCCCGTTTCTTAATCATGCCCTTCATAAGAAGTCCCTTGATCACAGACTGGGCATCTTCCACGCTCATACTTGAAAGTCGGGCCATATCAGCCGCCGTAAGAGGACGTCTCCTGACCATATCCAGAAAATCTTTCGCGGCGGAATCCCACCCCTTCTTTTCTCCCCCGGAGGGCGATCCCACAACAATTTCCGCTTTTGGACCAAAAAAATCCTTTATCTCTTTCAGCCTCTGGCTGTCAAGACATTTGGCGCGAATATCCGCCGGGGGACGAACAACGGTATTGAGCTGAATTTTATCCGGATTGATGGCATCGATGACCGATTTGAGCGCAGCAATCTCTTCGTCCGTGTCGTTGATACCTGCAAGGAAGATGGTCTCCAGATAAATTCGCCCGTGGTACATAGCCCGGAGTTTCTTGAGACCGTCAATCACTTTTGCAAGAGACAGATCCGCCGGAGGCCTGTGAATCTTCCGGTAAGTTTCCTCAAAGGCGCTGGACAGGGTGGGCAGAATGATATCGGCATGCAGGACGCGTCGGACAATCTCTTCCTGCCAGAAAAGCGACCCGTTCGTGAGGAGGGCTACTTCGATTTCGGTAATTTCCTTGATGCCGTCTATAACCTTTTCCAGATCGGCATAGAGGGTAGGTTCACCCGAACCGGCAAGAGTGATCACATCCGGCCTGCAGGTCTGAAGCTTCTCTTTTATTTCCCTGATCACTTCCCCATAGGGGGCGTAGTTCACCGGAGAAAGGGTCAGTTCCGTTGTTCTCCCCACTTCGCAGTACAGGCAGTCAAAACTGCACGTCTTGCAGGGGATAAGATCCACCCCAAGGGACAACCCCAACCGCCTGGAAGGAACCGGCCCGAATACATATTTCATGGTCATGTTTTTATTTCTCAGTGGGCCTCGTCCCAGTTCTTTCCAGAGTTGATATCCACCTTCAAGGGGACATCCAGAGGGTACACACTTTCCATTTCGTCCTTTACCATGGGTATCAAACGTTCCAGCTCGTCTTCCGGGACTTCGAATACCAGTTCATCGTGGACCTGCAGAAGCATTTTGCCACGGAAGTCTTCTTTCTTCATCCGCCCGTGAATGGTAATCATCGCCTGCTTGATCAGGTCCGCCGCTGTCCCCTGAATGGGGGTATTCACGGCCATGCGTTCCGCCTCCGAACGTATCCGGCTATTGGCATGCTGGATATCGGGAAGATACCGCCTTCGGTTGAGAAGGGTCGTCACATACCCCTTTTCCCGAGCCGTCGCAATCATCCTGTCCCGGTAAGAGGCCACCCCTTGATAGCGGTCATAGTACGCGGCAATATAATCTTTGGCCACCTTCAAATCAATCCCAAGCTCATCGCTGAGCTTTTTCGGGCCCATGCCGTAGATAATGCCGAAATTGATCGCCTTTGCAATGCTTCTCATCCGCGAAGTGACTTCCACCCCTTCTCCAGCCACAATCTCCGAGGCGGTACGGGCATGGATATCCTGATCCTTTCTGAACGCCTCTATAAACGCATCGTCGCCGGAATAGTGGGCGAATACGCGCAGTTCCACCTGGCTGTAATCGGCGGAAACCAGCAGATTTCCCGCGTCGGCTACAAAGCCTTTCCGAATGGCCCTGCCTTCCTCTCCCCGGATGGGGATATTCTGCAGATTGGGATTGCTGCTGCTCAGTCGCCCCGTAGCCGCAACAGTCTGATTAAAGGAGGTGTGAACCCGCCCGGTAACGGGATCCACCATTTTCACCAGGGCGTCCAGATAGGTCGATTTGAGTTTGGAAAGGGTTCTGTAGCGAAGGAGCAGTTCCGGGATCTTATAGGCGGATGCCGAAAGCTGTTGAAGGACCTTCACATCCGTGGAATACCGTCCGCTCTTGGCGGTTTTCTTCTGTACGGGAAGCCCCAGCTTTTCAAAGAGCACGTAGCCTAACTGCTGGGAGGAATTGATATTGAATTCCGTCCCGGCCTCGGCAAAGATATCGGCTTCAATGGCCTTCATGTCCTCGCCGAACCGGCCCGACATCTCCCGAAACAGATCCGCATCAATCCGGATGCCGGACATCTCCATCTCCATGAGAACCGGGACAAGCTGCATCTCAAGAAGATAAAAGAGATCCTCGTTCTCTTCCTCCTTTAATCGCTTTTCAAGGATGGCCTTCAGACGCAGGGCGATGTCCGCATCCTCGCTGGAATACTCGCACGCCCTCTCCATGTCCACCTGGGAGAAATTGAGCTGCCCTTTTCCTTTTCCGACTACCTCGTGATAGCCGATCATCTTGTGATTCAGGTAATGCTGGGCAAGGGCGTCCAGATTGTGTTGCCGAAGACCGGGATCGATCACATAGGAGGCGATCATGGTATCAAACCTGATCCCCCGAAGTTCCATCCCGTGGCGCTTCAGCACCTCCCCGTCATATTTGATGTTCTGCCCTATCTTCGCAATAGTCTCATCTTCGAGGAACCCTTTCAGGACAGGCAGGGCGGCATCAAGAGAGATCTGGTCGGGTACGCCAAGATAGAGATGGGTAAGAGGCAAATAGAAGGCCTTGCCTTTTTCGCAACAAAAGGAGATCCCCACCAGATCCGCACGCATGGGCTCCGTACCGGTGGTCTCCGTATCCACGGACACGAATCCCACCTCTCTGACCCGCCTTGCCAGGGCCTCCAATTCCTCCATGGAAAGGATCAGCCGATAATCTTTGTGGAGTTCTTTTCTGGATGCAAACTGATCCCACAGCCCCCGGAACTCAAGCTCCCGGAATACCTTCGCCAATTCATCTCCTGAAGGCTCCCCCAATCGGAGTCCGTTCAGATCTTCGTCAACGGGGACAAACTGATCAATGGTTACCAGCGTCCTGCTTAGGAAGGCCTGATCGCGGCAGGCCTCCAGATTTTCCCGGAGCTTCTTTTTGGTGATCTGGTCCAGATGCTTAAAGAGGTTCTCCATGGAACCGAACTGTTTTATAAGATCCAGTGCGGTCTTCTCCCCCACTCCCCGAACCCCCGGGATATTGTCCGAAGTATCTCCGGACAGCCCCATCACATCCAGAAATTTTTCCGGCTCAATCCCGTACTCCTCCCGGATGGTTTGATAATCGGTCACCCGGTCCTTCATGGTGTCCCACAGGGTTGCATCCTTTGTGACAAGCTGCCTGAAATCCTTATCCCCCGTCACCATGACCACCTGGAAACCCTTCTCCTGGCTTACCCTGGCCATGGTCCCGATAATATCGTCGGCCTCATAGCCGCCAAGCTCCATAAGCCGGATTCCAAGTTTCTGCAATATCTCCTTAATCAAGGGAAGTTGTACAACCATTTCCTCCGGCATGGGAGGCCGGTTGGCCTTATATTCTTTGTAGATTTCGTGTCTGAATGTGGGACCTTTGGAGTCAAAAACCACCGCAAAATATTCGGGATTCCTGTCTGCCATGAGTTTGAGGACCATTTTGGTCACTCCCAAAACGGCGTTCGTGGGGAACCCTTTGGAGTTGGTCAGGTTCCTGATGGCGTGATAGGCGCGATGGATGTATGAACTTCCGTCCAGCAAGTATACGGTTTTTTTATCTTCGCTCATTTCAATAGTATATTCTAATCAATCGAAAACCGAAAGAACTAATTGCAGCACCTATTAACTCGAGGGCGATTGAAGCGGCACTGATGAACGGATTGCCAAAGAAAAGGGAAACAACCAGCAATCCTCATTTTGGATTTTCTGTAATCTGAGGCCATGGGGGTCTGTCTCGAAATGGCGCCAATGGTCCGCTTCGGACACCTTTTGCAGAGGCATAATTCCATTTTCACATTACACAACAGGCGGTAAGACGGTTTTTGCACAGGATTCCTTCTACAGGTGTCTGATCTTAGCCAAATTTTGAAGCTTTACCGCCGTGCCATGGAATGACCAATCGATTTTGGCGCCGTTTTGAGACAATCGCCCATGGCCGGTTTTAGGCAAAAAATCAAAATGAGAATTACTGGGAAACAACAGAGATCACCATTTGACTTGATAGGAGTTCCCTCTATCCCGGAACCCGGCGGAGTCTCTCCTTCATGAAATTGCGGAGGGTTACCCGATAAAATATTGACATGGGCCTGTGAGTATGTATAATTTTATAAAAATATACGATCTAAGGAGCGTACGATGAGGACCTCGATAAACATACAAGATGATCTTATGGATGAACTCCTGGCACGTACGAAGGCCAAGACAAAGACAAAGGCCGTGGAATTGGCAATCAAGGACTACATTGAAAAAAAATCTGTTGAAGACCTCATTTCTCTCAGCGGCAAGATCAACATTGATATGGACTGGCAGAAAGAAGAAGAGGACGAACTGAATGAATACCGGGATTATAGTTGATACTTGTGTTTGGATTGACTTTTTCCGAAGGCCGGCATCCGAACTCGCTGTGCATCTCAAGGGTCTTCTCAAGGAACGTAAAGTGATCATGACCGGAATGATCCTGGCCGAGATACTTCAAGGCATAAAGAGCTTGGAAGAGTCGAGACTTGTAAAAGAAAGTCTGGACAAGCTTCCATATGTGGAGATGACTCGGGATGCATGGAAAAAAGCCGGTGAAATATCCGCGTCTCTGCGAAGAAAAGGAATCACAATCCCGCTCTCTGACCTGACCGTAGCTTCCCTGGCCATATCCGAGGGCTGCGAAGTCTTTACGGTGGATTCCCATTTTGAACAGGTGAAAGGACTCAATCTCTACAGTTTTTCTTAGGGATCGTCCAGAATCCTTGAATTAAAATCCCGGCAATTTGAATTTGAGTGTCACTTCTCCTGTGGCCTTATCGATCTTCACCATACGCCCATCATCGCCGGTGGAAGATATTTTTTTCCCGGTAGCCACCTCCAGTAGACCTCCAATAAACGCCATAATTCGGATTCGCTTTCTTCCATACCTTCATTCCCGCGTTCGCAGGAATGACGAAGTAGGCAACCATCAAAATCGTTCCGCCTAAAATAGGGACTATTCCTGAGTGAGTCCTTACTCGGCCAGCATCTTGACAATCTCTCTCTGAATCACTGGATTGCCGGCCACCACACTTTTCATGTAGGGGTTATAGGATTCCCCTTCGAAATTACTCAGCGTCCCTCCTGCCTCCTGCACGATGAGCGCGCCGGCAGCCGTATCCCAGGGTTTCAGGTCCTCCTCCCAGAATCCATCCAACTTTCCGGCCGCCACATAGCACAGGTCAATGGCCGCCGCCCCTGCCCTTCGAATGCCCTGGGAACTGACCACCATCCGCTGAAACCGGTCAAAAATCCGGCAGGCCCTCTCCCGGATATCATAAGGAAAGCCGGTGGCCATCAGGGATTCCCCCAGTTTTGAGGCCCTGGAAACGTGAATCGGTCTGTCATTGAGGAACGCGCCCTTTCCAAGGCGTGCGTGAAAAAATTCTTCCAGGATCGGGCAATACACTACGCCCAGCAGAATCTCTTCCGCCTCTTCCAGCGCAATGGAAACGGCAAAAAAGGGAAATCCGTGCGCGAAATTGGTGGTTCCGTCCAGGGGATCAACGATCCAGGTTCGCGAAGATACGATATCCTGGTCGCCCGCCTCCTCCGACAGGATATTGTCTTGTGGAAAATGGCTCTGAAGGATTTCCAGAATCGTTGTTTCAGCGGCCAGGTCCGCCTCGGTCACGAGATCGATTGCTCCTTTTTTTACAATCTCATGAGCCTTGCCGAAACGCTCTTTTAAGACAGCGCCGGCAGCCCTTGCCGCCGTGCCGGCAATGTCAAACTCTTTTTCGAACATATGCACCTCAATGCGTTGACAGGATCAACGGGATTCGCAGGATAACCAATCGCGGTTTCATCATTCCACCTTGATTTTAATGGCTTTTTTTGTTTCTGCCGAATCGGCCCTCTTCTCAAGGTGCTCAATTCCCGCATCCAGCAGGCATTTCATCGCTTTCAAAAACTCCAGCCGGGATTGGCGCAGGTGTTTCATGAACTGAGGCTCCTCTCCACACACCTTTTCAAAGGCCTGAAAGCATTTTCCAACCGGACAGGAAGCTCTTTCACTTTCATCAACTATTTTCTTTTTTGACATAATCTACCCCTCTCACATCTCAAAATATATGCGCAAATACTGCCCCTCCAGCTTCGCACTGACCACCCTGGAAGCGGCCACCTGACGCGGAAGCAGGATGTTCCTTTTGAAACTTCCCACGCGAACGATCAGTTCATCCGAAACCTTGTTCAAGTTCACATCCTGTTTGTCGATAAATGGGAGTTTCAGCTTCAAACGATATCTTCCGCCGGACTTCTTGAAACTGTAGGGTTCTCCATCAAAAAAGCGGTCCAACGGATTTCTCTCCCCGTAGATCTGGTTGGCCAGATCCCCCAGACTGCACTGCCCCAGGACCTCTCCTCGAAACAGAGGCACCGGAAAAATGGGAACCGGGCTGAAATAGTTTTCAGCCTCCTTGATGTATCCCTCCTGGCTTTTTCGCCAGCCTTCAAAGTACGGATCCGTTATGGAATCCGGAATGATCCGATTCATAATAATGGCATCTACGCTCATCCGGTACAGAGAGAAATACATGAAAGCCCGCTGGGTTTCCTTTAGAACAATTTTTTCCGGGTTTGTGACAAGGCGAACGGAAGTGGTCTTGGAATCGACCAGGATTTCGTCCACGCCCCTGAGCCGATTAAAAAGCTTCTCAATACCCTTGAAATAGTCTTCCCCTGGAAGAGGAATATCATACAGGCGTTTTGCAACCGGACGCGCAACCCGAACAATAGCCCTCTCCATTTTAAAGATCTTCTTGATATACCACTCCAGCGTCGTTGGAATGCTGATAAACCGGAGAGATTCACCCGTGGGCGCACAATCGAGGAGGATCACGTCAAATTCGTTTTCCCGAACGTACTGATTAATGTAGAGAAGCAGACTTACTTCCTCCATCCCGGGCAGGATCGCCAGTTCCTCGGCAAGGATCTCATCCAGCCCCGTCGTATTCAACAGGGAGGAAAGATAGGCATGAATATCCCCCCAGTTTTTTTCAATCTCTTCCTGGATGTCCAGTTCCTGTATCCATAGATTCTCCCTGACCTTCAAGGCCTTTCCCCGATTTTGATCCACCAGATTTTTTTCCAGATCAAAAATGTCCGAAAGGCTGTGGGCCATGTCCAGGGACATGATCACGGTCTTGAATCCCTGTTCCGCCGCCCTGATTCCGGTTGCCGCGGCTACACTCGTTTTTCCTACTCCGCCCTTGCCGGCAAAAAAAATGATTCGCATATTTCCCAGCCCTCATAATAGTAGAATTACCCAACCGTTGAATAGACAACCGGTCGTGATTTTATCTTAACACATCAAAAGGGGGTTTCAATGATAAACTGCTTTCTTTGCAGCATGGGTATCGCGTGCCTAAGAAGCAATTCGTCTCCGGCAGACTGGGGATTAGAGAACAGAAAAAGAGGCGACAAGGCCGGCATGCCATCGCGACGGATGAAGAAATCTCTTGAATTTAACCTTATGACTGGATAACATGCAAAGAGTCGATCATCTGAAAAGGAGGATATTATAATGAAAAAGCTTCTGAAATATATGGTTGTGTTAACCGTTTCGTTCCTGATCTTTTCCACTCTGGCGCCTGTGGCCATGGCTGAGGACTATTACGAATCCATGGGAGAAAAGGGCGGATATATGGCTGCCGACCTGGTGATTCTGCGGCCCATGGGAATCATAGCCACGGCGGTGGGCAGCATTGTTTATGTCATTTCCCTCCCTTTCTCAATCCCCGGGGGAAATCAGGATGAGGCTTACCAGAAGCTGGTGGCGGACCCTGCAAAATATACGTTCCAAAGGCCTTTGGGGGAGATGTGATACTTCCAATTCCAATTATGATATTCTCGTAAAAAGTCCTCCAGGCCGTCATTCCCGCGAACGCGGGAATCCAGGTTGTCGGCGACAGATTTCTGGATTCCGGCTAAAAGCATGCCGGAATGACGAAAGTGTAAACCGCCAGGTGAAGGAGCCGCACGGTTCATCTTTTCTCCCGTTCTCTTCCTGTTCTTCATGCTCTTCATGGCAGGTCAAACAGTGCATGAATTTTATTCATTCACGGGTATTGGACCTAATTGCTAAAAGCTAACGGCTAATGGCTGTTTCCACGTTCGGCTCTGCGAACCCCACCATCCTGTCTTCCAACGCACGTTCCATACGGACCGGGATGACTTTGCCCTTCAGGCTCTCTTCTCCATGGAAGACTGCCGGCAGATAATTGTCGCTCGTCCCTTTCATGAACCCTTCCCTGTCTGAATCGGCCCCTTCCACGAGCACGGCATACCGTTTCCCAAGACACCCCTCATAGAATGCACGACGTTTTTCCCGGCCCAGAGCCCGCAACTCCGCGGCCCTTTTCTTGAGGGTTTCCGGATCGATTCTCCCTTTGAAATCCCAGGCCTTTGTCCCCGGCCTTGGCGAAAATGGGAATATGTGAAGATAAGACACCGGCAGGGCCTGGATCAGGGAAAAACTGTTCCTGTGGGCACGACTGTCTTCGCCTGGAAACCCGGTCATCACATCAACGCCTATGGCCACATCGGGAATCCTTTCATGGATGTTCTTGACCACGTTTTCAAAGACCGCTACGGGGTAGGTTCGGTTCATTCGCTTCAAAATGCCTTCGTCTCCGCTTTGGAGGGGAATGTGGAAATGCCGGCACAGCCAGTCGCTGGAGGCAGCCATTTCGATCAGCTCCCTCTGAATTTCGTTGGGTTCCAGGGAACTGAGTCGTATTCGCAAAGGGAATCCTTCCCGTTCGATGACCCGAAGCAGGGCAACGAGATTTATTTCTCCGGGCAAATCGATGCCGTATTTCCCAAGATGAATTCCCGTTAGTACCACCTCTCTGTGGCCGCTCTCCGAAAAGGTATGAAGGGCCGAAATAACCTTTTCTGGCGAAAGACTTCGGTAAGGCCCCCTGGTGGTGGGAACGATGCAGTAGCTGCAAAAGGATCGGCATCCGTCCTGGATTTTCAGGTAGGCCCTGGCCCTGCCAGGAAATCGATGGACCGGGAGAAAATCAAACGGAGCGTTGTCTTCAAAAGGCTTGAGACACAGTACCTGTTCTCTTGAACTGCCCCTATGCAGAACCTGTTCAATCACTTCCGATTTGCACCGGTTATCCACCACAAGGCCGACCCCGCCTATCTCCCGAATCTCTTCAGGGAAGGCCTGTGCGTAACAGCCGACAACCGCGACAGAAGCACCCGGATTTTCCCTTATCACCTTTCGAACAGCCTGCCGGGACTGGTGCGCAGCCCTGAGAGTTACGATACAGGTATTGACGACAATGAGATCGCAGACCCTGTCCCCTTCGGCTTCCTGCAGCCCAGCCTTGGAAAAGGCCTCGTTAAAACAGGCGGATTCGTACTGGTTCACCTTGCAGCCCAGGGTGACAATCTTAAACGATCGGGAATTTTGTTTTGGCGATTCTTCCAAATATCCGACAGGGCGATCCACAACCCCTTACTCCGTAACTTTCAAAACCTGGCTTTCATGGATCTTCCAGTAATTTTCTCCATTTCAGTGAATATTGACCTCTTCCAAACCAAATCATACCTGACAATGTCCCATGCGCATAGTTCCAGGCAACCAGTTTAGGTACATCGGATAATGATCTACCCTCAACCGCATTTGGGATATGCGCACAGGCTTTATGCATGGCCAAACCAAATCATACCTGACAATGTCCCATGCGCATAGTTCCAGGCAACCAGTTTAGGTACATCCGGATAATGATCTACCCTCAACCGCATTTGGGATCATGCCGCACAGGCCTTTATGCATTCCCACGCTGGAGCATGGGAACGAGAAAACCTGGCGCCCGAAATCTGAAACTGATGAGGTTTCGCACAAGCCGGCCCCGCTCTCAATCCGCACTTTGCTTTCCATCGTAAAAGCCTGAAATACCTATGGAGTTTTTTCAAGAACTATCAATAAGTTGAAGATATACGCTATTTTTTGGACAGTCGTCAATTCAAATGGGGCTTATGGATAAGATTTTTTATGAGAAAATTTCTCCTTTACCCAATGAAAAAGAATCAAATGACATTCTGCTTGACAAGATGACATCACATAATAGAATGTGACGTCATATTCACTATCCCGAGCAAAACGGGGAAGGGGCAAGCCATGAACGAAACACAACTTCCACGCAGGGAAAGAGAAAGGCTTATTCGCCGGCAGGAAATCCTTGATGCCGGTCTGGCGCTTTTCTCGGAAAAAGGCTTTCATAATGTCAGCATGAATGAGATTGCCCAAAAGGCCGAGTTTGCCATCGGAACCCTGTATAAGTTTTTTGAAAATAAGGAAAATCTCTATAAGGCACTCGTACTTGAGCTTTCCGATAAGTTCCACAAAGCGCTGACAAAGGCCATCGAAGAGTCGGATGACGAGTTTGAAAAGCTGCAAAATTACGTCAGAACGAAGGGCGACATGTTTCGCGCCAATGTCTCCATGATACGACTCTATTTTGCGGAGACCCGCGGCGCAAGTTTCAACATCATGGCGGGACTGGATTCCGAGATCCGGGAACGCTATGGCCGGTTCCTGGAAACGCTCGCCGCTATTTTTGCAACCGGTATGGAAAAAAAACGATTTAGCAAGATCGCCGACCCCCATCATCTGGCCGTTGCCCTTGACAGTCTCTGCAATGCGTTCCTTTATCGCTGGCTGGAAGCGCCTGAGCGCCACCCCTACCCGGAAGATCCGGACGTCATTCTTAATATTCTATATAAAGGTCTTGTGACCCCGTGAAGATCCGGGGGATGTTGAAAAATCGATGGGCACCTTCAGATCGATATTCGGAGGATTTTTAATGAAACAAACTGGAACGGTGAATACTCCTTTCACCTATGCTGTTCTTCTTGCTTTCCTGTTGACCGTTTTTTTGTCAGCCGCCTGTGACCGATCGGCTCCATCCCACCGGCCTCCCACGGTCCGGGAAGTAGCGACCGTAACGGTCCAACCCCGGAAGGTCATGCTGACCATCGAACTGCCGGCCCGTACGGCCGCTTTCCGTATCGCGGAGATCCGGCCCCAGGTCAGCGGCCTCATACAAAAGCGGTTGTTCACGGAAGGCGCCGATGTCAAGGCGGGCCAGGTACTTTATCAGATCGATCCTGCCCCCTTCCAGGCTGCGTTGGACAATGCGACAGCCAACCTCGCCGTCACGCGAAAGTCAGCCGATCAGGCGCGGGCCGCCCTGAAAGCGAGCATCGCCCGCGTCACCCAGCAGAAAGCCACCCTGGCGCTTGCCAGGACAAATCGTGAGCGATTCAAGGATGCCTTTAAAGATAAAGTGGTTTCCACCAGCCAGCGGGACCAGGCCGAAACCGACGCCGATGTAGCCGAGGCAACGCTGGCGGCTGCCGAAGCGCAGCTGGAAAGCAACCGGGAGGCGGTGGCGGTGGCCGAGGCAACCATCCATCAGGCGGAAGCGGTGTTGAAGACGGCCCGAATCAATCTCGGATACTGTCGCGTCACCGCACCCGTCATGGGACGCATCGGGGTGTCCAACGTGACGGAGGGCGCCATTGTAACGGCTTATCAACCCACCCCTCTTGCCACCATCCAGCAACTGGATCCCATTTATGTAGACGTACCCCAATCCACTGCCGAGCTGCTTCGGCTAAAACGGCGTCTGGAGGAAGGCCATCTCAACCAGAACGGCAAGGAACAGAACAAGGTCAAGCTCATCCTGGAAGACGGCACGGCCTATCCCCTCGAAGGAATCCTGCAATTCAGCGATGTTACAGTGGATCCAACCACCGGTTCCGTGATCCTTCGGGTCGTCTTTCCAAATCCAAAAGGCGTTCTTCTGCCGGGCATGTTCGTACGCGCAGTTATTAAGGAGGGCTTCAATGAACAGGCCATTTTTGTCCCCCAGCAGGGAGTTGCCCGCGATCACAAGGGGAATCCCTTCGTGCTCATCCTGGATGCTGAAAACAAGGTCGGATTGCGTATGCTCACGCTGGACCGCGCCATCGGAGACAAATGGCTCGTATCAGCAGGTCTTTCTCCCGGCGATCGGGTGATCGTCGAAGGAACACAAATGCTGCGGCCGGGAACGGTTGTGAAGGCGGTTCCTTTTAAAGAGGACGGTTCCCCTGAAAATGCAGCCCGGCCGACTGCGGCATCAAAGTAACGGAGGCGCGTGATGTTATCTAAATTTTTTCTGGCCCGGCCGGTTTTCGCCTGGGTTGTCGCCATCGTCATGATAGCGGCCGGCGCGCTGGCGATCCATAATCTGCCCATATCCCAGTATCCTCCCATCGCGCCGCCCTCCATCGCCATCGATGCCTTTTTCCCCGGGGCATCGGGGGAAACCGTTGAAAACACCGTGACCCAGATCATCGAGCAGAAGATGACCGGTCTGGACGACATGCTTTATCTCACCGGCACCAGTTCTTCATCGGGCGCCTCCCGCATCGAACTGACCTTTACCCCCGGCACGGATCCGGATATCGCCTGGTCCAAGGTGCAGAACAAACTGCAGCTTGCCATGGCCAGCCTGCCCGACGTGGTGCAGCGTCAGGGGGTCAAGGTCAGCAAATCCACCCGAAACTATCTGATTATCGTGGGGCTCATTTCGGAAGACGGTAGAATGGACGGCGACGCTCTTCGGGACTACGCACAGTCCAATCTGGAAAAGATCCTTTCCCGGGTGCCGGGAGTTGGCGAAGTCGAAAATTTCGGCTCCCAGTACGCCATGCGCGTCTGGATCAACCCCGACAAGCTGACCAATTACAACCTGACCATGGAAGACGTCATCATGGCGCTCAGGTCCTATAACGTGGAAGTCTCCGCCGGCCAGTTCGGCGGAGCGCCGGCAGTGGAAGGACAGCGTCTGAACTCCGCCATCATCGTCCAGCATCTGCTCCAGACTCCCGAGGAGTTTGCCGCCATCCCCGTTCGAACCAATCCCGACGGGTCCGTAATCCGGATCAAGGATATCGGACGAACGGAGTTGGGAACCGAGCGTTACGACGTCATCTCCGAATACAACGGCATGCCCGCCGCCGCCATGGGCATCCGGCAGATCGCCGGAGCCAATGCACTGGACACGGCCAACGCGGTCAAACAGAAACTGGAAGAGATGAGCCGGTATTTTCCCCCGGGCATGAAGGTGGTCTATCCCTATGACACCACTCCTTTTACCAAGGTGGCCATCGAGGAGGTGGT